>NZ_JAXOJO010000103.1:0-1003 GCF_036663735.1 Parasphingomonas zepuensis | reverse complement strand
CGGTTGCGTCGCCGAGAATGACTGGACGTTTTTCGGGGATGCCCTCATCAACCGCGCGCTGCGCAAGCCGCAGCCGCTCGACAGCGCGATGGCCGAAGCGATCGCGCTGATCGACGGTTGGGAAAAACGGGGGAATCTCAAATCCTCGCTGCCCCAGCAGAGTGTCGGCGTCGAGGTCGGAATCTGGCTCAAACCGCTGGAAACGCGCATGCCGAAGGCCGGCACGGCGCCTGTCGGCAAGCCCTCGATCGACAGCCTCGGCACGCTCCAACGCTAAGGGAACCTCCGCGAACGCGGCGGGTTGCCCCGCACATGACCGAAACGACCGTCAACAGCATCCGCTATCCGCTGCTCGCTCGCCCGCACATTCATCTGTCGGGCACGGTCGATCATGCGATGTACGAATCCTTTCGCAAGCAACTCGCCGCCGCACCCAATGATGGCACGCTGGTCGTCGCCATTTGCACGCTGGGGGGCGACCCCGAAATCGCTCGTCTGATGGGCGACGAAATCCGCCTGATCCGCGAGTTTGAGAATCGCGAAATCCTGTTCCTGGGCAAGGTGGCGGTCTATTCGGCGGGTGCCACGCTGATGGCGCATTTCCCGGTCGACAAACGCTTCCTGACACGCGGCACGCGCATCATGATCCACGAACGCCTGCTCACCGCCGAGATCCGACTGTCCGGCCCGCTAAAATCGCTCACCGCCGGCCTCAAGGCTAAGCTGCACGAGATCGAGGAATCGGTCCGCATCGAGGAAGAGGGCTTTCGCGACCTCATTGCCGGGTCGAAGATCACCTTCGATGAAGTTCAGCATCGTGCCGCCTCCAACTGGTATATCGAGGCCGAGCAGGCGCGCGATCTTGGCTTGGTCCTCGACGTCATCTGACAAGCAAAGCACTTGATCGCTTAAACGACTCGTCTATGAATCTGCACGGTTCATCGACGGAGCTAAGCCATGACCACCAGTATTCTGGAGCGAACACCGGGCGTGAAACTGCTGA
>NZ_JAXOJO010000102.1:0-1005 GCF_036663735.1 Parasphingomonas zepuensis | reverse complement strand
CGTCTCTAGGGGGACGGCCTTTTGGAAATGCGCCTTGGGGCTGTGCACCCCGTTCTGGTGGCTTTTCCAAGAGATATGGCTGATCGCCTTCTTGAGGTCTTCTTTCGATGTGCCATATTTGGCGCGGTAATAGGGCGCCAGCTGTGCAAAGCCTGCGGGGGCAGAGCCCAGCGGCATCCACATGTCGTTGAAGGTGCCCTTGAAACCGGGAGGCAATCCGCCAAAGCCGGTGTCCTTGAGCTTTTCGGAACCGATCGCCAGCGCGATGTCGACGGCGCCGGATGCGACGGCGTAGACTGCGCCGCGCAAAGCCTCGGTCCCGGTCGCGCACATATTTTCAACCCGGCTGACCGGAATGCCTTCGAGCCGCAGCGCCATCGCCGCCGGGATCGAGGAATTGCCGACATTGATCCCATCGCCCCAGCAACCGAACCAGGCGGCCTCGATCTGCTTGCGCTCGATACCTGCATCGGCAAGCGCTTCCTCGAATGCTTCCTTCATTAGTTCGGGCGAGCCGGCATCCCAGCGCTCGCCGAACTTGGAACATCCCATCCCCAGAATAGCGACCTTGTCCTTGATCCCCGTTGCCATCACCAAATCTCCTCAAGCCGCGCTGAGCGGCGTCGCTTTCCAGAAATACCGGCTATACCCGCGCTGACGGTCGCGATCCTTTATCCGGTAAACCATGCGCAGCTGCGCATCGGTGTCGATCCCGGCAGGACCGATATCCACCATCTCCATCAGCACGCGCGCGCCGTTTTCGAAGCGAACGAAGCCGACCCACAGTGGCGGCGCGGCATAATAGGACAGCCAGTCGGCCGTGGACGTCAGCACCCGGGCCGTTTCGTCGCGGAGCGATACATTCTGGAATTGCTCGCTGGGCGCATGGCACTGCACGCAATATTGAAGCTGCGGGAACTGTATCGTCCCGCACGATTCGCACTTGCCCGCGTTGAAGGCCTCCAACTGATCGGCAGAACGATATTGTTCGGTCAGCGGCGTCTT
>NZ_JAXOJO010000101.1:0-1012 GCF_036663735.1 Parasphingomonas zepuensis | reverse complement strand
ATCTGGGCGGTGCCGTTCGACATCAAGGACCCCGTCAACACTCCGCGTGATTTCGTCGCCACCGGGGCGCCGGGCATCAAGCTGCTCGCGGCGCTGAAGGCGGCGGCGGAAGAAGTGACGAAGGCGGGCATCGCGCTGGATGCACGCTGGGGCGATGTCCAATATGCGCAGCGCGGAGCCGAGCGCATTCCGGTACATGGCGGCGACGGGCAGCTCGGCGTGCTCAACGTGCAGATTTCAGTGCCAGCACCGGGCGGGGTGACGCCGCGGCACGGATCGAGTTACGTGCAGGTGGTAGGCTTCGACGCGGACGGTCCGGTTGCGGACACGGTGCTGAGCTATTCGCAGTCACCCGACCCCGCCTCGCCCTTTTATGCCGATCAGACGCGGCTTTATGCGAAGAAGGGCTGGCACCGTTTTCCGTTCACGCCCGCGCGGATCGCGGCGGCGGCGGTGGGGAAGCCGGTAACGATTTCGGAATAGGGCCGTTCAGCCCCCCGAAATTACCCCGCCGACGCCAAGCCTTTTACCGCGCGTGATGATGACGCGGTCGCCCAGCTTTGCCTGTGCGAACAGCAATTTGGCGAAGGCGAGCGGCACGCCGATGCAGCCATGCGTCGCCGCGCCCATTTCGACCTCGCTCGCGTGGATGGCGACGCCGTCGTTGGTGAGGCGCATCATGTACGGCATTGGCGCGCCGTACAGGTTCGAGATGTGATGAACCTTTTTCTGGGTGATCGGATAAATGCCCACGGGCGTAGGCTTTTCGTCCGCGCCATAGAGGATCGCTGTCGCGCCGATCTCATAGCCGTCGCGGAACACCGACATGGTTTCGGCCTCCAGATCGACGGTGACGATCAGCGGCCCTGCCACCTTGGCGGTGTCACCGTCCCAATAATATTCGCCGAAGCGGATCGGGCCGGGAATATCGAGAATGCGCTTCACGATCAGCGCTTCGGGGGCAGCGACAGGTGCGGGCGGCGGCGGCGGAGCCGGCGCGGGTGCCGCAACC
>NZ_JAXOJO010000100.1:0-1014 GCF_036663735.1 Parasphingomonas zepuensis | reverse complement strand
ATCGGTGTTCTTTTCAAACAGCACGGCAAGGCCACCGGTCGCGATCACCTTTACCGGGCGACCAATCTCCGCCTTTATGCGGGCGACCAGCCCCTCGATCATCGCGATATAGCCCCAATAGATACCGATATGCATCTGGTCGACCGTATTGCGCCCAATGACCGATTTACTGGCCGGTGCCTCGATCGCGATGCGCGGCAATTTGGCCGCTGCCGTTACCAGCGCATCGAGCGACAGGTTGATGCCGGGCGCGATAATCCCGCCTTTATAGGCACCGGTATAGTCGGCGACATCGAACGTCGCTGCCGTGCCGAAATCGATGATGATGAGGTCGCCGGGATGATTGGCGTGGGCCGCCATCACATTCAGCGCGCGATCCGCGCCAACGGTGTCCGGCTCCTCGACATCCAGCGCGATCGGCCACCCGCCCTTCCCTGCGACGACAGGCTCCGTCTTGAAATATTTCTGGCTCAGCACGGTCAGATTATGCAGCGCACGCGGCACCACCGTTCCAATGATGACGCTCGTAACGCTGGAGCGCTCAAATCCCTCCAGCGCCAGCAACTGGCTCAGCCATACCGCATATTCATCCGCCGTCCGCCGTGGATCGGTCGCAATCCGCCAGCGCGCGCGGATGTCGCGCCCTTCGACCAGGGCAAAGACGACATTGGTGTTGCCGGCATCAATCGCGAGCAGCATGAAAGCGTCCTTCAGATCAAAAACACGTCGGCGGCGTGAATGACACGCCGCGAGCCATCGGCCAAGCGCAGGTTGAGCGCGCCCTCGGCGTCCAGTCCGTCGAACAGCCCGTCGACGTTCGACCCATCCGGCAAATGGGTCGACAGCGCCGTGCCTGTGGCGTGCGCCCGCTCCAGCCACCGCGCCCGCACCGCCGATAAACCGTCACCCCGCCAACGCGCCAGCCAGCGCGCGAAGCTTTCGGCCAGCACATCGGCAAAGGTCGATGCGTCTACCATCGCCCCCCGGACCAAAAGGCTGGTCGCGGGGCGATCG
>NZ_JAXOJO010000099.1:0-1017 GCF_036663735.1 Parasphingomonas zepuensis | reverse complement strand
CGCTGAGAAACAAGGGGCAGGCATCACGCCCGCCCCTCCCGGTTCCGATCAGAAACGGACACGCACGCCGCCATAGGCCGCGCGGCCATAGACGCCATAGCCATAGGCGGTGACGTATTCGGCATCGAACAGATTGTCGATCCGGCCATACACCTCCAGATGCTCGCCTAACGGCACCGACGCCCGCACGCCCGCCAGCGCATAGCCGTCCAGCCGCCGTGCATTCGACGCATTGTCGAAACTGTCGCCCACCACGCTCAGCGTCGCGCCGGTCGACAGCCCGAACGACCAGTCATAGTCCACCGACACGCTCACCGCTTGTTCAGCCCGCCGTGGCAGTCGCTTGCCGTTGAACGCCGGGCGCCCGGACCGATCCCGCGCATCGATATAGCTATAGGCTGCGACGAAGCTGAGCGCTTCAACCGGCTTCAGTGTCATCGCCGCTTCCACACCCTTGGCGCGAGTGCGGTCGATATTGCCATAGGTGAAGGTGGCATTGTCATAGTTGATCTGGTCGGTCGTATCGCGCTGGAACGCCGTGACCGACAGCATCGCGCGATCGCTGGCAAGGCTTTGGTCAACTCCGACTTCATAGCTTTGCGACCGCTCTGGGCGCAGCGCCGCATTGCCGCTGAAAGTGTCGTAAAGCTGATACAGCGATGGCGCCTTGAACCCCTCGCCATAGCTGGCGCGGATGTTGGTCGCGCCGCCATTGGGCGAGTAGTTGGCGCTCGCTCCAAAGGTGGTCGCGCCACCAAATTGGCTGTGATCGTCATGCCGAATGCCACCCGTCAGCGACAGCCCGGCAAACGGCTGAACGATCGCCAGCGCATAGACGCTGTCGATGTTCGCGCGCTCGTCCGCAGTCGAACCGAACCCGAAAAACGTGCATTCCGGCCGCTCATGCTCATATCCGAACACCAGCTTCGCCGCCTCGACCGGCGCGATCACACCCTGATATTCAAACCGCAAATTGGTGCCACTATAGCCGTAATCCGGCGTGTTCCCGCGCACGAA
>NZ_JAXOJO010000098.1:0-1020 GCF_036663735.1 Parasphingomonas zepuensis | reverse complement strand
GAGGATACCAACGGGCTCGAGCCGCTTGCCGACAAATGGCGGGCATTTGGCTGGGACGTCGTCGGCGTGAACGGTCATGACCATACTGCCCTGCTCACGATGTTTGACGCCGCCGCCCAGCCCCGGAGCAAGCCGCTCGTCGTCATTGCCGATACGATCAAGGGGCACGGTGTGAGCTTCATGGAAAATCAGGCCGGCTGGCATCACGGCGTGCCGAACGCCGACCAATATGCGCAAGCGCTTGCCGAACTCAAAGCGGAGTTGAGCAAGTGACCGACACCGCACCCGCCCTGTTCGATTGCCGCGACGCCTATGTCCGTACGGTCGAGGAACTCGCTGCCAACGATGACCGCATCGTCGCCGTCGTCAACGACTCCGTTGGCTCATCGAAGCTTGGCAAGTTTCGCGACCGCTTTCCCACCCGCCTGGTCAATGTCGGCATCGCCGAACAGAATATGGTCGGCGTCGGTGCGGGCCTCGCAAACGGCGGCAAGATTCCGTTCGTCAGCGGCGCCGGCTGTTTCCTCACTGCGCGGGCGATGGAGCAGATCAAGGTCGACTGCGCCTATGCGGAAGCCAATGTAAAACTGTGCGGCATCTCTTCCGGCGTCGCTTACGGCGAACTCGGCGCGACCCATCACAGCATCGAGGACGTTGCCTGGCTTCGCGCCATCGACAAGCTGACGGTCATCGTCCCCGCGGACCCGTGGCAAACCGCCGAAGCGATCAAGGCAGCCGCTGCCCATGATGGCCCGGTCTACATCAAGATCAGTCGCATGCCCGTGCCGGAACTGTCGCGCGCCACCGCGTCGTTCCAGATTGGCAAGGGCGAAGTCCTGCGCGACGGCAGCGACATCGCCATCATTGTCAACGGCACCCTAGTCCACCGCGCGCTGGCCGCTGCCGAAGCATTGGCCGCAGAGGGTATCGCCGCCCGCGTGATCAACATGGCGACGGTGTCGCCGCTTGACACCGATATCATCGCGGCTGCCGCTGTAACCGGCGCGATCGTCACTGCCG
>NZ_JAXOJO010000097.1:0-1028 GCF_036663735.1 Parasphingomonas zepuensis | reverse complement strand
CAACTGCACCGGTTGAGACATATGAGGTTGAAGGCAACCAACAAGTGCCTCTGGTGCTTGAAGGCGTGCGTCTCGAAGCGGTCGGCGAGTATGTCGTCCTCCGTATAACCCAGTTTGGCAGTGAGGATGAGGAACATCCGCTCGATGATCGGGTGTGGACTGCGCCGATCTGGTTTGAGCCTGCGGAGTTCCATCAACCCGTTTCGGCGTTTCCACGACTGCGAATGGTCGAACTGGTGCCTGATCCGCTAGGTGACGATTTGACCAATGAGAGGATCACGTTTCTAAACAATGGGACTGTAGTAATTGGGCTTGCCGGTTGGCGGGTGCGCGATCTGGCGGGCAATGTGTGGGCGCTCGATGCGCTCGTTGATATCGCCCCGGGTGCCAGCAAGACCTTAGTTCGGGCAGGGCAGACCATGTCGCTAAACAACGGAGGCGACGAGGTCGAACTGGTCGCACCCGATGGCTCAGTGGTACAGTCTATCGCTTACGGTCGCGTCTCTGTTGATGAGGTGGTGCGTGCCGATGACAACTCCTAAAACGAACGAGAAACCTCGCGCGTCACGATCGCCCCGCGCAGCAGCCTCGACCCCGCGCAACCTCGTCATTTTATGTGACGGCACGAGTAACGAACTCGGTCGCAATATGACGAACGTTCTGAAGCTTTTCCGTATTGCTGAGAAGGGCGAACGGCAAATTTGCTTCTACCACCCAGGTGTTGGCACCGTCGGGCGCATCAATCCGTGGCGCCGCGTTCGTCAGAAGATCGTGGAAGTGATTGGCCTCGCCACGGGGTATGGCCTCGATGATAATGTCCTTGCCGCCTATCGCTTCCTTGTGGAGAACTGGCGGGAAGGCGACCGCATCTATTTGTTCGGCTTTAGCCGCGGGGCGTGGACGGTTCGTGTCCTTTCGGGGTTCCTTCATCTGATTGGGCTTGTCCGGCCGGCACAACTCAACATGTGCGATAGTGCGCTTGGCACCTACAAGCGCGCGTCCACCGAGAACGACCTGCCCCTCGCGTG
>NZ_JAXOJO010000096.1:0-1034 GCF_036663735.1 Parasphingomonas zepuensis | reverse complement strand
TGTGGGACCGCAGCCAGTGGCAGCGTTTTCCCGATGACGTGCGCGAATGGCTGGAGGTGCAGGACCGGCGCTCGCAACTGCCGCCGCCGGACCGGCTGCTGGTCGAAACCTTTCCGCATGAGGGCCGCTATCACCTCGTCGCCTATAGTTTCGAGGGATGGAACGCGCACCAGTCGCTGGGGATGCTGCTCACGCGGCGGATGGAGGCAATGGGGCTGAAGCCGGTCGGCTTCGTTGCCAATGATTATGCGCTGGCGGTGTACGGACTGGAGCCGATTGCCGATCCGCAGGCATTGTTTTCGGCGGACATACTTGAGGACGAGTTTGTCGATTGGGTGCAGGGTTCGGCCTTGCTGAAACGCGCGTTCCGCGAGGTTGCGGTGATCGGCGGGCTGGTCGAGCGGCAACATCCGGGCAAGAAGAAATCGGGGCGGCAGGTCACGTTTTCGACTGACCTGATTTACGATGTGCTGCGCAAATATGAGCCGGACCATCTGTTGCTGCGCGCGGCGTGGGAAGATGCGCGGGCACGGATGACCGATGTCGGGCGGCTGGCCGATCTGCTCGATCGTGCGGCGGGGACGATGCTGCATGTCGACTTGCCCCGCGTCACCCCATTGGCTGTGCCGGTACTGGTGATGATCGGGCGGGAGAATGTGCAGCAGGGCAGCGCCGAGGACGATATCCTGATCGAGGCCGAGGCGCTGGCGGCGGAGGCGATGCGGCTGGATTAGCCGCGAACCCCTTTCGACCAACGACATTTGCTGCGCAGCGAACAGAGGCGTATGATCAGTCATCATGCAACGCTATCTGTTGCCTCCCCTGCTGATCGCGCTTGCCGCGGCGCCCGCTGCGACACAGGAAGCTGCGCCCGCTGCCGTTACGGAGGAAGCGAGCGGCACGCTGGCGCTGGGTGCGCTGGCCAACCGCATGACGGTGCCGGTATCGATCAACGGCAGCGCGCCGCATCCCTTTATCATTGACACCGGGGCAGATCGTTCGGCGATTTCACGCCAGCTGGCCGGGTCGCTGGG
>NZ_JAXOJO010000095.1:0-1036 GCF_036663735.1 Parasphingomonas zepuensis | reverse complement strand
AGCGATGAAGCGGCCGGACTGATGCTCTACCAGTGGCTTCCAATGCGCCTTGCCCGGCGTCTCGACCGGCGCAGTCATCAGCTTCTGGTCGGTCGCGCCATCGGTATCGGTCAGGATGACGAGCGCGTCGTTCCAATGTTCGACGTCATAGCGCAGATCGGGTGTGCGCTTCGCGACCAGCATCGGCTTGCGCTCCGGTTCCCCGGCGGGGATCAGCCAGGCCTCGGTCTGCGCGCCGTTGAGCATGCGGAACAGCACGAACTTGCCGGACTTGAGCGTGCGCAACTCGATGAAGAAGGCTGGGTCGTCCTCGGCGTGGAGCTTCACGTCGGTGCCGGTCTGCATGTCGCGCCGCCACACCGAATTGGCGGTGCCTGTGGCATTGCGGCCGACCCAGTAGAGATACCGCCCAGCGGGGTCAAAGGCCATGCCGCCATGCCCCTCGTTCAAATCGTTAACGACCAGCTCGCCCGTGGCCATGTCGCGCACGCGAATCTGGAAGATGCCGGAGCCCGTCAGATCCTGTGCCCATCCAAAGTGCTTTCCGTCCGGGCTGCGCACGACGCCGCCCCAATGGACCGCGAAGAATGGCTTGTCCGCCGCCTCAACACCAACATCGAGCAGTAATTCTTCCGCCCCTCCCTTGACCGGACGTCTTACATAAGCGGCTTGGTCATCGACCGCCGACTTGCGGGTGTAATAGAGATAGCCGCCTTCCTCGACCTCCAGTTTCTGGTGGTCGATGGCGTAGAGTGCGTCGGCGCGCGCGCGCAACTTCGCGGCCAACGGCGCGGCGGGCGCGAGCATCGCGTCGGTATAGCCATTCTCTGCCTTCACCGCCGCCGCGATCGGTGGGTCCAGCGTTGATGGATCCCGCAGCACCGCCTGCCAGTCGGCTGGGCGCATCCACGCATAATCGTCGATGCGCTTGCGGCCGAAATTACCAACGGTCTGGGGTTTGCGGGGTTGTTGCGGCGGCACCGGCCAGCGCGACCGACCTGCCGGCGCGACGCCGGCGCGCGCCACGCTCGCGGTC
>NZ_JAXOJO010000094.1:0-1038 GCF_036663735.1 Parasphingomonas zepuensis | reverse complement strand
AGTCCAAGAAATCCGGGCGCGGCGTAGTGCGCGTATTCGACGAGAGCATGGACGAATCGATCCGCTTTCGTCGCCAGATCGAGGGCGGCTTGAGCCAGGCGATTGCGAATGGCGAATTGCGACTGGTTTACCAGCCGATCGTCGCCCGCAACAAGCTGGAGGTGGTCGCGTTCGAAGCACTGCTGCGCTGGACCAGCCCCGAATATGGCAGCATCTCGCCCGGCCTGTTCATCCCGATCGCTGAAGAATCGAACCTGATCCATGAGCTGGGCGACTGGGTATTGGACGAGGCGCTGACGATGTTGGGCAAATGGCCCGGGCAATATGTCTCGGTCAATTTCTCACCGCGCCAGTTCCGCCGCCAGAATTTCGTCGGCCATGTCGTCGAGCGCGTACAGCGGGCGGGCATCGAGCCCAATCGCGTGCAGATCGAGATCACCGAGACGGCGATCTTCGACAACGCCGAGCACGCCGCCGAGACGCTGTATCGCTTGCGCCAGATGGGATTCCGCATCGCGCTCGACGATTTCGGCACCGGCTATTCGTCGCTGTACAATATCCGCAAATTTGCGCTGGACTGCCTGAAGATTGATCGCAGCTTCATCGAAGGTATGGGGCGCGAGCGTGAGAGCGCGGCAATCGTCCATTCGATCATCCACCTTGGCCGCGCGTTGGGGCTGGAAGTCGTGGCCGAAGGGGTCGAGACCGAGGCGCACCTGCAAGCGCTGAGGGTGGCTGGATGCAGTCACTATCAGGGCTATTATCTGGCACGGCCATTGGAGGCGGATGTCGCGACCGATGTCGCGCATGAGCGGTTTATGGACCCTGACGAGGAAGAAATCCCGGCAGTGGCGGAGGTGGTGCCGGTCAACGGTACGCACGGCTGATGCAGATGATTCGCGCCGCATTCGCGCGGCTGCGTCGCCGCATGCCATCATCGCTGGGCGCCAAGCTGGTCGCGATCCTGACCGGGGTCGCGCTGCTCGGTGCGGTTGCGGTTACGCTGTTGCTGGCGCTTGTCATCACCCCCGGGTTCGA
>NZ_JAXOJO010000093.1:0-1039 GCF_036663735.1 Parasphingomonas zepuensis | reverse complement strand
CGATGATGGTGGAAAATGGCATGGCCGCCGCCGAAACCGCCACGGCCCCGTTGCAGACGGCCGATGGCACGGCAGCAGGCAGCGCGATCGCCAGCTTAATGCCCGATGGTCTCAACGTGACCTTGTCGGTCACGGGCATAAAGCCAGGCCAGCATGGTGTGCATGTTCACATGACCGGCAAATGCGAAGCTCCCGCGTTCACGACAGCAGGCGGCCACTGGAACCCGGCATCGACCCAGCACGGGCTTGAGAATTCAAAAGGATCGCATGCGGGCGACATGCCGAACCTGACCGTCGCTGAGGATGGCACGGGCACACTGACCTTTACGCTGAAATCAGGGACAATGGCACAGCTGCTGGATGCCGATGGTTCGGCGTTCGTGGTTCATGCCAAGGCCGACGACCAGAAGACCGATCCATCAGGGGACAGCGGCGACCGTATTGCCTGTGGCGTGTTCGCGGCGGGATAAGCGTCAGACCCTAATCCTCCCCCTGGCGGGGGAGGATTAAAACGAAGAGCCGGTTAGCGGATAGCGCGCGATCGGCTCGTACGCGGCGCCGCCCCGACCCGGGCTGCTGTCGTAAAGGATCATATGATCGACGCGGAAAATGTCGCTCGACAACCCTGCATGTTCGGCCAGAAAGCGGTCGACCTGCCCGGCAGAACCGGGAAGTCGGCTAAGGGTGATGTGGGGTGTATAGCTGCGCCGTTCCGGCACCAGGCCCGCACGGATCAACGTCGCGTCGATCTTCCGATGCAGCGCAACCAGCGCATCCCGCGGCGCGACCCCCGCCCAAATCGCATTGGGCCGTCCGCGAGTGTCGAACATCCCGCAACCGTAGAGGCGAAGGTCGAGTGGCGGATGGCGGACGGATCCCAATATAGCGGCAACGTCCTCTGCCACGTGTGTTTCGACCGCGCCGACAAAGCGAAGCGTGATATGGAGCTGGTCATCCTCCTGCCAGCGCGCGCCGGTGACCCCGCCCATCATGCTGAGCAGCCGCTCTCGAATTGGCCATGGCGGGCGTAGTGCAACGA
>NZ_JAXOJO010000092.1:0-1040 GCF_036663735.1 Parasphingomonas zepuensis | reverse complement strand
CTGCGAGAAATAGACGCGCCACACCGAAAACACCGCCCGGTCCAGATTTCAGGAAATTACCGGACCAAGGAATGCACTATTGCGGCGCGATCACGACCGTCCCGCCCTCACGCGTCACACGCACCGGCAGCGTTTCCTCGACACCCACGGCGAACGCCTCGACATCGCCGGTATTGAACACACCGTTCAGCCGCAGGCGTCCGGTCACACCCTTGAGGATCACGGGACGCGCAGAATAGCGGTTGACCCGACTGACCGCGAGGGCCAGCGGCTCGTCGTCGAACACCAGCTGGCCTGCTTCCCACGACAGCGAGCGACCGAGATCGGCGGGAGCCACTCGTGCCGCAGGACCAGTCATGTCGGCAACCAGTTCGCGACCGGGTGCCAACGCCTGCTCTTCGCCTGGCAAGCGCTGATCAATCCGCACCGGAACCGGTTCGCCACCTCCGGTCGGCACATCAAGTATCACAACGCGGCCTTCGTAGAGAATGACGCGGAGTTTGCCATTGACCAGCTCGACGCTGAACGACGTGCCGGTCGCCACCACCAGCTTGTTTCCCACCCGCACGCTGAACGGCTTCAGCGGATCCCTGGCGACGTCGAACTTGGCGCGCCCGGCGAGCAGATGCAGCTCGCGCCGGTCGCCGCCCATCCGCACGTCCACCTGCGTTGCGGCATCGAGCGAGGCGCGCGAGCCATCGTTGAGCATCACCACTCGCCGCTCGCCAACGCCGGTCTGATAGAGATCCGGCCACGCCTGCCACCACAGCGTCGCACTCAGCACCGCAAGCAACGATGCCGCGATCGCAACCATCGTGCGCACGCTGATTTTCCGGCGCGCCCAGAGGCGCTGATTCTGCCGGCGATAGGTGGTGAGCGCCTTGTCTCGAACATCGATGAACTCGGGCGACGTCGCGGCGTCGCCGAATTGTCGCCACGCTGCCACCGATCGCTCGAACGCCGCGAGATTACCCGGTTCCTCGGCGGCCCAGTTCTCGAACGCCGCTTGCTCGTCAGCCGTCAGCGGCCCTTCGGCGACG
>NZ_JAXOJO010000091.1:0-1042 GCF_036663735.1 Parasphingomonas zepuensis | reverse complement strand
AAGACCCCGCCGATGAACGCGATCACACCAATCACGACGATCAACAGCCCCAGCCAGCGCGGGATCGGCACGGCGCGGCGGATCAGCCGGACCCCGCCGTCGAACATCGACGCGACGACCAGTCCCGCGAAAATCAGCAGCAAGGGTTGAATCAACAACACCACCAAAGCGACGGCAATGGCGAGGCCGAACCATACCGACGCCCGCTTCAACTCGGCGCGCATCATCGGATCGCGCATTTCGTTAGGGCCAGGCTCCTGCGTAACCGAGACGATGTCGTCGCTCATGGCCGCGCTTATTCTCCGGGACGGTCGGGATGCAGCGAGTTCCCCGCGCGGCCCGCGCGGAACGATGCCGGCCAGCTCAGCGGGTTCCAGCTTGCGCTGCCGTCGAGGCTGAAGGTGATGAATTCGGCACGCCCGCCGATATTCTCGATCGGCACCGGGCCACCCAACCCCTCTTCGGCCAGGGAGAACCTGCTGTCGGCGCTGTTGTCGCGATTGTCGCCCATCAGGAAGACATGGCCTGCGGGGATACGGATTGGCCCGAAATCGTCGGCAGTGCTGCGCACCATATCGATCGTGTCATATGATTTGCCGTTGGGCAGCGTCTCGCGCACGATTCCCACATTGCAGACTGTGGCGCCCGACGCATCGCGGCCCAGAGCGTCGGGATAATGATCGGGATCGCACATCAGATTGGCGTCGGTCCGTAACGCGCGCGTTCCCAGCCGCTCCTGCTTCACCGGGCGTCGATTGATATAGACCTTGCCATAGACGACTTGAAGCTCCTCGCCGGGCAGTCCGATCACACGCTTGATATAGTCGGTGCGCGCGTCGGTGGGTGTGACGATTACGATATCGCCGCGCTCAGGCACGCTGCCGAACAGCCGCCCCTGGATGAACGGGAGAATGTGGAAGGTCGGGGTGACATAGGAATAGCCATACGGATATTTGGTCACCACCAGCCGATCGCCGACCAGCAAGGTCGGCATCATCGATTCGGACGGGATGTAGAATGGCTTGGCGATCAGGCTGTGAAA
>NZ_JAXOJO010000090.1:0-1043 GCF_036663735.1 Parasphingomonas zepuensis | reverse complement strand
GTGATGACGCCGCGGACCCAGGTCGACTGGATCGACGTCAATCTGGACGAGGCAGGGATTCGCAAGGCGCTCGCGGAAACGCCACACACGCGGTTGCCCGTAACGGACGGTTCGGTCGACGATGTCATTGGTGTGGTTCAGGCGCGGGACGTGGCATCGGCGCTGATCCGGGGCGAGACGCTTGACCTGCGCCGACTGATGCACACTGCTCCGGTGCTGCCCGATCAGGTCGATGCGATGGACGCGTTGGGCGCGCTGCGCCGTGCGGCGGTGCCGATGGGCTTTGTCCATGACGAATATGGGCATTTCGAGGGCATCGTGACCCCCGCCGATCTGCTGGCGGCGATCGCGGGCGAGTTCGCATCGGATACCGATGCGGGCGACCACCCGGCGATTGTCGTGCGCGACGACGGATCGCTGCTGGTGTCCGGCCAGCTGGCCGCCGACACGCTGGCGGAGCGGATCGGGATCGACTTGCCCGAGGATCGCGATTTCGCGACGGTGGCGGGTCTGGCGCTGGCGGTGCTGAAACGCCTGCCGAATGAGGGCGAGAGCTTTGCCGAACAGGGCTGGCGGTTCGAAATCGTCGATATGGACGGGCACAAGATCGACAAGCTGTTGGTCAGTACCATTCCTGACTAGCTTTCAGGGGGCAAGGGCGCTTCCGATGCTTCGTTATTCTGCGCATGCTGCTGGTTCGCCCGTCCGCGACGGCGTTTGAGAAAACGACCGCGCGCCAGGATCGCGATCGCCCCGGCAGCGAAGATCGCGATCAGGATGAAGTGAATGGTGGTGGCGCCCTCGGTCATCATTTGACGCTCCAGCTGCTGACAATTCGGCTAACGTCCATGCGCGATGCTCGTGTTGCGGGCGGTCACTGCGCAATGCACGGTGCTGGCGAAAGGTCCAGCGGCAATCCTCAATCCCGCGCCGCCGTCCGGACCTCCTGCACTGCCGCCAACTGTGCGAGCTTCAGGAATTCGTTGCGCCAATAGCCCTGCGGCGTCCCCGCCAGTCCACGAATATCGGCGAAGCTGTAGCGG
>NZ_JAXOJO010000089.1:0-1045 GCF_036663735.1 Parasphingomonas zepuensis | reverse complement strand
GCCATGACCACGATGAACGTCTCCCTTCCCGAAACCTTGAAGGCGTTCGTCGATCGTCAGGTCGCTGATCGCGGATACGGCACGAGCAGCGAATATGTCCGCGCGCTGATCCACAAGGATCAGGAAGCCCAGCATTTGCGGCGTCTATTGCTCGATGGCGCGGAAAGCGGTCCGGCGGAGACCGCGGATGATGCATGGTTTGCCCGGTTGCGGCAACGCACCAACACGGCACAGTGACGGACAAACCGATCGTCCCGCGCCATTTGGCGGCGCGTGACGTAGAGGACGCGGTGGATCATTATGCGGCGGAGGCTGGCGTCGATGTCGCGCTCCGCTTTATCGATAGCCTTGCAGCTGCCTATCGTATCATCGGCGCGTGTCCGGCGTCCGGATCTTCGCGCTATGCATGAACTCGGCCTTCCGGGTCTGCGTCACCGAAAGCTGGCTCGCTTTCCCTATCTCGCCTTCTACCTGGATCGCGGCGATCACATCGACATACGCCGATTGCCGGTTGCATCAGCACCCCCGGACAGGCTCTAGTCGCCACCGCCCAACCGGAGACAATCCCATGCGCCGCATCGCCGGAGCCCTGCTGCTGCTAACCCTCGCCGCGCCCGTCGCCGCGCGCCAGCAAGTCGCGCCCGCCCCCGCCACGACGCAATCGCCCTTCACTTACAGCCGGGCGATGATCCCGATGCGCGATGGCGTGAAGCTTGAGACGGTGATCCTGACCCCCCGCGACGCAAAAGGGCCGCTGCCGGTCCTGATCCAACGCACTCCTTACGGTATCTTCGACGGCGCGCCAAAGACGATGCCCGCAAGCTGGGCGGCGCTGGCGAAGGACGGCTATATCTTCGTCTTCCAGTCGATGCGCGGGCGCTTCGGATCTGAAGGCGGGCAATTCACCCTTTCCACCGCAATCCGTGAAGGCTCAACCGATGAGGCCAGCGACGCCGCCGACAGCATCGACTGGCTGCTGAAGAACGTCCCTGCCCACAATGGTCGCGTCGGCATGTGGGGCGTATCCTACCCCGGTCTCGCCGCC
>NZ_JAXOJO010000088.1:0-1050 GCF_036663735.1 Parasphingomonas zepuensis | reverse complement strand
CCTTTGCCGACGCCCGGCCCGAGAACCAGCCCGACGCCGAATAGACTCCGCGATAGAACGGCGACGCCGCCGACCACGCCGTCTAGGTTAAACAAAGAGGACAGGATCGCCGTCTGGAGCGGAAGCCCCTGCCCTTCCGCAGCGACGGCAACCGGTTGATCAGGAAGTACATCACCGGCAGATTCATGAAGAATGCGAGCCACACCAGACAGGTGCGGCGTGTGCGCCCGTCGCGGAACAGCGCCAGCACCGGCGATCCGGCTGTGGGACCGTCAGGATGGTTGCGTACGTCGCCGATGAACGCCTCGGCCGAAATATGGGCAAGCGCGCCGCTGGATCGCCGCGACCTCGGCTTCGTTGCCGGGCCGCGTCGCCAGGAAAGGTATAGATTCGGGGAGGATCTGGGCGAGCACCGGCAACAGCAAGGATCGGCAATATGCCGCCGAGGATGAAAACGGTTGCCAGCCGTAGCCGGCGATCAGCGACACCGTTACGAAGCCGCCGAGCATCGATCCGAGCGGGAAGCCGCAGGACATCACTGTGACCAAAGTCGCCTTGGCCCGTTCCGGCGCATATTCGTTGGCTAGCGCGATGATATTGGGCATTGCGCGCCCAAGCCGACGGCTGTGAGAAAGCGCAGCACGATCAGATGCGTCATCGTCTGCGCAGCGGCGGTCGCTAGCGCGAAAGCCCCGAAAATCGCGACGGATATGACCAAGATCCTTTTGCGTCCCTAACGATCGAATAATGTGCTGAGCCTCAACGCGCCGATCATCGGGCTCAATAATCCTGCGTCAAAAATCAGACCGAACGCCGTCAGCGGCAACGCCCAGTCCTCCGCGATGCGCGGCACGACATAGGCGATGAACTGGGTGTCGAAGCCGTCCAGCATGGCGACAATCGTGCACAGCGCGGCGACGCGTAGCTGGATGCCGCCATGCCATGGGCATCGCCGATCGATTTGGGGTCGAGCGTGGTCCGTCAGTCATGCGCGCGCGGCGGCAGTCAGCGCCCGGCGTCCTGCGCCAGCTCGACGCGCCCATATGCGCC
>NZ_JAXOJO010000087.1:0-1051 GCF_036663735.1 Parasphingomonas zepuensis | reverse complement strand
GCAGCAACATGGCGCTGGACGGCATCGTCATCGACACTGACCGCGACGGCATCGACATCGATTGCTGCCGCGACGTCCGCGTCACCAACTGCACCGTCAACGCGCCCAAGGACGATGCGATCGTCCTGAAAAGCAGCTATTCGCTGGACCGCAAGGTCATGTGCGAGGACATCTTGATTCAGGGGTGCAAGACCAGCGGCTATGCCATGGGGTCCTTGCTCGACGGAACGTATCGCAAATCCGATTACGGCGCGCCGGACAAGACCGGCGTGCTGGGGCGGATCAAGCTGGGCACCGAAACCAATGGCGGGTTCCGCAATGTGCGGATCAGCGATTGTATCTGCACCAACAGCCGCGGCATCCTGATGGGCATCGTCGATGGCGGGGTGATGGAGGATATTTCGGTGTCGGGCATCACGCTGCGCGATCCGGTCAACCATCCGCTGTTCGTTCATCACGGCGCGCGGTTGCGTGCGCCCAAGGGGACGCAGATCGGCGCGATCCGGCGGGTGCGGTTTGACGACATCCAGGTGTCAGGCGCCGATCCGCGCTATCCGTGCGGAGTCGAAGGGATTGCCGATGGGCCGGTCGAGGATGTGACGTTCAGCGGCGTCCATGTCGCGTCGGCTGGCGGCGGCACTGCGGCCGAGGCCGCGCGCGAGCCGGAATATCGGCGTGAGACCAGCCTGGAGGTCAGCTACCTCAAGACGCTGCCCGCACATGGCATTTATGCGCGTCATGCAAAGCGGCTGACGGTGAAGGATTGCCGCTTCACCGTGGACAAGGCGGATGCCCGCCCGACAGTGGCACTGCGGCATGTGCAAGGTGCGATCATCGACGAGCTTGCATCGACCAAGCCGCGCGACGAGGCTGTGTCGATCAAGGACAGCAGTGGCGTTGCGATTGGCGATGTGCGGGTGTTGTCCTGATGCAATTGGGCGATCTGGCGTTCGGTGCGGCGTCGATCGGCAACCTCTATCGTGAGGTGCCGGACGCCCAAGCCCGTGAGGTGGTTGCGAGGGCATGGGATGCCGGCGTCCGCTATTTCGAC
>NZ_JAXOJO010000086.1:0-1056 GCF_036663735.1 Parasphingomonas zepuensis | reverse complement strand
ACTCGGTCAAGATCAGCGTTTCGTTCATGGCACGAATGTCACCGTCGCGTTGACCCGACCCGGCGCACCGCCCTTCAGCAGTTCGACGCGCTGCGCGCGCAACGTCGTCGTTCGCTCGACATCGGCGATCCAGCCGACCACGCCCTCATAGGGCGCCTCGGCCACCTGCGCGGTCAGCCCCGCTGCACCCGGCACGAATGTCGCGGTGATCCCGGCATCCCTTGCCGCAGCCCGCGCCGCATCCTGCGGCGCACCTGCCCGCATCTGCGGCTTCGCGCCTTGCGGCGTCAGCACGCCTGCCGCCCGCACGCGCGCCGCCAGCGTTTCATAAGTCCGAATATCCGCCAGCGCCTCGGCCCGCGCGGCCTGCAACGGCTTCACAATACCAAAAACCAGGATCAGCGCCGTCAGAATCACCCCCAGCGTTCCGACCAGCCAGCGTTCGCGTAACGACAGTCCGCCCCACCACAGCTCCATCCGCAGCAGCCATGCTTCCAGCCGCGAGCTCTCGATGATCCGCACCACGCTCATGGCCGCACCGTCAAACGAATGGCGCCGTCGGGGGCCGCGACGACATCTGCGGAAACCCCGGCCGCCTGCATTGCCCCGCGCACCCGCTCAGCCAGTCCCGGCTCACCCGGCTCGATCTCCAGCACCAACGCATTGCCCTCAAATCGCATCGCCCGTGCGGTCACTGCACTCGACAGCGGCGCCAGCGCCTGCGACGTCCGTGTTACCAGCGGCACGAACGCGCTTCCCGCCGGGCCACCCGTGGGCAGCAAATCCGCCACCCTTGTCCGCAAATCACCTGACAGGTTCGCGCCCGGCGCGGCCTGAGCCACAGCCACCCGCACATCCGCCGCGCGCCGCTCAGCAATCGCGCGCAACATCACCGTGTCCGCCGCCGATATCACGATGTGTGCCACAATTCCTGCGCCCGCGACCAGCACCAGCCGCTTCAACCAATTGCCGGTTGCTGCCCGTCTTCGCGCATACGGGCCCTGCCGCAGATCCAATGGCGGCACCAGCAACCGCTCAGCCAGCCCCCCACCGCCC
>NZ_JAXOJO010000085.1:0-1060 GCF_036663735.1 Parasphingomonas zepuensis | reverse complement strand
AAGGTCAGCGTTAAGGCCACAACCACCGAACGCCTCGGCTTTACTGGCCGTGGCGAAGGCATGGCGGCACAGGCCGTCGCCACGGTTCGCGTGGCAGACCTATAATGCAAACTGTCCGCGTACCGGAGTGAAGTTCATGCGTATCTGCCGTCTTGCCCCCGCCGCCCTGCTCTGGGCGGGCCTCGCCGCCTCTACCGCTGCATCGGCGCAAACCGCCCGGCCCTGCATCAACGAAACCGAAGCGCAGGCGCTGTTTCAGGTGATGCTGCCCGACATGATTCGCGAGATGGGCCGTGTCTGCGCCGCACTTCCCCCGCACGCGTTCCTGCGCCAGCCCAGTGCCCCCTTCATGGCCCGCGTCCATGCCGGGGTCACCCCTGCCATGCCAGCCGCACAGGCCGGTATTCGCAAATTGCTCGGCCCCGGCGGCGAGGCCATCGCCGAGTCTCAATTCGCCATCCCCGCCGTCCGTGCGATCTTTGCCCCCGCCATCGCGCAACAGGTGAAGCCCGCCGATTGCCCCGGACTCGACAAAATCGTCACCAATTTGGCCCCCTTGCCCCCACGCAATCTGGCCGCCGTGTTCGCCGCATTGCTGCAACTCAGCCAGAATGACGAAAAGCGCGGGCCACGGCTGCCTTTATGCCCTATGGGCCGCCCGCGATGATAGACACCCTCCTTCCCAAAGAGCTCATTGACGCCGCGCGCAAGGTGGTTGAGGCCAACCGCGCCGCCGGTCGTACCGTCGCGATCGCCGAAAGCTGCACCGGGGGCCTAGTCGCCGCGGCGGTGACCGAGATTCCCGGATCGTCCGAAATACTGACGGCCGGATTCGTGACCTATTCCAACGACGCCAAGATGAAGCATTTGAAGGTCAGCAGCGACATGCTTGAAACCTTCGGCGCGGTCTCGATCGCTACGGCGTGGCGAATGGCACAGGGGGCGTTGGAGGTCAGCGGCGCAGACGTGGCGGTGGCGATCACCGGTATCGCTGGCCCTGCTGGCGGCACCGCGAAGAAGCCGGTTGGCACGGTCGTCTTCGCCCGCGCCGAAAAGAATG
>NZ_JAXOJO010000084.1:0-1065 GCF_036663735.1 Parasphingomonas zepuensis | reverse complement strand
CCCGCAATATGCAGCATCAGCGGATTGGCGATGCCGTGCTTCTCACCCAGCAGTCCATCGACCGCCACTGCATAATAGCCCACACTGGCGTCGGCATCGGTCCGCGCGGCCGTCATATAGGCGAGCCGTCCGCCCAGGCAGTAGCCAACCACCCCGACCTTGCCGCCGCCGGCTTCACGCGCTGCCCGGATGGTCGCTTCAATATCCTCGATGCCCTTGCCCTGATCGAACTTGCCGAACAGGTTCAGGCCCTGCTGCATTTCGTCGGGGACGTCCGGGTCGAGCTCAATGCCCGATTCCATGCGCCAAAAAAGGTCGGGGGCAAGCGCAACATACCCTTTCGATGCCCAATGATCGCATTTACGGCGGATGCCTTCATTAACACCGAAGACCTCTTGAATCACCACGATGGCGCCCTTTGCATCACCCTCCGGATTCGCCCGATAGGCCGTAAAGCCGCCGCTGCCGTCGAGGCTCCCGATCGTGATCGTCGCCATTAAATCTCTCCCTTGCTGAAGCGCCGCTCGTGCTGGAGCAGCCATGTCTTGGTCGCTAGGCCGTCACCCGCCGAATAGGAACCCAGTGCGCCACCTGCGCCGAGGACGCGGTGACAGGGGACAACGATCGGAAAAGGGTTGCGGGCGCACAACTGCCCGATCGCGCGCGGCCCGGAGTCGAGCCGCCGTGCCAGTTCGCCATAGCTGACGGTGTCGCCGTAACCCACGGCGATCAGCCCGTTTCGAAGGACCACTCCTCGCGGCGAACGAACGCACGGTAACGATAGATCGAAGTCCTTGAGATCGCCCGAAAAATAAGCTTCAATCTGCTCCACCGCTGCTTTTACCGCCGTCGCTCCGCCCTTGTTCACTGGGCCGTCGGCGCCAATCCGGATTGACGTAATTGCTGCGTCATTGCCATCCACACGGATCATGCCGATGGGCGTTGCGATCATGCCATGGTCGGGCGCATACATGCAGCGCACGATAGGGCAGGGCGTGGCGTCGGCTCAAGCACGAAGCGGAGAGAAGCATTGAAGATCAACGTCGAAATCGAATGCACGCCAGA
>NZ_JAXOJO010000083.1:0-1066 GCF_036663735.1 Parasphingomonas zepuensis | reverse complement strand
AGGGTCGGGTGTCGTCGCGGAGGGCAAGTTCACAAGCGATCGCGGGTTCGTCGCAGACAATCTGCTCGCCAAGCATGACGAGCGCTACATGCCACCTGAGATCGCCGCCAAGATGCCCGCGCCGGATACGCTTGCCAAATGAACGTTAGCGCATGATCGCCGAAGCCGGGCTGGCAGCATTGTGGCTGGCCGCAGCGCTGGCGCTGTTGCAGCTGGCGATGGCAGGGCTAGGAATGTGGCTGAAGCAGGACGAGCTGGTCGCGGCGGTGCGACCGGTGGCGGTCGTGCAGGGGCTGCTCGCGGCGCTTTCGTTCGGGTTGCTGGTCACCCTGTTCCTGCAATCCGATATGTCCGTGCTGCTGGTCGCGACGAACAGCCACTCGGCTAAGCCGCTGCTGTACAAATTCGCGGGCGCATGGGGGAACCATGAAGGCTCAATGCTGCTTTGGGTTACCGTGCTGGCGCTTGCCGGGGCGGCGATCGGGTTAATTGAGCGCAAGCTGGACCGGGCGACGCTGACGGCGACATTGGGCGCGCAGGCGTTCATTGCGATCGGCTTCTATGCGTTCCTTCTGATCGCCTCCAATCCGTTCGCGCGGCTCGACCCGGCGGCGCCCGATGGGATGGGGCTAAACCCATTGTTGCAGGATCCGGGTTTGGCGTTCCATCCGCCGACCTTGTATTTCGGCTATGTCGGGCTTTCGATGGCCTTCTCCTTTGCTGTCGGCGCGATGATAACGCGTGAGGTGGGACCTGTCTTCGCGCGCGCCATGCGGCCATGGGTGCTGGCGGCATGGGTGTTCCTGACTATCGGGATCACGGCGGGCAGCTATTGGGCCTATTATGAGCTGGGCTGGGGCGGTTGGTGGTTCTGGGATCCGGTCGAGAATGCGTCGCTGATGCCGTGGTTGGCGGCGACGGCATTGCTGCATTCGGTGAACGTGCTGGCGGCGCGCGACGGGCTGCGGGCGTGGACGCTGATGCTGGCCGTGGTGGCGTTCTCAATGTCGATGGTGGGGACGTTCCTCGTTCGATCGGGCGTTTTGACGAGCGTGCATGCGTTCGC
>NZ_JAXOJO010000082.1:0-1066 GCF_036663735.1 Parasphingomonas zepuensis | reverse complement strand
CCGAGCCGGGAAATGTCATCCTGGCAGCGGATTATTCACAGATTGAATTACGGCTGGCAGCGCATATCGCAGACGTGCCAGCGCTGCGTACTGCATTCGAGAATGGCGACGACATCCACAGCATGACCGCGATGGAGCTGTTCGGCGAGGTCAACCGCGACACGCGCGGGCGGGCGAAGACGATCAATTTCGCGATCCTTTACGGCATTTCGCGGTGGGGGCTGGCCGGTCGGCTCGACGTAACGGCGGACGAGGCGCAGGACATGATCAACCGCTATTTCGAGCGGTTTCCGGGCATCAACAATTACATCGTCTCGACGATCGAGGAGGTCCGCGCCAAGGGTTACACCACGACTTTGTTCGGGCGGAAAACGCATTTCTCGCGGATCAAGTCGAGCGTTCAGCATGAGCGGCAGGGAGCCGAGCGCGCGGCGATCAACGCACCGATCCAGGGGACCAGCGCCGACATTATCAAGCGCGCGATGGTGCGGATGGGTCCAGCGTTGCTCGACGCGGGGCTGCCCGAGGTCCGCATGCTGATGCAGGTGCATGACGAACTGGTGTTCGAATTGCCCGAACGCGATGTCGAGGCCGCAACGCCCGTGATCCGCCGGGTGATGGAGACGGCAGCGGAACCGGCGGTGACACTGACTGTGCCGCTCGGCGTCGAGATTGGCACGGGTGCGAGCTGGGGCGCGGCGCATTGACGGCTGAGGCGCGCCCCGCCGCTTCTGCCGCCGCATCGGACGACATTGCCGCGCTGGCAAAGGGTGGGCGGACGAATATTTTCGGCTTTTTCCTGCGACTGCTCGCCCGGCTGCCATTCCTGTTCATCGCAGGACGGCTGTACGGCCCGGAGATCGTCGGGCGGTTTGCGCTCGCTGTTGTCGTGATCGAGCTGGCGGCATTGCTTGCGACACTGGGGCTGAAGCGCGGACTGGCGCAAGCCCTGGCCGACACCGACCGACCGCACGCGCATGTCGTGTGGGACGGGATGGTCGTCGCATTCGTCGTATCGATGGTCGCGAGCGCACTGCTTTTCGCATTTCCGCAGATCATGTACGCA
>NZ_JAXOJO010000081.1:0-1068 GCF_036663735.1 Parasphingomonas zepuensis | reverse complement strand
AACCGGTCGGAGAAAGAGTGGAAAATGCCTGCACGTGAGTGGACCATGGCCAAGGCCCAGTTCGCAGTCATCTTCGGCCAGCGCTTCAACAAGGCCATGGCGGCGTAATGTTCAACCGCCCGCCCACACACGAAAATCCTGACAGTCCCTCTGCGGAACGCAGGCGATCTTCTCGGCAATCGATACCACAGTTGCCCATCTGGACGGGTGATCCCGCTCGTGATCGAAAACCATCCGCACCGCTCGCTTGCGGACTTCGGGCGCAAACTTGTCGTCTTGCTCGTCATGCTTGCACCTTCTCAAGAGTTGGAGCCTCCTGAGTTCACAAACGAAGTGCAACACCGCAAGCAGGTGCTGCCATGTCGACGACCTACAGTCAGTTATCGCTCGAGGAGCGGTGTACGATTGCCCGGCTTCATCAGGCCGGGCAGTCGATCCGGCAAATCGCTGCAGCTGTGGATCGCCAGCCGTCGACCATCGCGCGCGAGTTGAAGCGCAACAGCGGCGCGAAGCTTGGATACCAGCCGGGCTACGCACAGGCGCAGACGGCGGCACGCCGCTGGTCCGGCTCACGCCTCGAACGCGACGACACCCTGCGCGAGACCCTCCTCGATCGCCTTGCCTCCGGCTGGTCCCCCGAACAGGTCGCCGGGCGTCTCGCACTCGATGCCGGACACAAGGTCATCAGCCATGAGACCATCTATCGCTTCGTCCACGCCCAGCTCAAGCGCACCAACGACCGCCGATGGCGACACTATCTGCCACGCGCAAAATACAAGCGCGGATGGCGCAACAAGGGCGGCGGATGGCCCCGCATCGCCGGTCGATGCTCGATCCACGATCGCCCCCACGCCATCGCCACACGCTTGTCGGCCGGACATTGGGAAGCCGACGCCATGCTCTTCTCGACCCAGGGACAGGCCATCCTCGTCGCCCACGAACGACACTTGCGCCTCACCATCGCCCTGCGACAGCCAAGCCTCAAGGCCGACCCCGTCGCCACAGCCCTCGTCAAAATGCTCCACTCAATGCCGCCACACCTGCGCCAGTCCATCACCTTCGACAACG
>NZ_JAXOJO010000080.1:0-1070 GCF_036663735.1 Parasphingomonas zepuensis | reverse complement strand
CCCGCCACGCCAGCCCCGACTGTCCCGTCGCGAACGGCGGCTCCGGAACGGGAACGGCTATCTCAGAAGTCGTCGGGCTCGTTGCAGCGTCACTGGCGAATGGAAGCGAGGTCAGCTTCAACGGTATTTCACGTCCCGGCGACCCCGCCCACACGCGCGCCGACATTAGCGAGGCGCTGGGTTGGGGCTGGACGCCGGAAAAACGCCTCGACGCCGGTGTCAGCGAATATGTGGCATGGTTTCGCGAGCCCGGCTCGTGATCCGCGTCGGCTTTCCGTTCATGGACCGCAGTTCCGCCTGGATGGGCGGGATCAATTATCTACGCAATCTGATCCAGGCGATACTGGCCGATCCGGAACGCGTCATCGAGCCGGTGCTGATTGTCCCGGTCGACATGCCGGAAGAAGCCATCGCACATTTCGGCGATCTGGATGTTCAGGTCATTCGCTGCCCGCTGCTTGGATCGCGCAGCGCGACCGCAATGACGGGCACTGTACTCAAGCGCCTGATCGGCCGTGACATCGTCATGGAGCGCTGGCTGGCGCGGAACCGGATCGCTGTGCTGTCGCACCTGACCACGCTGGGACGGCGCAGCAAGATCCCTTCGATCGGCTGGATCCCGGACTTCCAGCATCTGCGGCTGCCGGAACTCTTTACCGAAGCGATGCGCCGCACCCGTGATCGCGCTTTTCGCCGCATCGCCGATCAGGCAACGGTAATGATCGTCAGCAGCAACGATGCGCTGGGCGATCTCAAAGATTTCATGCCGGACGCGGTTGCCCGGACCCATGTACTGCCGTTCGTCGCGGATGTGAGTGACGAGGATGTGGCATCACGAGCAGAGCTCGAGCAGGCATTCGACTTCACCGGCCCCTATTTCTTCATTCCGAACCAGTTTTGGCCGCACAAGAATCACGCGCTGGTGATCGAAAGCCTGGCGCTAATGCAAAAGACCGGGTCGGCACCGCTGGTCCTGTCAACCGGCAGCGCAAAGAGTTTCCATGATCCGGGGCTGTATGGTCGCCTGATCCAGCGCGCCGCCGATCTCGGCGTCGCGTCCCGCTTTCGTC
>NZ_JAXOJO010000079.1:0-1078 GCF_036663735.1 Parasphingomonas zepuensis | reverse complement strand
TGATGGCCTACGCCTTCTTGCAAAACCGCCGTCTCGCTCAAGCGGGACGGAAAAAAGAATCCTCGGGCCACCGCCTCAACCCAGCCTGTCGGCAGTTCGCCAGGCCATCATTGACCGCCTCTCGCGCCCACCTCCAACCTGCTGCCCCCACTGTGGCGCTAGTCCTCCCGTCAGAGAGATCGCATTTCTGCCAAAGTAGTGCTAAGCTGATTCACACGCTGTGAGCGAGTAGGGTCTGAATGTTCCACGGATCATTCGGCGAGGATCAGCGCGTCGAGCGCGACGACCCCTGCGCCTCTGAGATAGACCACCACCGGGTTAAGATCGATTTCGCGGATCGATGGCGTGCCGGACAGGACGCGACCAAGGCATGCAATGAGATTTGCCACGGCATCGACATCCAGCGCCGGGGAGCCGCGATAACCGTCGAGCAGGGCGCCCTGTTTCAGGCTGCGCAGTTCGGCCACGATAGCGTCATGGGTGAGGTCAACGGGTAGCAGGCGGACGTCGTGCAGCAGTTCCGCTGTCACGCCGCCGAACCCGGCGAGGATGACTGGCCCCCAATCGGGATCATTGCGCGCGCCGATGATGAGTTCGGTGCCGCGCTTGCCCATCGCTTCGACCTGTGCACCGTCGAGTGCGATGCTGGCGTCATAGGCGGCGACGTTGCCATGCAACTTGTCCCATGCCGCAGTGAGCGCGGCGTCGTCAGCGATGTCGAGCAGGACGCCGCCCGGAGGGAAGGGGATGCCGACCGGGGTGAGAATCTGCTCGGCGCGATATTCGGGGGTGACGCCGGAAGGCAGGTCGAGCGCGACCGGCGCGGCGTCGGCTCGAGCGAAGTCGCGGTTTGCAAGTTTGTTGAGGTGTCGCAGCGCGCGGAAGGCGCGGTCCAGCGAAGAGAAATAGGGAATACCGACCGCATGAAGGCCGTCGATATACTCAACCGGCACCGGGGCGCCGTCGTCGAGGCCCGCAAAGATCACCGGCTTATGCGGGTTTAGGCTCCGTACTCAATAAGGTTGCGGTATCGAGCGACGGCTGATTCAAGGTTTTCTGCTGCTAGCGGGAGGCGTTG
>NZ_JAXOJO010000078.1:0-1079 GCF_036663735.1 Parasphingomonas zepuensis | reverse complement strand
AACTCTGGTTTGGGTCGAACATGACGGCAAGGCCGTCAAGGATGCCACGCTCGCGGTGGTCACTGCCGCGTCGAAGCTCGGCGAAGTCCATCTTCTGGTCGCCGGTTCGGGCGTTGATGCGGTTGCCAGGGAAGCCGCGCAGATTGCGGGCGTCGGGAAGGTGCATGTCGCCGACAACGCCGCTTTCGCGAACAACCTGCCCGAAAACGTCGCGCCGCTGGTTGCCGAGCTGATGGGCAGCCACGATGCGTTTCTCGCGCCGGCGACGACCACCGGCAAGAATGTCGCGCCGCGCGTCGCCGCACTGCTCGACGTGATGCAGATTTCGGAAATCCTGTCGGTCGAGGGTCCCAAGACCTTCACCCGCCCGATCTACGCCGGCAACGCGATCGCGACGGTCGAGAGCTCGGACGCGAAGCTGGTCCTCACCGTACGCGGCACCGCGTTCGACAAGGCCGCGACTTCGGGCGGTTCGGGTACTGTGGAAGCCGTCGGTGCGGGCAG
Organism: Parasphingomonas zepuensis; assembly: GCF_036663735.1. Taxonomy (NCBI): domain Bacteria; kingdom Pseudomonadati; phylum Pseudomonadota; class Alphaproteobacteria; order Sphingomonadales; family Sphingomonadaceae; genus Parasphingomonas; species Parasphingomonas zepuensis. The sequence continues at coordinate 575 of NZ_JAXOJO010000078.1, read as the reverse complement.
CGATGCCGGCATCTCGAGCTTCGTCGGCGCCGAAATCGCCAAGCAGGATCGTCCCGAGCTGACCTCGGCGAAGATCATTGTGTCGGGCGGTCGCGCGCTGGGTTCGAGCGAAAAGTATCAGGAAGTGATCGTCCCGCTCGCCGACAAGCTCGGCGCCGCGCTCGGTGCTTCGCGCGCTGCGGTCGATGCGGGCTATGTCCCCAATGACTATCAGGTCGGCCAGACCGGCAAGATCGTCGCCCCCGAAGTCTATATCGCGATCGGCATCTCCGGCGCGATCCAGCATCTCGCGGGCATGAAAGACAGCAAGACGATCATCGCGATCAACAAGGACGAAGACGCCCCGATCTTCCAGGTCGCCGACATCGGCCTGGTCGGCGATCTGTTCAAGATCGTGCCCGAGCTGACCGAAAAGCTTTGATCTGCGCCATAGGCGAACACGAAGGGCGGTCTTGCGGGCCGCCCTTTTCGTATCCGCCAGAGGTCAGAAACAAGTAAGGCCCGTCGCTTTCGCGGCGGGCCTCCCTTGACGATCCGTTCCCTTCAAGAGTTCGGATCGAAAACGCTCTTTCTTT
>NZ_JAXOJO010000077.1:0-1080 GCF_036663735.1 Parasphingomonas zepuensis | reverse complement strand
CTTCGATGATCCGCACGGGTATTTCGACGATTGCGCTGGCGATGCTCCTTGCCGCGCCAGTTTACGCACAGACGGCGAAGAAGGACGTCGCACCTTCGGGTGTGGCGACCCCAGCGGCGGCGGACGCTTTCCTGGAGCGCGCGACCAAGGAGGCCGAGGCGTTCTCGGTGGACGATGCGCGGATCCAGTGGTTGTACGCGACGTACATCAACGACGATACGTCCGCTTTGGTCGCCAAGAGCGGAGCGGAAGGGACTGAGATGCTGGTCCGCTTCGCGCTAGAGGCGGCGAAATATGACAAGGTGAAGGGGCTGTCGCCCGATACCGCGCGCCAGCTGGGCATCCTGCGTTCCGGGATCACCTCGCCCGCGCCGACGCGGGCGGGCGCGGCAACGGCACTGTCGAAGCTGCAGACCGACATGCAGACCGTCTATGGCACCGGCAAGGGGACGCTGAAGGGTGTGCCTACGAACGGCAGTGACATCGAGGCGGCGATGGGGACGAACCGCAATCCCACTGAGCTGAAGGAGATGTGGACGAGCTGGCACGACAATGTCGGCGCGCCGCAACGTGCCGATTACCAGCGAGCGGCGGGCCTGCTGAACGAGGGTTCGCGCGAGCTTGGCTATAAGGACACTGGCGCCATGTGGCGGTCGAATTACGACATGCCGCCGGAGGAATTCGCCAAGCTAACCGACAAGCTCTGGAACGAAGTGAAGCCGCTATATGAAGCGCTGCACACCTATACCCGCTGGAAGTTGAACGAGAAGTACGGCGATGCAGTCCAGAGCAAGACCGGTCCGATCCGTGCCGACCTGCTCGGCAACATGTGGGCGCAGGAATGGGGCAACATCTATGATGTCGTCGCGCCCAAGGGCGCGGGCGATGTCGGATATGATGTCGGCGAACTGCTGGTCGCGAAGAAGTACGACGCGATCAAGATGGTAAGGGCAGGTGAGGGGTTCTACTCGTCGCTGGGGCTGGCACCGATGCCCGACACCTTCTGGAAACGATCGCAGTTCGTAAAACCGGCGGATCGCGAGGTTCAGTGTCATGCATCGGCATGGAATCTGGATAATG
>NZ_JAXOJO010000076.1:0-1082 GCF_036663735.1 Parasphingomonas zepuensis | reverse complement strand
CCTACAGCCTCGACCCGTCCAGCCCGGATGAGCAGGTCACGCGCGACGTCGTGCTGGGCAAGCAGGATGGAGAGCGCCTGCCCGACGCGCTGATCGTGGTGACGGACGCGGCGAATATCGAGAATCACCTCCGTTTCGTACTTCAGCTGAAGCAACTGGGCCGTCCGATGGTGGTCGCGCTCAACATGATCGACATGGCGACACGCGACGGGTTGAAGATCGATACCGCGGCGCTGGCATCTGCGCTTGGCGTGCCGGTGGTCGAGACGGTGGCGGTGCGCAAGCGCGGGCTGGACCATCTGCGTGCCGCCCTCGCCGATGTGCTGACCGGTACGAAGACGCCGGTGCCCGATGCGATCGATGCGGAAATCACGCATTTTCAGCGCGAGGCCCGGCGGCTGGCGTCGATCGCGGTGATCGAGGAGTCGGCCGGTCGCGCCTTTACCCGCGCGGTCGACCGGGTGGTATTGCACCCGGTGGCGGGGCCGCTGGTGCTGCTGGCGATCCTGTTCGTGATGTTTCAGGCGGTCTATGCCTGGTCGGAAGCACCGATGGGCTGGATCGAAGGGCTGCAGGGCTGGCTGGCGGACGCCGCCGCCGCGAACCTGCCCGACAATTTCCTGCGCGACCTGTTGATCGAAGGGATCATCAACGGCGTCGGATCGGTGGTCGTGTTCCTGCCGCAGATCGTGATCCTGTTCCTGTTCATCCTTTTGCTTGAGGCGACCGGTTACATGGTCCGCGCCGCGCTGATGATGGATCGGCTGATGGCCGGGGTCGGGCTGTCGGGGCGGTCGTTCATTCCGCTGCTGTCGTCCTTTGCCTGTGCCATTCCCGGGATCATGGCGACGCGGTCGATCGACGATCCGAAGGAGCGGCTGACCACCATCCTGATCGCACCGCTGATGACATGTTCGGCGCGGCTGCCGGTTTACGCCGTGATCATCGGTGCGTTCATTCCCGCGATCACCGTCGGGCCGGGGATCGGCCTTCAGGGGCTGGTGCTGCTGGCGTTGTATCTGCTCGGCATTATCGGGGCGATCGCTGCGGCATTCGTGCTGCGGATGACGGTGACCAAGGGA
>NZ_JAXOJO010000075.1:0-1083 GCF_036663735.1 Parasphingomonas zepuensis | reverse complement strand
CGCAGATTGCCGTCGGGCTTGAACAACGTGATGCCCGCCCCCGACGCCGCACCGCCATTGGCCGACGCCGCTCCGGCAGGACGTCCGCCCGAAAGCTGCGCGATCTGCGGGAAATCGCTACGGGTAAGCGCGTCACCGTCACACAGCACGGCGGCGCGGAATAATGCGTTCTGAAGCTGGCGGACATTGCCTGGCCAGTCATAGCCGCCCAGCAATGCGATGGCGTCGTCGGTAATCCCCAACGGCCGCAACCCGGGCTGTTCGCCGACTCGCGCCAGCAGATGCCGGGCCAGCGGCGCGATATCACCGCCGCGGTCACGCAGCGGCGGGATCGTCACCTGCACTACGTTCAGCCGGTAATAGAGATCCTCGCGGAACCGCCCTTCCTCGACCTCGGTCAGCAATGTCTTATTGGTCGCCGCGATTACGCGGACATCGACTTCGCTGACATGCCGCGCACCGATCGGTTGAATCTCGCCCGACTGCACCACGCGAAGCAGTTTGACCTGCGCCTCCAATGGCATCTCGCCAATCTCGTCGAGGAAGATGGTGCCGCCATCCGCCTCCTGAAACCGCCCTATCTTGCGCTCGAATGCTCCGGTGAACGCGCCCTTCTCATGACCGAACAGCTCCGATTCGACCAGATTCGCCGGGATCGCGCCGCAATTCACCCGCACCACTGGCTTGGCATGTCGCGGCGACGCGGCGTGGATCGCCTCTGCCACCACTTCCTTGCCGACGCCGCTTTCGCCCTCGATCAGCACTGGCACGCGCGCCCGCGCCGCCTTGGCCGCGATGGCCAGCGCCGCGCGGAACTGCGGTGCGCTGCCCACGATTTCATCGAACGCCAGATGCGCGGTCAGCTTTTCGGTCAGCGGACGCAGCTCGCCCGAAACCTTGCCCCCCACTGCCGTATCCAGCGCGGCGAGCAGCCGGTCGGCGGCGATCGGCTTGGTCAGGAAATCGGTTGCCCCGGCGCGCATCGCGCTCACTGCCGCCGCGACCGATCCGTTTGCGGTCAGCAACAGAATCGGCAGCATCGGACGGTTGACCCGCAGTTCGGCGATCAGCGCCGCTGCGTCA
>NZ_JAXOJO010000074.1:0-1086 GCF_036663735.1 Parasphingomonas zepuensis | reverse complement strand
AGGCGGGGTCTTCGGTCTGGGGGGTGCTGACGGCGGTGCGGGCGTTTTCAGCGTCCTGGCTGGCGCGCGCAAACACGCGCGATGGTACGTTCGTTTCTGTCATCAACGCCGCTTAGGCGAAATTGCTAACGGCAGAAAGGCCTGCCCCCCATGTCGAAATGCAGGTGATCGTGATGCGCGGCATTATAGTCCGGGCTGAGCACGGTCGTGAAACGGCGACAGGCCGAGCGATGAAGGACGCGCAGGAATTCGCGCTCGTCATCCCGATCCGAATGCCAGCCGTTCTTGACGCTCACACGCCGCCCGTCGCGCAGAATGAAGGCGGAGACGTCCACCGCGTTGCCAAGGCCGTGTTGCGATACCCGCCCCGCCGCCGCGGCACTGCCGCCGACGATGCCGCGACAAGCATAGCTACCCATGGTTTCGATCCGCACCAGCTCGCCGCCCAGCACTTCGCGCACGGCAGGTGCGGCGGCGTTGCGCGCCCACGCGATGAAGGCGCGGGCGAGCGGACAGCGCATGCCTTTCAGCCCGGTGACCGGCAGGCCGATATCGATCAGCTGCACGCCACCAATGACCTGACACCCGCCGCCGTAATCGCGATCGGGGAGCGGGCTGAAACGAACCTGTTCTCGCGACAGGTCGGCGTAACACTGCTTCGTCTCACGGCTGGTGGGCAGGTTGAGCGTCACCGGGCCGCGCGAATCGGGGCGCACAGGCGCACGCGTCGACGGACGGTCATCGCCCCCACCGAACAGGCAGCCCGAGAGGACCACCGGCAAAACCATAACCGCAACACGCCTCACCCGCATACCGCCCCCTAGCATCAAGCTGCAGGCTGTTGAATCCCGCTTGGCCGCGGGGCCGGAAGAAAAGGCGCGAAAAGTGCCGCGCGTAAGCCGTGCGGATTGGCTTCGCGGTCATCGACCCCGAAGCGAAGCTTTTCGCGCTTCGCTTCGGGCAAGTGAAATGTCCCGAACATCCGGTCGAACAGCGCGACGGTTGATCCGAGATTGCAGTTGAAATGCTCTGGATTCATCGAATGGTGAATTTGGTGGTGCGCCGGGCCGAGCAACACGCGGCCCC
>NZ_JAXOJO010000073.1:0-1086 GCF_036663735.1 Parasphingomonas zepuensis | reverse complement strand
CTGGCCGGGTCCGCTGACATTGGTGCTGCCGAACCGGCCCGGTGCGGCGATTGCCGGACTGGTGACGGCGGGGCTGAAGACGGCGGCGATTCGCGTGCCACAGCACCGCGCGATGCAGGCATTGCTGGCGGCGACTGGCGTTCCCCTTGCCGCGCCATCGGCGAACGCCAGCGGGTCGATCAGCCCGACGCGCGCGGCGCACGTCGCAGCCAGCCTGGGCGGGCGCATCCCGCTGATCGTCGATGACGGGCCGACCAGCGGGGGAATCGAATCGACGATCGTGGCACTGGGCGGCACGGCGCGGTTGCTGCGACCCGGCCCGATTGCGGCGGAGGCGATCGAACGCGAGATCGGGCGCTGGCTGAGTGCGGCGGGGGATGCGGTCGAAGCGCCGGGGCAGTTGGCCAGCCATTATGCCCCGTCCAAACCGCTGCGGCTGGATGCTATTGATGCGCGCGAGGGCGAGTGGCTGATCGGGTTCGGCGATATTGCCGGGGATGATACGCTCTCTGCGTCGGGCGATCTGTCCGAAGCGGCTGCACGGCTGTTCGACGCGTTGCACCGAGCGGATGCGACTGACCGCGCGACCATCGCCGTCGCGCCGATACCCGAGCTGGGGCTCGGCATCGCAATCACGGATCGCTTGCGGCGTGCTGCGCACCGCTAGGTCTTTACACTGGCGAAACGGGTTCTAGGCTGCCCCCGGCCGCGTAGCCCGGCGTGTTCGATCAACGAATATGAGAGGGGCATGATGACCAATTTGCAACGCGGGCTGGCTGAACTGATCGGCACATTCTGGCTGGTTTTCGGGGGCTGCGGCAGCGCGGTGCTGGCGGCGGCGTTTCCTGAGGTTGGGATCGGGCTGCTGGGCGTCAGCCTCGCATTCGGGCTGACCGTGCTGACCATGGCGTATTCGATCGGGCATATTTCGGGCTGTCACCTGAACCCGGCAGTGACGGTCGGCCTGTGGGCGGGCGGACGCTTCGCGGGCAAGGATATCCCGCTCTATATCGCCGCACAGGTCGTGGGCGGGCTGGTTGCCGCAGGGCTGCTCTATTGCATCGCGAACGGTGCGCCGGGCGGTTA
>NZ_JAXOJO010000072.1:0-1093 GCF_036663735.1 Parasphingomonas zepuensis | reverse complement strand
CGCGCTTTACGCCCGGCGGATCGGGCGGCAGGCGCACGGGTCGATGGCGAGCGCGATGGGGCGCAATGACAAGGGCGTGGACGCGGGCTGGGTGCTCGGCTGGCTGATTGACGGCGACAAGCGGGGACTGGAGCCCACGCTGGACGGGCGCCCGGCCGCTGCGTTCAACTTGTCGATCCTGACCACCATGATCGGCACGCCGTGGCTGCCCGACCTGACCGACCATGTGCTGCACATCGAGGAAGTGGGCGAGCCCAGCTATCGCATCGATCGGATGCTGTTCCAGATGGCGCATGCGACCCAGCTTCAGGGAATATCCGGGGTGCGGCTGGGGGCTGTGACCGAAACGGTTGAGAACGACGTGCCGTTCGGCGAGAATAACGAACAGATGATCATCCGCTGGTGCCGCGAAATGGGCGTGCCGTATCTGGGGCGTTCCGGGATCGGGCATATCGCACTCAACCATGTAGTGCCCTTTGGAGTGAGTTGAGGTGGCGGTTGTCGTGCGGTTGACCAAGTTGACCGTTTTGCGGGTGTGGAGGGAGGAGGCGGCGGGGAAGCGAGGGGGTCGCGCCTGCGACGCGCAGGTGCGCGACAGTGGCGCGGCGGAAGCGAAAGGGTGGCGTCTCATTGATCAGGGTAGATCAGATGAAATCCAACATTTCCAGTGAGTTTGAGCGGCTGCTACCGGATCAATCGTCGTTATTCCAATCGAACGGACGACATACCAAAAGCGGTCGTCCAGTAAGTGGCTGGGGACATCGCCCTGCTCAATATCGTTGGGGACGAAGTTACACTCGCTTCCTAGCGATCCGGCCCATGCTGCGCCGGAGGCTTCACATAGCGCCCCATGAACAGGATCAACCCGGTCCGCCGATCGCGCAGCAGGAAGAGGAATGGCTTGTCCGCCCGGAATATGAACGGCGGCGGAGGGGGTGGTTTCCTTTGGGAAGCACTGACGATGATATCCATCACAACCGCAGTGGCGGCCGCAGCCTCTGAGCCGATCTCATCCACATCGAGGTACGTCTTGTGAATGACGCGCTTGATTTTCAATCCGATGGCTTGAGGGTCCTCGCCAGCGTAAGGAATC
>NZ_JAXOJO010000071.1:0-1094 GCF_036663735.1 Parasphingomonas zepuensis | reverse complement strand
ACGAAACCGATTCCGGCGCGCGCCACAGCACCAGCGGGATAAACAGGACCGAGCATACCGCGCCGAATACGAACACGGCGCGCCAGTCATACATCGACAGCAGCACCGCCGAGATCGAGCCGCCGATGATCGTGCCGACCGGATAACCCGCCGCCATCAGCACCACTGCGAGCGAACGGTTTTTCGCGTTCGCGGCTTCGGCCACGGCGGCGTTGGTTGCGGCGAGCATGCCGCCAATACCTAGCCCGGTGAGCACGCGCCAGGCGGACAGGACTTCAACGCCATTCGCAGTCGCTGCGCCCAGCATCCCGATGGTCATCAGGCACAGGCAGGAAAGGATGGTCGCACGTCGGCCGATCTTGTCGGCGACGCCGCCGAGGAAAAGCGATCCGATCGCCATGCCGATCAGCTCCATTGACAGCACGATGCCGAGCGCGGCGCGGTCGATACCCCAATCGGCCGCGATGCCAGGGGAGGCAAAGCTGATCGACAGCACGTCGAACCCGTCAAGCGCGTTCAGCCCGATCATCGTCGCGACGACGCCCCATTGAAACCGCGACATTGGCTCGCGGTCGATCACTGCACGTGGATCGGTAGCCATAACCCCTCCGGGACTCAGTTTGTTATATTGGAAAACTAGTTCACCGATAGATGCGTGCGAGCATTTCCTCAAGCGTGTCGAGCTCGGTTTGGGAAAAACGCGCCTTCAACCATGTCTCATGCTCGACGATCGCGGCTTTGGCGGTCGCCAGCATTGCGGCGCCATCAACGGTCAACCGAAACGCGATGCGTCGCCCGTCGGTGCGAGACGGGCTGCGCGACAAAAGCCCGCGTTTTTCCAAGCCATGCACCTAGGCCATCGTGGTTGCGCGATCCATGTCTAGCGCCCGCGCCAGATCCGTCTGCGCCAGATCGGGATGATCGCCCGCCAGCCAAAGCACTGACACTTGCTTCTGCGTCAGCCCCAGATCGGCGAAGTGATCGGCAAAATGCCTTTGTACCGCGCCATGCGCCCGCCGCAGCCGCAAACCCAGATTCCGGTCAAGATCGCCGCGCTCAATCCGCGCCATGCGCAGCTTCAGCAGTAGGCATTT
>NZ_JAXOJO010000070.1:0-1106 GCF_036663735.1 Parasphingomonas zepuensis | reverse complement strand
CTGCACGCTGCCCTTGCCCGCCAGATGTCCGGCACCCACCGCCACGAACACCGTCCCCGGCTGCGTCATCCGCGCCGCGACCCAATCGGCCCAGCGCGCATTGCGCCGCGCGATCAGCACCTCGGCGACTTCGGGCGAGGCCTCCGCCACGCGGTTCATCTCCGCCCCCACCGTTTCGGCATCGCCAGCACCCCAGGCACTGACGAACGCGTCGAGCCGCTTCGCCGCATCGGGCAGTTCCTTCACCGTCGCGTCCAGCATCGCACTCTGCGCCGCGCCCGATAGCCCGTCGAACAGCATCAACTGCCCCCGCGCCGATTCCAGCGCCTTGACTGGCTTGTCCGCTCCCGCCGCCGCCTCGGACAGGGTCGCCTCGACTCCGTCCGCCGCCCCGTAACCCGCCTTTGCCACCGCCAGCTGGCTCAGCGTCATCGCGGCCAGCCACGGCTCCTGCCGGTCGATCGCCCCGTCCGCCATGCCCAGCGCCTTCGCCGCTGCCTGCACCTCCGGCGAAAAGGGCGGCCCGCCGCGCGTCCCCAATTGCGCCGTCAGCGCCGCGATCGCCCCGGGATCGGGCTGCGCAATCTCCAGCACCACTTCGTCCGACGCATCGAACGCGGTGCGCACACCATCGTCGAACCAGCGCATCCCCGGCTTCATCACATGCACCGTGCCGAACAGATAGATCGTCGTGTCCGCATCCTTCACCACCCACAAGGCGGGATCGGCATCCTCTGCGAACAGCGAACATCCGGTCAACGTCAGGGCGGCGGCAAGCAACAGCGGCAGGGGGCGTTTGAACATGCATCATCCCCAAGCGCATCCATGACCCGCCCGTCAACCACATGGCCGTTAACCACCGCGCCCCACGACCATGTTGACCCTGCTTTCCCCCTGCGCCAAAGCGCCGGACAGCATGACCCAGCCCCTAAGCTTCCCCAATCCACTTAGTTTTCAGGGCATGATCCTGAAGCTCCACGATTACTGGAGCGAACGCGGCTGCCTGATCCTGCAGCCCTATGACATGCGCATGGGCGCTGGCACCTTCCACACCGCCACCACATTGCGCGCACTCGGCCCGGACCCGTGGAACGCTGCTTTCGTCC
>NZ_JAXOJO010000069.1:0-1117 GCF_036663735.1 Parasphingomonas zepuensis | reverse complement strand
TCCGGCCCGGCCGCATTGAACTTCAACACCCAGTCCCGCACGATCTGCAACGTCACGCCGCCGATCCGAGCCGCTTCCGTCCGGCTCGCGCCCTCGTAAATCGCGGCCAGCGCCAGCAATCGACGCGCCTGCCCGCCATCCTTCGATTTCCGCGCTGCCGCTCGCACCAGCGCGGCATCAAAGTCAGGGCAAAGCGTGATCGGCATGGCAAACTCCAGGTCGGTTGCCATCTTGAATCAACTCAATACGCTCCGCGCAACCCCCTCAGAGTCGTGATCCACGAAACTTGGTATCAGGCAGGTTGGCGAAGTCGCGTCAAAGTCAGGCGCGCGTCTTCATCCGATCCACGGAGTAGCCCGAATCGTTTTGAGCGAACGGGTTTTGACCTTCGCCGTCCCGCTCGGATCGGCCAGTAGCGAGCGGCAACGCCCAAGCTGACGTCAATCGAACCTGATGTCGGTGAGATGACGCTCAATGGTCGTGACGAAACGTGCGGCATCGGCACCGTTAATGACGCGGTGATCGTAGCTGAGTGACAGTGGCAGCATCTTGCGCCACACCACGCTGTCGTCGGGACCCCGCGCCGCGCGCAGCTGCAACCGGGTCATCCCAACGATCGCCACTTCCGGCGCGTTGACAATCGGCGTGAACCCGGTCCCTCCAATATGTCCCAACGACGACAGCGAGATGCAGCCGCCTGACATTTCGGGCATCGACAGGCCTTTGGTTCGCGCTTTCTGGGCAAGTGCTGACAACTCGGTTGCAAGTTCGCGAAGCGGGCGGGTGTCGCAATCGCGGAGGACCGGCACGAGCAGCCCGGCCGGCACCTCCACCGCAACGCCGACATGCGCGTAATGCTTTTCGATCAATTGCTCCCCGCTGGCGTCCAGTGACGAAGCGAATTGCGGATGGCCTTTCAGCGAGAGCGCCATGGCTTTCACCACCGGGATGACCGGGCTTATCCGCTGGTCAGGGTGGCCAGCGTTCCATACCTCCCGCCGCGCTTCAAGATCGGTAATGTCGACCTCGTCATGATGGGTGACATGCGGGATGCGGACCCAGTTCCGACCTAAGAAGCGGCCAACAAGCTGCTGCATCCGGGAGCGATTGCGTGAGG
>NZ_JAXOJO010000068.1:0-1118 GCF_036663735.1 Parasphingomonas zepuensis | reverse complement strand
CGTCGCGACCGAGACCAAGCTGATCCTGCCTGCGTTCGGAGCGCTGACCGGCGGGCTGGATGCGCATCATCCGGAAATCGTGCGCGCGGTGGGGCGCGGGGCGCAGGCGCTGGTGGCGCTGGAAGACCGGCTGCTCAGGTTCCCGATCGCAGCCTAACGCCGTTCGGTTTTGCCGGCGCAGGTGGCAGGGCCGGGACCACCAAGCCGGCAGGTGGCATTGCCGTCCACCCGTACCGCACCGATGCCAAGCACCGAGACGGTGGCGGTGAAGCGAGCGAGGAAACGGCTGTCGCCAGCGCTTTGCGAATGGACGGTGAGATCGTTGACGGCCAAGCCGCCCGCGTCGATCGATCCCGCGCCGTAATTCATGAAGCGGGCGTTGCGTGCGCTGCCGCCCGCAACCTTGATCATGCCGGTGCCGGTGAGCGTGGTGACGAGATGGTCGGCCGTCAACTTGCCGATACTCAGCGACCCCGTGCCGTTGACGCCGAGATCGATCCGCTGGCTGGTCATGGCCTCGATATCGAGCTTTCCGCCGCCATTGATGTTGGCGGCGCGTAAACGGGGCGTGGCGACGGTGATCGTTGCGACGCCGTCCTTCTCGCGCCAGCCTTCCCAGGTCGAGGTGCTGACGCCGACCACCAGCGTATTACCCTGATTGCGGATGCTCACACGCTCGATCGCGCCACGCCCGCCGGTGATGGTTGCCGTGGCCGAGCCGGGAATGACCCGCACCACAAAGGGTCCATCAACTCGAACGCGCTCGAATCCGGTGAGCTGGATGCGGCGCTCTTGCGGGGCGGGTGCCGCGCCGATGGCGAGCAGAACGAACGGCAGGATCAGGGTGCGAATGTGCATGTCCGGTGCATCGCACCCTTACCCCATGCTCGGCAAGGCATCAGCTACAGCGCGCGGTGCCCGATCCCATCTTGCTGACCGAGCATTTGGCCCCGCCGGTCAGCTCGACATCGCCCGAACCGACGATCGATACGTTGGCGGTGTCGGTTACCTGCGCGCGCACGCTGCCCGACCCGGCGATCGAGATGGTGCCGCGTGCCGCCTTCAGCCCCGGCGCCTCGACGTTGCCCGACCCGGCGATCGAAGCGTCGATGACGCTC
>NZ_JAXOJO010000067.1:0-1121 GCF_036663735.1 Parasphingomonas zepuensis | reverse complement strand
GAAACGGACCTTCACGGCCTAAATGGATGCCCACAGGAAAAGCGTTCGAAAGGCGCGCAAGTTTGGATGGGCTCGTCATCACGCAGGCCAGATTCGAGCCACGCCCCCGGGTGATTCATGCTACGCGCCTGACATGCCCGATATAAAAATTACCGAACTTGTTTTCGTTGATGAGGAATTGGCGCGGCTCGAGCTTCCGCGTAAAACATTGCGCATCACGCGGGGGATCGGTTCGGGCCTCTCCCGTCGCGTTGGGGATTCACCGCACACAGCGTGGGCCATAGGCGATCGCGGACCCAATTTGAAACTGCCGCTGGCAATCGAACATTATGGGCTCGATGTGTTGGCTCCACACGGCGACAAGCCCGGCGCAAAGCTGATGCCATGCCCCGAGATCGGGCCGGCAATCGTCGAACTTCATATCGACCCAAGCCATGTGACCGCACGACGGACACTGGTGCTCACCGACGTAGCTGGCCGCCCGCTGTCCGGCCTGCCTCCCGCTGCCAGCGACGCCCTCGCCGCTGAACCGGCGCTTGGGCTCGATGGGACCATCTTGCAACCCGATCCAGGGGGTGCGGATACCGAGGGCATTGCCGTCGCGTCCGATGGCGGCTTTTGGGTCGGCGAAGAATATGGCCCATCCTTGCTTCAACTTGGGCCGGACGGTCGTGTGCGGGCGCGCTGGGTTCCTGGCGGGACAGAGGCGTTGTTCGCTGGCGCAAACTACCCCGTAATCGGTGCACTACCTGCGGTTGCCGCGCGCCGCCGGCTTAACCGCGGCTTCGAAGGCCTGGCGCTATCAGATGACGGTCGCCGCCTGCATCTGGCCTTTCAAAGTCCGCTCGCTCATCCAGACGACGCCGCCGGACGGCGTGCTCGCCATGTCAGGCTGTGGACCCTCGAAACCTCGAGCGGCGCACTGCTCGCCGAACACCTCTACCCGCTCGACAAGCCCGGCAGCTTTCGCCGTGACGGAGATCTTGGCGATGTCGACCGGGCCGACGTCAAGCTTTGCGATATGTTGGCATTAGCCCCTGACCGCCTGCTGGTTCTTGAGCGCGTGTCGGCGACCGCCAAACTCTATCTGGTGACCCTCTCTCCCGGGAGCGCAATAGCGC
>NZ_JAXOJO010000066.1:0-1121 GCF_036663735.1 Parasphingomonas zepuensis | reverse complement strand
CGGGCAAATCGAAGGAGGAGCGCTTCATGCACTTCTACTTTCTGCAGGCGAAGATGGTCGGCGACCTGACCGGGGTGTTCCTGGCGCATCTGGATGAGAAGTTCGCGGCGCGCGGCAGCCGGTTCGGCCTGCCCCGCATCCGCCGTTCGCCGGCCAAGCTGAAGGGGTTCGTGCTCGATCGCGGGCGGCTGGCCCTGCCGCGCGACGATTTCCTGGCCGAGGAGCCGGTACGGCTGGTCGAGCTGTTCGCGCTGGCCGATCTGCACGGGCTGGAGGTACATCCGCTGGCGATGCGGACTGCGGCGCGCGACGCCAAGCTGATCGCCGACAAGCGCAGCGATCCGCGCGCCAACGCGGTGTTCATGGACGTGCTGACATCGCCGCGCGACCCGGAGACGGTACTGCGCTGGATGAACGAAGCGGGGGTGTTCGGCCAGTTCGTGCCCGATTTCGGCCGTGTCGTCGCGCAGATGCAGTTCGACATGTACCACCATTATACCGTCGACGAGCACACGATCCGCGCCATCGGCCTGCTCGCCAGCATCGAGAAGGGCGACAAGCGCGAGGATCATCCGCTGGCGACCGGCATCCTCGATCAGATCGCGTCGCGGCGGGCGCTGTATGTGTCCGTCCTGCTGCATGACATCGCCAAGGGGCGCGGCGGCGATCATTCGGTGCTGGGCGAAGACGTGGCGATGAAGCTGTGTCCCCGGCTGGGGCTGAGCGCGGCGGAGACCGAAACGGTGGCATGGCTGGTACGCTGGCATCTGCTGATGTCGGCGACCGCGTTCAAGCGCGACCTGTCCGATTTCAAGACGATCCTCGATTTCGCCGAACGCGTGCAATCGCCGCAGCGGCTGATGATGCTGCTCGTGCTCACCATCGTCGATATCCGCGCCGTCGGCCCCGGCGTGTGGAACGGGTGGAAGCGGCAGTTGCTCACCAATTTGTACGACAGCGCCGAGGAAGTGCTGCGGCTGGGGCACAAGCAGCGCGGCCGCAGCGAGCGGATCGCGGTGAAGCAGGAAACGCTGACGGCGGCGATCGGCAGCGGGGCGGAGGTCTTTATGCGCCGGATGCCCGACGCCTATTGGGTGGCCGAGCCGGAGGATGTGATCGAA
>NZ_JAXOJO010000065.1:0-1132 GCF_036663735.1 Parasphingomonas zepuensis | reverse complement strand
GCGCTGGCGGCAGGAATGAAGCCGGAGGACATCGTCTTTTCCGGTGTCGGCAAGACACGGGCCGAGCTGCAACTTGGCCTTGACCACGGCATCGGCCAGTTCAACCTGGAGCTGGAAGAAGAGGGCGAGGTGCTGGCCGCGCTCGCACATGCGCAGGGCCAAACCGCACCCGCCGTGCTGCGCGTGAACCCGGATGTCGATGCAGGCACCCACGCCAAGATCTCCACAGGCAAGGCCGAGAATAAGTTCGGCGTGGCGATCGATCGCGCGCCCGGCATTTTCGACCGGCTGTCGCAGCTGCCCGGCCTCAACCTGCGCGGCGTCGCGATCCATATCGGCAGCCAGCTCAAGACGCTGACCCCGCTTGAGGCCGCCTATACCCGCGTCGGTGAGCTGGTCGCGCAGCTGCGGGCTGCCGGACACGCGATCACTCATGTCGATTTGGGCGGCGGTCTGGGTGTTCCCTATCATCCCGGCGAACAGGTTTCCTCCGCCGAGGATTTCGGCGCGATGGTCAAGCGCGTCACCGATGGCTGGGACGTGACGCTGATGTTCGAGCCCGGCCGCTTTATCTGCGGCAATGCCGGCGTGCTGGTGACCGAAGTGATCTGGGTGAAGCCCGCCAATGGCAATCCCTATGTCATCGTCGATGCGGCAATGAACGACCTTGCCCGGCCTGCACTTTACGATGCCTATCATGATTTCGAAGCGGTCGAGCCTACTGGCGAGAAGATGATCGCCAACATCGCCGGGCCGGTGTGCGAGACTGGCGACACCTTTGCGATGGGGCGCGAGATCGATGCGGTGCGATCCGGCGATCTCGCCGTTTTCCGTACCGCGGGTGCCTATGGCGCCACGATGGCCTCGACCTATAACAGCCGGGCTTTGGTGCCGGAGGTGCTGGTTTCCGGTGACAAGTTCGCGGTGGTTGCCGATCGCATCCAGCCGGAAACGATCATGGGTGCGGAGCGCGTGCCCGAGTGGGTCCGGTGAAACGATCGGGGTTGCCGGTGTTCGTCCAACTGAACGGGAGGCCCGTGATCCTGATAGGCGACGGCGCGGCGGCAGAAGCAAAGCGCCGTTTGCTGGAACGTGCAGGCGCGGTGATGGTCGGAGAGGGCTCGGATGCCCC
>NZ_JAXOJO010000064.1:0-1139 GCF_036663735.1 Parasphingomonas zepuensis | reverse complement strand
CGTCAATGTCGGCTACATGAAGTTCAGCGAAAAGAGCCGCTGGTTTCCGTTCTGATCTGGCGGCCGTGTCAGTGGCCAGTTGTGCGTAGCGTTTGCAATTGGGTGGATATCCGACCGTCAGATTTTGGCAGCGCGATTGCGATAGCAGACGCTCGATTCCGTGATAGATGCGGGAGATGATCGTGATGGCTCTCCTCCTTACCTCGCCCTCTGCCGTCCAAAGCGGCACCAATGGGGACTACCAGGCCGCCTACGATATCGCGTTCCGCAGTTCCTTTCGCAGCCGCTCAATCGAACAGTGCCGGGCCTCGGCAAAGAACGCCGCAACGGCCAAGATCGATGTGACCCCTATCTGTGCGTGCGTCACGGACCGACTGCTTGCGACGAAGTCCGTTGATGAGTTGAAGACGCAACCTCTGGCGACCGAGCTGCAGTCGATCTCAACCGAGTGCATCGCGGCAAATCCGCCCGCTATAAGTTCGAGACGGTAACGTCGGCTTCCGGGTGCGCGGGCATGGCTTGCGAACGACCGAGTTTGGGCGCCCCTCCGTCACCAACCCAACAGGACTGGCGAAGCCCAAACTCCCCCGCTAGGCAAACCTCATGCCTGTCTCCCACGCCGATATCGAACTCGCCAAACGTCTCGCCGATGCGGCGGGCGCTGCGATCCGCCCCTATTTCCGCCGTGAGCACGGGCTTGAGGCCAAGGCCGATGCCTCGCCCGTGACGCTGGCGGACAAGGCGGCGGAGGCGGCGATGCGGCGGCTGATCATCGCCGAACGGCCAATGGACGGCATCATTGGCGAGGAAGAGGACGCACGGCCCGGCACCAGCGGGCGGACCTGGGTGCTCGATCCGATCGACGGCACGCGCAGCTTCATCGCCGGGCGGCCGATATTCGGCACGCTGATCGCGTTGCTGGAAGCAGACTGGCCGGTGCTGGGGGTGATCGACCAGCCGATCATCGCCGAGCGCTGGATCGGCGTCGTAGGACGCGGCACAACCTTCAACGGCGAGCCCGCCGAGGCGCGGACCTGCCGCGAATTGTCACAGGCGCTGCTCGCCACGACTTCCCCCGCCCTGTTCGAGGACGGGCAGTTGCATGCGTTCGAGCATGTCGACGCGCAGGTGATGAGCAC
>NZ_JAXOJO010000063.1:0-1141 GCF_036663735.1 Parasphingomonas zepuensis | reverse complement strand
GCCCGAGAACGCTTTCAGCTCCGACAGATTGCCGTTGATCGTCGCCAGCAGATTGGGGAGCGAAACGCCCATGTTCGAGATCGGCCATGACAGGACCACACGGGCGCGCCGCCGCTTGCCGTCCCAGCCCTTCGGTGTGCCCGAGCCGGGAAGCGACGGCGCGGCGACTTCATTCAACTCGACCAGTTGCTCGACGCGGGCGGCATGCGCCTCTCGCAATTCGTCAGTCTCACCGGGTACGCGGACGAAGGTGCCGGTCGATTGCTCGCCCGCCATCGTCGCCGCCGCCGCCTCCAGTGCGAAGGCGGTTTCGATCTCATAGGTCGCGGTGACGCGCGCTTCGCTCATATCAGGTCAGAACTCATATTTCCGTTCGTTATCCCACGAAGGCCGGGATCCATTGGGGCTGACGCTGCGGCTCGACCCGCTCGGTTAGCCAGAAAGGATCCCCGCCTGCGCTGGGATGACGAACAAGCAGAAAGGGCGCGCGCGCCCGACTTACGCCGTCTTGAAGTAAGTCGTCGTACGTTCGGTATCGACCGCATAATAGGGCACGAACACAAGGTTTCGCTTGCCGACCTTTGCGCGATACGATTCCGGATGACCGGGGGTGGCTTCCAGAGCGCCTGGCAGCGCGACGACCTCCTGGTCGATCCCCTCCCATGGATTGAGGCCGACATACATTACAGCACCCCGCATCACCGCCTGGAGATTTGGGTTTTCCGGATCGATCGGCAACGTGCGCAGCGGTTGCGGAATGGTCAGCTCGATCGTGTCCCCTGCCTTCCACGTCCGGCTGATCGCGGCCAGCTGGCCCGGCGTCGCGGTCTGCGCGCGCCCGTTGACGAGCAGTTTCGCGCCCTTCGTCCACGCCGGAATGCGCAGCTTCATCGTGAAGCGGCCATTGCCGGCCTTGCGCACCTTCAGCTTTACCGTGTCGGTTACCGGATAATCGGTCTCCTGCACCACCTCGACCGCGCCACCCGGGCGATTCCAGGTCACTTCGGACGGGGTGTAGAGGTTGACCATCAGATTGTTATCGTCGTGGAAATAGGCGTTGAGCACATAATCGGCGACGCCCTGAACCAGGGTGCCGGAGCAGCACGGCCATTTCTGATGATAATAGCGCTTCTCGCCCGCT
>NZ_JAXOJO010000062.1:0-1142 GCF_036663735.1 Parasphingomonas zepuensis | reverse complement strand
CCTAATGGTTGCGGGCCGGGATTATCAGGGCTTGTCCCTATCTCCGCGCAGGAGGCGCTCGTTCTCGAACGTTTGGCCGACCGCGCCCGGTAAGCAAGGTTGCTCACTTCCTTCGTGCAGCTCCGCCCCGCTGGCGCGGCGCATCCTGCGACCTGTGCATGCCGGGCTGGTGCGGTCGGCCGGTTCTTCCTCGTTCCTCGCGCATCCCGCGCGGGGCAGAAAAGAGGGAGGAACCCATGACGATCACCGAAATCACCCTGCTGGTAAGCGCCATCGCCCAACTGGTCGCGGCGATAATCGAGCTGAACAGCACGATGCGACGCTAAGCGTCGGCCCGGTGCGGCAGCCGCCGCACCGGGTACGGGCAGCATGCCCTGCTGGAGACTCCCAGTAAGAGCCTTGCTCAATTCCTCTCGATCGCCAGCGGCTGAGGAACTGGGGCAGCGGCTAGACGCAGACACGGGGGCGCTTGAGGCTCGGCGCGTCTAATTCCCATGCCTGCTTGGCCGGGTCCATGAACAAAAAGCACCAGCGGTGCGTCACGGAACCCGGCAGACACGCATAGCTCCCAAGAGCACCAGCGGTGCGGAGCTAGCGTTTGGAACGGCGCGGTTTCACCGTCTGTTTCGCCTTGATCGATTGAACGGCTTTCGCCTTCGCTTCCAGTTCGTCAATCTCGGCGTTCATTTCAGCGTGCATGTCGTCCCATCCGCCGATCCCCATAAGCACGCGGTCGGCATGTTTGATCGTGTTTACATGCCCGTAATGCTGCTCGATCATTTTGACGGACGTGCCCATCTGTTGGGCGAGGATATAGACATCGACCCCCGCTGAAAGCCGGAACGTCGCATAGGTGTGACGGAAGCAGTAGGTGGTTCGTGGAATACCGCTCGGCCCGTCGCGCAACTTCGCATATTTCAGCAATTCCTCGACGGTATCGCGGTAGAGCCATACAGCGGGTTTGCCGTTGATGATGGTGAAAACATGATCGTCGGGCTTGGTCGCCTTGGATAGCGCGTGGACGCGATCCAGATAGTCTCCGACGCTCTTGGGCGCGATCAGATTGCGCTCCTTACCTTTGCCGTGGACGTAGATCACGAGAATGTCGGTGCCGTCCATGACGTTCACTGGAGGACCTTTCG
>NZ_JAXOJO010000061.1:0-1150 GCF_036663735.1 Parasphingomonas zepuensis | reverse complement strand
TCGAATGTCGATTTCAGAAGATAATGCGCCGTCAAACCCTTGAGCATAATGGACGCAGCATCGTCGAAGCTCAGATTATCGGGCAGGCGAACGAGCCGGTCGGCAGGAATCAGGCGAGCGGACGCATAACTGCCGAGCGGGCCGAGCGCGTAAGCGACGCGGTCGCCGACGTTCACGTTCGTCACCCCGTCTCCGGTGGCTATGACACGGCCCGCCCCTTCGACCCCGAGGCCGCTTGGTAGCGCCACGGGTACAACTCCGGTCCGATGAGTCACGTCGAGAAAATTGACCCCGATCGCTTCCTGTTCAATCCACGCTTCACCGCGACCGGGCACCTTCGTTTCGACCCGACGAAGCTCCAGGACTTCGGGCCCGCCCGTTTGCTCCATGATCAGTTCAACCGACATCATTTTCCTCTTTTCCTGCGTTGAAGCCTGGTTCAGGGCAGTTGGCCCGGCATCCAATCGCCGGGTCGAGCAGCATTGAACGGGCGGCGTTGTCCATCGTTGCCGAAGATCGATCAGACGAGCTTGGTAATGTGGTACAGAGCGACGACGAAAAACGCGGCGAGCGTCTTTATGATCGTCATCCCGAATATGGGACCGTAGGCGGCACGGTGAGACAGGCCGCAAACAAGAAGCAGAGTCACGATGACGCCGTTGTGCGGAAGCGTATCCATCCCCCCGGAGGCCATTGCGGCAACGCGGTGCACGACCTCCAGCGGGATATCATGGGCCTTGGCCATCGCAATGAACTGTTCGGAAAAAGCCCCCAGCGTAAGGCTCAAGCCGCCCGACGAGGACCCTGTTACGCCCGAAAGCACGTTAGTGATGACTGCGATATTTGTCAGCGGATCACTGATCCTCGCCAGGAAGGCCCCGATGGCGTGGAAGCCCGGGAGCGCAGAGATTACACCGCCGAAACCATATTCGGACGCCGTATTGAGGGCGGCGAGCAAGGCCCCTCCCACCGATGCGTGCGTCAGTTGCGCAAACCGCGGGAATATCCGGCGCGGTGCGATCAGGACGGCGGCGACAATGCCCGCCAAAAGCGCCGTTTCGACTGCCCATATACCCGCATTTGTGCCGACATTCTGGACGATCGGAGCGTTGGCCAGCTGTGGGCTCAAGGTCGCGGTGGCCTCGGCGCC
>NZ_JAXOJO010000060.1:0-1151 GCF_036663735.1 Parasphingomonas zepuensis | reverse complement strand
CTCAGACTTCGATCTGCTCCTCATCGTGAACGACAAGCGGCCTACCGAGAAGGTCGATTATTGGCTCAAGCTCGACGATCGCCTCATCCGCGAGCTGGCGATCGACAAGACGCTGCACACGCCCGTCAACTTCATCGTTCACACCACGCAGGAAGTGAACGATGGTCTCGCCCACGGCCGCTATTTCTTCATGGACGTCGCGAAGGACGGCATCGCGCTCTACCAGTTCGACGACAAGCTGCTCCACACCCCCAAGCCCAAGACGGCAGAGCAAGCGCTGGCGATGGCGAAGGAGTATTTCGACGAGTGGTATCCGAGCGCAATGCGCGCTCACGTCAACTACGGCGACGATCTAAAGCGGGGCTGGTATAAAGAAGCGGCCTTCATGCTCCATCAGGCCACCGAGCGCCTTTACCACGGCGTCCTGCTCGTCTGCACCTTCTACACCCCGCACGTCCATAATCTCGCCTTCCTGCGCACCCAGGCCGAGCGGATCGACATGCGGATCGTCGATGCCTGGCCGCGCGAGCTGCGCGCCGATCGCGCCCGCTTCGAGAAGCTCAAGGAGGCCTATGTGAAGGCCCGCTATTCGAAGCACTATCGCATCACCGAAGAAGAGCTGCTCTGGCTCGGCGGCTGCGTCGAGGAGCTGGGCCGCGCCGTGCACGCGATCTGCTCCGAGCGCATCGCCGCGCTCGAGGCCGACGCCGAGCGGGCCGTCACCTGATCGGCCCGCCTACCGGCGATCGTCAGCGCCGGAGCATCACCGCCCACATCGCGTCCCACCGCACCCGGTCCAGCGCCAGCTCCGCCTCCGTGCGCGGCACCGCCGCCTGCGCGTCGGCGACGCTCCTCTCGCCGCGCCCGACCAGTTGCAGATAGTGGAGCGCACAGGCGAAGCGATGCTCGACCTCGTCGACTCCGATCCCGACCCGCGCCGCCACCGCGCCATAATCCAGTTCCTCATAGCGGATCGGATCGAACACCACATGCAGCAGCGCGGGCATCGTATCGACCGCGCGCTGCAACCACCGCAACCGGCGCCAGCCCCGGACCCATTTGCCGACACCGCGACAGCCATCCGCAGACCCGATCTCCTCGATCAGACGGACCCTCTCGATCATCTTCATTGCTCCGCTCCTTTCTTCCCT
>NZ_JAXOJO010000059.1:0-1153 GCF_036663735.1 Parasphingomonas zepuensis | reverse complement strand
GCCGATGACGTCGCCGCGCGCATCGCCGCGATCCGGGAAACGATCGAGGAAGCAGGGCTGGCGATCGGCGTGCAAGGAACGCTCGACATCGCCACGGCGCGGGCTGCACTATATGCTGGCGAGGCGCCCGGTGAAGTGCTGGCCGGGTGCCGTCTCGATCTTGATGCACTGGTGCCTTTCGCACGGTGGCTGCCGCATCAGGGCGTTGCACACCGGGTGTTCGATACCCGCTTCTACCTGGCGCGCTGGCCGGAAGGGGCAGGGGCACCGGTGGCGGACGGCAACGAAAATGTGCGCCTGTTCTGGGCAAGCGCGCGGCAAGTGCTGGACGATGCTGATGCCGGGCGGGTGCGCATTGTCTTTCCGACGCGGCGCAATCTGGAACGGCTGGCACAATTCGACAGCTTTGCCGAAGCGGTGGCCGATGCCCGTGCGCACGCGGTCACGACGATCACGCCATGGGCTGAGGACCGGGGCGGGGTCGAGCACCTTTGTATTCCCGAAGGACTGGGCTATCCGGTAACGTCACAGCCCATTGGAGCGGCGCTCAGGGCATGAAAATGGTCCGACACGGGGCTGGCGCGATCGTCGTCGCCGCCTTGCTGCTGACGCTTGGACTGGCGCTCTATGCGCTTGCGAAGAACCGGCCGCAGGATTTGCCGTGGACCGAACTCGATCTGGGGCAGCCGGTGGGGCTGTTCACGGGACGAAAGCTGGCGGGCCTGACGGCGGACTTTCCGGCATGCCGTGCGGTGCTCGACAAGGCCGGGATACGCTACACGGTACTGCCCGAGCGGCGCGACGACAGCGAATGTGGCTACGCCGATGCGGTGCGGTTTGCGGGCGGCGGGCCGCGGCGGATCGGATTTGCGCCCGCCGATCTGGGCGTTGCCTGTCCGGTCGCAGCTGCGTTGGCGGTGTGGGAATGGGAGGCGGTGCAACCCGCCGCCCAACGCATATTGGGACAGCGGGTCAAAGAGATTGAGCACTTCGGCAGCTACAACTGTCGACGGATGTACAATCGTGAAGGCGCCAGTTGGAGCGAGCATTCGACGGCGGATGCAGTGGATATTGCGGCGTTTCGGTTAGCCGATGGGACGCGGATCACGGTCGTCGGAGACTGGACCGGTGACGATAAGGAGGCGCGGTTTTT
>NZ_JAXOJO010000058.1:0-1170 GCF_036663735.1 Parasphingomonas zepuensis | reverse complement strand
CATCACCTTACCGGGGCGGCTGATATGGATCTGGAACTTCGCGATAGGACTGTCCTCATCACCGGTGGCTCGCAAGGTATCGGATTGGCCACCGCGAAGGTTTTCGCAGAGCAGGGCTGTCACCTCGTTATCGTGGCGCGATCCGAAGAGCTGTTGGGCCAGGCTGCGCGTGAGATGCGCGAGCAGCACGGCGTCGTGGTGGAGGCCGTGTGCCTCGATCTTGCAGCGCGCGGAAGCGCGGAGCGATTGGCAGCCCGGTTCTCTTCGATCGATATTCTCATTAATAACGCAGGTGCGGTAGCTGCGGGTCGACTTGAAGATCTGTCGGACGAGAAATGGCGTGCTGCGTGGGAGCTTAAGGTGTTCGGCTACATCGATATGTGCCGTCATTTCTACCGCGTGATGGCGGCACGCGGGCGTGGCGTGATCCTGAACATCGTCGGGACGGCCGCGCACACGAAGGATCCCGGTTATATCTGTGGCGCAACCGCCAATGCGGCGCTGGTCGCGTTCAGCCAGTCACTTGGCAGTGACAGTCCCCGGGACGGGATACGTGTGAATGCGCTCAATCCGGGGCCTGTCTCGACCGAGCGGCGCCAGCGCTTCGAAGCCTATCAGCGGGAAAGCGGCAAGGTAGACGAAACGCCCATGCCTTTTGGCAGGATTGCGACGCCGGAAGAGATCGCCTGGACTGTCGCGTTTCTATGCTCACCTCGATCAGCCTACACAAGTGGCGCGACGATATCGATCGACGGAGGCCTGTCGGCTGCCTGCGCACCAATTTGATCAATCTCTATCCGGCTAGGAATGCGACATGATGGAAGCCAAGATCGGCAAGCGAGTGCTATTGACGGGTGCAGGTAGCGGCTTTGGTCGCGCGATCGCGATCGCCCTTGCGGCTAATGGCTATGATCTGTTGTTGGCGGATCGCGACGCCCGGGGTCTCGAACTGACCGTATCGTCCATTGAAAGCGTGGGATCCTTCCTCGAAATCGCGGTTAGCGATATCGCCGGCGAGGGCGCACGACGGCAACTCATCAACCAGGCAACGGATGCGATGGGCGGAATCGATATTCTTATCAACAATGCGGGGGTCGGCGGTGGCCCTGGCAAGTTCTGGGAAAGTCCGGCCGAAGACGTTCAGGCCTGCATGGATGTGAACAGCGTCGC
>NZ_JAXOJO010000057.1:0-1187 GCF_036663735.1 Parasphingomonas zepuensis | reverse complement strand
AGGTTCATCACCTGTGCCGCCGCCGCAATGCCACGCGCGGCATCATTGCGACCGATCAGCGGGCTGGAAGTCAGCAGTGCGAGGTCACCCGATTCGGCCAATGCGCGCTTTACAGTTGCGAGGCTCGATTCGACCGTCTCGATCGAACCGCCATCGCGCGCGAGCTGAAACAGCGCGGTTGCGTAGCGCCCACTTAGGCTGGCCTGAATACCGCCGGAATTATCCACGGATGCGTGCTTCCTCTTCGGAGTCTCGAAAATGGCCCCATGCGAAAAAGGGGCGCGCCGGTGTGGCAGCCCCGATGGGTTGGCGCGCGCCTAGCAAAGGGGGGCGTGGGATGCAACCCGGGTGGCGGTCGGCGACGGGGAATGTTGGCGTAAAAGCTCGCTGATACCGTACAGCAAGCGACGCGGCGTGAACGCCGCGTCGCTGATTGGCTTAGCGGTTGCCGCCCTGACGGGCGCCGCTGGTGCTGCCCTTGCCACCACCACCGCCGCCACCGGCGGGGCGAGCGGCCCAGGTCTTCTTGCGCGGGCCATAGAAGCGTGGCGCATCGCCCTCACCGCGTGGTGCGGCGGTGCCGAGCGTCTGGCGATCGCCCTGAGGACGGTCACCGCGCGGACGATCGCCGCCGACTGGATTGGCGCGTGGGTCGCGCTGCTTCTGGCCTGAGCGATAGCTGGCGTTGCGGTCCTGCATGGTGCGGCCATTGCGGCCATTCTGTTCGTCGCGGGTGATCGTCACCGGGCCGCGCGTTGCCTTGATCCGTGCCGATTCGGCCATGAAGCCATCTGGCAGCGGCTTGATCGTGACCTTCTGACGAGTCAGCTTCTCGATATAGCGCAGGTACGGACGCTCATCGTCGGCGCAGTAGCTGACCGCGATGCCGCTGGCGCCGGCTCGGGCTGTCCGTCCGATGCGGTGGACATATTGATCCGGCACGTTGGGCAATTCGAAGTTGAACACATGGCTGACGCCCGAGACATCAATGCCGCGCGCGGCGATGTCGGTGGCGATCAGGACCTTGACCTTGCCCGCCTTGAACTCGGCGAGGGCGCGCTCACGCTGTGGCTGGCTCTTGTTGCCGTGGATCGCGTTGGAGGCGACGCCGCTGGCGGCGAGCAGCTTCACGATGCGGTCGGCGCCGTGCTTGGTGCGGCTGAACACGAGCGCACGCTCGACGGCTT
>NZ_JAXOJO010000056.1:0-1190 GCF_036663735.1 Parasphingomonas zepuensis | reverse complement strand
CCCTCGCCGCGCCAGCGGCCCTCCAATTCAACGATGCCCTGACCCGAACGTAGAGGTTGTTCCAGCGCTTCGCGCATTCCCGAACTTCCTCCGCGCATCTGCGCGAACCACCTTCTTCGCGCCGCCCAGCCACGCAGCCATAAAGCCAGACTTTCTTGCCGCACCCGCCCCGCGCCGCTAACCCGCGCGTCATGCGATACCAGAGCACGCGCGGCACCGCGCCCGAACTCGATTTCCGCGGCGTCACGCTGGCCGGCCTCGCCAGCGACGGCGGGCTGTACGTGCCCGTCGAGTGGCCGCGCTTCACCGCTGATCAGATCGCCGATCTCGCCGGCCTGTCCTATGCCGAAACCGCAGTCCGCGTGATGCAGCCGTTCGTCGGTGATAGCCTGAGCGAGACGGAACTCCGTGACCTCTGCACCAAGGCCTATGGCCGGTTCAGCCACGCGGCGGTGACGCCACTCGTCCAGCTCGACCACCGGCATTTCCTGCTTGAACTGTTCCATGGCCCGACTCTGGCGTTCAAGGATGTCGCGCTCCAGCTGCTCGGCCTCCTCTTCGAACGTTTCCTGACCGGCACCAGCGATCACCTCACCATCGTTGGCGCAACCAGCGGTGACACCGGCTCGGCGGCGATTGACGCGGTTGCGGGGCGCGAGGGCATCGACATCTTCATGC
Source organism: Parasphingomonas zepuensis (assembly GCF_036663735.1). NCBI lineage: Bacteria > Pseudomonadati > Pseudomonadota > Alphaproteobacteria > Sphingomonadales > Sphingomonadaceae > Parasphingomonas > Parasphingomonas zepuensis. The sequence goes on along the minus strand of NZ_JAXOJO010000056.1, from coordinate 512 downwards.
TCCACCCGCAAGGGCGGGTCAGCGACGTGCAACGCCGTCAGATGACCACCGTCCTCGCCCCCAACGTCCACAACATCGCCATCGAAGGCAGCTTCGACGACGCCCAGGCGATGGTGAAGGCGATGTTCAACGATCGCGACTTCTCCGGGAAGTTTCAGGTCACCGCCGTCAACTCGATCAACTGGGCGCGGCTGATGGCGCAGGTGGTGTATTATTTCTACGCCGCCGTTCGCCTCGGTGCGCCGGGTCGCCCGATCGCGTTCAGCGTCCCTACCGGCAATTTCGGCGATGTGTTCGCGGGCTATGTCGCGGCGCAGATGGGGCTGCCGGTCGCCAAGCTGATCGTTGCCACCAACGTCAACGACATCCTCCACCGCGCGCTTTCCAGCGGCGACTATTCCGCCGGCACCGTCACGCCGACTGCCGCGCCCAGCATGGACATTCAGGTCAGCTCGAACTTCGAACGGTTGCTGTTCGACCTGGCGGGCCGCGACGGCAACGCGCTGGCCGCG
>NZ_JAXOJO010000055.1:0-1191 GCF_036663735.1 Parasphingomonas zepuensis | reverse complement strand
CACCGCATTTGCAATCGGTCTTGCGCTGAGCGAATCAAATCTTCCGCAAAAGATAAAACATGTGTGGAGGAGGGAAGAGGATGGCAGACGGCGTTGCGCCATCGGTCTACTTTCCCTGGCCCAGGAGCGCTCAACTTCCGCGAACAACAACGGCGTTAACCCGGCTGCCATTTTCCGAACTCCACCTACGCTGTTGCTCTGCGCTGACGCTTGAGGCCGGACCTGTAGTCCAGCAGGCTTGGCCGATACCTTTGCAAGGCATCAACAACCTGGACTTAGGCCCCAAATCCGAGCGTGGAAGGCAGTGTGTTGCGCTGACCAACATTAGCTGCGGGGCTGTAAAACGAACCGCCCGCGGACCGTAATTTTGCGAAGCTTCGTTCACTATTCAGTCCGCGAGGAGCGCCTGCTGCTGACGAAGGCGCTGCCGGAATCGATCAGCATAGTCATCTGAGACAGCGGCAATGACGCTCTCCCGTGCCGCCAGAGCGGCCCGCCACGCTGATACGCGAGGATGCTTTTCAAAAATCGGCTGCGATACGGTCGGATCGAGGATGTCGAAGTAGCGGAAGATCGGCGCAAACACCGCATCGACCATGCCGAAGGCGGCACCGTTGAAATAAGGTTCTTCCGCGAGCGCTGCCTCCAGTTGCCGGAGCCGGTCGCGGAACGCCGCCTGCTTCGCATCTGCGGTGGAGCGATCGGTGGCGTTGAGGAACTGCCATGCGTCGGCCAGGGTTGCCGTGCCGAATTCGATCCAGCCGCGCTGTCGGGCGCGAGCCAGTGCATCGGCAGGATATAGCCGTGCGCCGTCCTGCGACTCTTCAAGATATTCGCAGATCACCATGCTCTCGAACAGGATCGCGTCCGGCCCGTCTACCTGGCTTACCTTGAGCAACGGCACCTTGCCGGTCGGCGAGATTGTCAGGAACCAGTCGGGCTTGGCCGCGAGATCGACGTCGATCCGGTCGAACGCCACACCCTTTTCCAGAAGGACGATCGCCGCGCGTTGAACGAACGGGCAAAGCGGATGGCTGATGAGCTTGAGGCTGGTATCGGGCATGCTGGTCTCACTATGCTAGGGGAGGGGGCACGGCGGAGCTTCCCGCCCGAAACGTCAAAAGCCACGCTGTTTGATCGACCTGGAGTTGTCGACAGGACCGCGGCAACGGTATCGCCGAAAGCGTGCGG
>NZ_JAXOJO010000054.1:0-1199 GCF_036663735.1 Parasphingomonas zepuensis | reverse complement strand
GCCGAGATGTCCGGATCCTCGATGAGCGTATCATCCCTAGGTCATATTGGCGGAACGGCGTTCACGCCGATCATCAATGCGCCCGACGTTGCGATCCTGGGGGCCACGGCTCTCCAAGTCCGCGCGGTGCCCACGGATGAGGGCGGGGTCGCTTTTCGGCGCATGCTGCCTTTATCGCTGAGCTACGACCATCGCGTAATCAACGGTGCGGATGCAGCAAGGTTTGTCCGCGCGATCGGCGAGCGATTGGCCAGCCCCAACCTGTTCGGGCCGGATGCTTAGGCATATGGCCGCACAGGACCAGCAGAAGGACGGCAATGGGCGTACCCCGGTCCGACGAGCGATATCACCATCGCTTCGACGATCATGGTGGACACATTTGGCCGATCATCGCGCAGGGAACACGATCCAGAAAGAAGACCCCATCATGGACCTTTGCACGCCGGCGCCGATTGCCATTCCGCAAGCCGAACTCGACGATCTGCGACAGCGCCTTGAACATGTGCGCTATCCCGATGACGCTACGGAGCCTGGCTGGGCGCAGGGAGTCCCGCTCAACGTGATGAAAGCGCTGATCGAAACCTGGCGCACCAGCTAGGATTGGCAATGCTGCGAACGCGCCCTGAATGCCATGGGACCGCACCAAACCCGCATCGACGGGCTCGACATCCACTTTCTCCACATTCGCTCGCGCCATGAGGATGCGCTGCCGATCATTCTGACCCATGGTTGGCCGGGGTCGGTATTGGAGTTTGCCAAGGTGATCGCCCCACTGACGTCTCCGCTCGATCATGGCGGGACAGCGAAGGATGCCTTCCACGTCGTCATTCCTGCTCTGCCCGGCTTCGGATTCTCGGGTAAGCCGCGCGAACGTGGCTGGGGTGTGGAGCAGACGGCAAAGGCTTGGGCCGAACTCATGCGGCGGCTCGGCTATAATCGCTACGTGGCGCAGGGTGGCGACTGGGGTTCGGCCGTCACTGTGCAGATGGGCGTTCAGATGCCCGACGGCCTGGCCGCCATTCACCTCAACATGCTGTCGGCTCGGCCGCCAGTGCTGGACGAACAGCTTGATCCCGATGAAGCGGAAGCCGTCGAAGCACTGGATCACTACGCGAAAATCGAGTCAGGATATGCTCGCCTGCAAGCGAGCCGACCGCAAACTATGGGCTATGCATTGGCTGATTCGCCGTCAGGTCAGG
>NZ_JAXOJO010000053.1:0-1203 GCF_036663735.1 Parasphingomonas zepuensis | reverse complement strand
GGGCAGGGCTATCGCATTTGGGCGATGAGTGTTGAGAGGTAGTCGTCGCTCCACCCTGCGCGTTTGATTTTGGCGCGGATGGAGAGCTTTCGAGGGTCGTGCTGTAGCAGGTTGAGGGCAAGGCGTCGGAGCAGGGCGAGATTTTCAGCGCAGTGGTCGGATCGGGTGTGGATACGATCTTCGCCGAAGGCGACGTCGAGCAGCCAGTGCTGCTGGTTCTCGATGGTCCAGTGAGCCCTGATCACGCGCAACGCCTCGTCTGGAGGCAAGAGGCGGGAGAAGATGGCGTATCGGGTATCGGTCTGCTCCTCGCCCTTGATGCGGCGCAAGCTGTCGATCCTTGCGACGGCGCAAAGATCCTCGAAGCCATATTGCCCCGCCCAGTCGCTGGGCGTCGCCGCCACCCATGCCCGGCGTTCCTCGTACCGGCCATGGGCGGTTTCGCTCGTGCTGGCCGCCTGGTCGGGATCCGGGTTGGCAAGCAGGTCGCGGATCGCTCCGTATAGCGGCCCGCGATTGCCTTTGATGACAAGGGCATAGTCTCCACCGCGCGCCCGGATGGCGGAGACCGTCGCACGACTGGCATGCAGGGCGTCGGCGGTCACGGTGCAGCCCGTCAGATCAAGCAAGGCGATGATCTCGCGGGCTGCCGTGACCTCGCTGCGATTGGGAGCACGGCACTGGCTCAGCACCAGCCGGTGATCGGCCGCCCAGGCCGTCACCAGATGCAACGGCATGGTGCGGCGGGCAACGTCGACCGCCCCACGCAACGACTTGCCGTCGATCGCGATGATCGGTCCTGCCATCCCTTGATGTTCGAGCGTGGCGGCAAAGGCGCTGGTGAAGCGGTAGAACGCCTTCTCGAAGGCCGGTGGATCAAGCAGCCGGAAGACCCGGCTGAAAGTATCATGGCTTGGCGTCCCGTGATCCAAAGGCAGGAACTGCCCCAGAAGATCCCGCTTCGCTTCGCCAAATTCGGCGATGTCGACGCATGTCTCCGCACCGCAAAGCAACGCCGCAAACGCGATCAGCAGAATATCCGGCAACGCATGGCTGACGTTCGACCGCCGAGGGTCCGGCACAACCTCGAATAGCTCCTGAAAACCCCGCATCCAATCCTCCCGGGCAACCCAGGAGACGCTACAGAATCCAATCTATCGAAATTGGCCAGACCCTCTTTCCGCCATATGCGATTCCCCTGCC
>NZ_JAXOJO010000052.1:0-1213 GCF_036663735.1 Parasphingomonas zepuensis | reverse complement strand
GGCGACGATGCGCCCGAGATCAGCGACGCGGCATATGACGCGCTGATGCGGCGCAACGTCGCGATTGAGGCTGCGTTTCCGGCGCTGGTTCGCGCGGACTCGCCTTCGCGCCATGTCGGAGCCGCGCCCGCCGCCCATCTGGCAAAGGTGCCGCACGCGCGCGCGATGCTGAGCCTCGACAACGCCTTTTCGGACGACGAGGTGGTCGAGTTCATCGCCCGCGTGCGCCGGTTTCTCAATCTGGGCGACGCCGACCGTGTTTCGTTGACGGCCGAGCCGAAGATCGACGGCCTGTCCTGCTCGCTGCGCTATGAGAAGCGCAAGCTGGTGCTGGCCGCGACGCGCGGCGATGGACAAATGGGCGAGAATGTCACGGCGAATGTGCTGACAATTGCCGACATCCCACGCGAACTGCCCGCTGATGCACCGGATGTGTTCGAGGTGCGCGGCGAAGTCTATATGGCGAAGGACGACTTCCTCACGCTCAACGCCAGGCTGCTGGCCGAGGCGGAAGAGAGCGGAAAGGAAGCCCGCCAGTTCGCCAATCCCCGCAATGCCGCGGCCGGATCGCTGCGGCAGAAGGACGCCGCCATCACCGCATCGCGTCCATTGCGGTTCCTGGCGCATGGCTGGGGCGAGGTCACCTCCCTGACCGGCGAGGCACAACACGACGTGATGAAAGCGATCGAAAGCTGGGGATTTCCGGTCCACCCGCTGTTCGTTCACTGCGATCAGGTCGAGCCAGCACTGGCGCAGTATCGCAAGATCGAGAAACAGCGCGCCGACCTGCCCTTCGACATCGACGGCGTGGTGTACAAGGTCGATCGGATAGACTGGCAGGGGCGGCTTGGCTTTATCGGGCGGGCGCCACGCTGGGCACTCGCGCACAAATTCCCGGCCGAACGCGCCGAAACGACGCTCAACGCCATCGACATTCAGGTCGGGCGCACCGGCAAACTGACCCCGGTTGCGCGGCTGGAGCCGGTGACCGTGGGCGGCGTCGTGGTTACCAACGCCACGCTGCACAATGCCGACGAGATTGCGCGGCTGGGCGTGCGGCCGGGTGACCGGGTGCTGTTGCAGCGTGCAGGTGACGTGATCCCCCAGATCGTGGAGAATCTGACGAAGGACAACCCCGGGGCACCCTATGTGTTCGAGCAGAAATGTCCGATCTGTCAGTCCGAAGCGACCCGCGAGGAAGGCGAGGTCGATT
>NZ_JAXOJO010000051.1:0-1215 GCF_036663735.1 Parasphingomonas zepuensis | reverse complement strand
TACTTCGTCCGCACCCTGTACGCCGTGAGGATAGTTGCGGATCGCGCCGCCGAATGATCCGGTGACATAGCCAAGATCGGCGAGACCGGCGCCCAGCATCGTCGCCATCATCAGCCCGTCGCCGGTATTGGCGACCCCGCCATGCTTGACCGCGTCGAGCAGTTCGGGGGCAAACACGCGCAGCATTTCTCGCGAGCGTGAGAAGCCGCCCGTGGCAAGAACAATACCGCGCGTCGCCGTAACCTCATGTTCCTGATCGCCGAAAAACACTGTGGCGCAATCGACCGGGCCATCGGCCTGCGTCCGATGCAGGCGCATGGCGGCGGTCTTTGAGAAGAACTGGATGTTGGGATGCGCACGCGCCGCGAGGTGGAGGTCGGTGACCGCCCGGCCAGTGCCGGTGGTGTGGATGCGCGGCACCGCGTCGTAGAGTTCGAACTTGACCCCGTGGTCCTTCAGGAACGTGTAGCCATCCAACTGGCTGTCGAGGAAGCGGTCGATCATGTCGGGGTTGTTCTTGCCAAGGCCGCTGGCGAACAGGTCCTGGCGAAAGGCTTCGAGGCTGTCCTGCTGGCCCGCGGCCAGCGTCAGATCGGTGCCGGAAAAGGCGAATCCGCCGCCCGCCATCGCGGAACTGCCGCCGGGTTGGCCGCTTTTTTCGAGCAACAGCACTTGAGCGCCTGCCTCGGCAGCGGCGAGGGCGGCGCAGTGGCCAGCGATGCCTGCACCCAGGACCAGCACCTCGACCTGGTCGGGCAGATTTCCGGTTTCGCGCAACATATGACCTCTCCTTTTTTGTTTTTTCGTTAGCGGCGGAAACGCGGGCCGTGGCCGGTCGCCATTCGGGCGAGGGCAACCGCGTCCTCCGGCGCTTCGTCGCCGCGCCATGCGACGTGCAGGTCCGGACGAAGCAGGAATGCAGAAGCGTTGAAAATCTCGATCAGCCGCCGCTCGTCAAGGCGGCAGACTGCGAAGGGCGCACCGATCGCGGCAAATACAGCCTCCAGCGCGGACGTGTCGAAATCGCCACGCAGGTCGAGCAGGGTGAAACCGTCCCCGATCAGGTCGTGGAGCGGTTTCCAGTCCTTCAGCCACATATGCGGGATGCGGATGCCGGGGCGGGCGTGCGGGACGATCGCGCTGATATCCCAATGCGCCCGATTGCCCGGCTCGTGCGCGACCAAAGGCGATCCAGCATAGGTATAGCAGGTTTCG
>NZ_JAXOJO010000050.1:0-1229 GCF_036663735.1 Parasphingomonas zepuensis | reverse complement strand
GCTGTAATTCTTCGGGATGCGCACCAATGCCGCCGAGGATGCCGAAGACCGTCTGGATAAACAATGGCGCTTTCACCAGGCCGCGATCGTAGAAGTATTTGAGGTTGTGCAGATGCGCGGTGTCGTAGCATTCGAACTCGAAGCGTGTGTCATAGGCCGACAGCGTGATGAGCAGATGTTCGATATCCGCATATGTGTTTCGAAAGACGAGATCTCGCGAGGCTTCAAGCGCGATAGGCTCCCAATCATGCTGCCACCGGCTGAATCGGTCCAACATGGGGAACAGGCCAAAGCCCATCGTGCCCATGTTCAGCGAGGCGACCTCGGGCTGGAAACGCAGTGCCGGGCGGATGCGCTCGCCCACGCTCATCGACGGGTGTCCTCCGGTTGTCAGGTTGATGACGACATCGCTCTGCTGCCGGATCACGCCCAGAAACGGCTCAAACAGATCCGGATCCTGGTCCGGTCGTCCGTCTGCCGGATTGCGCGCATGCAGATGCACGATCGCGGCGCCCGCCTCGGCTGCGCCGACCGCTGCCTCAGCGATCTCCTCGGCACTGACCGGCAGATAAGGCGACATCGACGGCGTGTGGATCGCGCCGGTGACCGCACATGTGATGATTGTCTTGCGAATCGCTGCCATTTGGCGTCACTCCCGATCTGTTGGCTTTACTCAAAATCAAGCGGCAGCTGCGTCCCGCGAGGCGCATGCGAGCCTAGTCAGGCACATCACAAGGCGTGGCGGCAGGCGTCTTCAGGTGCGACCGTCATTGACCCGGATCATCGCGCCTGTCGGAAGGCGGGAATGATCGCTAGCCAGGTACAATGCCGTTGTTGATTTCGTCCGTCTTGCTGAAGCAGTTCATCGCGGCAACCTTACCCGGCACGAACGGAACCGCGCCGGGGCGGTCTGGTTCGCTTGCGCAAACCCGTTATTACGGGATTTGCCAGCTGTTTCGATTAATGCCTGCATTCGCGCGCGCGAATTTGACAATCTCTTCGATCTTCGGGCCGAGCACGGTCGGGTCTCGCGATGCTTCCGTCTGTGGGCCATGCTGCCAGCTTTCGATCACCGAATAACCGTTGCCCCACGCTTCGAAAATGCGGCCGCTGACTGCCTTGGATTCGCTACTCGCCAGCCAGGTGACCAGCGCGGCGATCCATTCCGGCCTGCGTCGCGCCACTTCTTCCTCGCTATACTCCCGCAGGCCCTCGGTCATACGCGTGTT
>NZ_JAXOJO010000049.1:0-1231 GCF_036663735.1 Parasphingomonas zepuensis | reverse complement strand
CCAGCAGAAAGCCGCCATCGGTCCAGCCCGGGTCCATCAGGTTTTTGGTCGGACGCGGCAGCGCCAGTCGCAGCCGCGCGAGCTTGCTCCACGGAAACAGCTCGCCGGGATCCTGTTTGCGGGCGGGCGCGATGTCGGAATGGCCGACGACATTACCACGGGTGACCGTGTGGCGGTCCATGATGTCAGCGGTCAGGCGGATCACCGAATCCATCTGTTCATCGGGAAACGGGCGATAACCGAATTCGTGGCCCGGATTGACGATTTCGATCCCCACGGACGCAGAATTGATGTCAGTCACGCCGCGCCAGTGCGAGCGACCGGCATGCCAGGCGCGCTTGCCTTCATCGACCATCCGGACGACTTGCCCATCCTCGGCAACCAGCCAGTGACATGAAACCTTGAACTCGGGATCGCGCAGCCGCTCGATTGCCTCTTCAGCGGTCTTCATGCCTGTATAGTGGAGCACGATCATGCTGACAGGTAGCTTGCGCTCGTCGAAATTGGGCGACGGCGCGTCGATCCAGTTGAGTTCGGCCCGATCCTGCATCATCGGACATACCGATGCGTCGGCGCGCGCCGAAACGCAAGCACCGCTCAGCGCGTCGGGACGCTCAACTGCTTCCTATCGACGCTTTCAGCCTGATAAAGTCCGCGAAACCGCTCACTGGGGCGAAAGGCGTCGGTCTGGCCGATCACTGTCTCCCCCGCGCCCAGCACCAACAGCCCGCCGTCGCGGATCCCCGACCGCAACGTGCGGAAAACCTGCGTACGCAGATCAGCCCCGAAATACAGCAGGACGTTTCGGCACAGCACCAGATCGAACTTTCCCGCAGGCGGTGGATCTTTTGCCAGATTGTGACGACGAAACTGGACGTGCATTGCCAATTCCGGTCGCACGATCCACTCGCCGTCGGCCGTGTCGAACCAGTCGATCATGCGACGCACCGGCAGCCCGCGCTGGATTTCGAACTGCGAAAAGCGCCCGGCACGCGCGCGCGCTACTGCGGCAGCTGAGACATCGGTGGCAACGATTTCGGGCATGGGAATCCCGCGTGCCGCCCCGGCTTCCTCGAACAACATCGCGAGCGAATATGGCTCCTGCCCATTCGAGCACCCCGCCGACCAGATGCGAAGCCGGCGGCCCGGCGATTTGGCTTGCAATGCCTGTGCCGCTTCCACCAACATTTCCAGCACGCCCGCATCGCGAAAGAACGACGTTTCCTGATTG
>NZ_JAXOJO010000048.1:0-1233 GCF_036663735.1 Parasphingomonas zepuensis | reverse complement strand
GTAGAGCCCTGAGCGGTAGAAGCGCCAGCGGAACGGGAGGGCGGCGACCATCGGATGATGCCGCCGCCGCTTGGCGCGCGGCGTGGCCCCTTCGCGCGTGGCGCGGATCGCGCCCAGCGATTCGGACAGCATCAGCCAACCGATCGAACTGAGCATGACCACATAAAGAATGGCGATCACCGTATCGATCTGCCCGCTGGCCTGTAGCATCCGGAACAGGATCGCGCCCGCCCCCGATCCCAGTACGCCGCCCCCGATCAGCACCATCCCCATATGATAGTCGACGCCGTTGCGGCGCAGGTGAGCGAACACGCCCGACACGCTTGCCCCCGTTACCTGGCTCGCGGCAGACGCGGCGGCGACCGTAGGCGGGATGCCGTAGACGATCAGCAGTGGCGTGGTCAGAAACCCGCCGCCAACCCCGAACATGCCGGACAACAGCCCGACGCCAAGCCCCAGCACCACGATGACGAGCGCGTTGACCGACAGATTGGCGATTGGAAGGTACAGGTCCATGCTCAACAGTGCCTACAGCCTCAAGCGCGCGCGCGGAAGGCGGTGCCGGGTCAGAAATCGGTGCCCATCGTCAGCGCCGGTCCCGACCCGGGGCTCGCATTGCCTGCGATCCGCTGGCGCCAGTCGATCGCGACGCGCACCGCATTTTTGCCGAGTGGCAAGGTTGTGACTGCCGTCGGACCGATGTCCATTCGGGCCGATTCGCGCTGCGCCGCGCCCCAGCCACCCGTGCCGATTTCGAGCCGGGCGCGGCCTGCCGATGCGACTTCCCGCACCACCCTCAAGGCGCCATCGGCGAAGGGGTCGATCCGCGAGCGTGCGACTGCGCCCGCCTGGCCGTAAGCTTCGAGTTTGAAATCGAGCGGCAGTTTGACGCCATCGATTCCGGCAACGATACCAATTGCAGGTCCGCCCAACGCGCCGTCGAGACCAATGCGCTGTTCGGCGACGAGGCGTATCGGCGCGTCGAGGGGCCGCCATTCCGCCCCGAATGCCAGTTCACGCCCCGATGCCGCCAGCGCACCGCTCGCCCGGGCATAAACCGCAACACGCCGATCGCTGCCCAGCGCGTACGCAATCCGCGCACCGGCCTGATCGCCCCCCAGCAGCGGACCACCGGCGGGTGCACCGCGCTGCGTGACGAACCAAGCGCTACCTGACCAGCGTGACGGTCGGGTATTTTCAGGCAGCCCGGCAAGGGCAGCGGTACGGCGCGGT
>NZ_JAXOJO010000047.1:0-1241 GCF_036663735.1 Parasphingomonas zepuensis | reverse complement strand
CGCCTGATCGGCCCGAACTGCCCCGGCGTCCTCACCCCCGGCGAGTGCAAGATCGGCATCATGCCCGGCAGCATCTTCTCCAAGGGCTCTGTCGGCGTTGTCAGCCGCTCCGGCACGCTCACCTATGAGGCCGTGTTCCAGACCACCAATGCGGGCCTCGGCCAGACCACGGCTGTCGGCATCGGCGGCGATCCGGTCAACGGCACCAATTTCATTGACGTGCTCGAACTGTTCCTGGCCGATGACGCCACGCAGTCGATCATCATGATCGGCGAAATCGGCGGCGATGCCGAAGAGCAGGCCGCGCAGTTCCTGATCGACGAAGCCAAGCGCGGTCGCAAGAAGCCGATGGCGGGCTTCATCGCGGGCCGCACCGCGCCTCCGGGCCGTCGCATGGGTCATGCCGGTGCAATCGTGTCGGGCGGCAAGGGCGACGCCGAGAGCAAGATCGCGGCGATGGAGGCTGCGGGCATCCGCGTCTCGCAATCGCCCAGCGAACTTGGCTCGACCCTGGTCGAGGTGCTGAAGGGCTAATTCCTTCTCCCGGTGGGAGAAGGATAGCGCAGCTGGGCGGCGGAGCCGCTTAGCGAAGCTTGGATGAGGGTGATCCGGCTTCCTGCTTGAAGGTCACCCTAACCCTTCCGCCACCTAAGGGCGGCTCCTTCCCTCTCCCACCGGGAGAGGGACAGAAAGAAGAGAAGCAATGGGCATCGAAAGCCTGGATTTCGCTGAGATCGCCGGTGGCGTAAGCCCGGCGTTCGTCGAAACATTATACGCCAAGTGGAAGGCCGACCCTTCCGCCGTGGACTCCGGCTGGCGCGAGTGGTTTGACGGCCTCGAAGGCACCGTCTCCGGCCCCAGCTGGGCGAACCCCGCCTGGCCGCTCAGCGACACCGACGCGCTCACCGCCGCGCTCGACCCGACGCAGATGGAGCCCGCACCAAAGCCCGCGAAGCCCGGCGCCCCGGCTGCCGCCGCAGCACCTGCATCGGGTGCTGACATCGCCCGCGCCGCAAATGACTCGATTCGCGCGATGCTGCTCATCCGCACCTATCGCGTGCGCGGCCATCTCGCGGCAAATCTTGATCCGCTGGGCCTGTCAAAGCAGGAATTGCCTGCAGATCTCACCCCCGAATATCACGGCTTCACCGCTGCCGATCTCGACCGGCCGATCTACATGGGCGGCTCGCTAGGCCTTGAAAAGGCGACGATCCGCGAGCTGGTCGGAATCCTGCGCCGCA
>NZ_JAXOJO010000046.1:0-1246 GCF_036663735.1 Parasphingomonas zepuensis | reverse complement strand
AGGAACGACCGGCCCTGCGCCTTCGCCCAGGCTTCGAGCGCGAGCGCCTGGCTGCCCGTCCGGTCCGAGGCATAGCCGGGCAGGAAGACGATCGTCGGCCCCGTGCCCGCGGTCAGATGATCGGCCAGCGCCCGGCACATGTCCCACAGCGGCGCGACCAGTCCGTAACACTGCCCGTCATGCTCAACGCACTCGCCGACAGCAAAGACGCTGGGGTCGGACGTGACCATATGGTCATCCACCTTGATCCCGCGTTCGACTTGCAAGCCGCTCGTCCGCGCCAGCGCGGTGGACGGACGAATGCCGACCGCCATCACCACGAGCTCGGCGGGGATTTCGGTGCCGTCCTTGAGCCGCACGCCGGTGACATGCGTTTCGCCCAGGATTTCGGCGGTATCCGCGCCGGTCAGCACCGTCTGCCCGCGCGCTTCCAGTTCCTGTTTGAGCAGCCAGCCCGCCGCCTCGTCGAGCTGCCGCTCCATCAGCGTCGGCATCAGGTGAAGGACGGTCACCTTCATGCCGCGCAGCGACAGGCCGTGCGCCGCCTCCAGCCCAAGCAGCCCGCCGCCGATCACGACCGCGCCACCACCCTTTTCGGCAGCGGCCAGCATCCGGTCGACATCGTCCATGTCGCGGAAGCTGATGACGCCCGGCAGCTTGTGGCCGGGGACAGGAATGATGAAGGGGTCGGAGCCGGTCGCGATCAGCAATTTATCGTAGCCAGTCGAAGCCCCGCCGCGCGACGTTACCGTTTTCGTCGCGCGATCGATCGCGATGACGGGATCGCCCGCCACCAGATCGATGCCGTGCTCGGCATACCAGTCTGCCGAGTTTATGACGATATCGTCGAAAGCCTTCTCGCCCGCCAGCACGGGGGAGAGCATGATGCGGTTGTAGTTCACCCGCGGCTCCGCACCGAAAATGGTGACGCGATACCGGGTTGGGTCGCGCGCGATCACTTCCTCGACGGCGCGACACCCGGCCATGCCGTTGCCGATCACGACCAAATGTTCACGGGTGTCACCCGGCGCCGCGACGATATTTTGCAATTCCATCAAATCGTCCAGTCCAGTTGCAGCCAGTATTTCTGGGTATCGGTGGCAAAGCGATCTGCGTTGTAATCGGCGAAACGGGCCGATGCGGTGGTCTTGCCGAACTTCGCCGAGGCCATCAGGTTGATCTCGTCGCCATAATGGCGAGTGAGGCGATCGCTTTCGTAGCGGTGCCACACCGCCTGCACGCTCAC
>NZ_JAXOJO010000045.1:0-1283 GCF_036663735.1 Parasphingomonas zepuensis | reverse complement strand
CGGGGATATGCCGATGATCAACGAGGTCGTTTCCAGCGAGGCGTTGCAGCGTGTACGCGCCTGGCTGGACCGCATCGCTTATGCGGATCCGGAAAAGGGGCGCTTCTGCCTCACCCGACCGTACAAGCCGGTGCAGGGCATCGAACTGCGCCGTTTTGTGGCCAGCGAGGTCAACTCGCTGAGCTTCTCTGTGCCCAAGGTTGACCGGGTTATCGATTGCATGAAGGTCGTCGTCCAGATCAAGGGTGGCTGCCGCGTCACCACCCGTATGGGCACTACGCGGATCGCGCCGTCACAGTGGATGATTCACGATTTTTCGCGAGAAATCCTGATCGAGCTGTCTCCGGATTCGGTCCAGCTGTTGCTCATCTTCCCGGCCGACTTCTTCTTTCGCAGCCGATCTCTCACGCCGGGATCGGAACTCGTTCCATTCGGCGTGGAGCCGGGTGTCGGTCGGGTCGCCGGCGGGTTTCTCGAGGTGCTCGATCGCGATTGGGCCTCGCTTTCGACCTCAGATCAAACGGACATGATCGATACGGCAGCGGCGCTCATTCAGCTCGCCATCAACGAACATGATGCCTCGCGCGCGGTTGCGTCGATGCAGGACACGATGCGCGAGCGCATCAAAAGCTTTGTGACACGCCACCTGCGCGACCCGAAGCTATCGCTCGATCGGATCGCTGATCATCTGGGATGTACGAAGCGTTATCTCCACAAGGTGTTTCGTGGCGGCGGGCAGACGCTCAGCGCCTGTATCTGGGACACACGGTTGCAGCGTTGCGCTGCCGATCTCGCCGATCCGGCCAATGAGCACCAATCCATCACGCAGATCGCCTTTTCATGGGGCTTCAACAATTCGGCGCATTTCTCGAAGATGTTCAAGGAGCGCTACGGCGTTTCGGCACGGCAGTATCGCCTGCGTCCGCTGATTCCGATCGATCCGGCCGGAACCTCGGCTTCGCGACCCGAACTGGTGCTCGCTCGCGCCGAGCGGAGTCGCTAACATGGATCGCGATCACTTCATGTCCTATGTCGCTTGCTTCAACGCGCGCAACTTTGACGGACTCCGCAGCTATTGGGCCAGCGATGTCGAACTGGAACTTCCTCCGGATCGCCAGGGCAACCGCCGTATCCTCAGCGGTCCGGACGCGATCGTCGCTTCCTACGAAAAGCTCTCCAGCTACGTGCGCGAACGTCTCGAGGTTGATTTCCTGATAATCGCCGACGGACATGTTGCCTGCGAGATGGGAACGACATTTGAGGCATTTGAAGACCATCCCGAC
>NZ_JAXOJO010000044.1:0-1296 GCF_036663735.1 Parasphingomonas zepuensis | reverse complement strand
CGATTGCCAGCGTGCCGACCGGAATGCCGCCGGGCATCTGGACGATCGACAGCAAGCTATCCATGCCCTTCAGCGCCTGAGATTCGACCGGCACGCCCAGCACGGGCAAGTGCGTCATCGACGCCGCCATGCCCGGCAGATGCGCCGCGCCGCCCGCACCTGCGATAATGACTTTCAGCCCGCGTTCGTCGGCGCTGGTCGCGTAATCGTAGAGCCGCTGTGGCGTGCGGTGCGCCGACACCACTTTCGTTTCATGCGTTACGCCAAGTTCGGCGAGCACGTCCGCGGCATGACGCATCGTCTCCCAATCGGAGGTGCTGCCCATGATGATGCCGACCAGTGTCGCGTCCGCCATTCGATCCCTCTTCGGAACGGGAAAGCGCCCCCCTAGAGATGCGCGGCTTTGGGCGCAACTGCCGGGAAGCGCGTTGCCCGGTTTCGCCCTATACCCGGTCTATGAGCACCGCCCTTTCCGATGATGAAGCCTGGACTGCGTTTGAGCGCCGCGACCGTGCCTATGATGGGCGCGTGATCGCAGGTGTCACTACGACTGGCATCTATTGCAAGCCAAGCTGCCCCGCGCGGCACCCAAAGCGCGAGAATGTTGTTTTCTACGCTGACGCCGCTGCCGCGCGTGCTGCCGGGTTCCGCGCCTGCCTGCGCTGCAAGCCCGATGAGATTGGGCGCGAGCGGGTGGCTGTGGGGGCGGCGGTTACCCTGCTGGAAACTGCGGAACGGCCACTGACCCTCGACGCGCTCGCCGTCCAGGTCGGCTACGCGCCGCACCATTTCCAGCGGCTGTTCAAGCGCGCCACCGGCGTGACCCCTGCCGCCTATGCCCGTGGCATTCGCGCCCGCCGCGCCGCCGCTGCCCTGACACAGGAGAATAACGTGACCGATGCGATCTACGAAGCGGGCTATTCCGCCCCCAGCCGCTTCTACGAAACCAGCAACGCCCGGCTCGGCATGACGCCCAGCGCGTGGCGGGACGGCGGGGCCGGGGTGACGATTCGGTGGACCATCGCCGAAACCAGTCTCGGCCCACTCCTGATCGCGGCGACTGACAAGGGGCTGTGCCGCGTCGCGTTTGACGAGGATAGCCTGGCGCTGGCCACGCGCTTCCCGGCGGCGGAGATCACATCGGGCGGTGCGGCGCTGGCCGAACTCGCGGCGCAGGTGGTGGCCGAGGTCGAGCAGCCGGGTCGCCATACTGACTTGCCGCTCGATGTGCGCGGCACGGCTTTTCAGGAGGCGGTGTGGCAAGCGCTGCGCAGCATCCCGCCGGGTGAGACAGCA
>NZ_JAXOJO010000043.1:0-1303 GCF_036663735.1 Parasphingomonas zepuensis | reverse complement strand
CCTCCTGCAGAGTACGGAGTCGCCTGGCAGGTGCTCCACGGCAGGAGGATGACCGATGACGATTTATGCAGGATTGGATGTTTCTGACAAGACGACGCATGTTTGCGTTGTGGGCGGTGACGGTGGGATTGCGTGGCGGGGTGTTTGCGCGACCGATCCGGAGGTGATCGCCCGGACGCTTGGTCGGCATGCCCGGGGGCTTGTTCGGGTCGTGCTGGAGACGGGTCCGTTGTCGGCCTTTCTCTATCACGGTCTGATCGAGCGGGGTGTGCCGGTCACCTGCATCTGCGCCCGGCACGCCAAGGGCGTGTTGTCGACGCGGGTTAACAAGAGTGACCCGCATGATGCCGAAGGCCTGGCGCAGCTGGCCCGCACGGGCTGGTTCAAGGCAGTCCGGATCAAGCAGGAGGCGACGCATATCGACCGGGCGCAGCTCAAGATCCGCGAGCAGTTGACCAGATCGCACCGGTCGATGGCGAACCAGTTGCGCGGCCTGCTCAAGCTGTTCGGCTTGCGGCTGGGCGCGGTGACCACGCCGGGCAAGCGGGCCGAGCGGCTCGCCGCGCTGTTTGCGCAAAAGCCCGAACTCAGGCCCGTGATGATACCGCTGATCGAGAGCCTGGAAGCGCTCGAGGTCCAGATCAGGCGCTCGACCAGGCTGCTCGCGGCCAGCGCCGCGGCCGATCCCGTCACCGCGCGCCTGATGACGGTACCCGGGATCGGCCCGATCACCGCGCTCACCTTCAAAAGCAGCATCGAGGATCCTGACCGGTTCGACCGGGGCGAGGATGTCGGCGCCTTCGCCGGGCTCGTCCCAAGGCGCAGCCAGTCAGGCGAGCGCGACTATAAGGGCCATATCTCGAAGGCTGGCGATCCGATGCTGCGCTCTGCGCTGTATGAAGCGGCCAATGTGCTGCTCGTCCGGGTCAAGCGTCCCTCGGCGTTGCAGACATGGGGCAAGGCGCTGGCCGAAACCAGAGGGGCCAAGCGCGCCCGCGTCGCCGTCGCCCGCAAGCTCGCCATCCTGCTCCACCGCCTTTGGCAGTCGGACACCGAGTTCTGCTGGAACTGACCCCGGCAGAACCACGACCGAAGGCCAAAACCGGACGATCCCGCTTATAGTGTCGCGGCCCAGACCGCGTTGGGGACATCAGGGACGTCCACCTACCTCGCCTGACCGCGATCATGCGGCATGGTCTCAATGCCGCCAAGGCCGACCATGACCACGAAGACAACCATAGACCAAGGTCAGAATATTAGGAATATCAACAGCATGACGAAATCAATTAGACAACACTATACT
>NZ_JAXOJO010000042.1:0-1312 GCF_036663735.1 Parasphingomonas zepuensis | reverse complement strand
GGTTTTGCGATGGAATGGGAACCCTATGCCGACAAGGCGAAGCAGCTCAAGGCTATCACCGATCTAGCGAAAACCGCCGATCGCTTGATCCTCGCGACCGATCCCGATCGTGAGGGTGAGGCGATTTCGTGGCATGTGCAGGAAGTGCTGGCGAAGAAGAAGGCGCTGCCGAAAGAGGTTGAGCGCGTAACCTTCAACGCGATTACCAAGGCGGCGGTGCTGGAGGCGATGGCCAATCCCCGCCAGCTCGATACCGATCTGATCGACGCCTATCGCGCTCGCCGCGCACTCGATTATCTGGTGGGGTTCACGCTGTCGCCGGTGCTGTGGCGCAAGCTGCCCGGTGCCAAATCGGCTGGCCGGGTGCAGTCGGTCGCGCTGCGCCTGATCGTCCAACGCGAGCGCGAGATCGAGATCTTCATTCCGCAGGAATATTGGTCGGTCGTCGCGCATCTGGAGCATGACGGCACTGCGTTCGACGCGCGGCTGGCGCGGTTCGAGGGCAAGAAGATCGAGCGGCTGACGATCGGCGATGCCGGCACGGCTGCGCGGGCGAAAGCCGCGGTCGAACAGGGCCGCTTTACCGTCGCCAGCGTCGAGACCAAGCCCGCGACGCGCAACCCGCCGCCGCCGTTTACGACTTCCACCCTGCAGCAAGAGGCCGCGCGGAAACTCGGTTTCTCCGCCAGCCACACGATGCGGGTCGCACAGGCGCTCTACGAAGACGGCGCGATCACGTACATGCGAACCGATGGCGTCCAGATGGACCACAGCGCCATAGACGAAGCCCGCAGGGCGATCGTGAAGCGCTATCAACCAAGCTACATCCCCGACAAACCACGCCAGTACCAGACCAAGGCCAAGAATGCGCAGGAAGCGCATGAGGCAATCCGCCCGACCGATTTCACCAAGGACAAGGCTGGATCGGGCGATCATGCGCGGCTGTACGAGTTGATCTGGAAGCGCGCGCTGGCAAGCCAGATGGCAAGTGCGCGAATGGAGCGGACAACCGTCGAGCTGGAAGAGCCGACCGGTCAGGATGCGCTGCGGGCGACCGGGCAGGTGGTGTTGTTCCCCGGCTATCTGGCGCTTTACGAAGAAGGCCGCGATGACGAGGGCGACGAGGATTCGCGCCGCCTGCCGGTGATCCGCAACGGCGACACGCCAGCCAAGAAGGGCGTCGATTCCGAACAGCATTTCACGCAGCCGCCGCCGCGGTTCTCCGAGGCGTCGCTGGTCAAACGTCTGGAGGAACTGGGGATCGGGCGACCCTCGACCTATGCCTCGATCATTCAGGTGCTGAAGGATCGCA
>NZ_JAXOJO010000041.1:0-1316 GCF_036663735.1 Parasphingomonas zepuensis | reverse complement strand
CGGGCCTCACCGGCATCGTGAACCACGATCTGATCCCGTCGGTGGTCTACACCATGCCCGAAATCGCCGGCGTCGGCCTGACCGAGGAAGCCGCCAAGGAACGCGGTGAAGTCAAGATCGGCAAATTCCCGATGGCGGGCAACAGTCGCGCCAAGACCAATCACAACACCGACGGCTTCGTAAAGATCATCGCCGATGCCAAGACCGACCGCGTCCTCGGCGTGTGGATCATCACCAGCGTTGCCGGCACGATGATTGCCCAGGCAACACAGGCGATGGAATTCGGCGCGACCAGCGAAGACATCGCCTATACCTGCCACGCCCACCCCACGCACAGCGAGGCGATCAAGGAAGCGGCGATGGCGGTCACGGGCAAGCCGATCCACGTCTGACGCCGTGGGACAGCGGCAGCATGACACCCATCCCCGTCCAGCTCGGCAGCGTCCTCCCCTGGCTTGACCTGTTCAGCATCGCCGTGTTCGCAGCGACCGGAGCGCTGGCGGCGGCACAGCGGGGGCAGACGTTCGTCACCGCTGCATTCTTCGCGCTGGTTACCGGGGTCGGTGGCGGCACGATCCGCGACCTGCTGATCGGCGCGCCGGTCTGGTGGGTTCACCACCCGCTGGTCGCCGCCCTGTGCATCATGGGCGCGACGCTGATCTGGATCACGCCCGAGCGTTGGTGGCAGGGCGCGGCCCTTGACTGGCTCGATGCCCTCGGCCTGGCTGCCTATTCGGTATTTGGCGCGGCAAAGGCGGTTAGCCTGGGCATTCCGCCCGTCCCGGCCGCGTTGATGGGCGTGCTGACGGCCTGCGCTGGCGGAATGATCCGCGACGTGCTGGCGGGCGAGCCGTCGATCCTTATGCGTCCTGAACTTTATGTCACTGCAGCGGCACTTGCGGCGGGGTTGTACGTCCTGCTCAGTTTAGCCGGACTGCCCCCGCTCGCTGCCGCCACGATCGCTGCTACCGCGGGGTTCGCGCTCCGCGCTGCCGCGCTTGTCTGGCGGATCAAGCTTCCCGCCTATCGGGGCAGGCGCTGATCCCTCAACCCCGCACGACGCCCACTTCGCTGAATGGCTTCGGCTCTATTGGTGGGGACACGCTTTCGTTCAGCTGGCACTGCCAGATGCCGATATCGACCCAGCGCCCTTCCTTGAAACCGATCTCACGCAACTGCCCTGCCCGACGAAAGCCGATCGTCTCGTGCGACTTGATCGAATGGTCGTTGGGCAGTGAGATCACCCCGATCGCCTGCGTAAAGCCCTGCGCCCGCAGCGTGTCGATCAGCGCTTCGTACAGCAGCCGCCCAACCCC
>NZ_JAXOJO010000040.1:0-1340 GCF_036663735.1 Parasphingomonas zepuensis | reverse complement strand
AGGTCTCGCCAGTGGGACGTGAGGTAAGGCCTGCTGCTTCGCGGAAGGCAACCACGGTCAGCCAGCATTCCCAGGCTGCCTTGCCACGCGTCGAGCCGGTTTCCTTGATCAACGCCTCGACATAGTAAGCTTCATTTTCCTCGATGAGCTGCGCTGCCTTGTGGAAGAGGGCAGCGCGGGTCGAGGAGAGCAGTGCTTCCCAGGCCGGCTGTGCAGCAACTGCGGCAGCGATCGCTGCATCCATGTCCTCGACCGTGCCATCGGCTGCTTCAGCCCAAGGCTGACGCGTTGCGACCTCGAGGTCGACGAAGGTCTTGCCATCGCTTGCCGACCGCCATTCGCCGCCGATCCACAAAGGTGACTGGCCCGTCATCGCTAGATGAAGCGCCG
Source organism: Parasphingomonas zepuensis (assembly GCF_036663735.1). Classification (NCBI taxonomy): domain Bacteria; kingdom Pseudomonadati; phylum Pseudomonadota; class Alphaproteobacteria; order Sphingomonadales; family Sphingomonadaceae; genus Parasphingomonas; species Parasphingomonas zepuensis. Next base: position 950 of record NZ_JAXOJO010000040.1, on the reverse strand, counting down.
GATTTGCTGCCTGTCCAATAAGATTTTCCTGCGGTGCGTTCATGTCATGTCTCCTAGAGCGCCTGATGAGATGACTCATCGTTTCTCAATGCCGCACCGCTGAAACAGCGGTTCGGGTATCCCCCTGGCTGAGCGGGCGGCTGCCTGAGATGCTCCAGAGCCAAGCCGATCCCACTAATATCCCCTGCGCACATCATGTCGGCGAATTGCGGATACTTTCGGTCCGGCTCGCTCGTCATGATCCGCTTTACCATCCCCGAAATTCGTCCAATCACCTGTCGCATCGGATCAACTCATTGTTCGGATATGTGCCGCCGTGGCGTTGCACCTCATAACCAGGCAGCGGTCACAGCCGCAGGATCGGCTTGATCGTCGTGCCTGCCGCACTGTCCGCGACCGCCTGATTGATGTCCGCGAAGTCATAGAATTTGACGAGACGATCGAAGGGAAAACGTCCCTGTTCGTACAGTTCGATCAATTCCGGAACGAAGACCTGGGGTATGCAATTGCCTTGCGCGATGCCCATGATCCGTTTGCCCGGGATCATCACCATGTTGACATCGACATTCACTTCAGTGCCCATTTTGGGGGCGCCGACGATGCCGCAGGTTCCCAGTGTACCGAGCGCATCGATAGCCTGGCGCAGCACCGCAGCAATTCCGCTCGTCTCAAGCGTGAAGTCCGCGCCCCCTCCAGTGATTTCCTGAATGGCTGCCACGGGATCGGTTTCCTTGCTGTTGACCACGTGCGTCGCACCAAGTTCCAGGGCGAGATCCAGTCGGCTTTGCGTGATATCGACTGCGATGATCTTGGCAGCACCCGCAACACGGGCGGCCATGATGGCGCTAAGGCCGACCGCTCCCGCGCCGAACGCAGCGAAACTCGCGCCGGCAGGAACCTTCATCGCGCGCAGAACCGAACCCGCACCGGTCTGAATGCCACAGGCCAAT
>NZ_JAXOJO010000039.1:0-1346 GCF_036663735.1 Parasphingomonas zepuensis | reverse complement strand
GTTCGCAATTTCAGGCCGGTGTCGATCAAGCCTTCGTCGCTGGCCATGGTCAGCACATGCGCGCCGAGGCCGCCGACTGAATTTTCCTCGATCGTCACCGCAACCTCATGCGTGGTCAGCAAGCGGCGGATCAGCGCCTCGTCCAGCGGTTTGGCGAAACGCAGGTCGGCCACGGTGGTCGATAGACCCTTTGCATCCAGTGTGTCGGCGGCCTTGAGCGCTTCCGCCAGGCGTGTGCCGAGCGACAGGATCGCGACCTTCTTGCCCTCCCGCACGATACGGCCCTTGCCGATCTCCAGCACTTGCGGAACCTCAGGGAGCGCCACGCCGGTGCCGTTGCCGCGCGGATAGCGCAGGGCAATCGGGCTGCTGTCATGCTCGACCGCGGTTTTGGTCATATGCGCCAGCTCGGCCTCATCGGCGGGCGCCATCACCACGAAATTGGGTAAAGTCGCGAGATAGGTGATATCGAAGCTGCCCGCGTGCGTCGCGCCGTCGGCGCCGACCAGGCCGGCGCGGTCGATTGCGAAGCGGACCGGTAAGTTCTGGATGGCGACGTCGTGGACGACCTGGTCGTAAGCGCGCTGCAAAAAGGTCGAATAGATCGCGCAGAACGGGCGCATGCCCTGTGCCGCCAGGCCCGCGGCGAAGGTGACGGCGTGCTGTTCGGCGATGCCGACATCGAAGGCGCGGTCAGGATGCGCCTGGGCGAATTTGTCCACCCCGGTGCCGGAGGGCATGGCGGCGGTGATGGCGCAGATGCGGCTGTCGGTCTCGGCCAGCTTCGCCAGCGTCTCTCCAAACACATTCTGGTATGATGGCGGTCCCGGCAGTGCCTTGGCCTGCGTGCCGGTGACGACATCAAACTTCTGCACGCCGTGATATTTGTCGGCACTGGCCTCGGCCGGGGCATAGCCCTTGCCCTTTTTGGTCACGACATGGATCAGCACCGGGCCTTCCTTCGCGTCGCGCACATTTTCAAGCACCGGGATCAGGTGATCGAGGTTATGGCCGTCGATCGGGCCGACATAATAAAAGCCCAGCTCTTCGAACAAGGTGCCGCCGGTCACCATCCCGCGCGCAAACTCTTCAGTCTTTGACGCAGCGCTATGGACGCGGCGCGAGAATTTGCGGACGACCTTGCTGGCGAGGCTGCGCAGCCCGAGATATTCGGACGACGACACCACCCGCGCCAGATAGGCTGACAGGCCGCCCACCGGCGGGGCGATCGACATGTCGTTGTCGTTGAGGATCACGATCAGCCGGTTGCCCGCCTGTTCGGCATTGTTCATCGCCTCATAGGCCATGCCCGCGCTCATCGATCCGTCGCCGATCACCGCGATGCC
>NZ_JAXOJO010000038.1:0-1354 GCF_036663735.1 Parasphingomonas zepuensis | reverse complement strand
CGCTGCTTCGGCGCGTCAGATGCGCTTTTCGGCTTGCTCCCGGCATCCGCGGTGCAAGCTGCAAGGCTGGCGACCATTACAGCCCCGATGATGATACGGATCAACGCGCGGAATCTCCCTGAGGCAACTGTGATCGGTCGTGTTTCCACATCGTTAGGGGTGAAAAGCGTTGCGCGCAATTTGCCGATTTGCTCCAAGGGCTTCGATGGGGGCACGGACATGACGGCAACGGGCGCAACTGCCGCCGCGCAGGGTGCTGCCCCGGCGCAGGGCAGCACCGTGTCCTTCGGCGATCCCGCCACCGTCGATGCCGCACATCGCGCCGTTCGCGCCGACAGCTCGATCCAGTTCGACCTTCCGTGGCACAAGCCGGAGGTCAATCCGCCGCCGCGCTGGCTGCTCGATCTGTTCGACGCGCTGGGCAGCTTCGTCAAATGGGTCGGCGGCGGCTGGAACGTGCTGATGTGGATCGCGATCGCGGTCGCGGTGATCGCGGTCATTCTCGCGCTCTTCCCGGCTGCTCGCGAATGGCTTGCCGCCCGCTTCGTCCGCCGCGACAAGCCGCTAGTCGAACCCGTAGGATGGACGCCCGAAGCCGCCACCGCCCGCGCCCTGCTCGACGAGGCCGACGGCCTGGCGGCGGCGGGCCGCTATGCCGAAGCCGTGCGCCTGATCCTCCACCGCAGCATCGAGGATATCGAGCGTTGGCGCGGCGACCCGCTCCGCCCTTCGTTGACCAGCCGCGACATCGCGCGCTTCGATGGTCTGCCAGACAGGGCGCGGACCGTATTCACGCGCATCGTCGCCGATGTCGAACGCAGCCTGTTCGCTGGCAACACGCTCGCCCAGAGCGACTGGACCCGCGCCCGCGCCGACTATGCCGGTTTCGCCCTGGGCCAGCGGGCATGAGTTTCATAAGGGGGACCGCCGCAGGCGGTGGAGGGGTAGCTCTCCGCACGCGAACCGCTCAGCTTGTGGATACCTACCCCTCCGTCATCGCTGCGCGATGCCACCTCCCCCTCCGGGGGAGGAGTGGGGTATCGGCTGGCGATGGGATTTTCTGATGCTCCGCTGGCTTCCCCTTCGCACTACCCTTGTCATCGCGGCGCTCGCCGCCGTGGCGCTGGTCGCGTTGACGCTTGGCCTGCTCCAGATGGTATCGATGAACGCGCGCGAGCTGGCGATGGTGCGGAGCCAGGCCGATGCGGCGGTGCTGTCGAGCAAGATCGATAGCCTGGCCGATGGTTTGTCCGCCGAGGAGCGCGAAGCCGAGATACTGACGATGGTCGCGGCGCGGGCGCTGGAGGCGACCGATGGCGGGCGCTGCGATAGTGGCGAGCGCGCGCGGGCGCTG
>NZ_JAXOJO010000037.1:0-1372 GCF_036663735.1 Parasphingomonas zepuensis | reverse complement strand
TCAGGTGCATATGAGATCCTTGGAAGGTCCGAATCAGATCGGGTAATGACCGACTTCGGTCTCGATGGTGATCCAGCGCAGTTCGGTGAAGCTGTCGATTCCGGCCTTGCCGCCGAAGCGGCCATAGCCCGATGATTTGACGCCGCCGAACGGCATCTGCGCCTCGTCATGCACGGTCGGGCCGTTAACGTGGCAGATGCCAGATTTGATCTGGCGTGCGACGCGCAGGCCGCGTGCGGTGTCCCTTGTGAACACCGCGGCGGACAGGCCATATTCGGTGTCGTTGGCGAGTTCGATCGCGTGGGCCTCGTCGCGGGCGCGGATCACGCCGACGACGGGGCCGAAACTTTCGTCGCGGAACAGCTTCATGGACGGGGTGACCTTGTCGATGACATGCGCGGGCATCAGCACGCCGTTGGCGTCGCCGCCATTGACCTGCACCGCGCCTGCACCGACCGCGTCGGCGATCAGCGACTTCACATGATCGACCGTCTTCTGGTCCACCACCGCGCCCAGCGGGGTCTTGCCCTCACGCGGATCGCCGACGGCCATACCGCCGACCTTGGCCGCGAACTTCTCGACGAACGCATCGGCGACGGATTCCACGACGATGATCCGCTCGGTCGACATACAGATTTGGCCCTGGTTCATGAACGCCCCGAATGCGGCGGCCTTGACCGCCTCATCCAGATCGGCGTCCTCAAGCACCAGCATCGGTGCCTTGCCGCCCAGTTCGAGCAGCACCGGCTTCAGATGCCCGGCGGCGCGGATCGCGATGATCTTGCCCACCGCGGTCGATCCGGTGAAGTTGATGCGACGGACATGCGGGTTGTCGATCAGCGCGCCGACGATTTGGGGCGCGTCGGCTGGCGAATTGGTGACGATGCTGACCGCGCCGGTGGGCAGTGCTTCGTCGAACGCTTCGGCGATCAGCGAATGCGTTCGCGGACATTGCTCGCTCGCCTTCAGCACCACGGTGTTGCCGCAGGCGAGCGGCACCGCGACCGCGCGCACGCCCAGGATGATCGGCGCATTCCAAGGGGCGATGCCCAGCATCACGCCGACCGGCTCACGCAGCGCCATCGCAATACAGCCGGGCCTGTCCGACGGGATGACCTCGCCTCCGATTTGGGTCGTGAGCGCAGCGGCTTCGCGGACCATACCAACCGCAAGCATCAGGTTGAAGCGAGCCCAGCCTTCGGTCGCGCCGATCTCACCCATCATCGCATCGACGAACTGGTCGCCACGCGCCATAAGTGCGTCGGCCGCCTGGTTCAGCGCCGCGCGACGGGCGTTGGGACCCAATGCGGACCAGGCCGGGAAGGCGGCGGCGGCGGCCTCGACCGCCGCATTGGCGTCGTCGATGGAAAAC
>NZ_JAXOJO010000036.1:0-1397 GCF_036663735.1 Parasphingomonas zepuensis | reverse complement strand
GCCGCGACGATGGACGATCTGGTGGCTAGAATGGAGAAGATCGAGCGCAAGACCACAGTGGTGGAGGCCCCGCGCGCGGCAGTGCGCGGCGCGCGCTGGGTGGCACCGGAGCTGGTGGCGGAAGTCAGTTTTGCCGAGTTTACATCCGAAAATGTGGTGCGCCATGCCAGCTTTCTGGGGCTGCGTGAGGATAAGCCGGCGGAGCAAGTCGTGGTGGAAACGGCGAGGGAAGTGCCAGACGCCCCGGTCAGCAATGTGAAGATCAGCAGCCGCGAGCGTGTGATCTTTCCCGATTCTAAGGTCACCAAGGGCGATCTGGCGGATTATTACGTCGCGGTCGCCCCGATCCTGCTGCCGTGGGTGGCGCATCGCCCGATTAGTCTGGTGCGCTGTCCGCAGGGGCGCGCCAAACAATGCTTCTTCCAGAAGCACGACGCCGGCAGTTTCGGCGATCATGTCCGTCAGGTCGATATCCGGGAAAAGGACGGCAGCGTCGAACCCTATCTGTACGTCGAGGATGTCGATGGCGTGCTGTCGTGCGTGCAGATGGGCACGATCGAGTTTCACGGCTGGGGCAGCCGCATCGAGGATGTCGAGAAGCCCGACCGGCTGGTGTTTGACCTCGATCCCGACGAGGGGCTGGATTTCGAGATCGTGAAGAAGGCGGCGGATGATCTGAAACAGCATCTTGCTGACATGGGCCTTACCAGTTTTGCACTGCTGTCGGGCGGCAAAGGCGTGCATGTCGTCGTGCCGCTGACGCCAGAGGCGGAATGGCCTGCCGTTAAATCCTTCGCCGACCGCTTCGCCCGCGCCATGGGTCAGGCCGAACCCGAACGTTTCACCGCGAGCATCCGCAAGATCGATCGCAAGGACCGCATCTTCATCGACTATCTGCGTAACCAACGCGGCGCGACCGCAGTGTTGCCCTATGTCGCGCGCGCCCGGCCGGGTGCGCCAGTGTCAGCGCCAGTTAGCTGGAGCGAGTTGCGCGACATCGAGACGCCGCAATTGTTCAGCGTGCGCGATGCCGATACGCTGATCGAACGCGCGAATAGCCGCGCGCTTTCCGGTTGGGGACAAGCAGCACAGGTGCTGCCCGACATCTGATCTTTGTTGCGCCGCACCCTTATAAAAGTCACAAGGTCCGCGAAGGAACGGAAATGGCAAGCGCTGCGGCGACCTCCTTGTTCGATGCAGCGACCATCGCTGCCCGGTGGGTCGCCGATTATCGCGCCGCCACGCCCGCCACCGATGTCCTCTACGCCGCCGGTCTGGACGATCCCGCATGGGGCGCAGTGTTCGAAGAACTGGCCGGTCGGTCGGGCGACGATCTCGATTATGTCCGCGAGCGCGCCCAGCGCCATGCTGAGGATATCGGCACTGGCTTTCGCATT
>NZ_JAXOJO010000035.1:0-1401 GCF_036663735.1 Parasphingomonas zepuensis | reverse complement strand
TCGGCGTGTGGGAAGAGGCTGAGGATGCGCTCGCCTTCTCCTCCGGCATGTCCGCCATCGCCACGCTCTTCCTCGCGATGGTCAAGCCCGGCGACACCATCGTTCACTCCGGCCCGCTCTATGCCGCCACTGAAACGCTGATCGCGCGCATCCTCGGCAAGTTCGGCGTCCATTGGCTCGACTTCCCCGCAGGCGCGACCCGCGAGGAAATCGACGCAGTCCTGAGCAAGGCCGCATCGGGCAACGTCGCGCTGATCTATCTCGAGAGCCCGGCTAACCCCACCAACGTGCTGGTCGATGTCGAAGCCGTCGCCGCCAGCCGTGACGCAATTTTCACGGGCGCGAACAAGCCGCCGATCGCCATCGACAATACCTTCCTTGGCCCGCTTTGGGCACAGCCGCTGAAGCAGGGCGCCGACCTCGTCGTCTACAGTCTCACCAAATATGCGGGCGGCCATAGCGACCTGGTCGCGGGCGGCGTGCTGGGTACAAAGGCTCACATCAACACCATCCGCCTGATGCGCAACACCATCGGCACGATCTGCGACCCTAACACCGCCTGGATGCTGCTGCGTTCACTGGAGACGCTGGAGTTGCGCATGAGCCGCGCGGGCGAAAATGCGGTCAAGGTTTGCGAATTTCTCCGCACCCATCCCAAGGTAGAGAAGGTCGGCTATCTAGGCTTCCTCGAAGAGGGCAGCCGTCAGGCCGACATCTACAACCGCCACTGCACTGGCGCCGGATCGACCTTCTCGCTCTACCTCAAGGGCGGCGAGAAAGAGGCCTTCGCCTTCCTCGATTCCTTGAAGATCGCCAAACTCGCGGTCAGCCTCGGCGGCACCGAAACCCTCGCCTCCGCCCCCGCCGCGATGACGCATCTGTCGGTGCCGGATGCCCGCAAACAGGCGCTCGGCATCACCGACAACCTCGTCCGCATCTCGGTCGGAGTCGAGGATGCCGACGACCTGATCGCGGACTTTGAGGCGGCGTTGAAGGCGGTTTGAGGCGTATTCAGCGTTGAGCGGCACGTAAACTATCGTCATCGAGCTTTTCGCCTTGCGGGCGTTACCCTACCAGAAAGCGATGCCAGACGAGTTCGCCTTCCTCACCGCCCTTCGCGTGATCGCCACCCACCCGGCGGCGGCAGGACTGGCCGACGACACGGCGCAGTTCGACGTCGCGGCTGGCCCCCTGATCCTCACCACCGACACGATGGTGGAACGCGTGCACTATCGCCCGCACGACCCCGCCGATTCGATCGGGTGGAAGCTCGCGGCAGTGAACCTCTCGGACCTTGCGGCAAAGGGTGCCACCCCCATCGGCTGCCTGCTCAACTATGCGTTGTCCGGCGACGCGGACTGGGATGCAGCCTTTCTATCCGGCCTGAACGACGCCCTCATT
>NZ_JAXOJO010000034.1:0-1432 GCF_036663735.1 Parasphingomonas zepuensis | reverse complement strand
CATCGCAGATCTAGGCTGCAGACGCTTCGCTTCGTGGGGCGACCGCATTCCCCGTGGGGCTTACTTGATCGGGGCCGGCGTGGGCTGCCGCGTTGCTTGGAGTGGGTCGAGTTCGTGCCGGGGATTTTTTGCTTCGTATGAGATTTGCACTTCGGACAGGTCGGCCACCCTATTTCCCGATCGTACCAAGTCGAACCGAATTCTGCTCCGCGCTGACCGTGACGCTTCGCCCGATAATTTCCGCAGTGTTTTCTAGGCGCAGGCGATAGCGACCGTAGCGGACCCGTTCGAGAGTGAAGAAGCCATCGAATTCCGTCCGGACGCGATATGCCACTGCGCCCTTTTCATCGATCAGCTCGATCATTCGCGCAGGCGTGGGGGTGCCACCCAGCGCCAGCGTCCCTTCAATCGTCGCAGTGCCCATGATCCCGAGCTCGACCGGGTTGACTAGGCCGCTACGCGGTACCGCTGCCATGCCGACGCTGTTCGGAACCTGGAAGGGGTCGGCGATCGAACTCTCGTCGATGGCGATCCGCACCGGTACGAAAGGTTCGACCCCATTGATCTCGGCGATGGCCCGACACGTCAGTTCGCGTTTGCGACATGTCGAAATCGGGACGTCGTTTACCAACAGTCCAGGCACCGGGATTGCAGGTTCGTTCGACTGTCGCGCCCCATCACCGTTGAGGTCCTGATACGCGCTGACTTCCAGATTGCCGGTCGAGGCGCGCGGTGTCGACGCGATTCGCCCGAATCGGCCGCGGCCGTTTCCGCCGAAACTGAAACCGAATCCCAGCCGCAGCGAAAGCGCGCCGCGGGTATCCGCCTGTATGTTGCTGGTGACCGACGCGAAGCCGAGGTCGCGCGTATAGCCGGCGGCGGCATAGGCGTAGTTCTCACCCCCGGCGTAACCGATGGTGGCCTGTGCATCGCCCCGGGTTCCCAGTGGTTTATTGGCGCTCAGCACTGCGCCCATTAGCCGCGCGAGTGGCACAATTTCCCAGTCCAGCCCACCACGGATGCGCGTCGTTCCCACGCGGCCGTTGAGCAGGATCGCGCCCGTTGCCGCCGAACGACCGGCGCCATCGCGCGGTGTTACCCGCCGCCAGCCCAGCGCGGCGCTGACCGATACTTGTCGCGTAGCGATGGCAACGCGCGATTGCGCCTGCAACGAACGATCCCCGCGCGTTTCGATCGCGCGCAGATCGAAGTGGATCGGAATGATGAGGCCGCCGACGCGCACCGGACGGTCCAGCGCGATCGAGCTTAGCGCGGTCTGCTGCGCAGAAATACGTTCGCTCGTCAGCCTGCGATTGCGAACGGTCTCAAGGGCAATGCTCGTCCCTGCGACTTCGCCCAACGCGCTAGCGCGAAACGCCCGCCCGCCATCCTGATCCATCGCCGCGGAAAATTCAGTCAGGAAGCCGAACAC
>NZ_JAXOJO010000033.1:0-1435 GCF_036663735.1 Parasphingomonas zepuensis | reverse complement strand
AGATCCGGCTCGCCTGACCGGACATAATCGATCAGTGTGGTCTTCCACTGATACAGCGAATGGTCGCTCACGGCGTTCATCGCACTACACTCATTTCCGTTACACGCCCGCAAGGAGCCGGGGCATTCAGCGACATTAACGCCCCGATAGCCATCGAGTTTCAGGGCGGACGCGAAATGTTCCGTATCTGTGACAAACACAGGGACGATGAGCGGTTGATCACGGGCACCACGTCCCCTATGTCGCCGCTTTCCGCGAAAGACCGACATGCTTTTCACCTTCCTACTCGTCGTCCATGCCATCATCGCCGCACTCTTGGTGACGGTGATCCTCATGCAGCGTTCTGAGGGTGGCGGATTGACCAGCGGTGGCAGCCCATCGGGATTGATGTCGGCGCGTGGCGCTTCAAATTTTCTGACGCGTGCTACCGCCGTGCTGGCGGGGCTGTTCGTGGCGATGAGCATCACGCTGGCGGTGCTGGCAGCAACGCGCGGCAGCGATACGATCGACACCAGCCGCGCTGCCCAACCCACGCAGAGTGCACCAGCCAGCGGCTCGGCACCGGCAGTTCAGCCGACCGCGCCAGCCGCGCCGGCGGATAACAGCACCGTTCCACTCGCCAACTAAGCGGCATCAAACGTAACTTTATTTGGGGGCGTCCGGAGTCGGGCGCTTGCCCCTCCATGTGCATAACGGCTAGGCGAATACTCCCATGACGCGGTATATTTTCATCACCGGCGGCGTGGTCTCCTCGCTTGGCAAAGGCCTCATGGCTGCCAGCCTCGCCGCGCTGCTTCAAGCGCGTGGCTACACGGTCCGCATCCGCAAGTTCGATCCCTATCTCAATGTCGATCCGGGCACGATGTCGCCGTATCAGCACGGCGAAGTCTATGTGACTGACGATGGGGCGGAAACCGATCTCGATCTGGGCCATTATGAGCGGTTTACCGGGGTTTCGGCGCGCCAGTCGGACAATGTCACCTCTGGCCGGATTTACAGCCAGATCATCCAACGTGAGCGGCGCGGCGATTATCTGGGCGCGACGGTGCAGGTCATTCCGCACGTCACCGACGCGATCAAGGAATTCGCGCAGGCCGAGACCGACGGCCTTGATTTCGTGTTGTGCGAGATTGGCGGAACCGTTGGTGACATCGAATCGCTGCCGTTCATCGAAGCGATCCGCCAGCTCAAGAACGAACTGGGCCGGGGTCGTTCGATCAGTGTCCATGTGACCTTGGTGCCGTACATTGCCGCAGCGGGCGAACTGAAGACCAAGCCGACGCAGCATTCGGTGCGAGAACTGGCTTCGCTCGGTGTGCAGCCTGATGTACTGGTGTGCCGCTGCGAACACCCGTTGCCAGCGGGCGAACGCGCGAAAATTGCGCAATTCTGTAACGTCCCCGCCAGCGCGGTTATCCCCGCGCTCGACGCGGCC
>NZ_JAXOJO010000032.1:0-1453 GCF_036663735.1 Parasphingomonas zepuensis | reverse complement strand
CCGCATCGGCTGGGACGCGGGTAATGGCGCTGCCGGCGAGGTGATCGAAAAGCTGGTCAAGCTCCTGCCTGGCGAACATCATACGCTGTTTACCGATATCGACGGCAATTTCCCGAACCATCATCCCGATCCCACCGAAGAGGCAAACCTTGCCGACTTGAAGGCGCTCGTCGCGGAGAAGAGCCTCGATTTCGGACTGGCGTTCGATGGCGATGGCGACCGGATCGGTGCGATCGACGGCGAAGGTCGGGTCATCTGGGGCGATCAGCTTTTGTCGATTCTGGCAGTACCGGTGCTGAAGAAGCAGCCGGGTGCGACGATCATTGCGGACGTGAAGGCTTCACAGATGCTGTTCGACCGTGTGTCGGAACTCGGCGGCGAACCTTTGATGTGGAAGACCGGGCACAGCCTGGTAAAGACCAAGATGAAGGAAACCGGATCGCCGCTGGCAGGCGAGATGAGCGGGCATATTTTCTTCGCGCAGGATTATTACGGGTTCGACGATGCACAATATGCCGCCGTCCGGCTGATCGGCGCGGTCCACACGACCGGCCAGTCGCTGACTGAGCTGCGCGGAGCGATGCCGGCGTTCGTCAACACGCCCGAGATGCGCTTTCAGGTCGACGAAAGCCGCAAGTTCGCGGTGATCGACGAAGTGCTGGAACGGCTGAAGGCGAGCGGGGCCGACGTCAACCACACCGACGGCGCGCGCGTGACGACGCCCGACGGCTGGTGGCTGCTGCGCGCGTCCAACACGCAGGACGTGCTGGTCGCCCGTGCCGAAGCGCTCAACCAGGAAGCACTCGACCGGCTGCTCGCGATGATCGACGAGCAACTCGCCGCCAGCGGACTCGAGCGCGGACCGCAAGCCGCACACTGACCGGAAAGGGCATTTGGGCTGGTCGAATCATCCGCCAGCCCCCAAATGACCGGCATGGCCCCTCCGCCCCAGATCATCCGCGTCATCGACCTCGAGACCACCGGCGACAAGCCGCCGCAGCATGGCGTGTGCGAGATCGGCTGGCAGGACGTCGCGATTGGCGCGGATGGGCGCTGGGAGCTGTACGGCGAGGGCGGCAACCGGATGGTCAATCCCGGTCGCCCGATCCCACCGTTGACGATGGCGATCCATCATATCCGCGATGAAGATGTCGCCGACGCACCGTGGTGGCATGATGTCACCGGCCCGATCCTGAACCCGTGGCCACGTCGCGTGGCGCTGGCGGCGCATCGCGCGAGTTTCGAGGAACAATTCTGCACGCCCGCTTTGACTCGGGGCGCCGACAGGATCTGCAACTACCAATGCGCGCTAAGACTTTGGACAGACAGCCCGGGCTTTTCCAACCAGTTCCTGCGCTATTACCGCATGCCACACGGGATGGAGCATGAGCGCGGCCTGCCTGCACATCGTGCGTTTCGCGACGCTTATGTCACCGCCTTTCACCTGCGCGAC
>NZ_JAXOJO010000031.1:0-1460 GCF_036663735.1 Parasphingomonas zepuensis | reverse complement strand
CGCGATTTCGCCGTCGCGCCCGGCGTCAAGAAAACGCCGACCGTCCAGACGATCTCGCCAATGCCGATGGACCGCACCGGCGAGCCCGGACAGGGGCTGGCGGATGTCGGGCACATGGTGCTGGTCTATCGCGACCTGATCGCGACGACACGCAACCCCGATGTGCGCGCACCCGACCGGGCGATGCGCATCCATCTGACCGGCAATATGGAACGCTATATGTGGGCGTTCGATGGTGAGAAGCTGAACGAGGTCAGGGATCCGATCCCGTTTCTGCAGGATGAGCGAGTGCGCGTAACGCTCGTCAACGACACGATGATGGGCCACCCGATCCATCTTCACGGCCATTTCTTCGAGCTGGTGACAGGGCATGGCGAACATGCACCACGCAAGCATACGGTGCAGGTGCAGCCGGGCGGCACGGTGACCTTCGACGTCACCACCGACGCGATCGGCGACTGGGCGTTTCACTGCCACATGCTTTATCACATGCACGCGGGAATGATGCAGGTCGTCACCGTCCGCCCGCGCGGAGAGGGCGCATGAAGATGCTGTTGCTCGCCACCGCCGCCATCGCACTGGCCGCACCCGTCGCCGCGCAGACGATGGATCATTCCAAAATGCCCGGCATGAAGATGCCGGCGAAACCCGCGCCCAAGCACAAACCGGTGGTGAAGCCACGTCCCGCCGCGAAGCCAGCGGCGAAACCAGCCCCCGCCGCGACGCCGGCGGCGAAGGCGTCACCCGCCAAACCTGCGCAGGCCGCACCTGCCGCCGATCCGAATTGCCCGCCGGAGCATGCGGCGATGGGGCATTGCACGCCCGCCGGTGCGGCCCCCGCCGCGCCCGAGAAGGCCGACGGCAATAGCTCGGCGATGCCCGGCATGGCCGCCGATGCACCGAGCACCGGAAGTCGGGGGACCGCACTTCCCGCCGGAAACGCGCCAGCCCCCGCCGCGCCGGAACCGAGCTATGCCGACCGCGTCTGGGGCCGCGACGCGATGATCGGTGCGCGCAAGGCACTGCGCAGCGAGCATGGCGGCGGCACCTTCAGCCAAATTATGCTGGACATCGCCGAGCTGCAAATCCGCCAGGGGCGCGAAGGCTATCGCTGGGAGGGCGAAGGCTGGTTCGGCGGCGACATCGACCGGCTGGTCGTCAAGACCGAAGGCGAAGGCAGTTTCGGGGAGGCGGTCGAAAGCGCCGAGGCACAGGCGCTCTATAGCCGTGCGATCGGTCCCTATTTCAATCTGCAGGCGGGCGTCCGTCACGATTTCGAACCCAAGGCGCGCAGCTATGCCGCTTTCGGCGTCGAGGGACGCGCCCCCTATTGGTTTGAAGTCGAAGCGCATGCGTTTGTATCGACCAGAGGCGATGTGCTGGGACGGCTCGCGGCCAGTTACGATCAGCGCATCACGCAGCGGGTGATCCTGCAACCGCGCGTCGAGTTCAATCTGGCT
>NZ_JAXOJO010000030.1:0-1478 GCF_036663735.1 Parasphingomonas zepuensis | reverse complement strand
GAAAGGCCATCGCGCTGGCGGACGCACCATGTTCGTTGCGAAAGGCAGCGACGCGACCATCGGCGTCGCGGTTGAGCATCAGGTTGATGCGACCCTGTTTGTAGCGGGTGATGTTCTTGGTTGGGTGGCGGTGGCTGGGGACGAAGCCTAGCTGCTCGAACTGCCTGCCCATGGCCACCGGATCGGGCGAGGTGAATTCGACGAACTCGAAGCCGTTCAGGCCCAAAGGATTACGGCTTGGGTTGGTTGCGTCGATCATCGCTGCATCCTCCGGAAAGTGAGCCAAAGGTTAGTCCAATTCGGCATATGGTGTCAAATGATACTAATATGCGCTTGCCAATCCACCTGTGCAGGACGAGGTTCGTATCGAAGGGGAAACGACCATGTTCCGTGCGTTCCGATGTCGATGATGGCGTTATCGCTGCTGGCGGCGGGTGTCGTGCATGCGCAGGAGCAGGTCGAGGTCAAGCAGCCCAGCGCGGCATTCACCGCCGCGTTTGAAAGCGGCGATATGCCCAAGGCGCTGCCCCTGATCGAGCCTGATGCCAAAGCGTGCATCGTGGCGGCTGGCGGCGATAAGGCGACCACCGACTCGCTCGACAGCTGCGTGATGCTGATGGCCTATTACGGCGCGGCGCTGAGCGAAGGTGGCCGATCGATCGAAGCGGTGCCGATCGCGCGCAAGGCGGCCGAGGTGGCGGCGACATTTGGCTTGGAGAGCGAGGTCTCGCTGCTGGCCAACTTCGTTTACGGGCTGGCGCTGGAGCGACAAGGCCAACATGCCGCCGCCGAAAAGCCGTTCCAGATCGCGCTGGCGGGGGCCGAAAAGCTGTTGGCGGACGAAATCGAGCTGTCCTCCTATCTTGCCCGCCGCGCCAATAATCTGGTGATGCTGGCGCGGTTCACCGAGGCATTGCCGATTGCCGAACGTGCGATCGCCATTGCCGGTGACACGGCGGACGGCAATTTCTTTCGGCTGATGCAGGGCAATGCGTTGATGCGGCTGGGGCGGTTGAATGAGGCGGAACAGACGTTCCGCACCGGCGTGCAACGACTGACGGTGTTGATGGGACCGGGCACGCCGCAGACCTTGGGGCTGCGCGAGGCGCTCGCCCTGTGCCTCGAAGAGCAGAACCGGCCCGAAGAAGCGATTGCGATCTGGCGCGACACGCTGGCGATCCGCCGTTCGCAAGGGGACAATGCCGCCATCGGCGACAGTCTGACCGGCCTTGGCGTCGCGCTGATGCGGATGGGGCAGCATCGCGAGGGCGAAGCGGTGCTGCGTGATGCGTTGACGCTGCGACTGCGCTTTTATGGCGAGACGAGCAATTTCACCGGTCTGGCCTATTCAAATCTGGGGCTGGTGCTGATGGAAACCGGCCAGCTGGAGGAATCTGCGCTGATGTTCACCCGGGCGCTTGGCGTGCTCAGCGCATCGGGCGGGGCAAACCCGGAAGAGCTGGTGATCGTGCTGAACA
>NZ_JAXOJO010000029.1:0-1478 GCF_036663735.1 Parasphingomonas zepuensis | reverse complement strand
GAACGACCCATATGTGAAAAAGGCGAAAGCGGAGGGGTATCGCAGCCGCGCCGCATACAAGCTGATCGAGCTGGACGAGAAGTTCGGGATGCTCAAGGGGTCGAAACGGGTCGTCGATCTGGGCCTCGCCCCCGGCGGCTGGAGCCAGGTGGTGCGGCGGCAAGTGCCAAAGGCAGCGATTGTCGGCATCGACCTGTTGCCGGTCGACCCGATCGAGGGCGTCACCATTTTCCAGATGGATTTCATGGACGATGCCGCGCCCGACCGGCTGGTCGAGGCACTGGGCGGCGCGCCCGATCTGGTCATGTCGGACATGGCGGCAAACACGGTGGGCCATCCGCAGACCGATGCGCTGCGCACGATGGGGCTGGTCGAGGCGGCGTTCCAGTTCGCGATTGAGAACCTTGCCCCCGGCGGGACGTTCGTCAGCAAAATCTTCGCGGGCGGCGGCGACAGCCAGTTCGTCGCCGAGATGAAGCGCAACTTCGCCACAGTGAAGCACGCCAAGCCGCCGTCGAGCCGCAAGGGATCGGTCGAATGGTTCGTGGTGGCGCAGGGGTTCAAGGGGCGCGCCGAGGATGCGGGTGAGGCTGAGGCTGAGGCCGACTGACGGGGTGGGTCGGTTGTCGCGCGGTTGACCAAGTTGACCGTTTTGCAGGGTTTGGGGGCGGACGCGGCGGTGAAGCGGCGGATGCGCGCCAGCCACGCGACAGGCATGCGGCGGTGACGCGGCGGCATGTGCTGTGCGGGGGATAGGGCGATGCGGTCGCGGTTCATCGATCAGGATAGATCAGATGAAATCCAACATTACCAGAGGTTTGACGGGGGGTAACCGCGCGAGAATTAACCGGACGTTCCCTATTGCGGGCGCATACCCGCCAGACCGTAAACCACCAGTTACAGACCTTTCTATATCCTCCCCGGTACGGGGAGGTGGCAGCGCGTAGCGCTGACGGAGGGGGCTATCCGCGCCGGACTCGCTTGCCGTGCTCCCCCTCCACCCCGCGCTTCGCGGCGGTCCCCCTCCCCGTGCCGGGGCGGATATTTGCTTCCTCAACCCCCGGATTCTCAGCCTCAATCTGCTCTTCGACCGCTTCAGATACCGGCGCAGTTTCGGTTTCCGCGACCGGCAAAGCCTCGGGCTCAACGACAGGCGCAGCCTCCGCCAGCGGCGCAACGTCAGCCTCAGCCTCCATTGCTGGAGCGGCCTCAGCAGCAACGTCAGCCTCAGTCTCAGCCCCGGTCTCAACCTCAGCCTGCGTTGCCGCCTCGACGTCAACCTCGACCACCATCAGCGCCGCCCCGATCGGCACCTGATCGCCAACTTCGCCCGCAAGCTCGACGACAACCCCCGACACCGGCGACTCCATCTCGACCGTCGCCTTGTCGGTCATCATGTCCGCAACCGCCATGTCCTCCTCGACGCGTTCGCCGACCTTGACGTGCCAGGCGACGATTTCGGCCTCGGCGATGCCTTC
>NZ_JAXOJO010000028.1:0-1529 GCF_036663735.1 Parasphingomonas zepuensis | reverse complement strand
TGCAGGTTTATGCCTGCGACATCGGGGCCGAACTGGGGGAGTTTTTCCTCGATTTCGGCGGCCAGGTCGGCGCCGATCACCTCATCAGCGTCGAGGCGCATGACCCATTGGGTGCGGACCTCCGCATGCTCGAGCGCCCATGCGAATTGTTGCGCATAGTTGACCCACGGATTGTGCAGGACGGTCGCGCCATGACGGCGTGCGATGTCGATCGTTGCATCGGTTGAGCCGGAATCCACAACGATAACCCGCTCGGCAAACGGTGCTACGGACTCGAGCGCCCGCCCGAGGTGAAGCTCCTCGTTGTGCGTCAGCAGAATGACGGAAAGGCTGACGGTCATGCCGTTGTCGGCCTACGCGCGGTCAGGACCATGCTCTTCCACAGATAGGGTATACGCCCGACCCCGCTGAAGCCGGTCAGTTCGAAACCGGCATCGGTCAACAATTTTCCCAATGTCGGCGGGCTCCAGAATTTGATGTGACCGCCATGCCACAGCGGATGATGATGGAAATCCCATTTGTTGATGACGGACAGCGCCAGATTCTTGAGGTAGCCATGATAAGGGGTGGTGATGATGAGCGTGCCTCCGGGGCGCAGCGCCTCGAAGCAGAACCGGGCAAGTTCTTGCGGCGCATAGAGATGTTCGACCACTTCGGTGCTGACGACGCAATCGTACCCGCCGTCGTTGCCGCCGATCGCACCGGGCGAATCCTCGAACCGCGCAACCTCGAACCGAATACCCGGATGCGTGGTTCTGGCGATTTCGATGCCCTTCGCATCGCCGTCGACCCCGACGACCTGATAACCGCGCGCATGCAGGTCGGCACAAAGCGCGCCACCGCCGCAACCGGCATCCAGGATGTCGCGTGCCCCGGTCTTTGCGACGAGTGCGCAAATTGCGGGATTCAGGTAATCGGCTGCGCCGTGATCCGTTTCGGAACCCCAGCCATAATCATCTGTGATCGCCCCCGACATCAATGCCCTCCGTCTTCAAGATCGGCCATTTCTTCGACTGCGCCGCGCCGGATGCGCAGGGCAGTCGCCGGATTGCCGCGATAAACCATATTCGGCGCAAGCGTGCCGAAGGCGACTGCCCGAGCCCCGACGACGGCGCGGTCACCGATAACGGTGCCAGGCCCCACAAACGCTTCCGCTGCAATCCATACGTCCCGGCCGATGCGAATAGGCCGGGCGATCAGCTGAAATGCGGGATCGTCAAAATCGTGTGTGCCGGCGCAAAGATGCGCACCCTGCGACACCAGCGAATCCTGCCCCAGCCGGATTTCAGCTTGGTTATAACAGGTCACGCGCGGGCCGATGACCGCGCGATCCTCCATCACCAGATGGGGTGGATACCAGATGCGCGCGCTGCCGCGCACGTCCGCGCCCTGGCCCATCCGCGCGCCGAACACCTTGAGCAGGAAGCGGCGCCACCCATGCAGGGCGCGCGGGGTCCAGCTCGCCAGCACCAGCCACACGATAATCCATGCCGCGCGGAGCAGCCGGTTGCCAAGCGAGAAACTGGGGC
>NZ_JAXOJO010000027.1:0-1531 GCF_036663735.1 Parasphingomonas zepuensis | reverse complement strand
ACCGTCGTCGTCCATCAAGTCGCCGAAGCATCGAACACAACGCAGAACGCGACGCGCAAATCCACCGATGCAGGTGCAAGCATTCGCGGCGGATCGCTCGATGAGGGCGGTGCGCTTTCATTCGGCGGCGGATATACTGGGCGAGGCGAGGCGCGACGCAGCGAGCGGTTGCTGGCACAGCTGAGTGTCGTCGTTGAAGAGGTCCTGCCAAATGGCGACTATCGCATCGCCGGCAAGCAGCTGCTCCGCGTGAATGGCGAGAACACGACGATCGCAGTTCGTGGACGCATCCGCAGTGCTGACATCTCGAGCCAAAATTCTGTACTCTCCAGCCGTATCGCCGACGCTGAGATAGATTATGACGGCAAAGGGTTTGTCTCGCGCAGCGCTAAACCCGGCCTGATCAACAGGCTCTTCAGTTTGCTGGGTCTAGGCTGATGCGAGCACTTCTTTGCGGTGTGGCTCTGGCCTCACTTTTGATGCCTGTTCCCGCGCTCGCGCAGCAGGTGCGGCTCAAGAACCTCGGCAGATTCGCCGGTTGGCGGGAAAACGCGCTGGTCGGCTATGGTCTGGTGACCGGTCTCTCAGGCTCCGGCGACACGCGGCGCAGCGTGGTTACTCGCCAAGCACTTCGCAACGTCCTCAGCCGGCTCGGCACCTCGGTCACCGAAGACGACATCAGCAGTCGAAACGTTGCAGTGGTGATGGTGACCGCCGTCCTGCCCCCTTCCGCCAATTTGGGGGACAAGATCGACGTGACGGTTTCCTCGATCGGTGATGCACGCAGTCTAGCTGGTGGAACTCTAATCATGACGCCGCTGTTGGGCCCCGATCAGCGTCCTTACGCGCTCGCACAAGGACCGTTGCTGGCGGGAGGCTACCGGTTCGAAAGCGAATTGAACCAGCAGCAGCGCAATTATCCCACCAGCGCCGTTTTGCCTGGCGGGGCCACAATCGAAACCGCCGTGCAGTCGGCGGTTTCAATTTCGAACGGTGAACTCTCATTCCTCCTCGCCAATCCGAGCTTCTCGACGGCGCAGCGGGTCGCCGACGGTATTACCGCCCGGTTTGGGATGGGCGCAGCTCAAGCCAGGAACGCCAACGAAATTCGCATCCGCTATTCCGGCACCCCCGAGGCGATCGCAAGTTTCGTCGCGCAGGTCGAAAATGTCCTGGTGGAGCCGGACAGCGCGCGCCGGATCGTAATCAACGAGCGCACGGGTACCGTCGTCGCGGGCAGCGAAGTGATGATCAGCAGCGTGGCAATCGCGCAAGGCGACATCAAGGTGACGGTGACCGCCGAGAATGTTGCATCACAGCCGGGATTCATGTCGGGGTTTGCTAGCGATGTACGCAGTCTTGTCGTGACCAACACCAAGCTCGAAGTCTCGCAGGGAGAGGGTGATCGAGCGTTCAAATTCCCGAACACAAGTGTTGCCGATCTCGTGCAAGCGCTGACGGCTGCGCGAATCGACACACGCCGCATCATCTCCATTCTTCAGGCGATCAAGGCGGCCGGCGCGCTACACGC
>NZ_JAXOJO010000026.1:0-1531 GCF_036663735.1 Parasphingomonas zepuensis | reverse complement strand
CGAAGCTCGGTTCATCGGCTTCGACATGACGGACTTTCTCGACAATCCCGAGATCCGCACCCCGCTCATGATGTACATGTTCCACCGCATCGACGCGCTGCTCGACGGCCGGCGCCTGGTTATCGACATTGATGAATTCTGGAAGGCGCTTGGCGACGATGCGTTTCGCGCTTTCGCGCAGGATGGTCTTAAAACCTACCGAAAGCAGAATGCCTTTTTGGTATTCGGCACGCAAAGCCCGGCCGACGCGCTGAGATCCGACATTTCGCACAGCATCATGGAACAGGTGGCCACCAAGATCCTCCTGCCGAACCCTCACGGCCGCGAGGTCGACTATATCGACGGCCTCGGCCTCACCCGCGCTGAATTCAAGCTGATCAGGAACGATCTTATACCGGAGAGCCGCCGCTTTCTTGTCAAGCAGGGTCACGATTCCATCGTCGTCGAACTCGATCTTGGCGGGCTCTCGAACGAGCTCGCGGTCCTTTCAGGCACTACGGAAACTGTCGGCATCCTCGACCAGGTCCGGCGCGAGCACGGCGACGACCCCGCCCTGTGGTTGCCCATCTTCCACGAGCGTCGTCGAGCTACCACCCGAAGGAAAGGATAAAATCATGAGAGCAATTCGAGTCCTGGCGGTCGCCAGCGGACTGGCAGCTTCGGTGCCGGCTCATGCACAGGGTATCCCGGTCTATGACTCCAGCACGTTCCTGCAGACGCTGTCGACGGTGAAGAACACGCTTGCGATGATAGAGCAGGGCAAACAGCAGATCTCCCAAGCGACCGATATGTTCGACAGCGTCAACAAGCTGACGAACGTCAACCAAATCGCCTCGTCGCTGAACACCGACGCGGTGCGCCATCTCCTCCCGAGTGAGGCGCGCGACATCCAGCGCCTGATGTCCTCGGACATGGCTGGGCTCGGCAGCCTCGGATCGGCAGCAGATCGGATCCGCAGCAGCAACCGCGTTGCATTGCCCGACCTTCGCCCCGATGCCACCGCCTTCGAGCGTACGAACCGCGATGCCATCTCGCGCAACGGGGACATGGCAGCGCGCGACGCGGCGATCGCCGAAGCGGCCTATGGTGTGACTACCAAGCGAACAGCGGGTCTGGAGGAGCTTCGATCCTCGCTCGACACGGCATCGGACGCCAAGGACGTGATGGATATCCAGGCCCGGATCGGGGTCGAAAACGCGCACATCCAGAATGACGCGGTGCAGTTGCAGGCGCTCCAAATGCGGCAGGCGGCCGAAGCGCGGCTCCGCTCCCAGCGCGAAGGCGAGGCTGGCCTGGCAAAGCTCGAACAGAGCCTGGGTAGCCGGCCATGAAGCATGCCGCCAGCGCTGGCGCGATCCTGCTAACGATCCTTGTCGCCGGCTGCGGACAGCCCGCCGGCAAGGCGGAATTGAAGTCCGATCCTAAGCTCAGGTCGCAGATTCTCGCGGCGTGCGCGGACGGCACCCATACCGACGCGCAGGAGTGCAGCAACGCAAAGGCGATCGAGAACGCGGACAAACTCGACCGCTCG
>NZ_JAXOJO010000025.1:0-1593 GCF_036663735.1 Parasphingomonas zepuensis | reverse complement strand
TGAACGAGCGCGCTTGTTCAAGGATTCGGCCATCAGCTTCTACAGGATCGGAGGCGGAGCCCAAGACGGCGCGGCGTGGCATATGTTGCTTCAAACAGCCTCACACGGCACTCGGTTTTGCCCGAGCAACGTTGACGCGTCCGTAAGCGCCACAACTAGAGTCTTTCTGACTTAGATTGAAGCATGCCCGGCGTGTCGGATGGCCGCGCAAGCAGCGCAATGCCGAGGCCGAGAAGGCAGCGATCAAGGAGGGCAAGAAGGCTTTGAGATCTGGCCCGGCGAACCCGCCCGCGCAGCGCAGAAAGACACGGATGCGCGCTGGACGCTCAAGTTCGCCAAGGGCAGGCCGGCGGCGGATGGCAAGCCGCAGATTGACATCGCCATCCCCAGTTTTGGCTACAAGAGCAGCATCTCGATCTGCCGGGCCTTCGGCTTCATCCGCAAGGGCAAGGTCACCGATGGAGCGCGCTTTGATGGCCGGATGCTCCGGGACGTCGTGACCAATGACAATAGCGCGTCGGACGTCTGGGCTGATACGGCCTATCGCAGCCAGGTCAACGAAAAGTGGCTCAAGGCGCATGGTCGGGTCAGCCGCATCCATCGCAGAAAGCCCAGAGGCAAGCCGATGCCCGATCACGTCCGGCGCGGGAATGCCACGAAATCAAAAGTCCGTGCACGGGTCGAGCATGTGTTCGCGCACCAGAAGGCCATCATGGGCTTGATCATCAAGCGCGCGGAAGCCCAGATCACGCTGGCCAATCTGGCCTACATGAACCGACTGATCTTCCACGAACGACGAACAGCCATGGGATAAGTGCGCCCGGAAATCAGGAAATCCGTGAGCGGAGCAATATGCACCCCAACGGCCGTCATTTACCCCCAACAGGCCCCACATCCCAAATCCGCCCAAATCTCCCGGTAAATGGAGGTGCCCAGGTGGTCGAGGCGATGACACGTATCACGCTGTCACGCGGTGCGCCCAGGACGATCCGGGTGGACAATGGCCCGGAGTTTATCTCGAAGGCGCTCGACCGTCGGGCTTACGAGAACGGTGTGACGCTGGACTTCTCGCGACCTGGCAAGCCGACGGACAATGCGTTAGTCGAATCGTTTAATGGTCGCTTGCGCGACGAGTGCCTGAATGCGCACCAGTTCCCATCGCTGGCTGCGGCAAGACGGATCATCGAGGCATGGCGGACCGACTACAACACCGTGCGTCCGCACAGCAGCCTTGGCGGGTTGGCACCCGCCGAGTTTACGAACCGCCCCCGCCACGGGTATATACACACCGAAGCTAAGTTATCGGCGGCCTGAAAACGGGGAGCAGGTCACAGCGCAAAAGTGTGAGCGGGCCCCGTTCGAGCTTCTTGGTGTCGGCGATCGCCACAAAGCCCGTCGTGAGAAACCACAGAATGACCGTTTTAAGATTGGCCAATCCCATATCCGGATGCGCGCCAGCAGCCAGACACACCCTGCTATGTAGAGGGCGGCTAAGCCCACTACATCGACTATCTTGGGCTGCATAAGCGCGCGCAGCACGGCGAAGAAACCGGGTCGGATCGTCTTTGACCAAAGGATCGCGCCGAGGATGAC
>NZ_JAXOJO010000024.1:0-1595 GCF_036663735.1 Parasphingomonas zepuensis | reverse complement strand
CCGCATCCGCAGCCCGACACTGACATCGCCCTCGCCGATCCAGGTGATCACCGCACGGGATATCGAGAACAAGGGCTCGATCGATATCCAGGAAGTGCTCCAGCAGAATCCCGCAGTGGGCAATCCCGGAGCCAGCCGCACGACCAGCACGTTCGGCACCAGCCCCGGCCGGTCCACGGTCAACCTTCGCAATCTCGGCCCGTCGCGCACACTCGTGCTGATCGATGGTCGCCGTAGTGTGGCCGGCTCGCCCGGCTCCAGCGTCGTTGATCTCGCGATGATCCCCGCTTCGTTCGTTGAGCGTGTCGATGTGCTCACCGGCGGCGCTTCCGCCGTCTACGGCTCGGACGCGATCGCTGGCGTCGTCAACTTCATCTACAAAAAGAACTTCGAAGGTTTCCACGCGAACCTGCAATCCGGCATCTCGGAGCGCGGCGATGACGACAATTATTCAGCCAACGCCACCTTCGGTCGCAACTTCGCGAATGGCGACGGCAACATGCTGCTGTTCGTCGGCTGGCAGCGCGAAGGCGCGGTCCTCAACACCGGGCGCGATTTTTCGGCGTTCGATTACAACAGCCTTGGCACAACGCAGCGCGTTGGCACCCCCAGCGCCACCAATCTGCTCGCGGCCCAGAACCTGTTCGTTCCGCTCTATGCGCCGTCCAGCGTCGGCCCGGCCGGCGTCTTTTCGATCGCAGGCGCTGGCAATCGCATCATCAATCCGGATGGAAGCGTGCGCGCCTACAACGCAACGACCGACGGCTTCAACCGCGCGGCGTTCGGTGCGATTGCATCGCCGGTCGAGCGGCTGACCTTTGCCGTGCGCACCAACTATGACGTATCCGACAGCGTCAACGTTTTCGTCGAGGGGACGTATAACAGGGTCGATACAAAGGGCTATCTGGAGGCCTCGCCGCTGCGCACCGACGGCGCCCTCGGCGCATTCAATGCCCCGGGCAACGCCAATGGCTATTTCAACATCGAGCACCGTGTGTTCGGGCCTAACGGGACGTTCGTGACCCTGCGCAACCCGTTCGTGTCCGACGCCGTTTACAATGCGGCGAACGATCGCACTGGTGACGGCCTGAAGGACATCAGCTTCCTGATCCGCACCACGATGTTCGAACCCGGCACCCGCGCGGTGACGACTCAGCGCGACAACTTCCGGCTTGCGGTCGGCACCGATGTCGATCTCGGCAGCGGCTGGAATCTCGACGCCTATTACAGCTATGGCTTCACCCGTTCCGATACGACCATGACTGGCCTTGCCAACCTGTTCAACGTCGCGAACGCCGTGCAGGTGGTCCCCGATATCAATGACGTCAACCGCAACGGCAGCACCACTGATGCAATCTGCCTCGATGCCAATGCTCGCGCGAATGGCTGCGTACCATTCAATCCCTTTGGCCTGAATGCCAACGGCACGAGCAAGATCACGCCAGAGGCGGTCAACTATGTGAAGGCCAGCTATCAGGCCCACGCCTTCCAGGACTTGCACGCTGCGGCCCTGAACCTCAGCGGCACGTTGTTCCAGCTTCCCGCTGGCCCGGTGCATCTCGCCGCCGGCATCGAATATCGTGAGGAATCCAGCC
>NZ_JAXOJO010000023.1:0-1634 GCF_036663735.1 Parasphingomonas zepuensis | reverse complement strand
ATCAGCGTCGGCTCGCCCGCCCCGCCCTTTGTGAAGTTATTGTTGTTCGACGACAGCACGATATCATCACCGCGCAGCCCCGAACGTCCGCGATAGCTGGTCGCCCACGCACCCGATCGCTTCCCGGCACGCGCGAAATTGTCGAGGTAGAAGACGCCGACAGTCTTGCCCTGTCGCGTCACTTCAAAGGTGCGGATGTCCGCGTGGAATACCGGAATCGTGCCAGTATTTTCCTTGAACTGCAGATCGTAGAGACGCCCGGCGGCATAGAACATGGCATTGACCATGTTGTTCAGCTCCAGATATGGCTTCACCTCGCTCTCATCGAGATCGAATCTCGCCTTGCGGACCTTCTCCGCATAAAAGCGATAGTCCCAGCCGGCGATCTTGAACTTGGCGCCCTCTTTGTCGGCCAGCGCCTGCATGTCGGCCACTTCCTCCAGCACACGGGCGCGGGCTGCGGGCCAGACTGATTCCATCAGCTTGGTCGCGTTGGCGGGGGTTTCCGCCATCGTATCATCCATCCGATATTCGGCGTGGTTCTTGAAGCCGAGGACGACGGCGCGTTCCTGGCGCAGCTTCAGGATGTTGGCGATAATTGCGTTCGTGTCGTTCGCGTCGCCGTTGTCGCCGCGATTGATATAAGCGTTGTAGATCTTCTCGCGCAGGTCACGACGGGTGGAATACATCAGGAACGGCTGCATCGACGAGCGGGTGTTCTTGACTGCCCATTTGCCCGCTTGACCACGCGCCTTGGCTTCGTCCGCCAAACTCGCCTTGAAACTGTCCGACAGGCCGACCAGGTCAGCCTCGCTGGTCAGGATGATCGCTGTTTCCTCATCGGCCAGCACGCGCTTGCTGAACTCGGTATAGGCTTTCGACAACTCGCTGTTGATACGCTTGATCTCGGCCTTCTGCGCTTCATTGAGCAGCGCGCCGGACGTGACATATCCGCGATAGGTCCGCTCGAGCAGCCGCATCTGCTGCGCGTTCAGCCCAAGCGTCTGGCGCTTGTCATAGAGTGTTTTGACCCGCGCGAACATCTTTGGGTCGAGCGCCAGCTCGGTCGAGAAAGCCGAAAGCTTCGGGCTCCATTCGGTCGCGATTTTCTGCACCTCGGGTGTGGCGAGATTGCTCGTGTACACACCCCAAATCGGAAACACGCGCGAAAGAGCGGTCGTGGATTTTTGCGGGGCTTCGATCGTGTTGGCGAAAGAGGGGGCTTCGGGGTCGTCGCGAACCTTGGCGAACTCAGCGCGTGCCTCGGCCATGCCTGCCTCGAACGCCGCGGGGAACATTGCCGGGGTCACCTTGTCCCACTGCGGAACGCCATCGAAAGGACCGGCCCATTCCGCCAGCATCGGTGCAGCATCGGGGACAGGGGCGCTGGATTGGCTGGCAGCCGGATTATTTTGTGACATGGGACCGGCCTGTGCTGTAGCGGAGAAGAGCGAAGAGGTGGCGAGCAGAATCGCGCCGGAAACGGGTTTCATCGAAATCCCCTGAAAAGGTGTGATAGCAAGATGATACGCTCCTGCAGTCCGCATTGGCAAGCGGCAGACCTTTTCAATTCAGCTTTAGTCGCGGTTAAATCAGCAACTTAGCCCGTTATTGAGCCTCGACCGTCTGCTCGA
>NZ_JAXOJO010000022.1:0-1649 GCF_036663735.1 Parasphingomonas zepuensis | reverse complement strand
CAAGCCGGGGGCGGATATCCGGCTGTTCCTGCTTTATGGCCCCGACGAAGCGGGCGCGAGCGAGCTGGCCGCGCGGCTGGGCCGGGCAATGGGCAGCGGGGCCGAGCGGATCGACCTTGACGGATCGGCGCTGAAGGCGGGCCCGGGGCGGCTGGCCGAGGAAGCCGCATCAATGTCACTGTTCGGCGATGCCCGCTATATCCGCGTATCCGGCATCGACGATGACGGGACCGAGGCAGTGCGGCTGTTGATCGAGGCCGAGGTTGCCGGAAATCCGGTGGTGGCCATGGGCGGCGCCTTGAAGGGCACCGGGCGGTTGCTCAAACTCGCGCTGGCCGCGCCGTCGGTGATGGCACATGCCTGTTACGTCCCCGATGCGCGCAATGCGAGCCAGCTGGCCGCCGGGATTGCGCGCGAGAACGGGCTGCGGCTCGTGGGCGGGATCGCCGATCGGCTGGCGGTGATGTCAGGCGGTGACCGGGCGGTGCTGGCGCGCGAGATCGAGAAATTGTCGATCTACCTCGATGCCGCGCCCGATCGGCCGCGCGAGGCCGGAGTTGCGGCGCTGGAGGCGAGCGGCGCCGCGCGGGGTGATGCCGCGATGCCTAGCGCGATCGATGCCGGGGGAGAGGGACGCGCGGCGGAGCTCGGCGTGGAACTGGCGCGGCTGGACCATGCCGGGGTGTCGTCGATCCCGTTGCGGCGGCAGCTGGTGCGGCGGTTGATGGCGCTGGCGGAGATGCGTGCCGATATCGATCGCGGGGCATCGCCGGACGAAGCGGTCAAGAAGCACCGCGTGTTCTTCAAGGAAGAGATGAGCACCAAGATCGCGCTGCGGCGCTGGACGAGCCCGATGCTGGCGCGCGGTGTCGAGCGGGCGCGGCAGGCCGAACGGGCGATGACAAAGGCTGGCGGCAATGCCGGGCAGGTGATGGCGGACGAAGCACTGACGACACTGGCACGGGCGGCTGCGCGATCCCGTTAAGCTATTGAATTAATTATATCTTCTCGCCAGTCAGGCGCTGGCAGATCATGTCCAGCTGGTCGAGCGTCGAGTAAGCGAGCGTCATCGCCCCGCCTTTCTCACCGAAGTTGATCTTCACGTTGAGGCCGAGGACGTCGCCGAGCTGACGCTCCAGTGCGGCGATGTCGGCATTGACCACCCCTGCCGGCTTCTCGCCGCCCTTCCCTGCCGCGCGCGGCTTCGATTCGCGGGCCAGCTTCTCGGTATCGCGGACCGACAGGTCGCGCTCGACAACGATGCGCGCGAGCCGTTCGGGATCCGGCGCACCAATCAGGGCTCGCGCATGGCCCATCGTCAGCAACCCCTCCACCACGCGCTGGCGGACTGTCGGTGGCAGATCGAGCAGGCGCAGCAGATTGGCGATATGGCTGCGCGATTTGTTGACGATGCGGGCCAGCGCTTCCTGGGTGTGGCCGAATGCGCCGATCAGCTTGGCATAGGCTTCCGCCTCCTCAATCGCATTGAGGTCTTCGCGCTGGATATTCTCGATGATCGCGATTTCGAGCGTCTCGGCCTCGTCGAGATCGCGCACAATCACCGGCACTTCGTGCAGGCGTGCGCGCTGTGCCGCGCGCCAGCGGCGTTCGCCGGCGACGATCTGATAGTCCTTGCCATGCGGACGCAC
>NZ_JAXOJO010000021.1:0-1691 GCF_036663735.1 Parasphingomonas zepuensis | reverse complement strand
GAGACGGTTACCCTGGGCATGCTCGGCACCGCCAAGCGCGTCACCATCGACAAGGACAACACTGTCATTGTCGACGGCGCGGGCGATCACGATGCGATCAAGGGCCGCACCGAAGCGATCCGTCAGCAGATCGAAGTCACCACCAGCGACTATGACAAGGAGAAGCTCCAGGAGCGTCTTGCCAAGCTTGCCGGCGGTGTTGCGGTCATCAAGGTTGGCGGCGCTTCGGAAGTCGAAGTCAAGGAGCGCAAGGACCGCGTCGACGACGCGCTGCACGCAACCCGCGCAGCCGTTGAAGAAGGCATCGTCCCCGGTGGCGGTACGGCCCTGCTGTACGCAACCAAGGCACTCGACGGGCTGAAGGGCGTCAATGACGACCAGACGCGCGGCATCGACATCATCCGCAAGTCGCTGACGGCGCTGGTTCGCCAGATCGCAGCCAATGCGGGCCATGATGGCGCGGTCGTGTCGGGCAAGCTGCTCGACCAGGATGACACGTCGTTCGGCTTCAACGCTTCGACCGACGTGTACGAGAACCTCGTTGCCGCCGGCGTGATCGACCCGACCAAGGTTGTTCGCACCGCACTCCAGAACGCAGCCTCGGTTGCCGGTCTGCTCATCACCACCGAAGCAGCGGTGAGCGAGCTTGCCGACGACAAGCCCGCCATGCCCATGGGCGGCGGCGGCGGCATGGGCGGCATGGGTGGTATGGACTTCTGACCTGGAGGTGCCTGAATTAGCGCGAGCTAATTCAGGACTCCTCAGGTCCGGACGGCGGGGCGGCGTAGCCGATCCCGTCCGACGCCAGCACCGGCTTTGCCGGTGCCAGCATCCAGACCCCCGGCCTCCATGGCTGGAAAGAGAAGCGGGCCGGAGGAGCAATCCTCCGGCCCTTTCTTTTTTGTTGCCGAACCGCTCCAATCGCCGCGTCGCTTGCCGAAATTTAACGCTTCACCGCTAGTCGCCAACCTGACCACCAGGGTGTGAGCAGCATGAACGCGGCAGTTGCCATCGACACAGTGAATGCCCGTCCGGCCTCCCCGGACCTGCGTCTCCATGTCCAGCCACCCTCAGCCGAAATCACGCCACTCGGCGCGATCGCCCCTGCCTTTGCGGCCGACTGGGACGACCTCGCCGCCAACGCCGCCGAGCCCAATGTTTTCGCCGAACGCTGGTTCATCGCCGCCAGCGCCCCGCTGCACCCCATGTCCGGCGTCCGCCAGATCGCCGTCCGCGCCGACAACCGGTTGATCGGCATCCTGCACGTCGCGCAAGCCACCCACTATGGCCGCCTGCCCATCGCCCATGTTGAAAACTGGCTGCATTATCACAGCTTCCTCGGCGGCCCGCTGCTGCGTCGCGGCTACGAACAGGCCGCATGGACCGCGATCCTCGAAGCACTCGACGCTGACCGCCACGCCACCGGCCTGCTCCACTTCACTGGCCTCGTCGAGCACGGCCCGGTCCATCACGGCCTGCTCGCCGCAACCGGCGCGCTGGGGCGTCCCTGCCCCACCGGCCACCGCATCGACCGCGCCCTGCTCGACAGCGACCGGTCGCCCGAGGCCTATTACACCACCACCGTCCGCAAGAAGAAGCGCAAGGAACTCGGCCGCCTCCAGTCCCGCCTCGCCGAGCTGGGCAAGGTCACCACCCACCGCCTGAGCGACATCAACCAGCTCCCCGCCTGG
>NZ_JAXOJO010000020.1:0-1709 GCF_036663735.1 Parasphingomonas zepuensis | reverse complement strand
CTCGCAAATGACTTCGTGGTCGCCCCCGATGGCAAAAGCATCGCGTTTCGCCAGAATTATCAGGCCTTTGCCATGCCGCTGATGCCGGGCGGACAGGAAGTCAGCGTCGGACCCAAGGCCGACGCCCTTCCGGTGACTCGCGTCAGCACCGACGGCGCGGATTACATCCACTGGTCCGGTGACGGATCGCGCCTGCACTGGAGCCTGGGCGCGACGCTGTTCAGTGCCGATCGCGCCAACCTGTTCGCCAGTGCGCCGGGCGGTACCAAGCCGACCTTCACGCCGCGCACCACCTCGCTCGCAATGCAGGTTCAAGCAGTTAAGCCCACCGCCCGCATCGCCCTGACCAATGCCCGCGTCGTCACCATGTCGAGCGCGGACGGCGGCATCATCGAAAACGCTACGATCCTGATCGAGGGTGATCGCATCGTTCAGGTCGCCCCCACCGCCGCGATTCAGCTGCCTGCGGGGACGAAAATCGTCGACCTTGGCGGCAAGACCGTTATCCCCGGCCTGGTCGACGCGCACGCCCACGGTCCCTATGGTGCCGACGAGCTGGTGCCCCAGCAAAACTGGTCGCTGATTCAGAACCTCGCGATGGGCACCACCACGATCCACGATCCATCGTCATCCGCGCGCACCGTCTTTCCCGCACAGGACCTGCAGCGCGCTGGAAAGCTCCTCGGCCCGCGCATCTTCTCGACCGGCGAGATCGTCTATGGCGCCAAGAACGCCAGCGTCTATGCCGAGATCAACAGCTACGAAGACGCGCTCAACCATGTCCGCCGCCTAAAGGCACAGGGCGCGCATTCAGTGAAAAACTACAATCAGCCGCGCCGCGAACAACGCCAGATGGTGGTCGCCGCAGCCCGCGCGGAAAATATGCAGGTGGTGGCAGAGGGCGGTTCGCTGTTCGGCATGGACATGAACTTGATCGCCGACGGCAACTCGACGCTCGAACACAATATCCCCGCCGATGTCTTCTACAAGGATGTCGTCCAGATGTTTGGCCAGTCGGACACCAACTACACGCCCACGCTCGTCGTCAGCTATGGCGGCCTCGCCGGTGATCCCTATTGGCGGCAGGCCACCGATGTGTGGAAAAACCCGTTGCTGGTCCACACGCCCCCCGAACGCCTGCGCGCCGATACGATGCGCGTGGCCAAGGCGCCCGAGGACAATTTCGTCGACGACGACAATGCGCGTGAGGCGAACAAGATCGCCAAGGCTGGCAAGCTCGTCGCAATCGGCGCGCACGGACAACAGGCGGGTATCGCGACGCACTGGGAACTGTGGTCGTTCGTCCGCGGCGGCATGACCCCGATCGAGGCACTGCGAGCGGGCACAGTCGACTCGGCGCGCTCGCTAGGGTTCGCCAAGGACATCGGCTCGATCGAAGCGGGCAAGCTCGCCGATCTCGTGGTGCTCGACGCCGATCCAGTCGCCGACATCCGCAACAGCGACAAGATCAGCCGGGTGATGCTGGGTGGTCGGATGTACGACGCCAAGACGATGAACGAAGTGGAGACGGGAACGGCGAAGCGCGCGGCCTATTGGTGGGAGTGACGGGCGGTGCCTCCCATTCTCTTGTCTCAGGAAACGATCGGCATTCGTTGATTCCCAAGCTGCGGTTGTTATCAAGCGCTGAGGCGTTATGCCGTCATTTGGGTGAAGTGTGAGGTCGCATCGAATGCCAAGTCTGCAGTTTG
>NZ_JAXOJO010000019.1:0-1913 GCF_036663735.1 Parasphingomonas zepuensis | reverse complement strand
AGTCATGTCTGGACGGTGCTCTGCGATCAAGTGTGATATTTGGTTTGGCGACGGTCACGGGTGCGGTCATGTCTCCGGCCTTTGCATGTGGTCTTGATCCACTGGCCCTGATGTTGGTCCGCTGATCTGCTTGCCGCTTTCAGTCCAACGCGCTTCACTGCGCAGACAGCACCTCGGGCTTGGCAGATTATGTCCGGTTGTGTCGCATCACCTCATGGTCACCCGAGATTATGGAGCGCTACTGTCAGCCGCGATATTCGCATTGAGGCCTAAGCAGCGCGATAGGATGTGCCGGTCGTCATGACCGCGAAGGCGATGCGGGCAAGCTTGTTGGCGGTGGCTACCGCGACCAGCTTGAACGGCTTGGTCTCCATCAGCCTTTGTGCCCAGCAGCGGAGTGGATCGGTATGCCGTGCACGGTGGTGGAGGACGGCGTGCGCGCCGACGACCAGCAGCTTTCTGAGGTAGGCATTGCCCATCTTGGTGACCCGCCCGAGCCGGGGCTTCCCACCCGACGAGTTCTGTCGTGGTACTAAGCCCAGGAACGCGGCGAACTGCCGCGGTCCCGAGAAGCTGGAGGGATCACCCACGCTGGCGACCAGCGCCGAGGCGGTGACCGGACCGATGCCCGGGATCGACATCAGCGCATTCGCAACCGGATCGGCCTTCGCCAGCCTGACGATGGCAGCATCGGACTCCTTGATCTCGGCATCAAGCTGCTCGAGCTGCGTGACCAGCGGCAACAGGGCAGTGGCCACGACCTGCGGGATGGATGCATCGCCTTTACGCAGGAGCCCGGCGAGTGCGCGGCCATGAACCGGGCCTTGTGCGGCAATGATCCCGATCTCGGCGAGATGCCCGCGCAAGCCATTGAGGATCTGGGTACGCTGCCGCACAAGCATCTCGCGGACCTTGTGGTGCATCAGCACCGCCTGGTTATCGACGGACCGAACCTTGACGAAGCGCATCGAGGGACGCGTCACCGCCTCGCAGATCGCCGCTGCATCGGCCGCATCGTTCTTCTGGCGCTTGACGTATGGCTTCACATAGGCCAGCGGCATCAGGCGGACATCGTGCCCCAGTGCCATGAGTTCGCGTCCCCAATGGTGCGCCGAACTGCAAGCCCACGCCGACCAGGCACGCGGGTAGCGACGCGAAGAACGATAGAAGATCGCGCCGCCGAACTTCCCGTGCCAGGACAAGCTGGCCCCGGCCATCGACGGCGTGGACGAAGAATACATGCTTGGCCAGATCGAGGCCAACGGTGGTGACAGACGACAAGTCGATTGGTAATTTACCCATGGACGGTGCTCCTGTGCTGATCGCTTTGACAACGACCCCAGACTGGCAGCGGGTTCTTCCGAATCAACCGCCAAACAGAGCGCCGTCCACACCATCAGTCCAATGCGAACCGCTCTCCACACGATGCAGTGCGGTCTATGAGGGCAGGGGGCTAGCTCGCGAGTGACTGCCACTCAGCCAGCGCGGCCGAGCGGCGTTCCTTGTAGGTCGGTCGATCGACGAGATGGCGCTCCAAGTTAAAATGATTATAAAAGTTGGCGTGGACCGAGGCGAACTTTTGTAGCGTCTTCATTCGCCTGAATCGGAGCATCGCCCGTTCTCGTCGTCGGAAGGGCAGGTGGCTGTTCTCCACCCGGTTGTTGGCCCAGCGACCGGTCTCCTGCTTCTCAGCGTTGCCCAGCAATTTCATCGCCGCCTTGTACGAGCCGAGGCCATCGGTGGTAATCGCCTCAGGTGAGCCATGGCGTTTGAGCGCCTCCTTCATGAACCGCAGGGCAGCCATCTTGTCGCGGCTGCGGGTAATGTAGCTCTCGAGAATCTCGCCCTCGTGATCGACCGCGCGCCAGAGGTATACCATCTCGCCGTTGAGCTTGACGTACATTTCATCCAAG
>NZ_JAXOJO010000018.1:0-2119 GCF_036663735.1 Parasphingomonas zepuensis | reverse complement strand
CGGTCGTCCCAAATCTCTGAGGCCCATCGCAGGTGCATGAGCGTGAGCGCGGCGTCGAGCAGCGGGTCGCCCACGG
This sequence comes from Parasphingomonas zepuensis, assembly GCF_036663735.1. Classification (NCBI taxonomy): domain Bacteria; kingdom Pseudomonadati; phylum Pseudomonadota; class Alphaproteobacteria; order Sphingomonadales; family Sphingomonadaceae; genus Parasphingomonas; species Parasphingomonas zepuensis. The sequence goes on along the minus strand of NZ_JAXOJO010000018.1, from coordinate 2,043 downwards.
GTTCGAAGCTGCCGATCGGCCGGTCAGGATTGGCGGTGATGGCCTCCTCAACTGCGAACCAGTGTGCGAGTCTAGGTCGTGTTGACAAAAGGGATTCACAAACGGGCGTAGTTCTGATTCAAGGCTTCTCTTTGGGGAGCAGTCATGGATCGCGGGGATTTGTCGGACGCGGAATGGGAGTTGATCGGGCCGCTGCTGCCGCCTGAGCGTGGGCGCTGGGCGCGACCGGCAGGCGACAACCGACGCTTTCTCAATGGGATGTTGCATGTGTTGCGGGTCGGCTGCCCGTGGCGCGACATGCACGAGCGCTACGGCAAATGGAACTCGGTCTATGTCCGGTTCCGGCGCTGGGCTGAGCAAGGGGTCTGGGATGCACTGCTGCAAACGCTGGTCGATCTGGGGCTGACCGACGACTGGCAGCACATGATCGACAGCACCACAGTTCGCGGCCATGTCTCGGCGGCGGGCGGAAAAGGGGGGCTGTTGCGCAGGCTTTTGGTCGATCACGCGGCGGCTTTACGAGCAAAGTCCACGCCCGCTGCGACAATCAGGGACTCCCTGTCGGCTTCATCCTGACCGGCGGCGAGGCATCGGATTATACCGCGGCCGATGATCTGATGGCCTTGCCGTTGCCCACGCCCAAGGCGTTGCTGGCCGATAAGGGCTATGACGGTGACAGGTTTCGCGAAAACCTGCTCATGCGCGGCATCCTGCCAATCATCCCGCCCCGCTCGAACCGCAAACTGCCTGAGCATCCCGATTATCGGCGCTACAAGGACCGCAATCGCGTCGAGCGCATGTTCGGCAAGCTCAAGCAACAGCGCCGCATCGCCACCCGTTACGACAAGACCGTCCTCTCCTTCAAGAGCTTCCTCAACCTCGCCGCCGCGCGACTATGGCTCAAGTCTTTTGTCAACGCGGCCTAGGCGTCGTGGACAAAGCTTGACCTGAGACTCGTAGGTTGATTCAAGGCTGCCTTTTGGAGGCAGGGTTGGGCGAGCGGATCGGGGTATCGGACGAAGAGTGGGCGTTGATCGGACCGTTGCTGCCGCCGGAACATGGTCGCGGATGTCGGCCCGCCGGAGACAACCGGCGGTATTTTGAGGGCATGATGTGGATGGCGCGGACGGGTGCACAGTGGCGGCATCTTCCGGACGAATATGGCAAGTGGAACAGCGTGTTCCGGCGCTACCGGCGCTGGGTCGCGACGGGCGTGTTCGACGCCCTGCTGGAGACGCTGGCCGAGATGGTGGAGCGCGACACCAGCGCCGACATGATCGACAGCACGGTGGTCCGGGCGCATCATTGCGCCGTCGGGCTAAAAAAGGGGATCAAGAGACCCAGGGGCTTGGCCGCTCGCGCGGCGGCTTCACGACCAAGCTTCACGCCCGCTGCGACGGCCACGGTCGACCGCTCGGCTTCGTCCTGACGCCGGGCCAGACGCACGACGTACAGGGCTTTGGCCCGCTGTTCCGGATGCTCGGCGACCGCATCGAAGCACTGCTCGCCGACAAGGGCTACGACGCCGATGCCATCCGCGCGGAGCTTGCCGCAGCCGGCGTCGAAGCGGTCATCCCCGCCAAGAGCAATCGGCGCATACCCATCCCACACGATCGCGCGAAATACCGCTGGCGCAATCTCATCGAGCGATTGTTCAGCAAGCTCAAGAACTGGCGGCGGATCGCTACGCGATACGACAAAACCAAGGAATCATACCTCGGCTTCGTCGCTCTCGCTTCAATCAAACTCTGGATACCCTTTGTCCACGACGCCTAGCCCGGGCAAGGCCAGCGGCGCTTCATGATCTGATAAAATGCCTTTTTCATGCTCATCGACTGTTGTTCGGGCGGAACCTTCTCAAGTTCGGCGAGGAACATTGCGGGTTTGATCTTCGCCGCCGCGCTACCTTCGGGCGGTGGGCAACTATGCGGTGGGCGACCGGCGGCGCGATCAGCAGCAAGATCGGCGCGATAGCTGGTCGCCACCGATTTGATCTCGGTCTGCACCGGTGCCAGGTCCGATGAAAATATCGCCAGCGGCCCT
>NZ_JAXOJO010000017.1:0-2380 GCF_036663735.1 Parasphingomonas zepuensis | reverse complement strand
CGCGAAGCGGGCGACACATGCCGCCCTGCCCCGCGAAGCCCGACCCTGCACCGCTGATCCGCCCGCGCCGGCCCGGGGGCCATCCATTTGCTGGCGACGGCTTTGCCGCCGGCAAGAGCTGCGGTCGCCGCTCGCGCGGCGGCGCTGTTTGGGACCTCTCCCGGTGGCGCGGGAGTGGGCGGCGCTCCCTGCTAGGCCCGCTCGCGGCCCCGGCAAGCCGGGCTGCGCCCGGCTCCTTCACTGATGAAGTGGGACGGCTGCGGGATCGCAGTTGGTACCATCGCCTGCTGATTCGCAGCAGGACAGGAGGAACGGAGATGGAGATCGCAACGATCGGTTTGGATATCGCAAAGCACGTGTTCCAGGTGCACGCAGTTGATGCGGCTGGTGCGGTGGTGATCCGCAAACGCTATTCTCGAGCGCAGCTCATGCGGCTCTTCGAAGAGATTCCGCCATGCCGCGTCGGGATCGAGGCGTGCGGCACCGCGCATTACTGGGGTCGCCAGCTCGAGGCACTTGGGCACGACGTTCGCCTCATGCCCGCGCATTACGTGAAGCCCTATGTGAAGCGCGGCAAGAACGACGCTTCCGATGCCGAGGCGATCTGCGAGGCGGTGACCAGACCGACCATGCGCTTCGTTCCGATCAAGGCGCCGGACACGCAGGCGCTGGCCCTGATGCACCGGCTGCGTACCCAATTTGTCGGGCAGCGCACCGCGATGTTGAACGCCCTTCGCGCCGGGATGGCGGAGTTTGGCATTGTGACCAACCAGGGACTTGGCGGCGCAACCGAAATTCTGCGTATCGCTAGCGCGGGCGACGATCGCCTTCCAGAGTTGATCCGCGATCCCTATCGATTGCTTGCTGACGCCATTCGCGGGGTCGAGGCCCGATTGGTAACCCTCGATCACCAGATCGCGGCCAGCACGCAGTTCGATGATACCTGCAAGCGCCTGAGCACGATCCCGGGCGTCGGGCCGGTTACCTCGACCACGATCATCGCACTTGCTGGCGATGTTTCTCGATTTCCATCGGGCCGTGATTTTGCCGCCTGGCTGGGCCTGACACCACGCCAGAACTCGACGGGCGGCAAGGCCAGGCTCGGGCGCATCACCAAGGCGGGCGACCAGACCCTGCGAACGCTGCTGGTCCTCGGCGCCTTCTCGGTGATCAAGCGGGCCCGCGTCGCGCCGGAGAAGGCCTCGCCTTGGCTGATGGCGCTGATGGAGCGCCGGCCACCGCTGGTCGCGGCCGTCGCACTGGCGAACAAGACGGCGCGCATCATCTGGGCCATCCTCACACGCGGCGGCACGTTCCGCGCGCCGGCGACGGCATCATGACGCATTTGTAGAGTTTCCCGCGGAGCCTGGCTCCGAAGGAAGCGAGGTGGTGCTCAAGCCATGATGACGAACCGGTTAAGCCGGGGATCGCTCAGTTCGGAAAACGAAGGGAGCCTTCGAGCCCGTTTCACTGATGGAACGTGCGATCCGCGGATTTCATCAGGGCCAGCGGTCGCCGACCGCACCAACCGGCCGGACACATGACCGCACCCAACCGATCGCAGTCATGCTCGGTGTCACCTCGCGTAATAGTCGAAGAATTCAGCGGACGCCGCGCTGTCGCGCGGCGACGCGTCTGTTGGCCTGACCCCCGAAGCGGGATGGCCGGCTCTCCCTGCTAGGCCCGCCTCGGCGAGCCGCAACCCGGCTGCGCCGGGTCCTCCACGTTGTTGCGGCCCTGCGGGTGCAGCCCGCCTTTGCGGCGTGCCTTTCCGGTCGATTTTCGCCGCCCACCCCACTTCGGGGTTCCGGTGCGGGAAGGTGAGAAGGGTTAGGCAGAAGGTGACTTGCACGGGCCGTCCACACATGTGTTTGGGGGAGGGTGGCGGAATTGTTTCGGAGGTGCAACTTGGGGGCGGTCGCCCTCACCCTTCCGGCGCTTCGCGCCTCCCTCCCTCTCCCGCCGGGAGAGGGAGGGAGGCGCAGGCGCGAAGGGTGAGGGCGAATTGTCTACAATCCGATCCGTTTCTCCAACCACCGCGCCGCCGCGTCCGGCGACACCTTGTCCATATCCCGATCGACCATGTAATTCGCCTCGCGCATCGCCGCCACCGGCACCTTGCCCACCAATGGCCGAATGGCGGCCAGGAATCGCGCATCGCCGGTCCGCTCCGGCGCGACCAGCAGGATCGCATCATAACCCGGAATGGCTCCCTTTGGATCGGCCAACACGGTCAGCCGGTCCGCCGCGATCCGCCCGTCTGACGAGAATGCCGGGATCACGTCCGCCGCGCCGCTCGCCAGCGCGCGATACATGAAAGTCGGCTGATAGGGCCGGGCAGACTTGAACTTCAGCCCATAGGCATCGCGCACCGCCCGCC
>NZ_JAXOJO010000016.1:0-2468 GCF_036663735.1 Parasphingomonas zepuensis | reverse complement strand
TGGCAGGAGGCCAGCATGGATGGCACGAGCTCTTTCACAGGATCTTCGGGACAGGGTAGTTGCAGCGATTGATGCGGGCTTAAGCTGTCATGCGGCGGCGGCGCGCTTCGGGGTCAGCGCATCGAGCGCGATCCGCTGGCGACAGCTCGCCCTGGAGCATGGTCAGGCTGTGGCCAGGCCGCGCGGCGGTGACCGGCATTCCGGCAGGATCGAAGCGCATGGCGGCTTCATTCGGGGACTGATTGCCGAGCAGGGCGATATGACCCTGGTCGAGGTTCAGACGCGGCTGATTGAGCGTGGCGCCCTGGTTGGGATCGGCACGGTGCATCGCTTCTTCGCCCGTCACGGGATCACGCGCAAAAAAAGACCGGGCACGCGATCGAGCAGGACCGTCCCGACGTCCTGAGGCAACGTCGGCACTGGTTCGATGGCCAGATCGACCTCGAACCCGAGCGCCTCGTCTTCATCGACGAGACGTGGACCGCCACCAACATGACCCGCAGCCATGGCCGCTGCCCCAAGGGCGAGCGACTGCGGATGGGCTTCCCGCACGGCCACCGTAAAACCACCACGCTGGTTGCGGGTCTGCGGATAACCGGCATGGTCGCGCCGATGGTGCTGGACGGACCGATCAACGGCGACTGGTTCGAAGCCTATGTGGCGCAGGTGCTCGTGCCCGAGCTGCGGCCCGGCGACGTCGTCATCATGGACAACCTCTCCAGCCACAAGCGGGCAGCAGTGAGGGAGAGGATCGAAGCAGTCGGCGCAACCCTGCGCTTCCTCCCGCCCTACAGCCCGGACTTCAACCCCATCGAAAAGGCCTTCTCACGGCTCAAGGCCATGCTCCGAAAAATAGGCGAGCGAACCGTCAGCGGCCTGTGGGACCTGATCGGCAAACTCGTCGATATCTTCCAGCCCATCGAATGCGCCAACTACTTCAAATCATGCGGCTATGAACCGGAATGAATGGAAACCGCTCTAGAGCGGGGCGTTTCTGCGGCGCAGGCGGCGCGCGATCTCGACGTGCATGGCAACGTGCTGCGCAAGTGGATCCGCGAAGCGGAGGGCGATCCTGGATCGGCCTTTCCCGGCCACGGCAAGCTGAGGCCAGAACAGCAGGAGATTGAGCGGCTGCGCCGCGAGCTGGCGCGGATGAAGGCGGAGCGCGACATTCTAAAAAAAGCGGCGGCCTACTTCGCGAAGGACTCGATATGAGGTTCGCCTTCATCGCGAAGCACCGGGGGGTCTGGCCGGTATCGTGGATATGCGAGGCGCTCGGGGTCTCGCGCAGCGGCTTTCATGCCTGGCTGGTGCGCGCGCCGAGCGTGCGCTCTTGCAGTGACGAGGAGTTCGGCGCCAGGGTGCGGGCAAGCTTCATCTCCAGCTATCGCACTTATGGCGCGCGCCGTGTCTGGCACGATCTTCTGGCCGAAGGCCTGTCATGCGGCCTGCACCGCGTCGAACGACTGATGCGGGTGCAGGGTCTCAAGGCTCGCCCCAGGCGTCGCGGTCTGCCCAAGGACGAGGGCCAGCGGTCGGTGATCGCCGGCAACGTGCTCGATCGACAGTTCACCGCCGATGGACCGAACCAGAAGTGGGTGGCAGACTTCACCTACATCTGGACCGCCGAAGGCTGGCTGTATGCGGCCGCGGTGATCGACCTGTTCTCCAGGCGGGTGGTCGGCTGGTCGATGAGCGACACGATGACGGCACAGCTCGTCACCGATGCGCTGGTCATGGCGATCTGGCGACGCGGCAAGCCCGATGCCCTGCTGCACCACTCGGACCAGGGCAGCCAATATACCAGCGAGCAGTTCCAGCGGCTGATGACCGACAACGGCATCACCTGCTCGATGAGCCGGTCGGGCAACGTCTGGGACAATGCCGCGATGGAGAGCTTCTTCTCCTCGCTCAAGACCGAGCGGATCGCGCGGAAAACATACCGAACGCGCAATCAGGCACGGGCGGACGTGTTCGATTACATCGAACGCTTCTACAATCCCACGCGCAGGCACTCGACCCTGGGCTATCTCAGCCCCATGGACTTCGAGAAGCAGGCTAATGTAGCCTAACTTGGTGTCCGCAAAACCGGGTGCAGCTCACTTTGCCATTTTCCGGAGGTTCTGGGCTGCGGCGGCGAGGTGGAACTCATCTTTCGCTCCATTGGGGCCTCGCAGGCGCAAGCGATCCAGCTTCAGGATGCGCTTGAGGTGAGCGAAGAGCATCTCGACCTTCTTCCGTTGGCGGCGTGACACGAGATACGCGTCGGTGGTGGCGATATCGCGGGCCAGGTCGCGCGCGCCTTCGTGGATCGATCGGGTGACCTTGCGAGCGGGCATGTTGGGCGTGCATCGCTGCCGGAAGGCGCAGTTCTGGCAGTCCTGCTGACGCGCGCGATAGCGGATCGACCCATCCTTATCGACGCCACTGCGCGGTGTGCTGAAGTTGCGATTGGAACGCCGCAGGCG
>NZ_JAXOJO010000015.1:0-3590 GCF_036663735.1 Parasphingomonas zepuensis | reverse complement strand
CGTGGTGATGATGGCGACCTTCGGCCGCGTCTTCGTGAGATCGCGCTGGAACGTCGCCGGTTCGGTTATCGGCGGCTGGGGATCATGCTTGCCCGCGAAGGCATCGTCATGAATCACAAGAAGCTTTTGCGGCTGTATCGCGAGGAGAACCTGCGCGTACGGCGTCGCCGGGGCCGCAAGCGAGCGATGGGCACGCGGGCGCCGATGACGTTGCCGCAGGGTCCGAACCAGCGCTGGAGCTTGGACTTCGTTAGTGACACGCTGGTGTGCAGCCGGCGTATCCGCATCCTTGCGGTGGTCGATGACTTCACGCGGGAGAACCTCGCGCTGGTGGTCGACACGTCGTTGTCCGGCGCTCGTGTTGCCCGCGAGCTCGATGCGATCATCGCCGTTCGCGGCAAGCCGCTGATGATCGTGAGCGACAACGGCACGGAGCTGACCAGCCTGGCGATCCTGCGCTGGGCGCAGGACCGACGCATCGAATGGCATTACATCGCGCCGGGCAAGCCGCAGCAGAACGGATACGTCGAGAGCTTCAATGGTCGCTTGCGCGACGAATGTCTGAACGAGACGCTGTTCGCGTCCCTCAGCCATGCCCGATCGGTACTGCGGGCATGGCGCGACGACTACAACCATGTGCGGCCGCATAGCGGGATAGGCGGGCTGACGCCCGCCGATGCTGCCAGGCAGGTTGCACAACCCCACCCGCCAGGGCACCCTGGCAACCCCGGACTCTACTTATGAGTGGAGGAGAAAAGGGGAGCACGTCATGTGTGGGCGACAGTTGAGGGCTACAGTCGGCACGAGACCGTTGCTCAAACGATTGACTTTCCAACGATTTCAAGGGGATGCGGTATTATGTAGCAACGGCACCAACGCTGTAACTGGTCCTAAACCCCTTTCGTGGCCTATTCGGGGGCTATGGGATGAGCAACCACCTGTCCGTCGTCAGAACATTTGGCGCAACTGGCGGCGTAAAATAGCGGAGTGCGGGCCTCGTCTGGGGGTTGATGTTAGGCGGCGAGCTTGCGGTGTTGCAAGCGCCGATGCTCGATGGTCTGTCGTTTGATCCTTTCACGCTGTTGGATGATGGCCGGCGCCCTGCCGAAGTAGGCGTCGGCGGGCGTCACGTTGTTCAGGCTCTCGTGGTACCGCTGGTGATTGTAGTGCTCGACGAAGGCCTCGATCTGGATCTCGAGGTCGCCGGGCAGGAAGTAGTTTTCCAGCAGGATGCGGTTTTTCAGGGTCTGGTGCCAACGCTCGATCTTGCCCTGGGTCTGGGGATGCATCGGAGCGCCGCGCACATGGCTCATCTTTTGCGCATTGATGTATTCCGCCAGTTCGCCCGCGATGTAGCTGGGACCATTGTCACTGAGCAGCCTGGGCTTGTGCAGCACCGTGGCACTGTCACAGCCCGAGGCCTTGAGGGCGAGGTCCAACGTGTCGGTCACGTCCTCGGCTCGCATGTTGGTGCACAGTTTCCAGGCGATGATGTAGCGCGAGAAGTCGTCAAGCACGGTCGACAGGTACATCCAGCCCCATCCGATGATCTTGAAGTAGGTAAAATCGGTCTGCCACATCTCGTTCGGCCGGGTGGTCTTGGTGTGGAACTGATCGGCGGCCTTGATCACGACATAGGCCGGGCTGGTGATCAGATCATGGGCCTTCAACAGGCGGTAAACCGTGGCTTCGGACACGAAGTAGCGCTTCTCGTCGGTGAAGCGCACCGCCAGTTCGCGGGGGCTCAGGTCGGTCGCTTCCAGCGCCATTTCGACGATCTGGTCCTGGATGCCGTCGCCGATGCGGTTCCACACCCGGCTCGGCGCCGATGGCCGATCCTCCAGTGCCTCCGGCCCGCCCTCAAGATAGCGGTCATACCAGCGGTAGAATGTCCGACGGGCGATACCGAGCTGGTCCAGCGTCCGCTTGGCGGGCAGGTGCGACTGCTCGACGATCCGGATGATCTCGAGCTTTCGGATGCGGGATACCTCATTCGTCGTCGCCCCCATCCGCAATCATGCTTTTTTCAGCAGACGGTTTTCGAGTGTCAGGTCAGCAACGCATTCCTTCAGGGCACGAGCCTCGCGGCGCAGATCCTGCACCTCGCCAGTGGTCGCGGCACGGGCGGTGTCACCAGCCAGGCGGCGCTTGCCGGCTTCCATGAACTCTTTCGACCAGGTGTAATACAGGCTCTGCGCGATGCCTTCTTTGCGGCACAGCTCGGCAATGCTGTCCTCGCCGCGCAGCCCGTCAAGCACGATGCGGATCTTGTCTTCAGCCGAGAAGTGGCGACGGGTCTGACGCCGAATATCCTTCACAACCCGCTCAGCAGGGGTCGGCGATTTTTTCAAGGAGGGTTGGGCCTTCATCTTCGTTCCTTCGTCACTACGACGAAGCCCCAAACCTCCTTAAATCACAACCTCAAATCTGTGCCATTGGTGCTGACGGCGGACAGGGACTGGTAAATTGCCTCGTGGCTAATGCGCATCGTCAGATCCCCGGGAAAGTCGAGCCGGAGCCGATGCGAGATCTGTTCGGGACTCCAGGCCGAAACCATCGCCGGCTCTGGCGGTGAACAGCACGGCGTCCCTTCCATATCACATCAGAGCCGCTGAAGCCGAAGCCGTCGGGGTTGGCAACCTGCCCGGCGAGCCGATCCTGTAATAGTCTCGCAGCGCTGAGTTGGTCGTCAGCTTAGGCCGCCGAGCCGACCGGTCCGCATGCCATTGCGCGGTGCTCGCCCGGTAATCGAAGCTTCCGCTTCGCATGGCGGCATTGCGCTTCAACTCGCGCGAGATCGTGCTCGGCGACCGTCCAAGCTTACGAGCGATGGCGTTGATGCTGGCGCCCCTGGCCACTTCGATCGCAATATCTTCGCGCTCCGAAAATGTCAGATAACGCCCGATGGTCGGCTTAGCCGATGGTGATACATGGGTTGGCGGCATCCCTCCTGCTCCCCGAAACCAGCGCGCGCCCACAGGTGCCGAAACGCCCGCATCCATCGCCGCGTCTTCGTTCGATCTGCCACAAGCAATCGCTTGCCAGAAGCGGCAGACGTTATCGCGCCGCCATCCAGGCGGATGACCAGGCGAACGCAATTTGCTGCGCGTACACCGATCCGAAACACGCTTGTGAACCTTCACCGCTCCTTGACCAGGGCGTTGCGACGACCGCCTGAATCCGCCCAATATGTGTCCATCAAGTACACTGAGCGCCTCGCGGATGCCGGGATCGAGCCGTCGGTTGGCAGCTTGTTCGCCTGCGCGAGCGCGGTGACAAATTCGGCAGAGCTACCCATCTCGTTGGTCACCCGACTCTCCATCGCGCTGGACAGCAATTGCTGCGCGTAACTGATCCACTGATCATGATCGCCATGGCCGAGATGCGGCAACAGCGATTGCGCCAGCATCGCGAAATCGCCGACATGTTCGATCTCACTGAGCAAATCCCATCGGACGCAGCGGGCGTCGAAGGGGTTCAGGATGACATCGCCCGGCTCGTAGAAGACGCTGAGCGCGCTGCCGTCCGAATCGGCGACCACCTGGCGATCGCCTCGGCGTCGCGCATCCGCGATCAGGGCGCGAAGCGCG
>NZ_JAXOJO010000014.1:0-4061 GCF_036663735.1 Parasphingomonas zepuensis | reverse complement strand
ACACGCACCAGCGCCAGCAATTCGGCGGGGGTCGCCCGCCAGAACACGTCCGGCGTCCACCCGAACGCCACCCCCGCCTGCCCCGCCAGCCGCACGGCGGCTTCCGCAAACCGGGTCATCTGCCGGCCAAAATCTGCCCAAGCAGCATCTTCAGCGCAGGCGTCGCCGCTGCCAGCCCGCCCGCCGCGACCCCCTCGCCAAACGCCTCCCGCGTCATCCCCTCGGGCACCTCGCGCAAGCAATGCCAGAACAACGCCACCATCTCGCCCAGCCCCAGCCGCCCCTCGGCCGCCCGCTCGACCAGCGCGAACAACGGCCCCAGCTCCCCCTCAGCCGCAACCAACGCCGCAAACGAAGGCCGCAACACCAGCTCACACCCCGCCACTCGCAGCGAAGCCTCGCCCCGCGCGATATTCCCTCTCCCACCGGGCGCATCGGGTGGACAGCGCCCCGCGCTGTCCAGGCCATGCCGGGGGCATGGCCGACCCGACACTGGAGGGAGCCGCAAAGCGGCGGAACGGTGAGGGCAGCCCCTGCCTTGCCGCTCCACCGCGCGCCACCTAGGGTCGCCCCATGCGCCGCCTCGCCCTGCCCGCACTATGGCTAGGCTCCGGACTCAATTGCACCAGAAAGTAATAGAGGCGGCGAGGAAGACGCCGGCCATGTAGTTGGTGGCGAGCTTGTCGTATCGGGTGGCGATACGGCGCCAGTCTTTGAGGCGGCACCAGAGGCGTTCGACGAGGTTGCGAGTGCGATACACATCGCGATCGTAGGGAATGGGCGCCTTGCGGGCTCGGGTCGGCGGGATGACGACCTCGGCGCCTTGGGCCTGGATGGCGGCGCGAATGGCGTTGCTGTCATAGCCGCGGTCGGCGATCAGCTTGTCGAAGCGGCCGCGGGCGGCTTCGATCAGCGCCGGCGCCATGGTCATGTCGGAGAGGTTGCCGGGCGAGATCAGCAGGATGCGCGGACGCCCGGCGGCGTCGGTCAGCCCGTGGATCTTGCTGGTGCGTCCGCCGCGCGAGGTGCCGATGCCTTGCGCGAAGGCCCCCCTTTTGCGCCTGCCGCCGAGCGGTGGACCTTGATGCTGGTCGAATCGATCGCGACCGATCCCCACACCCCGCTATATCCAGTCAGCGCCTCGAACACTGCGAACCACACGCCTTGCTGGCTCCAGCGGTGGAAGCGGTTGTAGATCGTCGTGTAAGGCCCGTACTCGGGCGGACAATCGCGCCACCGCGCGCCGATCCGCAGCATGTGGACGATGCCCGAGATTACCCGCCGATCATCGACCCTGCGCGCTCCCTTGCGGCCCCTCGGCAGCAACGGCTCGATCGTCACCCACTCCGCATCGCTCAACCATGTCAGTTGCCGTCCCATCCAACGCCTCCCGCTAGCAGCAGAAAACCTTGAATCAGCCGTCGCTCGATACCGCAACCTTATTGAGTACGGAGCCTAGTCATGTGAATCTAAAATTCGCCACATAAGTTTTGCTCGGTTTTTTGGCAGAACCGCTTGACCGAGGCGAGGATTTCGTCGGCGGATTTGGTCCATCTGTACGGCTTCGGGCGTTCGTTATGCCGGTCGATGAAGGTGAGGATGTCGGCTTCGAGCTGGCCGGTCGAACGGTGGACGCCGCGCTGCAGCTGCTTTCTGGTCAACTCGGCGAACCAGCGCTCAACCTGATTGATCCATGACGCCGATGTCGGCGTGAAGTGCACGTGATAGTGCGGACGGCGGGCGAGCCAAGCCCTCACTTTGGCAGTTTTGTGGGTGGCGTAATTGTCCATGACGATATGGACGTCGAGCCCGTCAGGTGCCGCCCGGTCGATCTGCTTGAGAAAGTCGAGGAACTCTGTTGCGCGGTGCCTTTTGTAGCATTTGCCGATGACGAAGCCCGAGGCGATATCGAGCGCTGCGAACAGCGATGTCGTCCCGTGCCGCACATAGCTATGGGTCCGGCGCTCCGGAATTCCCGGCATCATAGGTAGCACCGGCTGCTCGCGGTCGAGCGCCTGGATCTGGCTCTTCTCATCGACGCTGAGGACGATCGCGCGGGTCGGCGGCGACAAATAAAGCCCGACGATATCGCGCACCTTGTCGACGAACAGCGGGTCGCTCGATAGTTTGAAGGTCTGACTACGGTGCGGTTGCAACCCGAACGCGTTCCACATCCGGCGGATCGTCGTGTGCGAAAAGCCCGTCTCTGCCGCCATCGACCTGATCGACCAGTGCGTGGCATCGGCAGGCGTCGTGCGCAGCGTCCGCTCGATCACGGCAGCAACTTGATCGTCGCCGATCGTGCGCGGCCTGCCGGGGCGCGCTTCGTCGAGCAGCCCGTCAATACGATCGGCCAAGAAGCGCCGGCGCCACTTGCCCACCGTGTGCTCGTGAACGCCAAGCTCGGTCGCCACGACCTTGCTCTGCAAACCGTCGGCGCAGCGCAGAATAATCCGACATCGTTCTGAAAGCGAGCGCGATACCCGGTGCCGCCGCACCTGTCGCTCAAGATACGCACGCTCCTCCGCCGTCACCACCAACGGCTCAATCGGACGACCCTTCGAAAATGCGTTAGCCATCAACGCCTCCCTCTCGGAAAACGCATTATACAATGTAACTTACTTCAGTTCCAGATGACTAGGCCGGATCGACATTCACCGAAGCCATATCATGGCAGCGGCGAGATGGACGAAGCCGGTGAAGTGGATGGTCCGGCGATCGTAGCGGGTGGCGAAGCGCCTGAAGTGCTTCAGGCGGCCAAAGCATCGTTCGATCTGGTTGCGGTGTTTGTAGACGGCTTCGTCGTGGGGGATGAAGACCTTGCGGTTCCGCTTGGACGGGATCACCGCCTCGGCCTTCATGCCGGCGATCAGCTCACGCAAGTCGTTGCTGTCATAGGCTTTGTCGGCGAGTACCGCCTTGGCCTTGTGCCCTTTCAGGAGATCGGCAGCAGCGGTGATGTCGTGCGCCTGACCAGCCGTGATCTGGAAGCGCAACGGCCTACCGAACGTGTCGGCCAGCATATGAACCTTGGTCGTCAGTCCACCTCGGGAACGCCCCAGCGCCTGGTCCTTGGCCCCCCTTTTCCGGTCGCTGCCTGCTGGTGGGCGCGAACGATGGTACTGTCGAGCATGAGATAGGTGTTGTCCCGGTCGGCCGTGAGCGTGTCGAACACACGCTCCCAGACACCGCCATGGCACCACCGGCTGAACCGCTGATGCACCGTCTTCCAGCGACCGTAACGCTCCGGCAGGTCGCACCAGTGTGCGCCCGAGCGCAATACCCACAAACATCCGTTCACGAACAAGCGGTTATCAGAGCCCGTCCGCCCGGGATCGCTCGCCTTGCCGGGCAGCAACGGCGCGATCCTCGCCCATTGTGCTTCGTTCAACTCGTACCGCTTGATCCCCATCGTTCGCTCCGCGTCCCAACACGGAACCTCATGAATCACACATCAAGCACTTTGGGAATCCTGAATGTCGATCCGGCCTAGAGGCGCTTTCTCGCGCTTTTGTTCGCAGCGGCACAATTTTGCGACAAATCACGGCTATCGCGCGTTCGTCGATCAAATATCGGCAGGTTCGGGAGTTACGAATGCGGCGCGTGTGGTTTTTTGCGGGATTGATGACGACGGTAGCGCCCACGGCGATGGCGGCGGCGCAGGATGTGTCGGCTCAAGCACAGGAGGCTCCAGCACAGGAGGAAGCCGAGACGCCGTCCGATACGGGCGGCGAGGTCGTCGAGGATGAGGCCGAGGAGGTGGTCGTTACCGGCCAGCTGCGTGGCGCTGTGGCGGGCGACGTCAAGCCTGAGCTGGTGCTGAACCCTGCCGATATCCGGGCATATGGCGTCGGGTCGCTTGCGGAATTGCTCACCGAGCTGGAGCCCCAGACGCGCAGCGGACGAGGTCGCGATGGGGGCGGGCCGGTGCTGTTGCTCAGCGGGCGCCGCATTTCCGGCTTTGCAGAGATTCGCGACATCCCGCCCGAGGCTATCGAGCGTATCGACATCCTGCCGGAAGAAGCAGCGCTGAAACTGGGCTATCGCGCCGATCAGCGGGT
>NZ_JAXOJO010000013.1:0-2500 GCF_036663735.1 Parasphingomonas zepuensis | reverse complement strand
GCGACCGATAGTGAACTAGTACCGTGAGGGAAAGGTGAAAAGCACCCCGATGAGGGGAGTGAAACAGTACCTGAAACGGATTGCCTACAAGCAGTAGGAGGGCTCATGTGGCCTGACTGCGTACCTTTTGTATAATGGGTCTGTGACTTAATGTATCAAGCAAGCTTAAGCCGTTAGGTGTAGGCGCAGCGAAAGCGAGTCTGAATAGGGCGACTAAGTTTGATGTATTAGACCCGAAACCCGGCGATCTAGGCATGGCCAGGATGAAGGTGCGGTAACACGCACTGGAGGTCCGAACCGATTAACGTTGAAAAGTTATCGGATGAGCTGTGTTTAGGGGTGAAAGGCCAATCAAGCCGGGAAATAGCTGGTTCTCCGCGAAAACTATTTAGGTAGTGCCTCGGACGAATACCGCAGGGGGTAGAGCACTGGATGGGCTAGGGGGTCGCGAGATCTACCAAACCTAACCAAACTCCGAATACCTGCGAGTAATATCCGGGAGACAGACGGCGGGTGCTAAGGTCCGTCGTCAAAAGGGAAACAGCCCTGACCTACAGCTAAGGTCCCCAAGTCGTGTCTAAGTGGGAAAGCATGTGAAACTTCCAAAACAACCAGGAGGTTGGCTTAGAAGCAGCCATCCTTTAAAGAAAGCGTAACAGCTCACTGGTCTAAACAAGAGGTTTTGCGGCGAAGATGTAACGGGGCTCAAGACACGCACCGAAGCTTAGGGTTCACGCGTTAAGCGTGAGCGGTAGCGGAGCGTTCCGTAAGCCTGTGAAGGGGCCTGGTAATGGGCCTTGGAGGTATCGGAAGTGCGAATGCAGACATGAGTAGCGATAAAGAGGGTGAGATGCCCTCTCGCCGAAAGACCAAGGGTTCCTGCGCAAGGCTAATCCGCGCAGGGTGAGTCGGCCCCTAAGACGAGCCCGAAGGGGGTAGTCGATGGGAACACGGTTAATATTCCGTGACCTGGTGGTGTGTGACGGATCTCGTGTGTTGTTCATCCTTATTGGATTGGATGGGCTTCGAAGAGGTTCCAGGAAATAGCCCCACCGTATAGACCGTACCCGAAACCGACACAGGTGGTCAGGTAGAGTATACCAAGGCGCTTGAGAGAAGTGTCCTGAAGGAACTCGGCAAATTGCCTCCGTACCTTCGGAAGAAGGAGGCCCTCACTATGCGCAAGCACTTTGAGGGGGCACAGGCCAGGGGGTAGCGACTGTTTAGCAAAAACACAGGGCTCTGCTAAGTCGGCTTCAAGACGACGTATAGGGCCTGACGCCTGCCCGGTGCCTGAAGGTTAAGTGGAGTGGTGCAAGCTGCGAAATGAAGCCCAGGTAAACGGCGGCCGTAACTATAACGGTCCTAAGGTAGCGAAATTCCTTGTCGGGTAAGTTCCGACCTGCACGAATGGCGTAACGACTTCCCCACTGTCTCCAGGACATGCTCAGCGAAATTGAATTCTCCGTGAAGATGCGGAGTACCCGCGGTTAGACGGAAAGACCCCGTGCACCTTTACTGCAGCTTCAGAGTGGCATTAGGAAAGAACTGTGTAGCATAGGTGGGAGGCTTTGAAGCGTTGGCGCCAGCTGACGTGGAGCCATAGGTGAAATACCACCCTGTTGTTTTCTGATGTCTAACCTCGATCCATGAAACTGGATCAGGGACCCTCTGTGGCGGGTAGTTTGACTGGGGCGGTCGCCTCCTAAAGAGTAACGGAGGCGCGCGAAGGTTGGCTCAGGACGGTTGGAAACCGTCTGTTAGAGTGCAATGGCATAAGCCAGCCTGACTGCGAGACTGACAAGTCGAGCAGAGACGAAAGTCGGTCATAGTGATCCGGTGGTCCCTCGTGGAAGGGCCATCGCTCAACGGATAAAAGGTACGCCGGGGATAACAGGCTGATAACCCCCAAGAGCTCATATCGACGGGGTTGTTTGGCACCTCGATGTCGGCTCATCACATCCTGGGGCTGGAGCAGGTCCCAAGGGTTTGGCTGTTCGCCAATTAAAGTGGTACGTGAGCTGGGTTCAGAACGTCGCGAGACAGTTTGGTCCCTATCTGCCGTGGGCGTCGAAATTTGAGAGGAGTTGACCCTAGTACGAGAGGACCGGGTTGAACATACCTCTGGTGTACCTGTCGTTTCGCCAGAAGCGCAGCAGGGTAGCTATGTATGGACGGGATAACCGCTGAAAGCATCTAAGCGGGAAGCCTCCCTCGAGATAAGATTTCATAGAGCCGTCGGAGACCACGACGTTGATAGATCGGATGTAGAAGTGCGGTAACGCATGGAGCTAACCGATACTAATTGCTCTATTTGCGCTTGAGAGTCCCACCATCAACGACAATCCTGGGTCATACCAGCACTGTCCGCGATAGTCGGATGATTGAACAGCAACGCCTAGTAAACACCTACACCTGAATTCAGGTAAAGCGTGCATCGATTTTAAGGGAACCCATCAAAGTATTACTTTGAGGGGACCCGTCAGAACCGTTTTTCGCA
>NZ_JAXOJO010000012.1:0-28926 GCF_036663735.1 Parasphingomonas zepuensis | reverse complement strand
ATACGTGAAGGACTTGCGAGTAACGACCTAATTTAACCGAGCTACTGACACCTTGAATGCCAGACCCGGGGCCGCCGCCCACATGTCCCTTCATCTTAACCAACAATGTCAAAGAGCTGAACGCCCCAACCCGGATCTCACGATCCAGGCCCAAACGATCCAACAACCAAAGACGAAAGCATGGGCTCCAATCCTAGGACTGGATCCGATACCTTCGATTAAGGTCTTAACCTCACTCCCGTTTTCGCGGGATCGGCCTTGCGGCGTGTGAGGATCCGGCAACCGAACCGAGGTGGTTCGCTGCCGGAGGCGGGGATATAGGGAAGGGGTTCTGAGCGGTCAACAGCTAAAAACGCGATTTTTCGACTTCGGATCAGCATTCGGCAAAATAGTTCCGGACATTCTCCTCCCGATCACCTTTTTCGCGGAACGCCGCTCCCCTGAGACCGCTGCGAGGGCGGTCCGGACACAAGTGAGCGCCGCGCGCCGGTGCGCACGGCCTCGACTGCGTTCGAACATCGGGCAGAGTTCGTGCGAATCGGAACCGCACTCCGCCAGCCACTCAGCCGGAACATGCGATAGATCGACATCGATCGCGCAGGGGCGAGGCGGTGGCATATGATAGCGCCCTCGCTCGCACCGTACGCGCGGCGTTCCTGCGCGTTAAACAGCACGCACGACGCAGCCCCCGCTTCCATCGTTCCGTCCCCGCCTTTCAGCCCGGATAAAAATTCTTCGCACCAATTCCTATCGAATGAGAGGACATTAGGCGAATCGCGTGCAGGAGGTGCCAATGTCGCTCAAATTGCTGGATAGCGTTCCCGACTTCACCCAGGATTCCACGATCGGGCCATTCTCCTTCTACGAATGGGCAGGCACCGACTGGGTGGTCCTGTTTTCCCACCCCAAGGATTTCACGCCGGTTTGCACGACCGAGCTCGGCGCGGTCGCGCGGCTCAAGCCGGAATTCGACAAGCGCGGCGTGAAGGTGGTCGGCCTGTCGGTCGATCCGGTCGACCGGCATCACGCCTGGGCGGAGGATATCGCCCGGACTCAGGGGGTCGCGCTGAATTTCCCGCTCATCGCCGATCATGACCGCCGCATCGCCGGCCTGCTTGGGCTGATCCACCCCAACGCGTCGGACACCGCCACGGTCCGCAGCGTGTTCGTGATCGATCCCGCTCGCAAGGTCCGGCTGACGCTGACCTATCCGGCCTCGACCGGGCGCAATTTCGACGAGATCCTGCGCTCCATCGACAGCCTGCAACTGACGGACCGGCACAAGGTGGCCACACCTGCCGACTGGCAACAGGGCGAAGACGTGATCATCCTTCCCTCCGTCACCGACGATGCGGCCAGGGCGCTCTTCCCGCAGGGTTGGACCGAGCACACGCCTTATCTGCGTACCGTGGCTCAACCGCAGGGCGCAGATTGATGCCGTGCCGTGCCCGGAAAAAGTTCGCATGACGACTTTCACGCGCCGCTGGACCAACGCAGGCGATTGCGTGGCGAAGCCGGTAATCGGCGTGCTGTGCTGCAACGAAGTGTCGGAGCGCCCGATCCAGGCGGTCGCCACGCGGTTCATCGAGCCGCTGGTCAGCCATGCCGGCGTCACCGTGGTGCTGATCCCCGCCGTGGCCAGCGCCTGCGACGCGGCGTCGCTGGTCGGGCGCCTCGACGGACTGTTGTTGACCGGCTCGCGCTCCAATGTCGCCGCCTCGCGCTATGGCGCGCCTTGCGCCGGGGATGCGCTGCTCGACGAACAGCGCGACGAAGTCGCGCTCGAACTGGCCGGGCGGATGATCGAAGCCGGCAAATCCGTATTCGGCATCTGCCGCGGCCTGCAGGAGTTGAATGTGCTGTTCGGAGGCACGCTGACCGGCGACCTGGGCGACGAACATCACCGTCCCGCCGACGATGGCACGCCTTATGAAGCGCTGTTCGACCATTATCATGACGTGGATCTGGCCCCTGAGGGCGTGCTCGCCGCCACCACGACCGAGCGCCGCCTTTCGGTCAATTCGATTCACCGCCAGGGGATCGATCGGCTGGGCGGCGGATTGCGGATCGAGGCGGTTGCCGCAGATGACGGGCTGGTCGAAGCCTTTTCGGCGCGTCCCTGCGGCGGTGATGTGCTCGCGGTGCAATGGCATCCCGAATGGGATGGCGGGCGCAGCATCGCCAGCCGCGCCTTCTTCGGGTTGATCGGCCAGTCCCTTGCCACCCAGCGCCAATGAGCCGCCACACATGACCGGGTCGCCCGCGCGGCTGCCCTTTGGCGGTCAGGTGATCCTGGGCATGGCGGCCGGCATCGCGCTCGGTTTTGTCGCCCGGTCGCTCGGCGATGGCGGGACGCCCGGCGCGCTGGGCGAAACCTTGCGGATCGTCGGCGAAATGTTCGTGCAGCTGTTGAAGGTGCTGGTTCCGCCGCTGGTCTTCACCGCGATCGTCGCCTCGATCGCTGCGCTCCGCACGCTCGACAATGCGGCGCGGCTCGTCACGGGCACCTTGTTGTGGTTCGCCATCACGGCGCTGATCGCAGTGACGATCGGCATCGCACTCGGCCTGATCGTCCAGCCCGGCCTGCACGCCGGGGTCGATTCGCTGGCCGCGACTCGCCCGGACACGACAGGCTCCTGGCTGGATTTCCTGCGCGGGCTGGTGCCGGCGAATATCCTCGGCCTCAATGCCACCACCACCCTCACCAATGGCGTGCCGAAGACGGTGCTGTCGTTAAACATCCTGCAGGTGATCGTCGTAGCGATCGCGATCGGCGTGGCGGCGGTGCGAATCGGCGACGCCGGCGCGCCGTTCCTCGCGCTCAACGCCTCGGCGCTCGCGCTGTTCAGGCGCATCCTGCAATGGGTGATCCGCCTGACTCCGATCGGCAGCGCGGCGCTGCTCGGTAGTGCGATCGTACGCTATGGCTGGACGTCCCTGTCGGCGCTCGGTGCCTTTGCGGGCGCGATCTATCTCGGTCTCGCGCTCGTATTGCTGGTCGTCTATCCGCTGTTGCTGCTGACGCATGGCATCGCACCGCGTCGGTTCTTCGCGGCTGCCTGGCCGGCGATCCAGCTCGGCTTCGTCTCCCGCTCCTCGATCGCGACCCTACCCGTCACCGAGGCGGCGGCCGAAACGCTGGGCGTGCCGCGCAGCTATGCGGCATTTGCCGTTCCCTTCGCCGCCACGACCAAGATGGACGGCTGCGCCGCGATCTACCCGGCGATCGCCGCCCTGTTCGTCGCGCAATATTATGGGATCGCGCTGCATCCGACTGATTATCTGCTGATCGCCCTGGTCTCTGTGCTCGGCTCCGCGGCGACCGCCGGGCTCACCGGTGCGCTGGTGATGCTCACCCTCACCTTGTCGACCCTCGGCCTGCCCCTGGAGGGCGCCGGCCTGTTGCTCGCCATCGATCCGATTCTCGACATGGGCCGCACCGCGGTCAACGTTGCCGGTCAGGTGCTGGTGCCGCTCATCGTTGCGCAACGGAACGCGCTGCTTGAGAGCGACTCGTCCCTACCCGTCGTCGCGGGAAACGCGGGCCTGCTCGGCCACTAACGCAAAGCTGGCGAATCACCATCGAATGACCGCCGGTCGAAGCGCTTCAACGCGGGTTGTGCCCCTGCGCCAGCCGCGCATCAGGCATATCGCACTGCGGCAATTCATGCTGCGTGCGCTAACATGAATCGGCCTGCGGAAGGCAGTTCAACAAACAGGGTTCATTTTGGTTTTATCGCCCGCAAATTCGTCACGCGATCCCAGTTGACAACGTCAGACACTATGGTAGCGTTACCATCGAGCAGCACGATGTTTGCTCGCTAAAAACAGTGCCGGCAGCCGCAAGAGCGTGCCGATCAGGAGGGGTGAATATGAAAAGCTTTGGCCGTTCGTCTGCGCTTGCGCGTTCCACGTCCGCGATCGCGGTTGCGGTGTGTCTGATGGTGCCGGGAGCGGCACTGGCGCAGGCTGACCCGGGTTCCCAAACTGCCGCCGACTCGCCCGCCGACACCGCCGAGCAGGACATCGTCGTCACCGGCATCCGCGCCAGCCTTGAGCGTTCGATCGCGATCAAGCGCGACTCGGCCGGCGTCGTGGATGCGATCTCCGCCGAAGACATCGGCAAATTTCCCGACACCAACCTGGCCGAGTCGCTGCAGCGCATCACGGGCGTGTCGATCAATCGCACCAACGGCGAAGGCGCCTTGGTCACGGTCCGCGGCTTCGGCCCGAACTACAATCTGGTCACGCTGAATGGCCGCACCCTCGCAACCTCGGTCGTCTCCGTCGTCGGCGGCGACCAGAATTCCGATGGCGCGCAAGGCACCAGCCGCTCCTTCGACTTCTCCAACCTCGCCTCGGAAGGCGTGAAGACGCTCGAAGTCTACAAGACGGGCCGCGCCGCCATCCCATCGGGCGGCATCGGCGCGACGATCAACGTCGTCTCGCGCCATCCGCTCGACGGCGCGTCGGGCCTGTCCGGCAGCATCGGCGCCAAGGCAGTCTACGATACCAGCGTCAACGACTGCCTCGACTGCGGTTCCAAGGTCACGCCCGAGGTTTCCGGCGTGCTCAGTTGGAGCGACCCCAGCGATACCTTCGGCGTCTCCGTGTTCGGCAGCTATCAGAAGCGTAACTACACTTCGATCGCCGCCACATCGAACAACTGGAATATCATTCCGTACAGCACCTTCCTGAGCGGCGGCTTCGCCCGTGGCGGCGGCGTCTGCCCGTCGGCCACGCCAGGGCCCAATTGTACGGTCGTCAACAACGCGCCGACCAACGCCAACCAGCTCGTCGCGATCCCCAATGACAGCCGCTATCACTATGCGGAGGGCTCGCGCGAGCGTTTCAATGGCCAGGCGGTCGTGCAATTCCGCCCGACCGACACAATCACGCTGACCGCCGACGCCCTTTACGCGCAGAACAAGCAGAAGGAGATCCGCTCGGATCTCTCCAACTGGTTCAGCCGGCCGTTCGACGTGGTCACGTTCGACGGCAACCCCACTGTCGCCACGGCGACCTATCTTCACGAGACGCTGGGCGGCACCAAGGACGAGGGCTTCGAGGCGCAGAATCGCGCGCAGCGCAGCAAGCTCCAGGATTACGGCCTTAACGCGAAATGGGACATCGCCGAGAATTTCTCGCTGAACCTCGATGGCCATATCAGCAAGTCGTCGAGCCGGCCGGACAATCCGAACGGCAAGAGCTCGACCCTGGTCGGCATGGGCGCCAACGTCGTGTCGGCTCACTCAGTTGATTATAGCGGCGGGATTCCGCAGCAGATCATCACGATCGGCAGCGGTGGCAATGGCCAGCTCGACATCAACGATGTCGGGTCGCAGGTCGGCCGCACCTTTGCGTCGACTCAGGACCAGACGGTCAAGGAAGGCCGCGCTGATTTCGGCTGGGATCTCGGCGGCGGCAGCCGGTTCGATTTCGGCGGCAATTATCGCACCGCCAACATGCACCAGACTTTCCTCGCCACGCAGCAGACGCTGGGCGACTGGGGCATCACCAATCCCGGCGACGTGCAGCAGCGCGCACCGGGCGCGCTGCAGGCCTTCTGCCTGATCTGCAAATTCAACCAGTATAACCCGGGCAATGATCCCAACTCGCAGCTCGCGTTCCGCGGCAATGCGTCCGATATCTATTCCATCCTGTCGCCTTATTATGTCGGGCTGGATACGGGCGCAGCCAAACCCCATGCAGTCGGCGTCACCAACAACCAGGACAACCGAGTCAAGGAAACCATCTGGGCAGCTTACGGCCAGATGACCTGGTCAGGCGAGATTGCGGGCCGCAAGGCGAGCATGGTCGCCGGCGTGCGCTATGAGAACACCAAGACGACATCGACCTCGCTGGTTGCCGTCCCGGCGGCGATCAACTGGGTATCGGACAACGACTTCACCGTCGTCATCTCCAACCAGAACAGCTTCCTCACGGACAAGGGCAGCTACAACAACCTGCTGCCGTCCTTCGATTTCAAGATCGAGCCGATCGACAACCTGATCGCCCGCTTCTCGTTCAGCAAGACGATCGCCCGGCCGAACTACAGCGATCTGTTCACCGCCACCACGGTGGGTGGACCGCCGCGCCCGATCAACAATGGCGGCGTCCCCAGCGGCAACACAGGCAACGCCCGGCTCTCCCCGCTGACCTCGGACAATTTCGACATCTCGCTTGAATATT
The DNA here is from genome assembly GCF_036663735.1 of Parasphingomonas zepuensis. NCBI lineage: Bacteria > Pseudomonadati > Pseudomonadota > Alphaproteobacteria > Sphingomonadales > Sphingomonadaceae > Parasphingomonas > Parasphingomonas zepuensis. The sequence continues at coordinate 22,734 of NZ_JAXOJO010000012.1, read as the reverse complement.
ATTTCAAGCCGGACAGCTATGTCTCGATCGGCCTGTTCGACAAGCGGGTGCATAACTTCATCGGCCGCGGCCAGTTCACCAGCGATCTGTTCGGCCTTCGCGATCCCAGCTCGGGTGCCCCAGGCACCCGCTCGGGCTCGGCCAAGACCGCGCTTCAGGGTCTCGGCGTCGATACCAGCGACGAGAATCTGTTCGCCATGACGGCGCTGATCCAGCAGACCGGTTCGGTGGCAGCGGCGACCAGTCAATTCAGCGCGAACTACGATACAGTGAACCGTCGCCTGAACACGGCCTATCTCCAGAACATCAACAACACGCTCGACGTGACTGCGAACGCAAGTGATCCGCTCTACCAGTTCCAGGTTTCCCGCCCGATCAACAACAAGGACGCGAAGATCTGGGGCATCGAGGTCGCCGGTCAGTATTTCCTTGGAAACACCGGGTTCGGCGTCTCGGCCGCTTACACGATGGTCCGGGGCGATGTCGGCTTCGACCTCGGTGCGAGCCCGAGCGAGGATCAGTTCGCGCTGCTCGGGTTGAGCGACACGTTCAACGCTACGCTGATCTACGACAAGAACGGCCTCTCCGCCCGGCTTGCCTATAACTGGCGCGACAAGTTCCTATCGGGGATCAATCGCCAGGACTCGCGCAATCCGGAGTTCACGGCGCCGTTCGGCCAGCTCGACATGAACATCAGCTACGATGTCACGCAGAACATCTCGGTCACGCTGGAAGGGCTCAACCTGCTCGAGGAAAGCGTCCGTACCTATGCCCGGGCCAAGACCGAGCTGTGGTACGCGCAGGAGCTGGACCGGCGCCTGATGCTCGGTGCTCGCTTCAAGTTCTGACCGGAAACATCCGTTCGGGAGGGGGAAAGGCCGCTGTTCGCAGCGGCCTTTTTCCTCTGGGGCGGGTGCCGCTCCAGTTGAGTGGGCCGGCGCTTTGATCCATCATCGCCGGCTGGAGACGAGACGCATATGAGTCTGGGCTGGAATCGCGCATGACCAACAAGGTGCTGCTGAACAATGTCGACCATCCGGACGTGCGGGTGATCGCGCGCCAGGGGGCAGAATTCGGCGACAGCGTCAATCAGGTGCTGGTCTTCCCCACCGAGTTCGAGGAGGTCCAGCGCGAATATCCGATCTTCTTCCGTCGGGACGAGGCCGGCGCACTGTACGCGATCGCGCTGCTCGGGCTCGACCGGGACGAGAATCTGTTCCTCGACGCGAGCGGCTGGCGCGGCCGGTACGTTCCTGCCGTGTTGCAGCGCGGCCCCTTCCTGATCGGGCGAAAGGGCGGCGAGGCGGACGGCGAGCCGCTGATTCATATCGATCTGGATCATCCCCGCGTCAGCGCGTCCGAGGGCTTGCCGTTGTTCCTGCCGCATGGCGGCAACGCGCCCTATCTCGAGCATGTCGCTGGGGTCCTGCGCGTCATCCATGCCGGCGCCGAGGCAGCCGCCCCGATGTTCGCCGCGTTCGAGGCGGCCGGGCTGATCGAGCCGATCTCGGTCGAGATCGAGCTCAGCGACGCCAAGAAATATGTTCTGCCGGACCTCTTCGCCATCGGCGGCGGCGCGCTGGCGAAGCTCGATGCGGCGCAGCTCGATCGGCTGAACCGCGACGGCTATCTTGGGCTGGCTTTCTACGCCGCGGCGTCGCTCGGCAATGTCAGCCGGCTTATCGACCTGAAGAACCAGAAGACAGGAGCCGATTGAGGAATCGGCGTGCGCGCAGGATGAGGATTACAAGAACAACCACTGTCATCGACGGGCTCGCAGCGGGCGAGATACCGCTCGACGCGTTGATGGCGGCGCAACAGCCGGCAATCCTGAAGGGCGTCGTCCGCGATTGGCCGCTGGTCCAGGCCGGCCTCGAATCTCCGGCCAGCGCGATCGCCTATCTCAAGTCCTTCTACCGGGGGAAGCCGGTCGTCGGCTTTGCCGGCCAGCCGGAGATCGATGGCCGCTTTTTCTACAATGACGACGCCACGACGATGAACTTCGATGCCGGCCGCGTGCTGCTGGACGACGTGCTCGATCGCATCGCGGCGCAGCCGGCGGGCGAGCCGGCACCCTCCTTTTACGTCGGCTCGACTGACCTCGACACCTATCTGCCAGGTCTCCGGCAGGAAAACCGCCTCGCGCTCGGCGACGCTGCATTCGGCGGTAACCCGCCGATCGTCAGCATCTGGATCGGCAACCGCACCACTGCCTGCGCGCATTACGACATGTCGAACAACATGGCCTGCTGCATGGTCGGCCGGCGGCGCTTCACGCTGTTCCCGCCCGAGCAGGTGGAGAATCTCTATCCCGGCCCGCTCGAGCCGACGCCCGGCGGGCAAGTGATGAGCATGGTCGATATCAATGCGCCGGATCTCGATCGCTATCCGCGCTTCGCGGCGGCGGCGGCCGCCGGTCAGGTGGCCGAGCTCGAACCGGGCGATCTGCTCTTCTATCCGGCCCTGTGGTGGCATCAGGTGGAGGCGCTCGACGGCTTCAACGCCATGATCAACTATTGGTGGAACGCCGCCCCCGCCTTCATGGACACGCCGCAGAACACGCTGCTGCACGCGCTGCTCAGCCTGCGCGACCGGCCGGCGCCGGAGAAACAGGCCTGGCGCGCGCTGTTCGATTATTATGTCTTCGGGCCGGCCGACCGCGCCGCCGCGCATCTGCCCGAAGCGGCGCGGGGCAATCTCGCGCCGCTCGACGAGATCAGCGCGCGACGCCTGCGCGCCACATTGCTCAATCGCCTCAACCGCTGACCTCGAGGGAAGAGACTTGGACAAGCCGATCGTGAAGAAGGTCGTGATCGCCGGCGGCGGCACCGCCGGCTGGCTCGCCGCGGCAGCGCTGGTGAAGCAGCTTGGCGGCCTGCTCGATATCACCCTGGTCGAATCCGACGAGATCGGGACGGTCGGCGTCGGCGAATCCACCATTCCCACCACCCGGGCGTTCCACACCCTGATCGGGGTCGACGAGCAGGCGTTCATGCGGGCCACCGGATCGAGCTTCAAGCTGGGCATCCGCTTCGAGCATTGGGGCGCGATCGGCGATCGCTATATCCATTCGTTCGGCACAATGGGGAAATCGACCTGGATGGCCGATTTCCACCATTTCTGGCTGGAAGGACGGGCCCGGAGCGTGGCCAGCGAGCTTGGCGATTATTGCTTCGAACTTCAGGCTGCCCGGGCCGGCAAGTTCGCCACGGGGCCGGATGCCCAGATCAGCTATGCCTATCATCTCGACGCCGTGCGCTATGCGCGCTTCCTGCGCGAGAGCTGCGAGCCGGCCGGCGTGCGGCGGATCGAGGGCATGATCCGGGAAGTGCGGCAGCATCCGGAAACCGGTTTCATCGAAGCGCTGGTGCTCGACTCCGGCGAGGTCGTCGAAGGGGATCTGTTCCTCGACTGCACCGGGTTCCGCGCCCTGCTGATCGAGCAGACGCTCGAGACCGGCTATGACGACTGGAGCCACTGGCTGCCCACCGACAGTGCCTATGTCGTCCAGACCAAGGGCACGGGCCCGGCCGTCCCCTATACCAAGGCGATTGCGCACGAGGCCGGGTGGCGCTGGGAGATTCCGCTCCAGCACCGCATGGGCAACGGGTTCGTGTTCAGCAGCGCGCATATGGAAAACGACACCGCGCGGGCGCAGTTGCTGCGCGATATCAAGGGCGAGCCGCTGTTCGATCCGCGGCTGATCCGGTACCGCACCGGGGGCCGTCGCCAGGTCTGGAACAAGAACTGCATCGCGCTGGGGCTGGCGAGCGGGTTCATCGAGCCGCTCGAATCCACCAGCATCCATCTCGTCAAGATCGCGGTGACACGGCTGTTGAAATCCTTCCCGTTCAACGGCTTCGACGATGCGCTGATCGATCGGTTCAACCACCTGTCACGCCGCGAGCTGGAAGGCGTGCGGGATTTCATCATCCTCCATTATCACCTCACCGAACGCGACGACTCCGCGTTCTGGCGGCAGTGCCGGACGATGGATATCCCGGACTCGCTGGCGCAGCGCATCGCCTTGTTCCGCGAGAACGCCCAAGCCTACCAGGATTCGGACGAGCTCTTCCGCGTCGATTCCTGGGTGCAGGTCATGCTCGGCCAGCGGGTCCGGCCGCAGGGCTATCATCATCTCGCGCGCATGATGCCGCCCGGCAAACTCCAGCTGGCATTGGCGGACATCAAGGCCAATATCGCCGGCGCCGTCGCGAAGATGCCTGCCCACCAGGAATTTCTCGACCGCTATTGCCCCTCCGCCGCGCCGGACGGCTGAGCCGGGCGCTCAGTCTGCCGGTTCGGGATGGCGGCGATTGTGGCGTGCCGACCACCAGATCGACAGGCCGATCAGCACCGCGCCGATCAGGCCGGTGATCACCTCCGGAACCTCGAAGCGCGCCGAAATCAGCATGATCGCCGCGAGCGCGAGGATCGCCCAGAAGGCGCCATGTTCGAGATAGCGATATTCAGCGAGCGTACCCTTGTCGACCAGCAGGATCGTCATCGACCGCACGAACATCGCGCCGATGCCGAGCCCGAGCGCGATCACGAAGACATTGTTGGACAGCGCAAAGGCCCCGATCACGCCGTCGAACGAGAAGGCCGAATCCAGCACGTTGAGATACAGGAAGCCGGCGAGGCCCGAGCGCACCACCGTGCCGGTCACATCGGGCTCGAGCAGCGAGTTGATCGCCTCGACCAGAATGAAGGCCAGCAGACCGAAGATGCCAGCTACGATCAGGGTCGCGCCCTCTTCCGGCGACAGCGTCCGCGATATCCCGTACAGGGCAAGCAGGACCAGCCCGATCTCGAGCGCGTTGATCGAGCCGAGGCGCGCGAGGCGCGATTCGATCATCGCGATCCAATGCACCTCCTTGTCCCGGTCGAAGAAGAATTTGAGGCCGACCATGGCCAGGAAGGCGCCACCGAAGCCGGAGATGCCGATATGCGCGCCAGTGATGATGCGCTCATATTCGGCCGGGTTGGTCGCGGCGAGCCGGACCGTGTCGATCGGGCCGAGCCCCGCCGCGATCGCCACGATCGCGAGCGGAAAGACCACGCGCATGCCGAACACCGCGAACGCGATGCCCCAGGTCAGGAAGCGCTTGCGCCACACCAGATCCATGTCGCGCAGCACCGTCGCGTTGACGACCGCATTGTCGAACGACAGCGAAATCTCGAGCACGCCCAGCACCAGCACGATCCACAGGGTGGCGATCAGGCCACCGATCGTCCCGGTGGTCGTCCAACCGAGCCAGGCCGCCAGGATCAGGCAGACCAGCGTGAACCAGGATGCGCCCTTGAAGTAACTGAACATCGATTCGCAGCTTTCCCACTTTGCCCCGGACACCGGAGCGACCCCCACCCGGCGAATGCCCGAGCGGATGCCCTGTGTCCCGGAAATAATCTCAATCCCGGTCAAGCGCGCGGCAATTATTGCGCTTGGCCGCTCGGGTCCGGAGCCTATAACGGCCGTCCACACCCGCACCAGCCGGCCCGCCGGCACCATTTTCTCGGATCGGCGTTACCTCAAGGCACATGATCAAGGTCGCCAGCTACAATATCCACAAGGGCGTCGGCCTCGATCGCCGCCGCGATCCCAACCGCATCCTCGACGTGTTGCGCGAGATCGACGCCGACATCATCGCGCTGCAGGAGGCCGACCGCCGCTTCGGCGCAAAGGCGGGGGTGATCCCGCTCCACGCGCTTGAGGAACACAGCCCCTGGAAAGCCGTCCCGCTCGGAATGCACGCGGGCAGCATGGGCTGGCACGGCAACGTCCTGCTGATCCGCAAGGATTCGGTCCTGCTGGATTGCGAGCCGATCCACCTCCCCGCGCTCGAACCGCGTGGCGCCGTGATGGCGGACGTACGGGCTGACGGCGTGCCGATCCGCATCGTCGGCATGCATCTCGATCTGTCCGGCCTGTGGCGTCGCCGCCAGGCTCATTCCATCCTTGCCCATGTCGATGCGAGCGTCACCCGGCGCCCGACCGTGCTGATGGGCGACCTCAACGAATGGAGCGCTCAATCCGGCTGCCTGCGCGATTTCGGCCGCGACTACAGCTTCGCCCCGACCGGCCCGAGCTTCCATGTCCGCCGTCCCGTCGCCCGGCTCGACCGGATCATGGTCTCGGCCGACCTGCGCGTCGCCGATTGCGGCGTCCACCATAGCGCGACCGCACGCAAGGCATCGGATCATCTGCCGATCTGGGCGATGGTCGAGGTGAAATGAGACCCGTGGCCACCCACCCGGCACGGTCGATCCACTGATGCGCGAGAAGGAAATCCGCCTCGCGCTCGTCTGCTATGGCGGCATCAGCCTTGCCGTCTACATGCACGGCATCACCAAGGAGATTTGGCGCCTCGCCCGTGCCAGCCAGGCCTTTCACAAGGGCGAAACCCCGGCGAGCGGCAGCCAGGGCGTCTATCGCGACCTGCTCCAGGAGATCCAGGACGAGACCGGGCTCAGGATGCGCGTGCTGGTCGACATCATCGCCGGCGCCAGCGCGGGCGGAATCAACGGCGTGTTCCTCGCCCAGGCGATCTCGACCGGCCAGTCGCTCGAACCCCTGACGCAATTGTGGCTCGATTCGGCTGACGTCGAGGCACTGATCGATCCGGAACAGGCCCCATCGAGCCGGCTGTCGAAATTCTGGGCCTTGCCGATCGCCTGGATGGCGGCGCGGCGCAGCGCGCAGGATATCGACGAACTGGTCGAGGCCGGCGCGCGCGACGAGGTACGGTCCAAGCTGTCGCATTTCGTCCGGTCGCGCTGGTTCGAACCACCTTTTGGCGGCGCACTGTTCTCCGGCCTGATCCTGGACGCGCTCGACGCCATGGCGGCCGCTCCGCGCGGCGCGCGGCTGCTGCCCGATGGCCAGCCTCTCGACCTGTTCGTCACCGTCACGGATTTCCGCGGCCACCCCGAACGCCTGACTCTCAATTCGCCACCCGAGGTGGTGGAGACCGAGCACCGGCTGGTCGTGCCGTTCAGCGATCACGGCTTCGCGACCGATACGCTCGCTCACCCGGCCGAGTTGACCTTCGCCGCCCGCTCGACCTCCAGCTTCCCCGGCGCCTTCCCGCCCTTCATGGTCGGCGAACTCGACAAGGTGCTCGAGCAGCGCAAGGTCGCCTGGCCGAGCCGCGCCGATTTCCTGAAACGCATCCTGCCGCGCCAGTTCGCCGCGAATGCCGCCGATCACGCCGTGCTGATCGACGGATCGGTGCTCGCCAACGCGCCCTTCCGCCCGGCGATCGAAGCGCTGCGGGAACGGCCGGCACGCCGCGAGATCGATCGGCGCTTCGTCTATATCGATCCCTCGCCCGGGGCGAAGATCCATTTCGGCTCCTCCAACGTAGAGGCGCCGGGCTTTTTCCAGACGATCCTTGGCGCGATCTCGGAGCTGCCGCGCCAGCAGCCGATCCGCGACAATCTCGACGATATCGCGGCGCGCTCGCGCACGATCGAGCGGATGCGAACGATCGTCGCGAGCATCCGGCAGGAGGTCGAGAGCCAGGTCGAAGACCTGTTCGGCTACACCCTGTTCCTCGATTCGCCCACGGTCGGGCGCCTCGCCAACTGGCGCGCCCGGGCCCAGGCGGCCGCCGCGAAAAGCGCCGGCTATGGCTATGCCGCGTACGGCCATCTCAAGATCGCGGGGGTGGTCGAGGCGATCGCCTCGCTACTTTACGCTGCCGGCGCCGAGCCCGGCCCGCAACGTTGGGAACGAATCCGCAGCCATATCGCCGATGCGGTCAGCGCACGGGGCTTCGACGATCTGAAACCCAGCTTCTCGGATGGCGCGAGCGCCACGACGATCGGCTTCCTGCGCTCCTATGACCTCGGCTTCCGCATCCGCCGCCTGCGCCTGCTCGCACGCCGCGTGAGCGAGCTTGAAGGCGAGCATGAGGAGGCCGAGCTCGCCCCTATCCGCGACGCGATCTACGATTCGCTCGCCGACTATCTCGAATGCAAGCGTACCGAGCGCCATGCGCATCTCTGCAAGGAAGTCCGGTCGTTGCGCGGCGATGCCGGCCCGCTGCTCGACAGGTTGGCCGAATCGCTCGACCTGAAACGGCTCGATACGGCGACCGAGGAACGGCTCGCCACAGCCTTTACCGGCCTCGCCCGCGCGGTGAAGCGGCCGATCCTGCTGACCTATCTGGGCTTCCCCTATTTCGACGTCGCGACGCTGCCGCTGCTCCAGGGAGAGGGCCTGGACGAATTCGATCCGATCAAGGTCGATCGCATCGCGCCGGACGATGCGAAGTCGATCCGCGGCGGCGGCGCCGAAGCCACGCTCAAGGGCATCCAGTTCAACGCGTTCGGCGCTTTTTTCAGCCGCGCCTATCGCGAGAACGACTATCTCTGGGGCCGGCTGCACGGCGCCGAGCGGATGATCGACATCGTGCTCTCCTCGCTCACCGGCAATGCGCGCCTGAAGCCCGGGCGCGTCGCCGCGATCAAGCGCGCCGCCTTCCTCGCGATCCTCGACGAGGAGGAGCCGAAGCTGACGGCCATTGCCGCGATGATGGCGTCGCTGCGCAAGGAAATTGGCTGAGGCTGGTCAAAGCCGCGCGCGAGGGCTAGCTTCAGGCCTGATTGGTCCGACACCGGAGAAACGATGCAGTTCCTGAAAATCCTGTTCTGGTGCCTGCTCGCCTTCGTTGCCGCGGTCTTCACGCTCGGCAACTGGACGACCGTGCCGATCAAATTATGGGGCGGCCTGATCGCCGAGGTGAACCTGCCCCTGCTGCTGCTCGTCACCTTCCTGCTCGGCCTGCTGCCGACGATGATCTATTACAACGCGATCCGCTGGCGGCTGCGCAACCGGCTGGCCACGTCGGAGCGCATCCTGGCCGATCTGCGCGGCGTACTCGGGCCGGCGCCCGTCGTGCCGCTGGAACCTGGCCCCGCCATACCGCCCGCTGGCGTTCCCACCACCGTCCCGCCGGGTGGCGCATGACGAACCCCGTCTTCGTCGCGCTGGACACGCCCGATCTCGAACGCGCCAAGGCGATCGCGGCGCGAGTCCATCATCATGTCGGCGGCATCAAGCTCGGCCTGGAATTCTTCATGGCCAATGGCCGTGCGGGCGTTCGTGAGATGGCCGAACTCGGCCTGCCGATCTTCCTCGACCTGAAATTCCACGACATCCCCAATACGGTCGCCAAGGCGATCATGGCGCTGCGTCCGCTCGAGCCGGCGCTGCTCACCGTCCATGCCGCCGGCGGCCGCTCGATGCTCGAAGATGCCAAGGCAGCCGCTCCGACCGGTACCAAGGTGATCGCAGTTACCACGCTGACGAGCCTCGATGCCCGCGATCTCGCCTCGATCGGCTGCCCGGATGATCCGCACGATCAGGTATTGCGCCTGACCGAACTGGCCATGCAGGCTGGCGTCGACGGTGTGGTTTGCTCCGGTGCCGAGGTTGCAGCGGCGAAGGCGATCTGGCCCAAGGGTTTCTTCGTCGTTCCCGGCGTGCGCCCGGCCAATGGCGCGGCCGGCGACCAGAAGCGCGTGGTGACGCCGCGTCAGGCGCTGGACGCCGGCGCTTCGATCCTCGTGGTAGGCCGACCGATCACCCAGGCCGAGGACCCCGACACCGCCGCGCGCGAGATCGGCGCCACGCTGTAAGGTAAAATCGCCCCATCGCCCGCGATGGACGTTCCGATGATCAGCGCGCTTCTCGCATGACTGTTGGCAACGCCCCGGCCTGACGCCTATGGCGACGCCATGCCCATCACCGCCAAGATCTGTGGCCTTTCCACGCCGGAAACCCTCGACGCCGCGATCCGCGGCAGGGCGAGCCATGTCGGCTTCGTCTTCTTCCCGCCCTCCCCCCGCAATCTGAGCCGCGACCGCGCGGCGCAGCTCGCCGCCCGTGTGCCCGGCCATGTCAGCCGCGTTGGTGTGTTCGTCGATCCGGACGACGACCAACTCGATTCGGCGATCGCCGCCGGTAGCCTTCACGCGCTCCAGATTCACAACGGCACGCCTGCCCGGATCGCGGCGATCAGGGCGCGCACCGGGCTCGATCTCTGGGCCGCCGTGGCGGTCAAGAGCCGCGCCGACCTCGCCGCCGCCGCCACCTTCACCGGCGCGGCCGACCGCATCCTCTACGACGCGAAGACGCCGCCCGGCGCGGCCCTGCCCGGCGGCATGGGCGTGCGTTTCGACTGGAGCCTGCTCCAGGATTTTCGCCATCCCTTGCCCTGGGCCCTGTCGGGTGGTCTCGATCCGCTCAACGTCGCCGAAGCAGTCACGGTTACACGCGCGCTAATGGTCGACGTGTCGTCTGGCGTCGAATCCACGCCCGGGATCAAGGATGCGACGAAGATCGCGGCGTTTCTCGACACCGTCAACCAGCTCTGACGCCCACACGGTCCCTGCGGCGCTAATAGCTGGGCTTGCGGCGCGCCATCGCGACGTCGCTCGACACGAACGGCGGGGATGCTAAAGCGCGCTCACCATGAACACCCTCAATTCCTTCCGCGCCCAGCCCGACGATCGCGGGCATTTCGGCGAATTCGGTGGACGCTATGTCGCCGAGACGCTGATGCCGCTGATCCTCGAGCTGGATGAAGCCTATCGCGCCGCCAAGGCCGATCCCGCCTTCACCGCCGAGTTCGAGGATCTGCTCGAACATTATGTCGGCCGCCCCAGCCCGCTTTATTATGCCGAACGGCTCACCGAGGCGCTCCGCGAATCCGCCCCGGAGGGGAAGGGGGCCCAGGTCTGGTTCAAGCGCGACGAGCTGAATCACACCGGCGCCCACAAGATCAACAACTGCATCGGCCAGATCCTGCTGGCGATGCGCATGGGCAAGACCCGCATCATCGCCGAGACCGGCGCTGGCCAGCACGGCGTCGCCACCGCGACGGTCTGCGCGCGTTTCGGCCTGCCCTGCGTCATCTATATGGGCGCGCGCGATATCGAGCGGCAGCAGCCCAACGTGTTCCGCATGAAGCTGCTCGGCGCCGAAGTCCGCGCGGTCACCTCCGGCGCGATGACGCTGAAGGATGCGATGAACGAGGGCCTGCGAGACTGGGTCGCGAACGTCCACGACACCTTCTACATCATCGGCACCGCCGCCGGCCCGCATCCCTATCCGGAGATGGTCCGCGATTTCCAGAGCGTGATCGGCAAGGAAGCGCGCGCGCAGATGCTGAGCCGCATCGACCGCCTGCCCGACCTGCTCGTCGCCGCGATCGGCGGCGGATCGAACGCGATCGGCCTGTTCCACCCGTTCCTCGACGATCCCGACGTCGCGATGCTGGGCGTCGAGGCGGCTGGTCACGGTCTCGACAAGGAACATGCCGCCAGCCTTGCCGGCGGATCGCCCGGCATCCTCCACGGCAACAAGACCTATCTGTTGCAGGACGAGGACGGTCAGATTACCGAGGCGCATTCGATCTCTGCCGGGCTCGATTATCCCGGCATCGGCCCGGAACATAGCTGGCTGCACTCGATCGGCCGCGTGGACTATACCAGCGCGACCGACACCGAAGCGCTCGACGCGTTCCAGCTGCTGTGCCGCACCGAAGGCATCATCCCCGCGCTGGAACCGAGCCACGCCATCGCCGCCGTCGCCCGCGTCGCGCGCGAGATGGACCGCGACCAGATCGTCCTGTGCAATTTGTGCGGTCGCGGCGACAAGGACATCTTCACGGTGGCCGAGGCACTTGGGGTCGAGATATGAACATCCCCAACCTCGTGACTGGTGCCGTCGTCGGGGCGATCACAGGCCTCATCGTTCGGGAGCTGAACCAATATGGCCTGGCTTTTTCCGATTGGCGCCTCCCCTTGCCCCGCGGCCTTGAATCCGTCGAAATCGGCGCACTGGCCGGAATCTTTTCCCAACTGATCAGCCAACGGCGCTCCGCACGATGACCCGTCTCTCCGATGCCTTCGCCAAGGACCACCCCGCCCTGGTGACTTTCGTCACTGCCGGCGATCCGACGCCCTGGACCACTGCTGCGATCCTCGACGCGCTCGTCGCGGGCGGCGCCGACGTGATCGAGCTGGGCATGCCCTTCACGGATCCGATGGCCGATGGCCCGGCGATCCAGTCGGCCAACCTGCGCAGCCTGGCTGCCGGCACCACGACCGCCGACATCCTGAATATCGCGCGCGAGTTCCGCGTGCGGCATCCCGATACGCCGCTGGTGCTGATGGGCTATGCCAACCCGATGCTGCGCCGCGGGGCCGACTGGTTCGCCAATGCCGCGCGCGACGCGGGCGTGGACGGCGTGATCTGCGTCGATCTGCCGCCAGAGGAAGATGACGGCCTCGGCCCGAACCTGCGCGCGGCCGGGATCGACCTGATCCGCCTCGCCACGCCCACCACCGATGCCGCGCGCCTGCCGGCCGTGCTCGATGGCGCCAGCGGCTTCCTTTATTATGTCTCGGTTGCCGGCATCACCGGCCTGCAACAGGCAGCGCAGGATTCGATCGAGAGCGCAGTCGGCCGGCTGAAGGCCGCCACCGACCTGCCCGTCGCGGTCGGCTTCGGCATCCGCACGCCGGATCAGGCCGCCGCCATCGCCCGCGTCGCTGACGGTGTCGTGGTCGGCTCGGCAATCGTCGAACTCGTCGCCGAGCATGGCGAGGATGCGGGCGAGCCGGTTCGCGCCTATATCCGCTCCCTGTCGACGGCGATCCGCGCCGCCCGGAAGGAAACCGTATGAGTTGGCTCACCAGCGTCCGCAACGCGCTGTCGTTCGTCGTTCCGAAGAAGGATACGCCCGACAATCTCTGGCACAAGTGCAAGGGATGCGGGCAGATGGTGTTCGTGAAGGAACTGGAGGACAATCTCCACGTCTGCCCGAACTGCCAGCATCATGAGCGGATCGGCCCGGTGCTGCGCTTCAAATATGTGTTCGACGCCGGCAGCTACACGATCATCCCGTTGCCCAAGGTGCAGGACGATCCGCTGCGCTTCCGGGACACCAAGCGCTATGCCGACCGCATCAAGGCCGCCCGCGCCGCGACGTCGGAAGGCGATGCGCTGATCACTGCGCGCGGCACGATCGAGGGCCGCAAGGCAGTCGTCGGCGTGCAGGATTTCGCCTTCATGGGCGGATCGATGGGGCTGGCGGTCGGCGAGGCGTTCGTGCGCGGCGTCGAAAACGCGATCGAGGATAATTGCCCGTACATCATCTTCACCGCGGCCGGTGGCGCGCGCATGCAGGAGGGCATTCTCAGCCTGATGCAGATGCCGCGCGCGACCGTGGCGATCCAGATGCTTCACGATGCCGGCCTTCCCTATATCGTGGTGCTGACGGACCCGACCACCGGCGGCGTCACCGCCAGCTATGCGATGCTCGGCGACGTGCAGATCGCCGAGCCCGGCGCGCTGATCGGCTTCGCCGGCCAGCGCGTGATCGAGCAGACCATCCGCGAGAAGCTGCCCGAAGGCTTCCAGCGCGCCGAATATCTGCTGGAGCACGGGATGCTCGACATGGTGAAGCACCGCCGCGACCTACGCGCGACGCTCGCCAGCCTGATCGATTTCCTGTGCGCGAAGAAAGCGGCGTGAGTTCCTTCCCCTTCCGCAAGCGGGAGGGGAGGAAAGTCTAAATGCCCGACTTCGCCACCTCCACTTCGCCCGCGGTCCAGACGCAACTCGATCGCCTCTGGTCGCTGTCCCCCGGCGCCGACATTCTCGGGCTCGAACGCATCACTGCGCTGCTCGAGCGGCTCGGCAATCCGCAGGATGATCTCCCCCCCGTCCTCCATGTCGCCGGCACCAACGGCAAGGGCTCGACCTGCGCCTTTCTGCGCAGCGCTGTCGAGGCGGCGGGGCTCACCGCCCATGTCTATACCAGCCCCCATCTCGTCCGCTTCAACGAGCGCATCCGCCTCGCCGGCGCGCTGATCGAGGACGATGCCCTGGCCGCCCTGCTCGCCGAGGTGCTGGACAGCGCCGACGATATCGGGGCGAGCTTCTTCGAGGTGACCACGGCCGCCGCCCTGCTCGCCTTCTCGCGCATCCCGGCCGACGTCTGCATCATCGAGGTCGGCCTGGGCGGCCGGCTCGATGCCACCAACGTCATCGCCCGCCCGCTCGTCACCGGCATCGCCCAGCTCGGTGTCGACCACCAGTTCTTCCTCGGCGACACCGCCGAGGAGATCGCCGGCGAAAAGGCCGGCATCGCCAAGCCCGGCGTGCCGCTCGTCACCATGCGCTATGTCGATTCTGTCGCCCGGCGCGTCGGTGCGGTTGCCCGCGCGGCCAGCGCACGCGTTTCGGCGGCTGGCGACGGCTGGTTCTTCGCCGTCGAGGCGGACAAGCTCGGCTACAGGGATGCCGCCGGGCGCGTCGAAACACCCCTGCCCGCCTTGGCCGGCCCACACCAGCCCGAGAACCTTGCGCTCGCCATCGCGATGCTGCGCCACCAGTCGCTGCTCGCCATCCCGGCCGAGGCCTATCGCACCGCCGCCGAGACGACTCGCTGGCCCGCCCGCATGCAGCGGCTTGGCCACGGCCCGCTCGTCGATCTCCTGCCGCCCGGCAGCGCATTGTGGCTCGATGGCGGGCATAATCCCGCCGCCGCCGCGTCAGTAGCCGCCACGCTGCGCCAGATCGCCTTTCCCGGGACCGGCCGGAGCGAAGTTCATCTCATTCTCGGCATGCTCTCCAACAAGGACCCCGCCGGCCTGCTGGAGCCCTTCGCCGGGCTCGCCACCACGCTTCACGCCGTGCCGGTGCCCAATCACGAGCATCATGCGCCCGGGGCGCTCGTCAAGATCGCACGCGATCTCGGCCTGGCGGCGAATGTCGCGACGGACGTCCCCGGAGCGCTCGCCGATATCACCCAGGCGTCCGATCCGGCCGAACCGCCCATCGTCCTGATTCTCGGTTCGCTCTATCTGGCCGGCGAAGTGCTCGCCGCGAACGGCGAGCCACCAACCTGACTACTTATTGCTATTGACTTGCAATAACGGAATCGCGACCCTGCTGCTCCAGCCCATGGAGTCGCGTAGCATGACCATTGCCCCCGCCCCGACACAGATCCTGCCGCACGCGATGACCGATTGCCCAAACGGTCGGCTCGCCCTGTTCGCGATACGCCGTATCGGCGCTCACGGCCTCGCGGACGCGCACGCCGCCCACGCCATGCTCAACGGCTTTGGTGAGGGCTTTCGCCGCCCGCTCGTCCTGATGCGCGCGCTGATGGCCGATCTCGCGACGACCGCGAACGGGCATATCTCGATCGCACCCTGCTGCTGTATGCGCATGACGGCGGCGGAGAGCGCCGTGCTGACCGTGCTCGCCCGCGCCGAGACGGCGCCCGACACCGCCCGGCTGCTGCTCGCCGACCTGCTCGGCATCCGCCGCATCGACGGCGTCCTCGCCAGCGCCACCGTGCTCGCCGCCGCCTTTGCCGATGCCGGGCGGCCGATCACCCTCTAGCGCGAAGCGCCGCCAGCTGGTCCATCGCCCAGCGATACATGTCGGCCTCGGCGGCGCGCTGCTGCCGGTCGAGCCGCTTCATCCGCGCCTCGACCTCTTCGAGCACGACGCGCGCCTTCTTCTCCCATCCCTGGTCGAGCAGCAGCGCGGCATAGCGGCACCGTCCCTCCTCGCCTGGCAAGCGGGTGACGAGATCGGCATAGAGCGCCAACGCTTCCTCCTTGCGATCCAGCGCTTCGAGGATTCGCGCCCGCAGCAGCGCCTGACGGTCCTTGTCACCCTGCGCCGTGGCGGGCGGATTGGCGTCGAGCGTGGTCAGGGCGCCGGCTGCATCGCCCGTCTCGAACTGCGCCCGCGCCAGCTTCTCGCCGGTCCGCATGTCGAGCGGCCCGCGCTCGATCGCCTCGCGCAGCAGCGGCAGTGCCTCGCCGTGCCGGCCAAGCTCGGCAAGCGCATCGGCCAGCCTGATGCGGTTCGCCGCGGTATCGGCCAGATCGAGCGCATCGCGTGCCGCGCGCACCTCACGCTCCGGATCGATCGCCGCCACCGCCTTGGCGCGCGCGGTGCGGACATGGCGATTGCCCTGGAGCCGCGGATAGACCTCGATCACCAGATAGGCGATCGTGCTCGGCCCGGGCAGGAACATCAGCGCCATGATCCAAAGCTGGTTGCGCCCGTTGCGGATGACGTCGATCACCAGCATCACCTGGATCGCCAGGATCGCGAGATAGATGATCATGGGGCGGCGGGCTCCGGTACCTCCACGGTGCCGGCATCGCCGATCGAGCGATCGACCAGGCCGGACCGGATCATCCACCAGAACAGGAAAACCCCGGGGAACGCGATCACGGTGGTCAGCAGATAGAATTGGACGTAGCCGAACGTCTCGATCAGCCCGCCGGCCGTGGTGCCCGTCACGAACCGCCCGACGATGCTCGCCGCTGCCGAGATCAGCGCATATTGCGCGGCGGTGAAGCGCAGATCGGTCAACGCCGAGAAATAGGCGACCACCGCGACGCCGCCGAAGCCGCTCGCGAAATTTTCGAACCCGATCGCGCCGGCCATGCCCCAGTTGGAATGACCCGCCGCGGCAAGCGCGGCAAAGCTGAGATTGGAGACCGCCATCAACACCAGCGACAGCAGCACCGACCGCTTCATGCCAATCCTGGCATAGAGCATACCGCCGACGAAGATCCCGATCAGATAGGCCCAGAAGCCGATGCCGACGTCATAGAACGCGATCTCGTCATTGCTGAAGCCGAGATCGTCGAACAGCAGGCGGAAGGTCAGGTTCGCCAGCGTGTCGCCCACCTTGTGGATCAGGATGAAGGCCAGCACGATCAGCGCGCCTTCGCGCGTGAAGAATTGCGCGAACGGACCCCAGATCGACGCGAGCATCGCCCCGATGCCGCGGCGCACGGCGATTTCACGGTGCCGCGCCGGCTCTCCGACGATCAGCCCGGCCAGCATCGCCGGAAGCGCGAGCATGGCACAGGCGAGATACGCCCATTCCCAGCCGCCGCGCGCGGCGATCACCAGCGCAAGCGCGCCGGCACCGGCCGATCCGATCCGCCAGCCATATTGCGACATGCCCGATCCCACGCCGAGCTGCCGCGGCTCGAGGATCTCGATGCGATAGGCATCGATCACGATGTCGAAGGTCGCGCCGGCTGCGCCGACCAGGATCGCCGCGATCGCCGCCGCCATGATGTCGGCCTTCGGATCGATCAGCGCCAAATTGGCTACCGCTGCCATCACCAGCACGCCGGCGAGGAGCAGCCACGACACGCGCTGCCCCAGCCGCCCGATGATCGGCAGCTTCACGCCATCGACCGCCCAGGCCCAGATCCATTTGAGGTTGTAGACCAGGAAGGCCAGGCTGAACGCCGTCACCGTCTTCTTGTCGATGCCGTCCTGGGCGAGGCGCGTCGTCAGGGTCGCGCCGATCATCGCATAGGGAAAGCCCGACGAAATGCCGAGCGCGAGCGCCGCGAGCGGTGCCTTTTCGAAATAGGGCCGGATGCTATTCATCCAGCCGCCGTCCACGCGATCCGTCACCCCGGTCATTTCGTAACTTGCTCCCCGCGTGCTTCAGGCAGAGACTAGCGGCAAAACTCGGGAGAGGAAGCGACATGAACGCTCCGACCAAGATTACCGTGCCCACGCAGGGCCAGCTCGCGCTCGCCGCACAGCTCGCCAGCGGCGGCACGCACACGAACCTCGGCGTCACTTATGTCGATGCCGCCGCCTATACTGCCCCGGAACGCCATGCCGCTGAACAGGCGCGTATCTTTGCGCGCCTGCCGCTGGTCATCGCCCCCTCCGCTCTGCTGCCGCAGCCCAATATGGCTGTGCCGCATGACGGCTTCGGCAAGCCGCTGCTGATCGCGCGCGACAAACAGGGCAAGGCCCAGGTCTTCCTGAACGTCTGCCAGCATCGCGGCACCCGGCTGGTCGAGGGCAGCGAGCCGGTCTGCGCGCCGCGACTGATCTGTCCTTACCACGCCTGGAGCTACACGCTCGACGGCGCGCTGACCGGCCTGCCCCGGCCGGACAGCTTCCCAGGCCTGGACAAGAGCCAGTTCGGCCTGAAGCGCCTGCCGACGCGCGAGGCGGGCGGGCTCATCTGGTTCGCGTTCGACGATCAGGCGGATTTCTCCGAAGCCGAGGCCCTCGGCCAGGATTTCGACGCGTTCGATCTCGCCGGCCAGCATCTCTTCCGCCGCCGCACGCATGACGTGGCGGCGAACTGGAAGCTGATCATGGATGCGTTTCTCGAAAGCTATCACGTCCAGCGGCTCCACGCCCAGACCATCGGCCCCTTCTTCAAGGACGGGGTTTCGACCGGTGACCATATCGGCCCGCACCAGCGCTCGGCGGTCGGGCGCGAGGCGGCGCTCCAGGCCTGCACGGCGGAAGACTGGCCGACGCTCCGCTCGGCCATCACCTACACCTATCAGATGTTCCCGGGCACGGTGCTGATCGTCAGCCCCGATTACATGAACCTGATGGTGCTGATGCCGCAATCCGAGGGCCGCGTGCTGGTGGAGGATTTCATGCTGATCCCGGAAGCGCCCGAGACCGAAAAGGCGCTGGCGCATTGGGAGAAGAGCTGGAACCTGCTCGACGGCGGCGTCTTCGCCAGCGAGGATTTTCGCGCCGCCGCGCTGGGCCAGCAGGGTCTGGCGTCAGGTGCGATCGACCGGGTGACATTGGGGACGCTGGAGACGGGGATCAGGGCCTTCCACGATCAGGTGGAAGCGCGGCTCTGAAAAATAGCGATCAGGCGGCCGTCTCGAACAAACTGAACCCGCCCGGCAGCCGCTTCGGCTTCTTCCCCTCCAGCACGGCCTCGATCGCGTTGATCGCGGCCAGCAGGTCGCGCTGGGCATAGGGCTTGGCGAGACATCCGGCCGCCACGTTGCGCGCGCCTTCGGGGCAGGCGCCGGTCACGAACAGCACCGGGATCCCCGCACCATGCGCTTCATGCGCCACGTCGAGCCCGCTGCCATCGGCCAGGCTGATGTCGACCAGCACCAGATCGACATCCTCCTCGGCGCGAATCACCTGCACCGCCTGCGCGACGCGATCGACCGTGGCGACGATCTCGAACTCGGCCTCGCGCAGGAAATGCTCCGTATCGAACGCGACGAGCGGCTCGTCCTCGACGATCAGCAACCTGCAAATACGCCGCTTCTTCTTGCCAAACAGCATGGCCCGCGATCCGCCTCTGTCACTGGGCCGCGAGAAGCTGATTCCCCCGACCTTGTTACGCACTCGACTCTTAACGCGCGGCTTTAAGGTCGGGCGCAACATTTTTTTCATGTGATGGCGAAGAAAAGCGGTATCAGCCCCCGGGTGTCCATTTTCAGAGAATCCAAAGAGCAGCAGCGTATCGCCAAGCTGCTCGCCCGCGCCGGCGTCGCTTCGCGGCGCGAAGTCGAGCGCATGATCGCCGAAGGACGGGTCGCGCTCAACGGCGTGGTGATCGATACGCCAGCGACGATCCTCACTTCGCTCCACGGCGTGACGGTCGATGGCGATCCGATCCAGGCCGCCGCGCCGGCGCGGCTGTTCCTCTATCACAAGCCCGCCGGCCTGCTCGTCACTGAGCGCGATCCGGGCGGCCGTCCCACCATCTACGACAAGCTGCCCGCCGATCTGCCGCGGCTCGTGCCCGTCGGCCGGCTCGATCTGAATACGGAGGGGCTGCTGCTCCTCACCACGGACGGCGAGCTGAAGCGCCAGCTCGAGCTACCCGCGACCGGGGTCGAGCGCGCCTATCGCGCCCGCGCTTACGGCCCGGTCACTCAGGCACAGCTCGAGGAGCTGATCCACGGCGTCGAGATCGAGGGCGTGCGCTACGGCTCGATCAACGCCAATCTGGAGCGCCGCACCGGCGCCAACGTCTGGATCGAGCTGATCCTGACCGAGGGCAAGAACCGCGAAGTCCGCCGCGTCCTCGAATATCTCGGCATGCGCGTCTCGCGCCTGATCCGCACCCGCTACGGGCCGTTCGTGCTCGGCGACCTGCCGGTGGGCGAAGTCGGCGAGGTGCGCCAGCACGACGTGGTCGCGTTCCGCAAGAACCCCACGAAGAATATCACGCCCGAATACACCCCGCCCGAGCTGAAGCGCGCGCGCGCACCCGCGCCGGTGCCGGTCCCGCTCGGCAATCCCGCGCCCCAGCGCGGCAAGCGTCCGCCGCGCCATGGCGAGCGCCCGGCCGCGGCCCGCGACGCCCGCCCGCAGCCCGATGCGCCGAAACGCGTGGTCCGTCCCGCACGCATCACGCGGGAAGTCGCGGCGACCGCCGATCGCGCCGCCTTCGACGTCCGCCCGGCACGCCGCGCCCCGCGCGACGCCGACAAGGCCTCGACCTGGAGCCCGCGCGACAGCCGCCCGGCCGAGGAACGCGCCGCCCGCCCCGCCCCGGCGGGTGCAAAGCCGAAACGCTTCTACGACGCCAAACCGAAGGCCGGCGGCAAGGCCGCTGCTCCCGGCGAAAGTCGCCCCGCGCGGGTCTTCAACCCCGAGCTCGGCCGCAACGTCCGCGCCAAGCCGCCACGTCCGCCGCGCGACGCCGCGCCGTCGGACGCGAAGCCCGACGGCAAGCCTCGGCCCAAGACAGGCTGGGCCAAGCCCAAGCCCAAACCCCGCACGCGGAAATAATCATGCGCATCATCTCCGGTATCTGGCGCGGCCGCGCTATCGTCGCCCCCAAGGGCGACGCCACGCGCCCCACCGCCGATCGCACCCGCGAGGCTTTGTTCTCGATGCTCACCAGCCGGCTCGGCAGCTTCGAGGGGCTGGCGGTGGCCGATTTCTTTGCGGGCTCGGGCGCGCTCGGTCTCGAAGCGCTGTCGCGCGGCGCCGGATCCTGCATCTTCGTCGAGCAGGACCGCGCGGCGATCGATGCGCTGAAGGCCAATATCGCCAAGCTCGGCGGCGGCGAGAAGGTCGGGGCGGACATCCGCGCGCAATCGGTGCTCGCGCTGCCGCCCGCGATGAAGCCGATGGACGTGATCCTGATGGATCCGCCTTACGGGACCGGCGCCGGCATGGTCGCGCTCGACAAGCTCAATCGGCTCGGCTGGGTCAGCGACGCGACCTGGATCAGCATCGAAACCGCCAAGACCGAGACGGTCGCGGTCGACGGCTTCGAGAGCGATGCCGAGCGCGTCCACGGCAAGATGAAGATCACGCTGCTCCGCCGGGCCGCCTGACGGGCTGCGCCCGCCCGGCTCACGCGGTCACCCCCGCTTGCGCAACAACGCCAGCCCACCGAAGCTGAGCAGCCCCGCCACCATCAGATACACGCCGACCAGCCCGAGCCCGCCCTTGCCCGCGAGCCAGGATGCGACGATCGGCGCCATCGCGCCGCCCAGGATGCCGCCAACGTTGAAGGTCATCGACACGCCGGTATAGCGCACCTCGGCCGGGAACAGTTCGGGCAGCCAGCCGCCGAGCGGACCATAGGCGAAGCCCATCACGAACAGCGAGAAGGCGAGCCACAGGAACACCACGAACAGCGAGGCCGCGCCGAGCATCGGCCCCATCAGCAGGCCCGACACCGCGGCGCCGGCAAAGCCCCAGCGCAGCATCGTCATGGCATTGTGCTTGTCGGCCAGCACGCTGGCGACGATCACGCCGCCCGCCAGGAACAGGATCGCGGCCAGCTCGATCGCGAGGAACGCCTGCCGCCCATGGCCGAGCACGGTGGTGCCGTAGCCGAGCGCAAAGGCCGTCGCGAGGTAGAACACCGCGAAACAGGCCACGACCCCGAAGATGCCGGCGAGCGTCGGGCGGAGATGATCGCGGAACAAAGTGACGATCGGCACGCGCGGCAATTTCTCCTGCGCCGCCGCCTCCAGGAAGGCCGGCGTCTCGGTCAGCTTCAGCCGCACCCACAGCCCCAGCGCAACCAGCACCGCGCTCGCCAGAAAGGGGATGCGCCAGCCCCATTCGCGGAACTGCGTGTCGGTCAGCGTGGCGCCCAGGATAAGGAAGAATCCGTTCGCTGCGATGAACCCCACCGGCGCGCCGAGCGGCGGGAACATGCCGTAGCGGTTGCGCCATCCCGGCGGCGCATTCTCCACCGCGAGCAGCGCCGCGCCGCCCCATTCGCCGCCCAGCCCCAGCCCCTGGCCGAAGCGCAGGGTGCACAGGATCAGCGGCGCGACCCAGCCGATCTGCGCATAGGTCGGCAGGAAGGCGATCGCGACGGTCGATCCGCCCATCAGCATCAGCGAGGCGACAAGCGTGGATTTGCGCCCGATCCGATCCCCGAAATGCCCGAAGATCGCCGCCCCCACCGGCCGCGCGATGAACGCCAGGCCGAAACTGGCATAGGACAGCAGCAACTGCGCGCTCTGGTCCTCCGCCGGGAAGAACAATGGCCCGAACACCAACGCCGCCGCCGTCGCGTATATATAGAAATCGTAGAACTCGACCGAAGTACCGATCAGGCTGGCGAGCAGGACGCGCTTGTGCGCTGTCATGGGAAGGGCGGTCATGCGCGCTGGTTCGCCCGCCCGGTCCTTTCGGTCAAGAAACTATTCTTCCTACTTCTCACACCTCTCCCATCGGGAGAGGGAGGGGCCCGCTCGGCAGAGCCGAGTGGGAGGGTGAGGGTGATAAGGATGGGCGACACTCACCCTCACCCTTTCCGTCGCTTCGCTCCTCCCTTCCCTCTCCCGCCGGGCAGGGGAATCGCATATGGCGGAAAGAGGGTCTGGCCAATTTCGATAGATTGGATTCTGTAGCGTCTCCTGGGTTGCCCGGGAGGATTGGATGCGGGGTTTTCA
>NZ_JAXOJO010000011.1:0-47044 GCF_036663735.1 Parasphingomonas zepuensis | reverse complement strand
TCGCGGCCCTCCACCTCGACAAGCTCGGCGTGAAGCTCTCCAAGCTCACCGACAAGCAGGCAAGCTATATCGGCGTCCCCGTCGAAGGGCCCTACAAGCCCGATCACTACCGCTACTGAGCGGCGGCACATGGCCTATCCCTCCTTCGACAGCCGTGCCCTCGGGACGGTCGTGTCGCATACCGTCGTCGACGCAATCGCCGGGTTCGTCGGGACTGCGTCGATCGAGGCGATGGCGCGCGATCACACGGGCATGGCGGCGTCGCAAACGGTCATGCCTGGCGGCATGACCGTCACGATCCCGTCGCTCAGTGGCGACAATGAGGATGCCTGCGTCGAAGCTGCGCGCCGGCTGCGAGCCCTTGGGTTCGAGCCGGTGCCGCATCTCGCCGCCCGCCGCTTCGTTTCGCTCGAGCAGGTCGAGCGCCTGTACCAGCGACTTCGCGATGAAGCCGATGTGCGGCGGCTATTCTTCGTCGGTGGTGAATTGCCCGATGCCGCGGGTAACTTCGCGTCGGCGCTGGAACTGCTGGCGCGCACCCGCCCCGCGCGTTTCGGGTTCAGCCATATCGGCTTCGGCGCCTATCCCGAGGCCCATCCGACGGTGCCGACAGAAGTGCTCGAACGCGAACTGGAAACCAAGATCGCGGTTACCGAAGATGCCGGTATGAGCAGCTTCGTGATCACCCAGTTTGCCTTTGCGGCTGAACCGATCCTCGACTGGCTGTCCGCCTTTCGCACGCGGTTCGAACGGCAGGAGGTGCTGATCGGGCTTGCCGGCCCGGCGGGAATCCGAACGTTGATCCGCTATGCGCGGATGTGCGGTGTCGGCCCTTCGGCGCGCGCGCTCGTCCGTAACGGCGCCTCGATCGGGCGATTGCTGACTGATGCCGGGCCGGATTCAGTGATCCGGAGCCTGGTGCTGGCGGATGTCGCCGGAAGTTTCGGCGCGGTGCGCCCGCATTTCTTCCCCTTTGGCGGCCTGGAGCGGACCGCCCGCTGGGTCAGCGCCGTCGCGGATGGCCGGATCGTGCTGCGGTCGGCCGAATCCGGCTTCCGCCTCGACGCCTGAGGTGACGATGAACACCGTGCCGCGCGCGATCATCGCGCTGTCCTGCCCTAACCGCCGCGGCATCGTCGCGGGGGTGGCGGGTCTCCTGGCCGACTGCGGCTACAACATCGTCGAATCCCGACAATTCGACGATGCGCTGTCCGGGCAATTCTTCATGCGGATCGTGGCCGACAGCGAGCAAGCGAGGCCGATCGACGAACTGCGCGCCGACTTCGCGCCGATCGTCGCGCGCCATGACATGCGCCTGACGCTGGCGGATGCGTCCCACCGGCGGCGAACGTTGCTGATGGTCTCGCGGTTCGGCCATTGCCTGAACGACCTGCTGTACCGCCTGTCGATCGGTGCATTGCCGATCGAGGTTCCGGCGATCGTGTCCAACCATGTCGATGCGAAACCGCTGGCGGACGCGGCCGGCATCCCGTTCATCCATATTCCCGTCACCGCGGCGACCAAGGACGCGGCCGAGGCACAACTGCAGGATCTGGTGACGGAGCTGCGCTGCGAGACCATCGTGCTGGCGCGTTACATGCAGGTCCTGTCAGATCGCCTCTGCCAGAGCATGCCCGGCGAGATCATCAACATCCACCACAGTTTCCTGCCGAGCTTCAAGGGCGCCAAGCCCTATCACCAGGCGCATCGGCGCGGCGTGAAACTGATCGGCGCAACCGCGCATTATGTGACCGCCGAGTTGGACGAGGGCCCGATCATCGAGCAGGCCGTGGCCCGCGTGAGCCACATGCTGTCGCCGCCCGATCTGGTCGCGGCGGGGCGCGACGTCGAAGCCGCCGTGCTCGCCCGCGCCGTGCGCTGGCACGCCGAGCACCGCGTCCTCCTGAACGGGCACACCACCGTCGTTTTCGACTGAACTCGACGGCCGTGTTGGGAGGAGCGCGTGGGCGCTCCCCCCACCACCCTAGAATTTGAGATCGAGCGCGATGCTCGCGGTGCGCAGCGCCTGGAACGGGATCGACTGGGTGACACTTGGGTTCGACTGCAAGATTCGCGTCGAATAGCGCTGATCGGTCAGGTTCTTCAGATACAGGCTGAGCCGCCACGCATCGTCTGCGTCCCCGATCCCGGCGGACAGGTTGAGCAGGGCATAGCCTTTCTGGACCGTCGATCTGGGGTTGCCGACGCTGAACTGCACCTCGCTCTGATAGGTGCCGTTCACCTGCCCAAACGCCTTGAGACGATCGCTCACCGGCCTTTCGAGACGCGCCGTCAGGTTTGCCTGCCATTCGGGTGCACCAACGCTGCGCAACCCGGTGACGTTCTGAACGAACAGCGTCGAGCCCGTCGCCACCGGCGCGCAGATACCGACCGCCGTGCTGGGCGCGGTCGCCTGCGCCTGGCCGACATAGCAGGGCGCGGCATGGAAATCGGAATATTTGGTGTCGTTATACACAAGGCTGCCGTCCAGCGTGAAGCCCGGCACACCGTGCGGATGCAGCGAGAATTCGAGTTCGATACCCTTGGCGAGCAGTTCAGGCGCGTTGACCGTCGAGAAGGTCGGCGGGACTGTCGGAAGCACCGAGGTGACCTGGAAATTGGTGAAGGGCGAGTAGAAGCCGGTCAGATTCAAGGTCAGCTGCCGGTCGAAAAATTCGGATCGAGCGCCGATTTCGTATGATTTCGCGATCTCGGCCTGGATGACGCCCTTGTTCACCGCGAACTGCGCGGCTGAGATGTTGAGCGTGTAGTTGAAGCCCGGCCCCTTATAGGCGCGGTTGGCCGTGGCGTAGAGCATGATCCGATCGGCCGGACGCCATTGCACACCGGCACGCCACGACACGTCTTCATAGACATTGTCCGGATTGACCAGCGAGATCGGCCCGAACAGGATGACGGGACGGACGAACTCCTTCGATGCGCTGCGCACATAGGATCCGTTGCTGGTCTCGTGCGAATAGCGCCCGCCTGCCATCAGGCGCACCGTGCCGATATCGTAGGATACATCCGCGAACGCAGCATAGGTTCGCGTATGCACGCCGATCCGCTGGTCGAACGAGGTCAGCGTCGCCGGCGCCCCCGTTATCAGGAGATTGGTCGCATTCTGCTGCGCCGTTTCGTCGAATTTATAATAGAACAGGCCGACCGTGTATTTCAGCGGCCCCTTGTCGTTGTTCGACAACCGCATCTCACCGGTGAACTGATCGATGTCGGACGCATAATGGGTGACGCTTCCCTGCGCGAAGGTCCGGCTGTCCGTGAAATCGAAGTCCATGATGTTGTCGGTCTTGGTGTGGACATAGCCAAGGATCGTGGTGAAATCGATCGAACCAAAACTGGCGGTCGAATTGACGACGCCGCGCCATTGCTCGGTCACGCCGTCTTCGGGGAATTCCTTCGCGCTACGGCGATTGTCCGGTCCGGCAACCACGCCTTGCGACAGATCGACCTGCTGAATGACGAGATCGCGCGCGACTGGCAGGTATCCGCGGATGGTCTGGATCGAGCCATCGACCCAATTGCGGGCATATTCGCCGGTAACGTCGATCCGCCAGTCGCTGGTGGGCAACAAAGCAAGCTTCGCCCGGACACCGCGATTGACGAAGTCGCCGAGATCTCCGTCCTTCTGATTGGGCGCGTCGATATAACCGTCGCGCCGCGAATACCAACCCGTCAGCCGGAGAGCCGCGCTCTTACTCAACGGGGTATTGATCGTCGCCTGCCCGCGAAGCTCGGCATAGGTGCCGGCGACCAGGCGCCCGCTGACACTCGGTTCGAAATTGGCGTTCTGGTAGTCTATACTGATGACGCCGGCCGTCGCATTCTTGCCGAACAGCGTTCCCTGGGGTCCGCGCAACACCTGCACCTGGCCGGCATCGACCGTATCGGTCAGCGCGCCGGCGAGACGCGCCATGGGGATCCCGTCGATGACGACGCCGACCGACTGCTCCAGGGCATCGTTCGACGCGAAGGTGCCGACGCCGCGAATCACGAACTGCGATGATTGCGGGCTGGGCGCCGCGATGAAATTAATGCTCGGCGCGATCTGGGCGATATCCGAGACCGCGACGACGTTGAGCGACTTGAACTTCTCTTCCGATATCGGCGTCACGGCGACCGGCGTGTCCTGCAGGCTCTGCGGCCGCTTCGTCGCGGTGACGATGATATCCTCGATGTCGGGCCCGGAGTCCGTCTGGACCTGACCCTCGGCCGACGCGGCCGACGCCGTTTGCGCGACAGCGGCAGCCGAGGAACTCGCAGCGATGGCGAACATGCTGACCATGGCCAGGCGCTTCATGACTCTATCTCCCCTAAATTATTTTTTATATTGTCGTTGGTATTCAATTATTTGGTGGAAGTCCGAGACTTACCGCAAGCGTTTGGAAGCAATCTCGGCGCCGTCCGACATGGCCTTCAGCTTGGCCCAAACGATCTCTTCGTGGCCGACGCGCGAACCGATGCCGCAATCGGTGCCAGCATGGATGTTCTCCATCCCGACCAGCTTCGCGAAGTTGGTCAGCCGCTCGGCGACCAGCTCCGGATGTTCGACGAGATCGGTGTAATGGCCCACCACGCCCGGCACGATGATCTTGCCCTCGGGCAACTTCACGGTTTCGAACACACGATATTCGTGCGCGTGCCGCACATTGCTCGACTCGAATGAATAGGCCTGCGCCTTCACCTTGAAGAGCAGATCGACGATATGTTCGAACCCGATGTCGTTGGTATGCGGGCGGTGGCCCGATCCCCAGCACATGTGGAAACGGATCTGCTCCTCGGGCAAGCCGTGGAGCGAATGATTGATGACCTCGACCGCGAATTCGAGATAGTCGCGATATTGCTCGATCGACCAGTCGGGATAAAACATCCAGCTTGTCGCGAATTCGGGCTCGTCGACCTGCAGGATCAGCCCGGCGTCAGTGATGGCACGATATTCCTCCCGCACCGCTTCGGCCACCGCCATCATATAATCGCGCTCGTTCGCATAATGCTCGTTGCGCGCGGCCGAACCGAGCCCCAGCGGCCCGAGCGCTGCGATAAAGCCGTCCACGTTTTCGCGGCCGGCGATCCCCTTTTTCAGCGCATCGATATCCTTCTGGATCGCTGCCTGGCCGGTATAGGTAATTGCGCTGGTGCACACCCGCTCGTTCACCGGCATCCGCGGCGCGCCCGGCGTCGCGAAGCCGGGGCGAACGGCGCCACCCGAACCGGTGAGCCACAGGCCGGATTCATACACGCCCGGAAAGTCGCGCCGATCGCGTTCGGCGATCCATGCCCGCTTGGGCGGCCGCGACGGATCGACCGGCTTCGATTCCCAGCCGGTGACGCGCGCATGGATATAGCCATGATAGGCTGCCGGATCGGCCGCCTTCACATATTCGCCGTCGTTGAGGATATCGACACCGCATTCGATCTGCTTCTCGACCACCCATTCGACCGCCGCCGGCAGCCCCTGCTCGATCTCTGCCGCATTGCCGCTCGTGTCCTTCAACAGCGCGTCGAAGGCCGCCGGGCGCGGCAGGTTGCCGCCATGGCTGGTGAGAATCTTGGTGGTCGAGCGTCTCATGCTATTCCCTTATATCTGTGTCTGTTAGTGCATTTGTTACAGGACCTGGGGCACCGCGCTGGAAATCCCGATGGCGCGATATTGGCCCCGATTATCGAGGCGCCCTCGACAGACCCGCGCACCGGATGCTGACCGCCTCATCTCGCCGGCGCCGCCAGCCGAGGCGCCATTCGGCAGCAGAACATTCGTCCAACGCGCGGCCATATCCCGGCAAAACAACGCATTTCGGGCAGCGGCACACGGGGCCGGACCTGGGGCGACCCCGAGCGGAAGGCGATCGGAGGCTGAACACGCCATCGCATCAAGTCGCATCCTCCCCCTTTGCCATTTCTTTTTTGCGAATCTCATTCTACCCGTTTTGGTTATCGGTACCAGATTTATTTTTGGGCCTTTCGCTCCTCTCGACTTATCCGACACTCGGCTAAATAGAGCAATCGTCATTTCCTTGTCAGTCTCGCTTTGCCTCGATAGGATACCGGTATCAGACAATGCCCTGCATCTCGGATCAATCTGACGGTGATGAATAGGGGCAGGACTCAGGCGACCGCTTGGACGGAGAGGCATAATAATGAACGCGACGGACATTGCGCCGGATAGAAGTGCGCTCGCGCAGCCGTTCCCGAGCCGGGCTTCCGCAAATTACTCGCTGTTCGTGCTGACCATCGTCGTGCTTTTCACCGTGCTAGACCGGCAGGTGCTCGCGCTCATGATCGAGCCGCTTAAGCGCGATTTCCAGATTTCCGATACCCAGGCGGCCTTGCTGATCGGCGCCGCCTTCTCACTCACATACGCGATCGCCGGACTTCCCATTGCGCGGCTGGCCGACTCTCGCAACCGCCGCAATCTGGTCGCCGTCTGCATCGCCTTCTGGAGCCTGGCGACGATGGCATGCGGGATCGCGCAGAATTATACGCAGGTGTTCATCGGCCGGCTGTGCGTGGGCATCGGCGAGGCCGGTTACGGGCCCGCAACCTGGTCGATCGTCACGGACAGCTATCCGCGTGAGAAGGTCGCCTTCGGCACGAGCACGCTGGCGATCGGTGCCACGGTCGGTACCGGCCTGGCCTTGTTTCTCGGCGGCAGCGTGCTGCATTTCGTCCAGGGGCTGCCGCCGCTCATACTGCCATTGGGCATCGTCATCCGCCCGTGGCAATGGGCCTTCATCGTAGTCGGCCTGCCGGGCCTGTTTTGGGCGCTGGTCGTGCTGACGACGCGCGAGCCGGCGCGGCGCGGGCTGATCGACGGCGTGAAGCAGACCGTGCCCGTCGCCGCCGTGGCCAAATGGATGGGCGGCGAATGGCGCGCTTATGTCGCGGTGATCGGTGGCATCTGCATGAAATACCTGATGTCCGTAGGACCGGTGCAGTGGCTGCCGACCATGTTCTACCGGCAATTCGGCTGGACGCTGGCCGAGATCGGGCTGATTCTCGGCGGGATCACGGTGGTCGTGTCGCCCATGTCGATGATATTGGGCGCGAAGCTCTCGGAACGCTGGACCCGGCAGGGCCGATCCGATGCGAATATCCGCGTCATGCTCTACGGCCTGATCGCGGCGGTGCCGGTGACCGCGCTGATGCCCCTGATGCCCACCCCGACCCTGATCCTCATCGCCTATGCGGCTTCGATCTTCATCTCGACGATCGGCATCGGGCCCAGCATTGCGGCATTCCAGGTCATCACCCCCAACCCGATGCGCGCTCAGGTCAGCTCGGTCGCACAATTCAGCACCAACGTCCTGGCCTTTGCCGTCGGTCCGCTGATCGTCGCGCTCTTCACTGACTACCTGTTCAGGGATGCTTCGCAGCTGCGCTATTCGATGGCGCTGAGCACGGCTTTGCTCGGCCCGCTCGCCATCTTCTGCGTGTGGCAGGGCATCCGCCCCTATGCCCGTGCCTATGATCGGGCATGCCGGGAATTCGCCTGATTCCCGTCGGTCGAGCGAGACCCGGCGGGGCTTGTACCTGCCACCCCCTATAGCCGTTTGGAGAGAGCTTCCGTGATCCTGAGAAATCTTGGCTTCCTGGCATGCTTGCTGGGGTCGGTGACAGGCAGCGTCGTCCTGGCCCAGGATGGCCGGCGTCCGGAACGCGAAATTCCCATCGTGCTCGAGAAATCGGGCGGTTTCGTCATTGGCGGCAAGGTTCTCCAGAACCCGCAGGACGCCACGCAGCATCTTTCCTGCGACCATGGCTATGTCGAATATTTCCTGCCGCACAACCCGCGCACGACCAGCCTGGTCATGTGGCACAGCTCGAGCGCGCAGGTATGGCAGAATCGCTGGGACGGTGGCGCGGGCTTCAAGGACATGTTCCTGCGTCGCAACTATCCGGTCTATCTGTGGGACGGACCGCGCGTCGGGCGAGCCAATTGGAGTTGCGAGCAGACGACCTATTCGCCCCGGTGGCGGGACGAAGGCAATTTCACTGCCTGGAACTTTGGTCCCGCCTACAAGAACTGGTGGCCGGACGTGCAATTCCCGATCCACGACGAGAAGGCCTGGGCCGAAGCGGTCGCATCGCGCTACGACGAGTTCGATCGCTTGAAGAATATCGAGCTGGAGACCGATGCGGCCGCCGTGGCGGCGGATTCGGGCAGGCTCGGCGACAACATCGTCTATCTCACCAATTCGGCGGCCGGGCTGCGCGCCATGGTGACGACGACGAAGGCGGCCGGGCACAATATCGCTGGCATCGTGGCCTATGAGAGCATCGGCTATGTCTTCCCGATCGGCGACCCCGAGAGCCCCGAACTATGCACTGACCCAAATGCCTGCGGCTTTGGCCCGATCGGCGTGCCGCTGGAGGCGTTCAAGAAGCTCGCAAAACTCAGGTCGATCCAGTTCGTCTGGGGCGACCACCGTGACGAGCCTGCGGTGCCGAACTATAAATTCGTCGCGCAATCGCGCCTCGCCGCCAAGCTGATCAACAAATATGGCGGCCATGCCGAAGTGCTGATGCTGGGCGACGATGCCGGGCTGAAGGGAAGCACCCACATCCCCTTTGCCGACATGGACAATGCCCGGGTGGCCGCCCTGCTTGACGGATTCCTGAAAAAGGCCGGGCTCGACGGCCACCGCGACGCGACGCCACGTGGCCATTGGGTCTGGGACAAATAACCTTCGGGACGGACGCCTCGGTCAGTCGCTGCCGTCCCAGCCGGCGAAGATCCGGCGGCCGGTGTCGTGCAGGACCTTGCGGCGCTCCTCGGCGGTGAGCAGCACGGTCGAGGCGATCGCCCGCTCCACCATTTCCTTGTAGGTCCCCGACGAGGTGCCGATGTCGGAGCCCCACATTACCTTGTCCGCGCCGAAGAAATCGACCGCGCGCCGCAGCACGGCCTCCGGCGCGATGCCCTGTTCGCGGATCACGTCCATGCTGAGCGAAGTGAACTTGACCGAGATGTTCTTGCGGGCGGCGAAGCCGTCGAACTGGGTGTCGATGCCGAAATTGGGATTGGTGACGACCGGCATGAAGATGTGATCGAGCACGATCGGCAGGTTCGGGAAACGATCCGCCATTGCCTCCACCACCGGGATGAGGATCTCCCCGCCTACCCCCGGTGCCTCGATATCGACGACCAGGCCAAGCTCATCGGCCAACGCCCATACTTCGAGGGATTCGGGCGCGCTCAGCCAGGTGCGCTTGTCCTTGATGCCGACGCCGAAGAAGCGGATGCCGACGATCCCGCGCTTCGCCAGATCCTTCACCATCCCGGGCGTTTCGGGCGCCTGCGGATCGACGATGATCACCGCGCGCATCTCTCGCGGGAAGATATCGGCCGCATCGACGATATAGCTGTTGTCGGTGCGGTAGATCATGCCCTTCTGCACGGCGGCGATGCCGACGACATTTTCCTCCGCCATCCATGCATGCATCTGCTCGGCGGTGGGTTTTTCGTTCACCGGCTCGGGCCCGTGCATGCCGCCGGGTCGGCCGATCGTGCCCGGGCCGAAGGGCGTGTAGCTCCCCGATACATTCTCGGTGGGCGCCAGGATGATCGGGTTGCGCGGGTAGCGGACCGGATCGTCGGAGACGAGGTGGGCGTGCGAATCATAAAGGCGGTCGCGATGTGGCGCCGATCCGCCGTGCGAGGTAGATTCAGACACCAGTTCGTTCTCCTGTTGCTCTTTTTTCATCATCCGGGATGGCGGGAATCTTGGCCGGTTGTCGCATGGTCCACAATTAAGTGGATGGTCTGGCACCTCGTGGTTTCGATATACTGGGACAGCGACGATCGCGGCGAGCGTGGCTGAATGCGACACGCGGGGGTTCGATCCGGCAAGAGGCCGGGACGAAGCCATGATGATGGGCGTCACGCCCGGTGCCGCTCCACCGCGGCAGGAGACTCAGCCCGAGGCGATCTGCACGATGGCGTCGATCTCGACCGCGACGCCGAGCGGCAGGACCGGAACGCCGACGGCGCTGCGGGCGTGGCGGCCGGCATCACCGAACAGCGCGAACAACAGATCCGAGGCGCCATTTGCGACCTTGGCCTGATCGGTGAAGTCGCCGGCCGAATTGACGAACACGCCGAGCTTGGCGATGCGCTCGATCCGGTGGAAGCCGCCCAGCGCCGCTTTCATCTGCGCCACCAGCATCAGAGCGCAGCGCAGCGCCGCTTCCTGCCCGAATGCGAGATCGACCGTTTCGCCGAGCCGCCCGGTCATCAGCGCGCCATCCTTGAACGGCAGCTGGCCGGACAGATAGAGCATCCCGCCCGCTTCCACGGCGGGGAGATAGGACGCCACCGGCGCGGCGGGCGCCGGAAGCGTCAGGCCAAGCTCAGCGAGCTTGCGGTCGATTCGATCGTTCATGTCGTGCGCCCCATCCATTCGTGCTGCCGGTTATTCCTACGCCTTGCGGATGATGGAAATACAATCCTTCAACAAGCCCCGCCCAGGGCAATATCACCGTGCGGGAAGGCCCTCTGCGAAACGGGCCGCGATCCAGGCCTCCGCCTCGCGCCAATCGTCGATCCGGGCATGCGCGGCGGGCGCCATCGGCACACTCGGCGCAAGCGCCGGCTCCGACACCATGTGGAGCCGGTGAACCTGCGGCGCATGCTTCGCGACCGATTCATGGTGCACGCCGAGATCGTCGACGAAGACGGCGACCGGATCGCCATGTTCGGCGACCAGCCGGGCGACCGGGTCGCCCTTGCCGCCCTGATTGCATTCAACGCGGTGCTCGATCCCGAATTTGGCGAGCTGCTCGATGCGCGGCTGGCGGCAGATCTCGCCGAGATTGGTGAGGATGACGATATCGGCGATATCGGCCAGCGCCGCCAGCGCCTCGCGGGCATGCGGCACCAGCGTCTGGCGATCCATCTCGGCCGGAAAGAACTGTTCGAGCATGCCCCACATCTCGTCCCGGCTCGGCGCCGGGGTACCGTCACGGCGTTTCATGCTGGCCGCGAAATCGCCGCCATTGGGCGTGAATTCGATATCGTGCGTCTCCCCCAGCCACACGCCGAAATGGCGGACCATGTGCAGCAGCACTTCGTCGCAATCGCAGATCAGCAGAGGTTTCATGCAGACTCCAGGGCATGCCGCGCAGCGACGATCGCTTCGGGCTTCACGCCGAGGCTCGCAGCGCAGGCGATGAGATCGGGCTCATAAGCTTCAAGAAAACCAAGCGCGGCCGCGAGCACCACGGGATCGCCGGCCCGGGCCCGCAGATCGGCGGGATCGAGCCCGGTCACGTCGAGCAGCCGCGATGCCCGCGCGGGTTCGCCGAGCGTCCAGACCAGGGCCTGCAGCGCAAGCGCGGCGGCATCGTGATTTGTCTCTGGCGCGCGCATTGCCTATCAGCGATCAGGAACAGAAGGAACGCGTGGACGTGGCAAAGAAGGTGCTCGTTGTCGAGGACAACGAACTCAACCTCAAACTTTTCTGCGACCTGCTGCGTGCGCATGAATATGTCGCGGAACCGGTCCGCGACGGCCGCGAGGCAGTGGCGCGCGCGCGCGATTTCATGCCCGACCTGATCATCATGGACATCCAGCTCCCGCATGTCAGCGGGCTCGAGTTGATCGGGCTGCTGAAGGCGGACGCAGCGCTGAAGCACATCCCGATCATGGCGGTGACGGCCTATGCCGGGCGCGAGGACGAGGAGCGGATCCGCACCGCCGGCGCCGACGCCTATATCTCCAAGCCGATCTCGCTGGTGCGCTTCGTGGATGCGGTGGCGGCCTTGCTGTAAACGCGCAAAAGGCCGCGAGGCTTGCGCCTGCGGCCCTGGCTCCCGGCCTGAGCCGGGGTGATCGCGCGGCGGCTCACGCCACCGGCAAGATCACTTGATCTTGGTTTCCTTGAACTCGACATGCTTGCGCACGACGGGATCGTACTTCTTGAAGCTCAGCTTCTCGGTCTTGGTCCGCGGATTCTTCTTGGTGACGTAGAAGAAACCGGTATCGGCCGAGCTCAGAAGCTTGATCTTGACGGTGGTCGGCTTTGCCATGACCTGAAAATCCTGTTGCTGGAAAAGCAAAAGCGGCGAACATGCCGCCGCTCTCAAGCGCCGCCCGATGGCGGACATGAGTGGATATGTCAACCCTGAGCGCGCGTTTGGCGCCCCGTTTGCCTCGTCCGGCACCACTTCTTCCGTTCTGCAGCGCCCAGCGGGTCATGACTTCCGCAACCCCGGCCCCCGCCCCGCGAATCGGTCGGCCCTGATCGATTGCCGGAATCCCGCCCAATGCATGCACCCCTCTCGGATTCGCGGCAGCACGGCTTATCTACGATATCGATTGCCGTGATCGGTACAAATACGGAAGCGCGAAGGGAGCGTTTGCGGTATCGAACCGTTCTCGCAACGACACCAGAATCGAGGAACGTGACCATGGCCGATGCCGCTGCCCCGCTGAAGACCCCCACCGACATCAAGAGCAATGCCGCCAAGACCGTTGCCGAAGCGCTGAACGGCATTCTGGCCGATTCGTTCGCGATCTATTTCAAGACCAAGAATTTCCACTGGCACGTGTCGGGCCCGCATTTCCATGACTATCACCTGATGCTCGATTCCCAGGCTGCGCAGATCTTCGCGACGACCGACGCGATCGCCGAGCGCGTGCGCAAGACCGGCAACACCACGCTCCGCTCGATCGGCGATATTTCGCGCCATCAGTCGATCAAGGACAATGACGCTGCGTTCGTCTCGGCGGCCGACATGCTGGCCGAACTGCGCGACGACAACCTCAAGCTGGTCGAGAGCCTGCGCGAGGCGAAGGACATCGTCGACGCCGCCAAGGACAACGCGACCAGCGGCATCCTCGACGAATGGACCGACCAGGCCGAAGAACGCGCCTGGTTCCTGTTCGAGGCCAGCCGCAAGAGCTGAACGGAACAAGCCAGCCCGGCGCATCGTTTCACCTTCGCATTTTCAGGAGAGTGACATGATTCGCTGGGCCATCATCTTCCTCGTCATAGGGCTGGTGCTCGCGCTGCTCGGTTTCGGCGGCATCGGCGGGACCTTTATCGGCATCGCCAAGCTGCTGTTCTTCGTCGCGATCGCCATCTTCGTCGTGCTGCTCGTGCTTGGCCTGCTCGCCGGCAAGGGCATCAAGAACGCCATCGACTAAACTCAGCGCGCCGCCGGGCCGAGGGTGAGAAGCCACAGGTCCGGCGGCGCGCCGAAGCGCAGCGGCACGACGCTGGTACCGAGGCCACCGGTCACCACGATCGTCCGGCCACGCTCGCGCACGATGCCACACCGATAGCGTGGCGCGGCCACCTCCGTTAGTGGGCCGTACAGCGGCAGGACGATCTGGCCGCAATGCGTGTGCCCGGCGAGCAGCAACGTCATGTCCGGCCCAAGCGCCGGGGCGAGATCAGGCGAATGCGTCAGCACGACGCGGGCCCCCGCCCTGCCCCGAAGCGCCTCCGACAAGCGCGGCATATCCTGGTGGCGTGTAAAGGCATCACCTGCTCCACCGATCGTGAGCGGGCCACGCTGAACCATTGCATTTTCCAGCACCGTTACGCCGATCGCCTGAAGCGCCGCGCTGACCACGCCCGGCCCGGCCCAGTGATCGTGATTGCCGAGCGTCGCGACGACGCCCAGCCGCGGCGTGAGGCGCGCCAGTGGCCGGAGCTGACCCGCCAGTTCCGCAGAGCCAGTCCGATCATGATCTGAGGCGAAATCGCCGGCGATCAGCACGATATCCGGCCGCAGCGCGTTCACCTGCGCGACGATGCGCGTCAGCCGCGCGGGGTTCATCGTTACGCTGCCCACATGTACGTCGCTGATCAGCACGGCCCGGACCAGCGGCGCTCCGGCGGGCCAGCCGGGCAGCGCCAGTTTCGCGCGGCGCACGATCGGGTCAGCGCGCGCGTTGCGATAACCCCAGGCCAGCAGGAGCAGGACCAGCACGACGATCGCGCCGAGGAGGAGGAGAAACCGCCGCACCTGGCGAGCATAACCGCAGCAGCGCCCGGCGCCAGCGTGTTCCAGCTGGCGGAACCGCACCGCTCCAGCCATGTTCCTCCCTGATGCGCGCCTTTGCCGACCTTCTCGACCGGCTGATCTATACCCGGTCCCGCAACGCGAAGCTTAAACTGATCGCCGACTATCTGGTCGCGGCGCCCGATCCCGATCGCGGCTGGGCGATGGCGGCGCTGACCGGCGATCTCGATCTGCCCGCGGTGAAGCCGGCGATGATCCGCGCGCTGATCGAGGAACGCGTCGATCCGGTGCTGTTCCGGATGAGCCGGGACTATGTCGGCGACAGCGCAGAGACGGTCGCCTTGCTATGGCCGGCGCCGGCAGTCCCACCGGCCGACGGGGAGCCGTTGACGGTGGCGCAGGTGGTCGACCGGCTGGGCTCGCTCTCGCGCTCCGATGCCCCGGCTGCACTGGCCGGCATGCTCGACCGGCTCGACGCCGACGAGCGCTTCGCACTGCTCAAGATGGCGACGGGTGCGCTGCGCATCGGCGTGTCGGCGCGCCTGGCCAAGACCGCGCTCGCCCAGGCGTTCGGGCTCGATGTCGAGGCAGTCGAGGAAGTGTGGCACGGGATCGCGCCACCCTATAGCGCGCTGTTCGCCTGGGCGGAGGGCCGCGGACAGCAGCCCAGCGCAGCCGATGTACCAGTGTTCCGACCGTTCATGCTGGCCCATCCGCTGGAGGATCTGCGCGTCAGCCTCGACGATTATGCGGCCGAGTGGAAATGGGACGGCATCCGGGTACAGATCGTCCGGGTCGGCGGCGAGACCCGGCTGTACAGCCGGGCGGGCGACGACGTCACCGGCAGCTTCCCCGAAGTCGCGCGCGATTTCACTACGCCCGGCGTGCTCGACGGCGAGTTGATGGTGAAGGGCAGTTTCCAGGGCGGCGCGCTCGACGAGGGCGGCGGTGCTGCTAGCTTCAATGCGCTGCAGCAGCGGCTCGGGCGCAAGATCGTCTCGGCGAAGATGCTGGCGGATTATCCCGCGTTCGTGCGGCTCTACGACATCCTGTTCGACGGTGCCGAGGATCTGCGCGAACTGCCCTGGGCAGCGCGGCGACCCCGACTGGAGGCCTTCGCCGAGGGGCTCGATCCCGAGCGGTTCGATGTGAGCCAGCTGATCGCCGCCGCCGATTTCACCGCGTTGGAAGGCATCCGGGCCGGCGCACGCGACGCCTCGATCGAAGGTGTCATGCTAAAGCGCCGCGATTCGCCCTACGTCACCGGGCGCCGGGTCGGGCTGTGGTACAAATGGAAGCGCGATCCACTGACCGCCGATTGCGTGATGATGTACGCGCAGCGCGGCAACGGCCGGCGATCCTCCTTCTATTCCGATTACACCTTTGGTTGCTGGACCGAGGAAGGCGAGCTGCTGCCGGTCGGCAAGGCCTATTCCGGCATCACCGACGCGGAGCTGAAGATGCTCGACAGCTTCGTGCGCGGGCACACGCTCAACCGCTTCGGGCCGGTGCGCGAGGTGGAGAAGACCCTGGTGCTGGAGATCGCGTTCGATTCGATCCACGAATCGAAACGGCACAAATCGGGCGTGGCGATGCGCTTCCCGCGGATTGCGCGCATTCGCACCGACAAGCCGGCGGCGGAGGCGGATACCGTGGCGGGTTTGCGGCGGCTGATCACCTGAGGCCAATCCACCGGATCGCAACCTCGCCGTGACCACGCACCGCCCGATCCGCAGCCACCAAACCGGTCGGCACCCCTGTTATAAACCTTAACAAGGGCAGCATTTTTTCTTCCCCTGTTATCTCCAATTTTGTTGGACATAATATCCATATAATCTAGTCGGTTACTGGGCGTTTTCCCTGTTCCGGCCAAACAGGGGAAAAATTCCCCGAACAGGGACGCACACGCGCAGGAACATGCGTGCCGTGACAGCGCCCTCGTGCCAAAAACCGCAACGCGCCAAGTTTCGATTGTCATGTGAAAGAGCGGTCCGGGCGAGCCGCACCGATCCGCACGGTGGACGATCCGGCGGAGGATTGAATCGACGCGCCCGCCGGTTCACGCCTCAGGTTCGCGAGACCACAGCCTTGCCGAGATCCCCGCCACCGCGCATGGCGCGGCAATGCCCGCATTCACCCTGGCCGCGCTGCTGATGATCGCCTCCGGATCGATCCACGCCGTGGTCAACGCCATCATCAAGGGCGGGCGCGACAAGGCGGCCGGGCGCGCGGTGACTGACGGGACGAGCGCGCTCATCCTGCTGCCAGCCACCCTGATCGTACCGCTGCCGCATGGCGCGTGGGGCTGGCTCGCCGCCAGCGCAGCGCTGCACGGTTGCTATCTGTATGCGCTGGTTCGCGCCTTCCGGCTGGGCGACCTGTCGTCGGTCTATCCCGTGCTGCGCGGCACCGCGCCCCTGTTCACCGCCACGGTCACGATCGGGGTGATCGGCGAAAGCGCCACGACCGGCCAGATCGCCGGCATAGCGTTGATCGGCACGGCGATGCTGATGCTCGTTGCGGGACGGCATATCGGCCGCGCGGCGCTCGGCTGGTCGCTGCTGACCGGCCTGTGCATCGCTGCCTACACCTTGGTCGACGCGGCGGGCGTGCGCGCGGCGCCGAACCCGGCGAGCTATATCGTGTGGATGTTCGTCGAGATGGGCGTGGTGGTCGTCGCCATGTTCGGCCTGCTTTCGCGCGGCGCGATGTTCGCGGCAGCGCGGACGCAGTGGCGCCCCGGGGCGATCGCCGGCGCGCTCTCCATCCTGACCTATGGCATGGCGCTGACGGCATTTTCGCTCGGGCCGACCGCGCCGCTCGCGGCGCTGCGCGAGACGGGCATGGTGACGGCGCTGCTGATCTCGGTTGTGGTGCTGAAGGAGCGGGCAACGATAGGGAGGGTGATCGGGGTGTTGGGGATATTGGGCGGGGCGGCGCTGATCCTGGCCGGATAGCTTCCGAAAAGGGCTCCCGAATATCCGGGCACCGAATCCGGGCAAAGAAAAACCCGACGCGCCATGGGCGCGCCGGGTTTTCTATTCTCTGGCTCGGGCGCTTACGCGATCGAGGTGAGGTTCACTGCTGCATATTTGCCGCGACGATCGACTTCGAGCTCGAATTCGAGCCGGTCGCCTTCGTTGAGGCTGGTCATGCCGCCACGCTCGACGGCCGAGATGTGCACGAACGCGTCGGGCTGGCCATCGTCGCGCTGAATGAAGCCGAAGCCCTTCATCGCGTTGAAGAACTTGACGGTGCCCGTCGCCTTCTCGCCGGTCAGCTGACGGGCCGGACCGGCACCGGCGGCGCCTGCACCACCGCGCGGGCCACCAGGACCTGCCGCGTCACGGTCGCGCGGCGGGCCGCGGTCAGTGACGGGAAGGGGCTCGCCCTCGATCTTGAGGTCAGTCGCCGAAATACGGCCGCCACGATCGACCAGGGTGAAGCCGAGCGGCTGGCCCTCGGCCAGACCGGTCAGGCCGGCCTGTTCGACTGCGGAGATATGCACGAACACATCCTCGCCGCCATCGTCGCGAACGACGAAGCCGAAGCCCTTCTGGCCGTTGAAGAATTTTACGACGCCAGTGCCTTCGCCGACGACCTGGGGAGGCATGCCGCGACCACCGCCGCCTGCGCCACCGCCACCGAAGCCGCCACCACCGCCGCCGCCGCTGCGGAAGCCACCACCGCCACCGCCGCCACCGAAGCGATCGCCACCACCGCCGAAGCGATCGCCGCCGCCACCGAAACGATCTCCGCCGCCGCCGAAGCGGTCACCGCCGCCAAAGCTGCTGCTGCCGAAATCGTCGCCGCCGAAACCGTCGCGCTTGTCGCGGCCGCGCCCGCCGCGATCCCCGCGGCGTCCTTTATCGAAACTCATGCCCTGTTCGTCTTCCCGGTCCGCCCAAATCGATCTCAACAGCCCGCGCCGGACGAAAAGCGCAAGTGTGCGAACGCCAAACCAATCGCGTCACCGATTCGGTGTAGCGTAAATCCCTTTGGCCTGCGAATAAATTCGTCAGAAATGCGGCACGGGCTGCTTGCTTCGCGACGAGTGAGGCGGCAGAGCCACACAATGTCCATTATCGCGCTCTTTTCGGACCCTGCAACATGGGCGGCACTGGCCACGCTGATCGTGATGGAAGTGGTGCTCGGCATCGACAATCTGATCTTCATCTCGATCCTGTCGAACAAGTTGCCCGAGGGGCAGCGCGCCAAGGTAAGGCGGGTCGGAATCACCCTGGCACTGGTGATGCGACTCGGGTTGCTCTCGATCATCGCCTGGATTGCGGGGATGACTGCGCCGATCTTCGACCTCGGCGTGACGGGTGGCGCCACCGCGCATGGCGAGCCGAGCTTCGAGACGGCCTTTTCGATTCGT
This sequence comes from Parasphingomonas zepuensis, assembly GCF_036663735.1. Lineage (NCBI taxonomy): Bacteria > Pseudomonadati > Pseudomonadota > Alphaproteobacteria > Sphingomonadales > Sphingomonadaceae > Parasphingomonas > Parasphingomonas zepuensis. Next base: position 28,674 of record NZ_JAXOJO010000011.1, on the reverse strand, counting down.
GACCTGATCCTGATCGCCGGCGGCCTGTTCCTGTTGTGGAAAGCGACCAAGGAAATCCATCACAGCATGGATCCCGACGAATCGGGCGCGACGCTCGACAAAAAGGGTCGCGCGGCGATGAATTTCTGGTCGGCGATCTTCCAGATTCTGCTGCTCGACATGGTCTTTTCGATCGATTCGATCCTGACCGCGATCGGCATGACCGACGATCTGCCGGTGATGATCGTCGCCGTGGTGGTCGCGGTCGGCGTGATGATGTTCGCGGCGAACCCGCTCGCCAATTTCATCGCACGCAACCCGACCGTGGTGATGCTGGCGCTCGGTTTCCTGCTGATGATCGGCGTCGTGCTGATCGCCGACGGCTTCGGCGTGCATGTGCCAAAGGGTTATATCTACAGCGCGATGGCGTTTTCGGCCGGGGTCGAATCGCTCAACATCTGGTCGAAGCGGGCGCGCGAACGCAAGGCGGCGGCGCGCGGCGGGCATTGAGCGCGGTGGCTTTCCCGTCTAGGCGGGCCGGATGACCGTTTATCTGCACGAAGAAGACATTCCCGCCGGCCTGTTCGCCGAAGGCGCGGACATCGCCGTCGACACCGAGACGATGGGCCTGATCACGCCGCGCGACCGGCTGTGCGTCGTGCAGCTCTCCGATGGCGGACCCGACGAGCATCTCGTGCGCTTTTCCCCGGGCAGCGCCTATGCCGCGCCGAACCTGCGCGCGCTGCTGGCCGATCCGGCCCGGGTGAAGCTCTATCATTTCGCGCGCTTCGACCTCGCTGCGATCAAGCATTATCTGAAGGTCGATGCGGCCCCGGCCTATTGCACCAAGACCGCGTCGCGGCTGGTGCGCACCTATACCGACCGGCACGGCCTCAAGGAGCTGGTCCGCGAGCTGCTCGGCCAGGACATCTCCAAGACGCAGCAATCGTCCGATTGGGGCGGGCCGATCCTGTCCGATGCGCAGAAGGACTATGCCGCATCCGACGTGCGTTTCCTGCACAGGCTGCGCGAAGAACTCGACCGCCGCCTCGCCCGCGAGGGCCGCGCGGCTCTGGCCAAAGCCTGCTTCGATTTCCTGCCCTCCCGCGCGGATCTCGACCTGGCCGGCTGGCCCGAGATCGACATCTTCGCGCATGTCTGATGCGGCGCTCAGCGTCCGCAGCGCGCGGCAGGTCTGGGCGGCGCCCGGGAGCAGCCACGACCGCGTCATCAACATCCTGCGCGTCGCGCTGCCGCTGCTGATCGGGATTCTCTCCGCATTCCTGGTGATGATGCCGCTCGCCGGCTCGGGCGACGTCTCCTTCCTGCTCGACAAGAACAAGGTCGAGGTCGCCAAGGAGCGGCTGCGCATCCAGTCGGCGATCTATCGCGGCGAGGACGGCAAGGGCCAGCCCTTCCAGCTCAATGCGGGTTCGGCCGTCCAGAAGAGTTCGGCCGAACCGGTGGTGCAGCTCAACCAGCTCTCGGCCGAGATCCGCCTGCCCGACGGCCCGGCGCGAATCGTCGCCGATCGTGGCCACTATAATCTGGATAGCCAGCAGGTCACCGCCGACGGGCCGATACGCTTCAACGCGACCGGCGGCTATCAGCTCGACACCAACGACGCGACCATCGACCTGAAGACCCGGCGGCTGCAAAGCGGCGGTGCGGTGACCGGCACGGTGCCGCAGGGCAATTTCAGCGCGGCGCGCCTGAGCGCCGACCTGGAAAACCGGATCGTGACGCTGGACGGCAACGCGCGCTTGCGGATCGTGCCGCGAAGGGCGAGATAGGCGCCCATGGCCCATGTCACCCGTCTGATCGCGCTCGCCGCGCTGTTCGCCGCTTCGAGCGCCGTCGCGCAGAACCGCCACAATTCTGCAGCGCCGATCGATTTCGGCGCCGATCATATCGAATTGCAGGACAAGGCGAATCGCGCGATCCTGTCCGGCAACGTCTCGGTCCGCCAGGCCGAAATGACGCTGAACGCGGCGCGCATGACGGTGGCCTATACCGGCCAGGTGGTCGACGGCTCGCCCCAGGTCTCTCGGCTCGATGCGGCTGGCGGCGTCACCGTCACTCGGCCACAGCAGACCGCACGGAGCCAGTTCGCGGTGTATGACCTCAACCGCCGGGTCATCACTATGCTGGGCAATGTCTCGCTGCTGCAGGCGGGCAATACCGTCAACGGCGCGCGCCTGACGATCAATCTCGATACCGGACGCGCGGTGATCGACGGATCCTCGGTCGGCGGCACTGCGCCCGATGGCACCACGACTCGCGGCGGGCGCGTGACCGGCACTTTCTCGGTCCCGAAGCGCAACTAGGCGTCCGCGATCGCACGGTTCGCGGGACCATCGGCCTTACGACGTGTTTCACCAGCGTTTTTTCGTCGACCCGTCGCGCGCCTCTTCCTTCTTCGACGGGTCTGGTGCAGGACTTCCCCCGACGCATGCACGAAGCTTGCCAAACGTCGTGCGACGAGCTTCTGCCGGCCCCATGATGCGAGCACGGAACGCATATGAACGACGTGACCCTTCTCGACGCCCCGATCCCCGCCGGGACGCCGATCACCGAAGCGCCCGTGATGAAGGGCCTGTCCGTGGTCTCGATCGCGAAATCCTATGACAAGCGGGTCGTCCTCTCGGACGTCTCGGTCTCGGTCGGGCCGGGCGAGGTGGTCGGGCTGCTCGGGCCGAACGGGGCCGGCAAGACGACCTGCTTCTATTCGGTAATGGGGCTGGTGAAGCCCGATTCGGGCCGCATCATGCTCGATGGCGACGACATCACCGGCCTGCCGATGTACCGCCGCGCGATCCTGGGCCTGGGCTATCTGCCGCAGGAAACCTCCATCTTTCGCGGGCTGACGGTCGAGAAGAACATCCTGACCGTGCTCGAACTGGCCGAGCCCGATCCTGCCGCGCGGGCAGCCCGGCTCGAGACGTTGCTGGGCGAATTCGGCCTGACCCGGCTGCGCGATGCGCCGGCCATGGCGCTGTCGGGCGGCGAGCGGCGCCGCGCCGAGATCGCCCGCGCGCTGGCCGCCGATCCGTCGATCATGCTGCTCGACGAGCCCTTTGCCGGGATCGATCCGCTGTCGATTGCCGACATCCGCGATCTGATCTGCGAGCTGCAGAAGCGTGGCATCGGCGTGCTGATCACCGACCATAATGTGCGCGAGACGCTCGAGATCGTCGACCGCGCCTATATCATCTATGATGGCCGGGTGCTGTTCACCGGATCGCCGGCCGAGCTGGTGGCCGACGCCAATGTCCGCAGGCTGTATCTGGGCGAGGGCTTCTCGCTGTGAGCGCAACCCTCAACCCGTTCGCCCTGCGCTTGTCGAAGGGCCGTCCTTCTCTCTCCGGCGGCGGGTAGAAGAACGGTGCTTCGACACGCTCAGCACGAACGGAATTATTGAGGCGCCAGGTGTCGCTCGCGCCGCGCCTCGATCTGCGCCAGTCCCAATCGCTGGTCATGACGCCCCAGCTGCAGCAGGCGATCCGCCTGCTCGCGCTGTCGAACCTCGAGGTGGAGGGATTCATCGCCGAGGAGATCGAGAAGAATCCGCTGCTCGAATCGAGCGCGCCGGAGGATGACGGCCCGACGCTCGAGCGCGAGGCGCCGCCCGAGCCGCGCGACGAGCCGGCGAGCGCCGACGAATTGCTGATGGGCGGCGACAGCACGGGCGAGGCCTCGCTCGACGTGGATTTCACCGCCGAGAGCTTCCATCACGACAGCGTCGCCGATGGCGGCGGCATGGACGGATCGCTCGGGCTAAACGGCGCCACCGCGGGCAGCATGGGCGAGGACGGCCCGGACCTCGACGCCTTTGCCGACACCGGCCTGAGTCTGGCCGATCACCTGCTGGCCCAGGCCGGCCCTGTGGTCGACGGAGCCGACAGTTTCATCGCCGCGCACCTGATCGACCAGATCGACGAGGCGGGATATCTGACCGTGCCGCTGCTCGAAGTGGCCAACCGGCTTGGCGTCGCGCTGGCCCGGGTGGAGCATGTGCTCGGCATCATCCAGACCTTCGATCCGACCGGGGTCGGCGCGCGATCGCTGTCCGAATGCCTGGCGCTGCAGGCGAAGGAAGCCGACCGCTACGATCCGTGCATGGCGCGGCTGATCGACAATCTCGAGCTCGTCGCGCGCGGCGACATGGCGCGGCTGAAGCGGCTGTGCGACGTGGACGACGAGGACCTGGCCGACATGATCCGCGAGCTGCGCGGCTATGATCCCAAGCCCGGCTGCCGTTACGGCGGCGAAGCGATGCAGGCAGTGGTGCCCGACGTGTTCGTGGCGAAGCGCAAGACCGGCTGGGCGATCGAAATCAACGCAGCGACGCTGCCGCGCCTGCTGGTCAATCGCGGCTATTATGTCGAACTGTCCGGCGGGCAGCAGGACAAGGCAAGCAAGGCCTGGCTGTCCGAATGCCTGGCCAGCGCCAACTGGCTGGTCAAGGCGCTCGACCAGCGCCAGCGCACCATCGTCAAGGTCGCGACCGAGATCGTGAAGCAGCAGGAGGCGTTCTTCGTCCACGGCGTATCGCAGCTCAGGCCGATGACCCTGCGCCAGGTGGCGGACGCGATCGAGATGCACGAATCGACCGTCAGCCGCGTGACGAGCAACAAATATCTGAGCTGCGCGCGCGGGCTCTATGAACTGAAATATTTCTTCACCTCCGCCATCCAGTCGTCGGACGGCGGTGACGCGGTTTCGGCCCAGGCCGTGAAGAGCGCGATCCGCGCGCTGATCGCGGCGGAGGAACCCAAGGCGATCCTGTCGGACGACACGTTGGTCGAGCTGCTCAACGCCAAGGGCTTCGACATCGCCCGGCGCACGGTGGCGAAATATCGCGAGGCGCTGGGCATCGGCAGTTCGGTGCAGCGGCGCCGGCAAAAGGCGCTGGAAGGCGTGGGATGACAATGCGTTCGGGGGTGGCCATTGCCTGCGCGATTGCGGCGGCGGGCGTGATCCCGGTTCGGGCGCAGGATAGCCATGCAGAGTCCGCCACGTATGAGGACATGACGCTGGCACGCGTGCGCCCCGGTGCACGGGCCTATTTTTACCGCGATGATGTCGATGGATGCCCGGCCGTATCCAGCCGGTGCCGCAGGCGCGCCTATGTCGTCGCGGGCGATGTGGTGCTGATCGGCATCGCGAAGGATGGGCTGATCAAGGCGGCCTATACCGATGGCTCGGGCCGACCAACCGAGGGGTGGCTGTCGCGCACGCTCCTGCAGCCCATCCCTACGCCGCCCGCCTCACCCGCGGCATGGCGCGGTGACTGGAACTATGACGAGGCCGATATCGAGATCACTGCCGGAACGCGGCCCGGGCGCATTCGGGCGAAGGGGACGGCGCTATGGGGCACCCATGATCCCGAACGCGCGCGCCGGGGCGGCATCCATGATGGAGCCTTTGCGGGAGAGGCCACCGTTACCGGCGACCGCGCGATATTCAGCGACGAGCGTTGTCGCGTGTCCGTCCGGCTGATCGGCCCCTATCTGGTGGCGGACGACAATCTGCAATGCGGCGGGGTGAATGTTTCGTTCTCGGGTGTGTATCGCCGCTAGGCCGCGTCTCGGCGCATACCGCTCGGCGTTCCTGCACGCCGGTCAGTCGTCCTCGTCCTCATAGCCGAGCAGCGCCAGCGCCCGCGCCTTGATCTGGCGGGTCATGCACCAATGGACCAGCGCTTCCTCGCGGCCATGAGTCACCCACACCTCCTGCGGGGCGATCTCGGTCAGCGTGTCGGTGAGCTCGTCCCAATCGGCATGATCGGACAGGATCAGCGGCAGCTCGACATTGCGCTGCACCGCGCGCTGGCGGATGCGCATCCAGCCTGAGGCCATGGCGGTGATCGGATCGGGCAGCCGTCGCGACCAGCGATCGTTGAGCGCGCCGGGCGGAGCGATCACGATGCGCCCTTTCAGGTCAGCCTTGGCCGCGCCGGTCGCCGGGCGTAGCTCGCCGAGATCGACGCCAAGCTCGACATAGAGATCGCACAGCCGCTGGAGCGCGCCGTGGAGATAGATCGGATCGTCGAACCCGCGCGCGCGGAGCTCCGCGATGACGCGCTGCGCCTTGCCCAGTGCATAGGCGCCGACCAGCACGCAGCGATCGGGATTGGCGTGGAGCGCGGCAGTGAGCTTGTCGATCTCGTCGCCTGTCTCGGGATGGCGGAACACCGGCAGGCCGAAGGTCGCCTCCGTGACGAAGACGTCGCAGGCGACCGGCTCGAACGGGGCGCAGGTGGGGTCGGCACGGCGCTTGTAATCGCCCGAGACGACGATGATCTCGCCGCGATGCTCCAGCACGATCTGCGCCGAGCCGAGCACATGGCCGGCGGGCACGAAGCGGATATCGACATCGCCCATGCGCATCGTTTCACCATAAGCAACCGGATGCCCGGCCTGGGGGCCGTAGCGCGTTTCCATGATCGCGAGTGTCTCCGGCGTGGCCCACACTGCCGCGTGCCCGCCGCGCGCGTGATCGGCATGGCCGTGGGTGACGAGCGCCCGTGGCGATGGCTGCGAGGGATCGATCCACGCATCTGCGGGTCTTACATAGATGCCCTGGGGTTGCGGATCGATCCAGTCGCCGAGTTTCGCCATCATGCCTATATGGATGGGATGACGGTCGGTTCCACTTCTTCTTTCTCGCCGCTCCCCTTCAGGGGGCGGCTTTGATGAAGGCTGATCTCCCCGCCCCCCTTGCCAATTGGTTCGCGACGCGCGGCTGGGCGCCAAGGAGCCATCAGCTCGACATGCTCGAGGTCGGGCGCGCCGGGCGGCATGGGCTGCTCGTCGCCACCACGGGCGCGGGCAAGACGCTGGCCGGATTCCTGCCGACCCTGACCGAGCTGATCGAGTCTCCCACCGACGGCCTGCACACGCTGTATGTCTCGCCGCTCAAGGCGCTGGCGGTCGATGTGCAGCGCAATCTGCTGACCCCGGTCGAGGAGATGGGGCTCGATATCCGGATCGAGACGCGCACCGGCGACACATCGAGCGACCGCAAGGCGCGCCAGCGGGTGCGGCCGCCGCAGATTCTGCTCACCACGCCCGAATCGCTCAGCCTGCTGCTGTCCTATCCCGACAGCTTCCTGATGTTCGAGGGGCTGAAGACGATCGTGGTGGACGAGGTCCATGCCTTTGCGACCGGCAAGCGCGGCGACCTGTTGTCGCTGTGCATGGCGCGGCTGCAGCGGCTGGCGCCGGGGCTGCGCCGGGTCGCGCTGTCGGCCACGGTCGCCGATGCCGACGGCTATCGCGCCTGGCTCGCGCCCGATGGCGATATCGACCAGGTCACGCTCGTCAAAGGCGAGCCCGGCGCCGATCCCAACATCGCCATCCTCCTGCCCGAGGGCCGGGTGCCATGGGCCGGCCATTCGGGCCGCTACGCCGCCGAGCAGGTGATGGCCGAAATCGAGACGCACAAGACCTCGATCATCTTCTGCAACACGCGCAGCCTGGCCGAGCTGATCTTCCAGGACCTGTGGAAGGTCAATGCGCTGCAGCTGCCGATCGGCATCCACCACGGCAGCCTGAGCCTGGAGGCGCGGCGCAAGGTGGAAGCGGCGATGGCGGCGGGCAAGCTGCGCGCGCTGGTCGCCACCGCCAGCCTGGACCTGGGGGTCGACTGGGGCGATGTCGATTGCGTGGTGCAGATGGGGGCGCCCAAGGGCTCGTCGCGCCTGCTGCAGCGGATCGGGCGATCCAACCACCGGCTCGACGAATCCTCCGAGGCAGTGATCGTACCGGGCAACCGCTTCGAATATCTGGAAGCGCGCGCCGCGCTCGACGCGGTCGAGGCCGGCGAGCTCGATCCCGATGTCTTCCGCGCCGGCGCGCTCGACGTGCTCGCGCAGCACATCATGGCGTGCGCGTGTGCAGCGCCGTTCCGGCAAGAGGAGATGCTGGACGAGGTGCGCTCCGCCCTGCCCTATTCCGCGCTCGACGCGGAGACGTTCGAGCGGGTGCTCGGCTTCATCCGGGACGGCGGCTATGCGCTGAAGGCCTATGAGAAGTTCAAGCGCCTGACTCAGGACAAGGACGGCAGCTGGCGGGTCAGCCACCCCAGTTTCGTCGCCCAGCACCGGCTGAACGCGGGGATCATCGTCGAGGCGACGATGCTGACCGTGCGCTTCCGCAACGGCCGAACGCTCGGCAAGGTCGAGGAGGCATTTGCCGCCTCGATGCGGCACGGCGATACCTTCTTCTTCGCGGGGATGAGCCTGGAGGTGGAGAAGATCGACACCGAGGACCTGATCGTTCGCGCCACGGCCAAGCCGGCGCGCATCCCGACCTATGGCGGCGCGCGCATGCCGATCTCGACCAACCTAGCCGACCGGGTGCGCGCCTTCCTGGACGATCCGACGGAATGGCCGCGCTTCCCCGCCGATGTGCGCGAATGGCTCGAGGTGCAGTCCTATCGCTCGAAGCTGCCGAAGCCGGGGCAGCTGCTGGTCGAGACCTTCCCGCGCGAGGGGCGGCATTACATGGTCGTATACAGCTTCGAGGGATGGAACGCGCATCAGTCGCTCGGCATGCTGCTGACACGGCGGATGGAGACTCAGGGGTTCAGGCCACTCGGTTTCGTCGCGAGCGATTATTCGATCGCCTGCTATTCGCTCGATCCGGTCATCGATCCCGCGGCTCTGCTCTCGCCCGATATCCTGGAGGACGAGTTCGTCGACTGGGTGCAGAGCTCGGCGCTGCTCAAGCGCGCCTTTCGCGAAGTCGCGGTGATCGGCGGGCTGGTCGAGCGCCAGCATCCGGGCAAGCGCAAGACCGGCCGGCAGGTCACTTTCTCGACCGACCTGATCTACGACGTGCTGCGCAAATATGAGCCGACCCATTTGCTGCTGCAGGCCGCCTGGGCGGATGCGCGTGCGAAGATGACCGATGTCGGGCGCCTCGCGGATTTGCTCGACCGCGCCGCAGAGACGATGCTGCATGTCCGGCTCGACCGTGTCTCGCCGCTGGCGGTGCCGGTGCTGACCCTGATCGGCCGCGAGCGGATCGCCATGGGGCTGGCCGACGATGCACTGCTGATCGAGGCCGAATCGCTCGCAGCCGAGGCGATGCGGCTCGATTGACCCTCCCGCAGGTGCGGCGAATCCGACCCGAAGATAGTTCTTGTTGAAGGTCCGGATCGGGCGTAACTTCGTCTCATGCGTGGCTTTATAGCCCTTGTCATCGCCATCACGGCAACCGCCCCTGCGGCGTTGCCGGCGCGGCAAGGCGCGGTACCGGCAGTGCCGGCCGAGGCCTCGCTGGACTTCGACGACACGGCATCGCGCATGACCGTGCCGGTCACCATCGGCGGCACCGGCCCGTTCGCCTTCATCATCGACACCGGCGCCGAGCGCACCGTGATCTCGCGCGAGCTCGCCACGACTTTGGGCCTGACGCGCGGCCCCGATGTGCGGATGACAGCGATGACCGGGACCAGCAACGTCGGAACCGTCGTAATCCCCTCGCTCAATGTCAGCCGGATCACCAGCCAGCCGATCGAGGCGCCGGCGCTGTTTTCGGCGCATCTCGGCGCCCCCGGCATGCTCGGGATCGACACGCTGAGCGGCCATGCACTATCGATCGATTTCGAGACGAACCGCATGACCGTCCGGCCATCGACGAAGCGCAATCGACCACCGAGCCGGAACGGCGACATCATCGTCCGCGCGCGCAGCGTCTATGGTCAGCTGATCGTCACCCAGGCCTATTACAAGGGCCGGCGGATCAGCGTGATCATCGATACCGGATCGGCGGTGAGCATGGGCAACAGCGCCCTTCGCGCGCGGATGCGTGGCGCTCTGAAGACGGCTCAGCCGATCACGCTGACCAGCGTGACGGGCGACACGCTGGTCGCGGACTACACGCAGGTGGAACGGCTCGATATCGGCGGAGTCACCTTCAATCACCTGCCCATCGCCTTTGCCGATGTAGCGCCGTTCCGGAAATTCGGGCTGAAGGACGAGCCGGCGTTGCTGCTCGGGATGGACGCGCTGCGGCTGTTCCGGCAGGTCGAGGTTGATTTCGCGAATCGCGAGGTGCGGTTCGCCCTGCCCCGGGGATATCGACGCGATGGCTGACGCACCGCTTGTTGCCGCAACGCATCCCGCGCGCAGCCTGATTCTCCTGTCCCTGTCCCTGGCGCTGGCCGCGATCGCGCCGGGAGCATCCGTGGCGCAGGATCCGCTCCCGCCCGCGGATGGGCCACCGGCCCAGCTCGATCTGGGCACCGCGCAGGACCGGATGACCGTGCCGGTTTCGATCGGCAGCAACGGCCCCTATCATTTCGTCGTCGATACCGGGGCCCAGCGCACCGTCATCTCGCGCGAGCTGGCCGGCACCCTGGGCCTGGCATCCGGCAGGAACGTACGGCTGACCGCGATGACCGGCACCGCCAATGTCGGCACCGTCGTGATCCCGATGATCAGCGTCAGCACGCTCGGCGGCACCAGCATCGAGGCGCCCTCGCTCGAATCGCGCAACCTGGGCGCGCCGGGCATGCTTGGGCTCGACACGCTGCAGGGGCACAGGCTGTCGATCGATTTCGTCAAGCAGACCATGAGCGTGATCCCGTCGACCAGGCGCAACCGGACCACCACCGCGGCGCCGGGCGAGATCATCGTCAGGGGCAAGAACATCTTCGGCCAGCTGATCGTGAGCGACGCCAGCTATCGGGGGCGCAAGGTCCGCGTGATCCTGGACACCGGATCGAACGTCACGATGGGCAATCTCGCGTTGAAGCGCCGGATGGGGCGCAGCGCCCGAATGGCAAAGCCGATATCCTTGTGGGACGTGACGGGCGAAACGATGCAGCTCGATTATACTCAGATCGACACGGTCGAGTTCGGCGGCGCGACCTTCAACCATCTGCCCGTCGCGTTCAGCGATGCCGAGCCGTTTCGCCGCTTCGGGCTGATCGATCAGCCCGCCATGCTGCTCGGCATGGATGCGCTCCGTCTTTTCCAGCGCGTCTCGATCGATTTCCCCAATCGCGAAGTGCGCCTGTCCGGCGCGGGATATTCGCCGTTGCGTTCCCACCCCGCGCGACGCTAGCTTCCCCCGAACAATCGGGGGGCGACAATGCGGGCGATCATTCGAGCAGTAGCGCTATCTGCGGCTACGCTGACCACCTTGGCGCCGCTGCACGCATCGGCGCAGACGCTCCGCCCAGACCAGCAGGCATTTTTCGGGCTCTACAAGGAGCTTATCGAGACCAACACGACCCTGTCCTCAGGCAGCTGCACCCAGGCGGCGGCGCAGATCGGCGCGCGGCTCAAGGCGGCTGGCTTCGCCGACAGCGACATCACCTATTTCTCGGTGCCGGACCATCCCAAGGACGGCGGCATCGTCGCGGTGCTGGCCGGATCGGATAGGAAAGCCAAGCCGATGCTGCTGCTCGGCCATCTCGACGTGGTCGAGGCGAAGCGCGAGGATTGGGTGCGCGATCCGTTCAAGCTGATCGAGCAGGAGGGCTATTATTATGCGCGCGGCACGGTCGACGACAAGGCGATGGCGGCGGTGTGGGCGGACAGCCTGATCCGTTTCAAGACCAGCGACTACAAACCGAAACGGACGATCAAGCTCGCGCTCACCTGCGGCGAGGAGACGACGTTCGCGTTCAACGGAGCCCAGTGGCTGGCGGCCAATCGGCCGGACCTGATCGCCGCGGAATTCGCGCTAAACGAAGGCGGTGGCGGCCGCTACGACGCGGACGGCAAGCCGCAATTGCTGGCGATCCAGGTCGGCGAGAAGGCCGCGCAGAATTACACTTTCGCGGCGACCAACCCCGGCGGGCACAGCTCGCAGCCGACGCCCGACAATGCGATCTACGAGCTGGCCGACGCGCTGGAGGCAGTGCGGACCTATGAGTTCCCGGTGAAGTTCACGGACACCACCCGGGCGTTCTTCGGCGCGACCGCGGCAGCGATGCCCGGGCCAGTGGGCGATGCGATCAACCGGCTGCTCACCAATCCCGAGGACAAGGCAGCCGACGCACTCGTCAGCCGCGACAAGGCAATGCATTCGACCTTGCGCACCACCTGCGTCGCGACTCTGGTCAATGCCGGTCATGCCGAGAACGCATTGCCGCAGCGCGCCTCGGCCAACGTCAATTGCCGAATCTTCCCTGGCGAAACGGTGGAGGGCACGCTTGCCAAGCTCAAGGAGCTGGCCGGCGCGAAAGTGACGGTAACCGTCAACCAGCCGGTCCGCCCGACTGCGATTCCCCCGACGCTCGATCCGAAGATCGTCGGCCCGGCCAAGGCCGTCGCGGCAAAATATTTCCCGGGCCTGCCGATGCTGCCGCTGATGTCGACGGGCGCGACGGACGGCATTTTTCTCCAGGCGATCGGCATCCCGGTCTATGGCGCACCCGGCATTTTCGTCGACACGGACATGAACGGCATTCACGGCCTGAACGAGCGGATCCGGACCAAGTCGCTCTATGACGGACGCGACTATCTGTACGATCTGGTCAAGGCGTACGCGGGGTAGGCCAAAGTCCGCAGGCGCCCGCCAGCGCCCTGAATCCCGCCCTTTGCGAGGCTTACACGGTCACCTGTTCGCCAAGTTCGAGCACCTTGCCGGGCGGGATGCGCAGGAAATCGGTCGGGTCGCTCGCATTTCGCTGCAGGAACATGAAGATCCGGTCCTGCCATAAGGGCATGCCCTGGTTGGCAGCCGGCTTCAGCGTGTTGCGGCCGATGAAATAGCTGGTCTTGGCCGGATTGAGCAGCTTGCGCGCGCCGGCCTGTTCGAGCCCGAGGTCGCGCGGCACGTCCGGCGATTCCATGAAGCCATAGGTCAGCACCACGGCGCAGAAATTGTCGTCGATCCGGGTCGTTCGCACGCGTTCCTCGGGCGGCACGGCCGGGCGATCGGCGGTGCGGATGCTTACGATCAGGTTGCGCTCGTGCAGCACCTTGTTGTGCTTGAGATTGTGCAGCAGCGCGCCCGGCGCGCTTTCCGGATTGGCGGTGAGGAACACCGCCGTGCCCTCGACTCGTTCGGGCGGGCGACGGCCGAGCGCCGCGGCGAGATCGGCGAGCGGCACGCTCTGGCGCTGCTCGAAGGCGCGGACGATGCCGCGGCCCCGCACCCAGGTGTAGATCAGCAACGCGATCACCGCACCAACGACCAGCGACACCCAGCCGCCCTCGATCACGCGCAGGATGTTCGCCCCGAAGAAGATCGTGTCGAGCGCGAAGAAGGGCAGGATCACCGCGATCGCAAGCGGGCGGCCCCAGTTCCAGCGATGCCGGGCGACGATATAGGCCAGGCAGGTGGTGACGACCATCGTGCCGGTGACGGCAATGCCATAGGCCGCAGCCATCGCGGAGGAGGTGCGGAACTGGATCACCAGTACCAGCACGCCGACCAGCAACAGCCAGTTGATCGAGGGAAGGTAAATCTGGCCCGAATGGCGCGCCGAGGTCTGGCGTATGCGCAGCCGCGGCAACAGGCCGAGCTGGATCGCCTGCTGAGTCAAGGAATAGGCGCCGGTGATCACGGCCTGGCTGGCGATGATCGTGGCGAGCGTCGCCAGAAAAACGAGCCAGGGCCGGAAGGCATCGGGCGCCATCAGGAAGAACCAGTCCTGATTGGCGAAGGCGACGTGCGAGGCCGACGCCGTCTCCAGCGCGCTGAGCGCGAAGGCGCCCTGACCGAGATAGTTGAGCGTAAGCGCCGGGAAGACCAGGATGAACCAGCCGATGCGAATCGGCGCGGCGCCGAAATGGCCCATATCCGCGGTCAGCGCCTCGGCACCCGTCACCGTCAGGAACACCGCGCCCAGCACGAACAGGCCGGTCACGCCGTGCGTCATCAGGAACTCGGCGCCATACCACGGCGAGACCACGCGCAGGATCGAAGGCTCATCCCAAATGTGCCACAGACCCATGCCGCCGATCGTCAGGAACCACAGCACGCAGACCGGGCCGAACAGCCGCGAGACATGCGCCGTGCCGCGCGCCTGGATCAGGAAAAGCGCGATCAAAATGGCGATGGTGAGAAACAGGATGGTGTGTTCGCCGACCACGGTCCCGGCGCCGGGTATGGTGCGCAACCCTTCCACTGCGGACAACACCGACAGCGCCGGCGTGATGATCGCGTCGCCATAGAACAGGGCCGCACCGGCCGCGCCGAGCACCAGGGCGATCACCGAACGCCGTCCCAGCGCACGCCGGGCCAGCGCGGTCAGGGCGAGCACTCCGCCCTCGCCTTGATTGTCGGCGCGCATGAGGAAGAGGACATATTTGACGCTGACCACGAGGGTCAGGGTCCACAGCGCCAGACTCAGCACGCCCAGAATCTCGCTCGCGTCGATCCCGTCATGGGCCGACTGGGCCAGCGCCTCGCGGAATGCATAGAGCGGGCTGGTGCCGATATCGCCGAAGACCACACCGATCGCGCCGATGGTGAGCGCCACCATCGCCGGATGGGGACGATGCGGATGCCCCGTTGCTTCCCCCGTTATTTCCGGGACTGATGACATGAAAAATTGGCCTGCCGAGGAGGACGGCGCGCTTTACGCCTGTTGCGGGCCAGCGCAAGCGCTTTTGTTGCGCCGCCGCAAGCCGTTGATCTGGGGTGCCGATCGCGTCATAGCAAGGCCATGGTTCCCTTTTCGTTCGCCGGACATGATCTGCTTGCGCTGCCACAAGGCGCGCTTTTCTGGCCCGCACGGCGCGCGCTGCTGGTCGCCGACCTGCATTTCGAGAAGGCGAGCTGGTTCGCGATTCGCGGCCAGATGCTGCCGCCCTATGATTCGATCGCGACCCTGACTGAGCTGGCGGCACTGGCCGCGCAGACCAACGCGGCCGAGATCTGGTGCCTGGGCGACAGTTTCCATGATTCGGATGGTTGCGACCGGTTGCCCGCCGACGCGCAGGCGTTGCTGCGCGCGCTGACCGGCGGACGGCGCTGGATCTGGATCACTGGCAATCACGACCGTCGCATCGATCGCTGCGGCGGCGAGGTGATGGACGAAGCACTGGTCGACGGCCTGATGCTGCGTCACGAGGCCGATCCTCACGAGCCGCGGCCCGAGCTGTCCGGGCATTTCCATCCCAAGCTGCGCATCCGGGTACGCGGGCGTCAGGTGTCGCGCCGCTGTTTCGTCGCGACGCCGGCCAAGCTGATCCTGCCGGCGTTCGGTGCCCTCACCGGCGGGCTCGACGCCGGACATCCGGAGATCGTCCGCGCGGTGGGGAGAGGTGCCGAGGCGCTGGTACCGGTCGAGGACCGGATGCTGCGGTTTCCGCTGGCGGCCTGAATTATATCGAGCCACCTGCCAGCGGTGGTTGGATCAGCGCGCCAGCGCCGGGAACCCCGCCTTGAAGGCAGCGACCTTCGGCTTGTCCCATTGCACGATATAGGGGTGGCTCGGGTTCCGGTCGTAGAAATCCTGGTGATAGGCTTCGGCCGGGAAGAAGCCGCCGCTTTCCAGCTTCGTCACGATCGGCCGTGGAAAGGCGCGGGCCTGGCCGAGCTGCGCGATATAGGCCGCGGCCACCGCGCGCTGTGCCGGACTTTGCGGGAAGATCGCCGAACGATAGCTCGGGCCGCTGTCCGGCCCCTGCCGGTTGAGTTGGGTCGGATCATGCGCGATCGAGAAATAGACGCGCAACAGAGTCGCGTAGCTCACCCGGGCCGGATCGAAGACGATCTTCACTGCCTCGGCATGGCCGGTCCGCTCCGTGCTGACCTGATCATAGGTCGCCGTTTGCGCGGTGCCGCCGGCATAGCCCGCGGTGACGGCGCGGACGCCCTTCACCCGCTCGAACACTGCCTCCACGCCCCAGAAGCAGCCGCCGGCGAAGATCGCGGTCTGGGTGCCCGGCGTTTTCGGAACGTCGCGGATTGCAGCCGGAATGGGCACGGCGCGCTCGGCATTGGCCGCGCCGCCTGACACGGCCGTCAGCACGACGCCCGCAGCTGCCGCGGCGACCAGCAATTTCTTGATCATGAATAGTGCCTCTCATCTGGCCCCGTCAGGCCGAATGTAGGCATTCCCGGCCGAACCGGAAGGGTCAGGGCAACATCTGCGCTGCCAGCGCCGGGCGCTCGGCCGGTACCGTCGCCTCCGCCGGCTGCAGGACCAGCAGGCTGATCGCACCGATCACGAAACCACCGGCGAAACGCCAGAAAAACCCGTCTTTCAGAATAGCGCGCATCGCCATCAGCCTTCGTCGTTTTCGGGCGTCCGACCGGCCGGAGCCGATTCGTTACGGAGCCGCTTTCGCCTCGCCCGGATGAACGAAAGCTGGCTGACCCTTATCGTACGGCCGCGCAGGCCGTCTGGATGCGCTCACATGCCTCGCGCAGCAATTCTTCCGAGGTCGCGTAGCTGATCCTCATCGCCGGCGAGAGGCCGAACGCACCGCCGTGCACCGCCGCGACCTTCGCCTCGTCGAGCAGATAGGTGACCATCGCCTCGTCAGTGTCGATCAGTTGGCCCTTGGGGGTCGACTTGCCGATCAGCGCCGAGAATTCGGGATAGACGTAGAAGGCGCCTTCAGGCCGCGGGCAAGTGATGCCATTGGCCTGGTTGAGCATCGACACGACGAGATCGCGCCGCGACTGGAACAGGGCAGCGTTATCCTTGAGGAAGGACTGGTCGCCGGTCAGCGCGGCGACCGATGCCGCCTGCGCGATCGAGCAGGGGTTGGATGTCGACTGCGACTGGAGCTTGGCCATCGCCTTGATCAGCCACGGCGCGCCGCCAGCAAAGCCGATCCGCCAGCCGGTCATCGCATAGGCCTTGGAGCAGCCGTTCGCGGTCAGCGTGCGATCGTAGAGCGAGGGGCAGACCTGCGCGATCGAGGCGAATTTGAACCCGTCATAGATGATATGCTCGTACATATCGTCCGCGAAGATCCAGACATGCGGATGCCGTTCCAGCACTTCGCCCAGCGCCTTCAGCTCGGCGGCCGAATAGGCGGCGCCGGTCGGGTTGGATGGCGAGTTGAGGATCACCCATTTCGTCTTCGGCGTGATCGCCGCGTCGAGCTGCTCCGGAAGGATCTTGTAGCCCTGCTCCGGCCCGGCCGCGACAAACACCGGCGTGCCGCCGGCGAACAGCACGACATCGGGATAGCTCACCCAATAAGGCGCCGGCACCACGACTTCGTCACCAGGATTTACCGTTGCGACCATCGCGTTGAACAGAGTGTGCTTGCCGCCCGCGTTGATGGTGATCTGGTCGGGCGTGTAGGTCAGGCCGTTGTCGCGCTTGAACTTGGTGATCACCGCCGCCTTCAGCTCGGGCGTGCCGTCGACATTGGTGTATTTTGTCTTGCCGTCGCGGATCGCCTTGATCCCGGCTTCCTTGATGAAGTCGGGCGTGTCGAAATCCGGCTCGCCCGCGCCGAGGCCGATCACGTCGACGCCGGCGCGCTGCAGTTCGAGCACGCGCGTGGTGATGGCGAGCGTGGCCGAAGGGCTGATTCGGGCGAGCGCGGCGGATGGTTGCATGATGAGGGCGCCTTTGGTCGGGGAAGCGGCGCGGCTATAGACTGGGGGTGCTTCCGTTCGCAACCGCAACAATGCCCGGAATCAACCCTCTCAGCGCATTCCCGACGAAAAAACCGCCGGCGAGATCGGCCGGGGTCAGATCGCCCTCGATCGCGAGCCCGCGCTGGATCAGGTCGGCGCGCAGGATACCGGGCAGCAGCCCGCGCGCGAGCGGCGGTGTGACGAGCATGTCGCCGCGCTCGACGAAGATCGAGGTGAAGCTGCCCTCGGTCAGGAAGCCTTGGGGATCGGTGAACACAACTTCGAACCGCCCGCACCGCGCCCGATCGTAAAAGGCGCGGTCGCTCGTCTTGTGGCTCAGGCGGAAATCGGCCGGATCGACCGGCAGCGGGACGATCCCGACCTCGACCGGCCAGTCCGGCGGCATCGGCATTGCCGAGACCTCGATCGCGATCGCGCCGCTCCGCGCCAGCACCAGCCGGATGCGCCGCGTCCGGCGCAGGCGGAAGGTGGCGGCCTGCAGTTCGTTGCGGACGGTGTGCCGATCGAACGGGAAGCCGAAGAAGTCGGCGCTCGCCTTCATCCGGGCGAGATGGCGCTCAAGCAGCCGCAAGCCCGTGTCGGGACCGAACGCCATCGTCTCGATCAGATCGAAGGAGCTGTCGCTGGTCAGGAAATCCCCCTTGGCAAGGCATTCATCCCATTCGTCGGGCGCGTTCGAATCGGCGACGATGCCGCCGCCGACGCCGAAAATCCCATGCCCCTCGCCATGCCGGATCGCCAGCGTGCGGATGGCGACGTTGAACATCGCATCGCCGTTCGAGTCCAGCCGCCCGATCGAACCGGTATAGGCGCCGCGCGGCGGGCTGGCGCGCTCGACCTCGGCGATGGCCTGCATCGCGCGGATCTTCGGCGCGCCCGTGATCGATCCGCAGGGAAACAGCGCCCCGATCGCGTCGATCGCATCGCATCCCTCGTCGAGATCGGCGCTGACGGTGGATACCATGGTGTGGACGGTCGGGTAGGTTTCGACCGTGAACAGCGCCGGCACCGCGACGCTGCCCGGCCGGGCCACGCGCGAGAGATCGTTGCGCATCAGATCGACGATCATCAGGTTTTCCGCCCGCTGCTTCGGATCGGCGCGCAGCGCGGCGGCGAGCGCCCGATCCTCGGCCGGCATGGTACCGCGGCGGACGGTGCCTTTCATTGGCTTGCAAGTCAGCCGGCGATCGTCGAGCGTGAAGAACAGTTCGGGCGACAACGACAGAAACATGTCCGCCCCCGTATCGACCAGCGCGCCGAAGCCGGCCCGGGCCCGGGCGCGGAGTTGCGCGTAGAGCGCCAGCGGGTTGCCGGCATGGCGGACCATCGCGCGGTAGCTGAGATTGATCTGATAGACATCGCCCGCGGCGATCAGATCGAGCACCCGCGCGATCTGCGCCGCATGATCGGCCTGGGTGATGCTGGGCTGCGGCGGCGCGATCCAGGCGCCGGCGGGATCGGGCAGCAACGCCGGAACGTCAGCGGACGCGATCTCCTCATAATCCTCGAACAGGCCGAACCACAGCAGCGGCGTATCGCCGGCCCGCGGCGCGGCGAGCACCGGCTCGAACGCGGCGCCGGCATCATAGGAGAGGAAGCCTGCAGCATGCAGCCCCGTGTCCCGCGCCGCGCGCAATGCATCGAGCGCCGGCCCGACCTCCGCAAGGCGGCGCGCCTCGACGATTCGGATCGGCCGGCGATACAGTCGGGCTGGCGCCGCTTCCTCGCGGGCATCGTCCAGCAGAACGAACGGGGCGGTTTCACGGGCGAGCATCGGCTGCCCGCAAATGCAGCCCGGAAGGCGGAACGGCAACCCCGTGCTTGCCCGGAGCGGCCGCGGCGCTTACCTCGACGGCATGGCCAATCCTCCTCTTCGCGTGGCGATCGTGCCCGTGACCCCGCTCCAGCAGAATTGCTCCCTGATCTGGTGCACCGCGACGATGCGTGGTGCCTTTGTCGATCCGGGCGGCGACCTGCCCAAGCTGCGCGCCGCCGCGGCCCAGCATAAGGTGACGATCGAGAAGATCATCCTCACCCACGGCCATATCGATCATTGCGGCGAGGCCAAGCCGCTGGCCGAAGAGCTGGGCGTGCCGATCGAGGGGCCGCACGAGGCCGACCGCTTCTGGATCGCGCGACTCGACGAGGACGGCAAGAATTACGGCATCCGCGGCGTGGTGTTCGAGCCCGACCGCTGGCTGGTCGAGGGCGACAGCGTCTCCGTCGGCGACCTTTCGCTCGACGTCTATCACACCCCGGGCCACACGCCCGGTCACGTGATCTTCCACCATGCCCCGTCGAAGCTTGCGCTGGTCGGCGACGTGCTGTTCCAGGGATCGATCGGCCGGACGGACTTCCCGCTGGGCAACCACCAGCATCTGCTGCAGTCGATCGTCGACAAGCTCTGGCCGCTGGGCAACGATACCGCGTTCATCCCGGGACACGGACCGCCGAGCAACTTCGCCCATGAGCGGCAGCACAACATGTTCGTGAGCGATCGAGCGATGGCGGCGTAACGGCATAGCCCCCTCCTTCGGGCGAGGGGCTTAACAAAGGCTCACCCCGCCGCCGGAACCGTCTCGATCACGTTCGGCTTTGCAGCGTGTTTCGCCAGCAGCGGCAGGCTGATGGTATAGAGGCCGAGCCCGGCGAGCAGCAGGAAGGTGACCGCCGTGCCGATCGCGCGGCCATATTTCATGCCGTCCATGCCGAGCGGGTGCAGGATGCGCGCGACGAGGAAAGCGACGCTCGCCACCCAGAGCCAGGTCGAGGTGCCGGCGGTGAATTCGATCAGCGCGATCAGGATCACGATGAAGGGCGCATATTCCGTGAAGTTCGCCTGGGACCGCATGCGGCAGATCAGCGCGGCGTCGCCACCGTCACCGATACTGACCTGGGCCTTTTGCCGGACGCCGCCGGTGCGGAGCGCCAGCCACAGCGCGATCAGGGCGGCACCGCCCGCCGTCGTGAGCGTGATCGGCAGCATGATCGGATTCATCTTTTCTCTCCCCCAAATGTCGTGCCGGACCGTGCCAGCCCTTCGCCGTGCTTGCAACGTTCGCTCGAATCGCTATAGGCGCACGCTTCGCGATGCGTCCGGCCGCTGGTGCCTACCGCGGCTGACGGAAGCGTCGGTTGCGCTGGCGTCCGTCCGGGCGTACCGCGCTATTGACCCAGATAAGACAAGGTTTCGCCGAAATGGCCGTCCCAAAAAGAAAGACTTCGCCGTCCAAGCGCGGCATGCGCCGGAGCCACGACTCGATCAGCGCGGATGCATTCCAGGAATGCCCGAACTGTGGCGAGCTCAAGCGCCCGCATAATCTGTGCGTTGCCTGTGGCCATTATAATGGCCGCGAGATCGTTTCGGTCGAAGGCTGAGCCAGACCGTCCAACAGGGGGCCAGCCGCGTGTCGAACAGCTCCCGGATCGCCGTCGATGCAATGGGCGGCGACGAAGGCCTGGCCGTGATGCTGGCCGGCGTCGCGCGTGCGCGCCGGCGCTTCGAGGAAATGCGCTTCATCCTGGTCGGGGACGAAGCACAGATTCGCGAAGGTCTGAAGACGCATCCCAACCTCACGGCGCATAGCGAGATCGTCCATGCCCCCGGCGTGGTCGGATCGAGCGACAAGCCGAGCCAGGCGATTCGCCGGGCCAAGACCACGTCGATGGGCGTTGCCATCGACATGGTGAAGCAGGGCCGTGCCGCCGCCGCGGTATCCTCCGGCAACACCGGCGCGCTGATGGCGATGGCCAAGCTGTCGCTGCGCATGCTGCCCGGCATCGACCGGCCGGCGCTCGCCGCGATGCTCCCGACGCTCGGCGAGAACGACGTGGTGGTGCTCGATCTGGGCGCCAATACCGAATGCGATGCGCGCAACCTGGTCCAGTTCGCGGTGATGGGCGCAGCCTATGCCCGCACCAATCTCGATCTCGCCTCGCCCCGAGTCGCGCTGCTCAATATCGGCAGCGAGGACCAGAAGGGCACCGGCGAGATCCGCGACGCCGCCCAGGCGCTCCGGGCGGCGACTCACCTGCCGATGACCTTCACCGGCTTCATCGAGGGCGACCGCCTGTCGCGCGGCGATGTCGACGTGATCGTGTGCGACGGCTTTTCGGGCAATATCGCGCTGAAGACGGCCGAGGGCACGGCGCGCTTCGTCGGCGACCTGCTGAAACGCGCGTTCCGCAGCTCGGTCCGCTCCAAGATCGGCTTCCTGATCTCCAAGCCGGCGACCGACCTGCTGCGCCATCATCTCGACCCCAACAATCATAATGGCGCGGTCTTTCTCGGCCTTAACGGCATCGTCGTGAAGAGCCATGGCGGGGCCAACGAACTGGGCGTGGCCACTGCGATCGCCGCGGCGGCCAAGATGGTGCGCGACGACCTGACGCGGCGCATCAGCGAAGATCTTGGAAATTTCGAGGCCGAGGCAGCGTGATTCGATCGATCATCACCGGCACCGGAGCGGCCCTGCCGGTTCGGCGCGTATCCAATGCCGAGCTGGCCGAGACCGTCGACACGTCCGACGAGTGGATCGTCGAGCGCACCGGCATCCGTTTCCGCCATATCGCCGGCCCGGACGAGACGACCGGTACGCTGGCGGCGGACGCCTGCAAGGCGGCGCTGGCCGCTGCGGGCCGGACCGCACAGGATATCGACCTGATCGTGCTCGCCACGGCGACGCCCGACCAGACCTTCCCCGCGACCGCCACCAAGGTGCAGGCGATGCTGGGCATCAACGATTGCGTGGCGTTCGACGTCGCGGCGGTCTGCTCCGGCTTCCTCTATGCGCTGCAGGTCGCCGACAGCATGATCCGCGCCGGCGCCCATCGCCGCGCGCTGGTGATCGGCGCCGAGACCTTCAGCCGGATCCTCGACTGGGAGGACCGCACGACCTGCGTGCTGTTCGGCGACGGCGCCGGCGCGATCGTGCTCGAAGGCGAAGAAGGCAATGGCGAGCGCGGCATCCTCGCGACGCGGCTCCACGCCGATGGCCGCCACAACGAACTGCTCTACGTCGATGGCGGCCCCTCCACCACCGGCACGGTCGGCAAGGTGCGGATGAAGGGGCGGGAGGTATTCCGCCACGCCGTCGTCAACCTCGCCGCAGTGATGACCGAATCGCTCGCCGTCGCCGGTATCGATTCGAGCGAGGTCGACTGGGTCGTGCCGCACCAGGCCAATGCCCGGATCCTAGACGCGACCGCGCGCAAGCTCGGGCTCGATCCGTCGCGCGTCGTGGTCACCGTCGACCAGCATGCCAACACCTCGGCGGCGTCAGTGCCGCTCGCGCTCGACACCGCGGTTCGCGACGGGCGGATCAAGCCAGGCCAGCTGATCGTGCTCGAGGCAATGGGCGGCGGCTTCACCTGGGGCGCGGCGGTGGTGCGCCTCTAGGGCATCGGATCGCCGGACCAGGCGCCGTTCTCCCCGCGTAACAAAGGTCTTTCAGTGCGCTCCATCATTGTGTTAGGTTAACTTCTTGCCACCGGGGGAGAGTTTGCAAATGGCACCTGTGGGGACATTGACGAGGGCCGATCTGGCCGAAGCGCTACACCATCAGGTGGGACTTTCGCGTGCCGATTCGGCCAAGCTGGTCGAGCAGATCCTGGGCCATATGTGCGAAGCACTGTCCAAGGGCGAGAACGTCAAGATATCCGGCTTCGGAACGTTCGTGCTGCGCGACAAGGGCGAGCGCGTCGGCCGCAATCCCAAGACCGGCGTCGAAGTGCCGATCGCGCCACGCCGCGTGCTCACCTTCCGCGCGAGCCAGATGATGCGCGATCGCATCGTCGGCGCGGGCTGACGCCGGCATGGCCGGCGTGCCCGACAAGGCGGCTGGCGCATTTCGGACGATCGGCGAACTGTCCCGCGATACCGGGCTGCCACAACATATCCTGCGTTATTGGGAAACGCGCTTTCCCCAGCTCCGGCCGCTGCAACGCGCCGGCAACCGTCGCTATTACCGGCCCGAGGATGTGGCGCTGGTCGAGCGGATCAATCGCCTGCTGAATCACGAAGGCTATACGATTCGCGGCGTGCAGAAGCTGCTGTCCGACGAGCGCAAACGGCCGCCGGCGAGCGCCCCGCGCGCGGCCGCGGGACCGACCGACGGGGTGGATCTCGATACGATTCGGTCGGTGCGGGATTCGCTCTCCGACGCTCTTGCGGACGATTCGAACCCGGCCTGAAAGTCCAACACGGCCCGGAATCGGCGACCGCGTTTTTTTACCGCTGTTATGTTGGAGACCGGACAGGAATTCATCCCCTTCTTACAAGGGCTTGAGGCGCGTTTCCCTGTTACGCGATAACAGCGGAAAAACAGCGTGGGACAGCCGCAAAAGCCGCGACCTTTCCGCTGCATGCGCGGCAAAATCATCCAACACATCTCGACAATGGGAAAGAGCGGAGCGGCCCAGGGAGCCTGACCGCTTCACATTGCCATGAGCGGGGTGGCGATTGAATCGTCTCTGCCCGATGATCCGCGATCAGCGCGCGCCGATGCCCCGAGCGAGCATTTCGGCGACCTGATCGGCCACCTCATCCGGTGGGACATCGTCTTCCCACACGCCGTAACGCAGGCCGAGGAAGACGTTCATGCCCATGATTGCCCAGGCATGGACTTCCGAGACGTCGGCGCGGATCTCGCCGCGCGCCGCACCCGCCTTGAGCCGGGCGGCGATGCGGTCCGCAGTGGTCGCGTAATGAAGGTGGAAGCTTTCAGGATCGACGAACTCGGCCTCGTCGATGATGCGGTAGATTTCCTTGTGCCCGCGCACGAACATGATGAATTCGTAGAGCCCGGCCCGCTCGGCCGCGATCTGGTCCGGCGCGGCGCGGATCGCCGACGCGACCCGGTCACGCACGCGATCCGACATGTCGCGGACGAGCGCGCGGAACACCGCGTCCTTCGAATCGAAATAGGTGTAGAAACTGCCCAGCGCGACGCCGGCGCGGCGGGTGATGCCGCTGATCGACGCCTCGTGAAATCCCTTCTCGCCGAACTCGATCGCCGCCGCATCCAGGATCGCGCGCAGCGTCCGCCGACCGCGTTCGGTGCGCGGCGCCTTGCCTTCGCTCGCGGCCGATTCCGAACCCCCTGCCGGCCCTGAAACCGTTGCCGTCTGGCCACGCTCATCTGCCATTTTCGGCTCCCTCCCTTTCCCAAGTTGAAACCTGGTTCAGGTTTCAGTATAGCGGCTTCAACTGGCGCACAACCCGGTATCAGACCGGGCCGCTATTCAAGCGGCGCCGCAGGAGGGGAGATCATATGACACGCCTTGATTCCATGCGCACGCTGCTGAACGCCGGCGCCGCGCTCGCCGCGCTGATGGCCGTGCCGGCTGTTGCGCAGGACGCGCCGAGTGCCGACCAGGCAATCGACGAAGCCGTCGATTCAGTGGACGTGGTGGTGACCGCGCGGCGGCGCGACGAGCGGCTGATCGACGTGCCGATCGCGATCACGGCCATTTCCGGCGCCGCGCTCGACCGCGCCGGCGCGATCGACGTCACCGACATCGCCAACACCATTCCGAACGTCACACTCGAAGTTTCGCGCGGCACCAACTCCACGCTGAGCGCCTTCATCCGCGGCGTGGGTCAGCAGGACCCGGTCGCCGGGTTCGAGGCCGGCGTCGGCCTCTATCTCGACGACGTCTATCTAAACCGGCCGCAGGCAGCCGTGCTCGACATCTACGATGTGGAGCGGATCGAGGTCCTGCGTGGGCCGCAGGGCACGCTTTACGGCCGCAACACGATCGGCGGCGCGGTGAAATATGTGACGCGCCGGCTTGGCGACGACCCGACGCTCAACGTTCGCGCTTCCTATGGAAGCTACAATCAGGCCGACGGCGTGATCAGCGGCAGCGTGCCGATCGGCGACGGCACGATCAAGATCGGTGGCGCGGTCGCGCGACTGAGCCGCGACGGGTTCGGCAAGAATCTGACCACCGGCGAGGAAAACTACAACAAGGACATCTGGGCCGGCCGCGCCACGGTGCAGATCCAGCCGAGCAGCGAAGCATTCTTCCGCCTGACGGGCGATTACACCAAGGACAAGAGCAACGCGCGTGGCGGCCACCGCCTGATTCCCGGGCTGGTTTCGGGCACCCCCGTGCTGTCCGATCCCTATGACAGCCGGGGCGGGTTGATCGACCCCAAGCAGGAGGTGAAGGCCTGGGGCCTGTCGCTGTTCGGCGAGGTAAAGCCCGCCGATTGGCTGACCTTCCGCAGCATCACTGCCTATCGCAAGGACGACAGCGCATCGCCGATCGATTTCGACGCGCTCGCCGCAGTCGATGTCGACGTGCCGGCCTTCTACAACAACAAGCAGTTCTCGCAGGAAGTACAGCTGCTGGTCGAGAGCGGCGGGTTCAACGGCCTGCTCGGCGGCTATTATCTCGATGCCGAGGCCCGCACCGTATTCGACGTGCGCCTGCCCGGCACGGTGACCGCGCTGACCTACGGCAATGTGCGCACCGATACCGTCGCGATCTTCGGGGACTTCACCTACAAGTTCAACGAGATGTTCAGCGTCTCGGCGGGCGGTCGCTATACCTGGGACGAGCGCCGCTCGCAGATCCAGCGCAACGTCTATCTCGGTTCCTCGCCCTTCTTCGGCGGCACGACGGCGCCGATCATACGGCAGACCGATTTCCGCGGCCAGGCGAGCTTCGCCAAGTTCACGCCGCGTGCTTCGGTCACCTTCAAACCGGCGCCGAACCACACACTCTATGCAAGCTATTCCAAGGGCTTCAAGGGCGGTGGCTTCGATCCGCGCGGTGTCGGGACGGCGGCACCCGACCTCAACGGTAATGGCATCAACGGCGCCGGCGGCGACCAGGACGACATCTACAACTTCCTGTCGTTCGATCCCGAAACGGTCGAGAGCTACGAAGTCGGCTACAAGGCCTCGCTGTTCGATCGCAGGCTGACCATGGCGCTGGCCGGCTTCCAGGCGAATTATACCGACGTACAGATCCCCGGATCGGTCGGGGTGATCGTCAACAACGTTCAGACCTTCGCCGGCATCACCACCAACGCCGGCAAGGCGCGCATCCGCGGCCTGGAATTCGAAGGCAATCTGATAGCGGCCCGCGATTTCGGGACCGACGGAGACTCGCTCAACTTTGCCTGGTCGCTTGGCTATATCGATGCGAAATTCCTTCGCTACATCGACTCGCGCGGGCTCGACGTCGCCAAAAAGCGTCGGTTCCAGAACACGCCGGACTGGACGGTCAGCGGGACGCTCAGCTATTCCACCCCGCTGAAGGATGGGTCGCTCAATCTCAGCACCACCCTCTCCTATCGCGGCGACAGCCAGCAATTCGAGCTGCCGACCCCCGGGCTCGACCAGAAGGCCTTCAGCCTGCTCGATGCGAACATCGTGTGGAGCGCGCCGGGCGACCGCTGGTCGATCGGCATTCATGGCCGCAACCTGACCGACAAGCGCTACATCGTTTCGGGCTATAATTTCCTCAGCCAGAATCCGGATACCGGCGCGTACAACCTCAACGGCGCAGGCAAGCCAATCGCGACGCTGGGTGCCGACGGCGTGCTGACGGCCTATTACGGCAATCCACGCCAAGTGTTCGCGACCATCTCCGCGAAGTTCTGAACCCGCCGCCCGGACGGACGGCACCAGCGGGTATGGGACCGGGCGCTCGCACATGAGCGTCCGGTTCCTTCGTTTCGAGCCAGGGAAGACCATGACCGACACCCATTCCCGCGGATATCGCGCGCTGGCGCTGGCGATGCTGCTGCTCGTCTACACGTTCAACTTCGTCGACCGGCAGATCTTCAGCATCCTGGTGCCGGCGATCAAGGCGGATCTCAGCCTGACCGACACCCAGCTCGGCGTGCTGGGCGGGCTGGCCTTTGCCCTGCTCTATTCGACGCTGGCGATCCCGCTCGCCTGGATCGCCGACCGGACGAGCCGGACCTGGACAATCACGATCAGCCTGGGCGTGTGGAGCGGTTTCACTGCCCTGTGCGGCTGGGCCGGCAATTTCGCGCAGCTGTTCGGCGCCCGGCTGGGCGTGGGCGTGGGTGAGGCCGGCGGCGTCGCGCCTTCCTATGCAGTGATCGCCGATACTTTCCCGCCGGCGAGCCGGGCACGCGCGCTGGCGGTCTATTCGCTCGGCATCCCGCTCGGATCGGCGGCCGGCGTTCTGCTCGGCGGCTATATCGCGACCACGGTCGACTGGCGCGCGGCCTTCATCGTGGTCGGGGTGGCGGGAGTCGCGCTCGCGCCGATCTTCCGGCTGATCGTGCGCGAGCCGGTGCGCGACCGTGCGGTCGCGGCGACCGAGCCGGTGCGCCGGGTGTTCGCGATCCTGGCACGCAAGCCAAGCTTCTGGCTGCTCGCGTTCGGGGCGTCGGCCAGCTCGATGCTGGGCTATGGCCTCGCCTTCTGGCTGCCCTCCTTGCTCAAGCGCAGCTTCCATCTCGAGCTTCAGGACGTGTCCTATTTCTACGGCGCGATCCTGCTGCTCGGCGGGGTGCCGGGGGTGCTGCTGGGCGGGTTCGTCGGCGACCGGTTCGGCACGAAGGATCGCGCGGCTTATGCGCGCGCGCCGGCGATCGCCTTCGTCATCGCGGTGCCGCTGTTCGCGGCGGGCATATTGTCCAGCTCGGTGACGGCGGCGTTCCTGTTCTTCCTGGTGCCGCAGGCGCTGGCCTATGTGTGGCTGGCGCCGGTGATAACCGCCGTGCAGCATCTGGTGCCGCCGCACATGCGGGCGACGGCCTCGGCAAGCTTCCTGTTCATCAACAATCTGATCGGGCTTGGCGCGGGGAGCTTTGCGTTGGGCGCGCTGTCCGACGCGCTGACCTTGAGGCTGGGCGACGAGGCGCTGCGCTATTCGATGCTGATCGGGCTGGTGCTGTATCTGGTCGCGGCGCTGCTGATGTGGCTGGCGGCGAAGCCATTGCGGAAGGATTGGGTGGCGTAATAGCGGATCTCACTGGCGGTCTTCTTAAAGCCCCTCCCTGAAAGGGGGGCAGTTCCGCAAGCGCATCATTTGTGGATAGGCCCCACCCCAACCCCTCCCCTTCAGGGCAGGGCTATCGCATTTGGGCGATGAGTGTTGAGAGGTAGTCGTCGCTCCACCCTGCGCGTTTGATTTTGGCGCGGATGGAGAGCTTTCGAGGGTC
>NZ_JAXOJO010000010.1:0-54224 GCF_036663735.1 Parasphingomonas zepuensis | reverse complement strand
ACCGCGCCGCCGCCGCCGCCGCCCACCGCGCCTCCGCCGCCGCCCACCGCGCCGCCGCCGCCGCCGCCCGAGCGAGCGACAGGTCGCCCTTGCCTTCAAGGGCGTTGATGACGCCTTCGCAGGCGTCGACGACCTTCTGCCAATATTCCGGCTTGGGATCGGGCTGGACGGGCTCAGCGGAGGCCAGGGCGTCGCGGATCGACATGATCAGGAAGCCGGTCCTGATGCGCTCCCATGCGGCGCCGTCGAGGGTGTGCCAGCGCTTGGCACGGGCGATGAGTTCGCCGCTGAACCAGGGCACGTCCTTGGCGTCGATCCCGTCGTCGAGGGTCGGCACCAGCTGCGCCAGCCATTGCGGCATCAGGTCGGCCGGGCAGTCGCCCGAGCCGTTGATGTCGGGACCGAAGGCAGCGAGGGCGCAGACCAGTTCGCGGCCGGGGCCCTTGCCCTTGCCGCCATCGTTGCGGCGCCATGCGCCCTGGATGATGCGGCCTTCGCTATGGGCCTTTTCCGCGTAAGCGAGCCGTTCGGGAATCGAGATATTCATGATGCTTTCCTCCTTCGTGAAAAATGGGATTCAGGCCGCGACCTGTTCGCGGACCCCGATGTCGATGTTCGCGCCGGCCAGGGCCTTGGCCATGTCGGGACAGACGCTGTTGCCGATCATCCTGATCTGCGCCGTCTTGCTCAGCGGCTTGCCGTTGGGGCCGATGGGATCGAGGATGTAGCTGTCGGGAAAGCCCTGGGCCCGGGCGAGTTCGCGCGGGCTGAGCATGCGCATGCCGATGTCGACGATGACATAGGTGATCGTGTCGATCGTCACGGTCACGACGCCGAAACGCGGCTTGCTGGTGACAGTGTCGAACGGCCGATCGACGGGCTGGCCGTGTTCAGCTGCGCCGTAGTATTTGATCAGGAACGCGGCGACCTGCACTGCGCGCTCCATGATCGCCGGAGGCAGTGCGCCTTCCTCGATCAGTGTCGTCTCGACGAGGCGTTGCGTGCTGCCCCTGCCGACGATGGTCGACACCGGCTCGAGCATGTCGTGCCCGACCAACCCGGTGTTCGCCTGCTCCATGTGAGCGCAGACGACCGAGATCGGCGGCGCGCCGCCCGGTCGCTTGATATAGCTGTTGGCCGTGATGGTCGGCGCCGGTTCGTCCATCGACGCGCCGGGACTGTTTGGCCGGTATTTGTGCAGGAAAGACGAGACGACGGCGGTCTTGGCGCTGCCAGCGCAGGCCGCCCCTACAGGATCCTGCACCGATGCGCCGCGCGACGTGCCGAACTGGCGATCGAGGCTGACGGCCTGGACCAGTTCGGTTTCGATCACGGCGTGTCGCGGAGCGCCCGCCATGGCGGTGTCGAGAGGATCGGTCGCCGCCTTGCCCCGGCTGTTCTGGCTGAACTTCTCCAGGTGCGCGGTGACCAGGCCGTGCTTCGCGCCGCCCGCGACGACCGTCCCGAGCGGAGCCTCGACGTCGAGCGCGCGGGGAGCCTGGCCCTCGCGCTCGCCATAGCCCATCTGGACCATGGTCGCGGCGGCGATGCAGGCATCGGCCTTGGCCGTCGTCGTGGGATAGGGCCCGGCCGGGTCGACTGGCCCGCTCTGGCCACGCCGTCCGCCACAGCCGACGATGACGGGCGCGACAGTCGCGCTGATCGCCGCCAGTTCGCCGCGGTTGGCGGTCGTGATCGTGCGCAGGGGATCGTCCGGACTGTCGACGCGAACGTCGCCCGAATGCGTGATCGGCACGATCGCGGCATCGACGATGCCGTGCGAAGACTGAGCGGTGGCGGTGCGCAGCGGATCGGCCGGATCGAAGGTGCGGGCCGCGCGCGTGTTGACGAAGGCGGTATCGACGATGAAGGGCCGGGCCGCGTTGACGACGTAGCGCATCACGCCGTGGGCGATGCGACGGTGCGTGTTGTCCTTCAGGTCCTTCGACCGTTCGAAGATCGACGGACAGGGGATCGACCAGTCGATGCACTCGGCGGCGGTACGCCAGGGCAGGCGCGCGCCCGATTCGACTTCGGGCGAACCCGGCTTGCCATGGGTCGGTTCCGGCCAGACGATCGGACGGCCGTCACGGCGCGCGATCAGGAAGAGGCGCTTGCGGCTGGTCGGCGCGCCATAGTCGCAGGCGCGCAGCTCGCGGTACTGGACCTTGTAGCCGAGCCGCTTCAGGGCGCGAACCCACAGGTCGAACGTCTCGCCGCGCTTGGCGGGATCGGGACGATCATCCGGGGTGAGCGGGCCCCATTGACGGAACTCCTCCACGTTCTCGAGCATGATCACGGCGGGCGCGCCGATGCCGTCCGGTGTCGCCTTCAGCAGGCGTTCGGCCCAGTGCACCACGATCCATGCGAGATCGCGAATGCCCTTCTCGACCGGCTTGCCGCCCTTCGCCTTGCTGTGATGCTTGCAGTCGGGGCTGAACCAGGCGAGCGCGACCGGCGCGCCACCCGTGGCCACCAACGGATCCACCGCCATGATCGACTGGCAGAAATGCTTCGTCACGGGATGGTTGGCGAGATGCATCGCGACGGCTTCGGGATCATGGTTGATCGCGATGTCGACGACGCTCCGGAGCGCAGCCTCGATGCCGGTGGAGGCGCCGCCCCCTCCGGCGAAATTGTCGATGATAAGGCCACGGGTCATGCTGCGCCCTCCGCCTTGGCGATGGCGTCATCGATCGCTGCCTCGGTTTCGGAGAAGCCGTCCGGCATCGAAGCCATGTGATTGCGGAGCAACTGGCGGATCATCTCCTTGGCGCCGTGCAGCGCGGCAAGGAGATCGGGCGCAGCGTCGCTGACCAGCCGGGCCGCGTCGGCGGTATCGTCGGCGTCGTCGTAGCCAGGCCCCGGATCGAGCGTCAGGGTGAAGCCGAAGCCTTCGACGTCAATGAAGGTCTGGCCATCGCGCTCAAGCACTTCGACCGAAGCCTCTTCCAGACCAGAGTGATCCGGCAGGAAGGTTTCGAGCGTTTCGCGGATGCAGATCGCGAGGGCGGTTTCGTCGATTGCGGCGCCCATCACAGTGCTCCCCGCGAAGCGAGGATCAGGGCGGCGGCCAGCATGAGGCTCGCGCCGATCGCGACGAAGATCGCGAGCATGAGGCTCGCGCCCTCGGCCGTGGGTTCGAGGTCCATCACAGCCAGCCCATCCCGCGCACGACGCACCAAGTGGCGATCATGCCGGCGGTGACGAGCGCGTAGCGCTCGGTCCGGCTCAGCGCGCGATCATAGAAGGCGGCGACTTCCGGGCGGGGTTCGATCCGAATGGTGCGGATCGGGTGACTTGAGAAAAGGGACATGGGCGCCTCCGTTGTTCGGAAGCGTCATGCGATTATCGGAACTATCAGTCAAGGAAAACTTGCGACTATCGCAACTCACTCGTCCGGATAAATCTCATCCGGATAAAAATCGGGATCGTCGCGGTGATTTTCCGAGGCGCGTGGGGCAGGGAGTGCTGGCTTTTCGCCATCGAACGCGATGCGCACTATCGCGCCGAACTGGGTCGATTCCTGAAAGATGGCGTGCAGCTCGCGGCCGTTGATGATCATGCCGCAAATCCATGCGGCGCGTTCTGCACTTAGATATCCAAGCTGGATACCGCGGTCGCTATAGACGGCGATAGCGCGTTCGTCGGCGACGTTCTCAGGCTCGCGGCGCAGCTCGATCGGATCGCCGGGACGGCACAAGGCAATCCCGAACCGCCTACCGGGCCCCTTGCCGTTCGGATGGTCGGCGCCAACGACGGCCAGGCTGAAAGCAGGGAGAGGCATAGCCTAGAGGCAGGCTTTCACCTTATCCAAGCCATTGTTGACCTTCAGGCGGCTGCGATATTCGACGATCGAACCGCTCCCGGTCGGGGATGGCTTGAAATCGTAACGGACTACAGTTCCCCAAGTGCTCTGCCTGGTTACCCAGAAATTCTTGCCGTCAGTGCCCATCGTCGGACCGCCCCGCAACGCCTGCTGAGCACAGCCAGCGACCTGCCCAGCCTCTTTCGTGCTGGTAAATTCTTCCAACGACGACTGTTCCAACATCGCGCCCTGGCTGGTCGCGCAGCTCGAGAGGATGAACAATCCGACCGCTACACCGCTTTTCGCCATGTCCTTCATGATCATCCCTACAGCTCCCTTGCAAACCAGATTGCCCTGCCTTCGATGCGAAGGTCTTCGGCATCTACCTCGAAATTCTCGACAACGGGATTGTCCGAAATAATCATGACCTTGCCGCGACCGGCGGCTCGCAAGCGCTTGATCCCGTGCATGCCGAGATGGTCGATCCAATAGATACCATTGATCCGTGTCAGCTGCCGCTCGTTGATGTCGATCATGACCTGGTCACTGGTTCGGATCGTCGGCTCCATGCTTTCGCCGATCCCCCTCACCAGTCGGAGGCGACTCGGCGATGTCCGGGTGATGGCGCGGACCATACCGAGATCGAACTTGATCGGCTCTGCCTCGACGAAGTCTTCGATCATAGTACCGGGGCCCATCGAGAGGGACAGGTCCAGTGCGATGATTTCCACGGTTGCATCGTCGGCTGAGGCATTTCTCGTGGATTGCTGATCGGGCGCTACATCGCTCCCGCGAGCAGCGCCCTTCGCCTCGATCTGGTCCAGCCACTGGCCGGCGCGAACATACTCGCCCGGCTGAAAGCGTCGCTCGCCTGATCGCATCTTGGAAATCTTCGTCGGCTCGATGTCGAGTAGATCGGCCAAGTCCTTCTGCGGACGGCCTAGTGCATCTAGTCGCCTGAATATCTCAATCGCTTCGGGGGAGGGTTTTCGCTCAGCCATTTGCGGCTTGGACCCGAAATTGCGATTATCGTAAACGCGATTATCGCAACTTTCCGCTTGCGATGTAGTTCCGATTATCGCATATCGCTGCAGATGGACACTTTCGCCACCACTCTCATCGCGACGCTCGGGGGTTCTACCGCTGTCTCGCGCATGATCGAAGCGCCCGTCTCCACGATCCATAGCTGGAAGACGAACGGTATCCCTACTTCCCGCCTCGCGCACCTGAGGCTCGTGGCGCGCCACGAGGGCATCGCAGTGAACTGGGAAACTGGCGGTCCTGCGGATCATGTCGATACCGATACTATCGCAGTGCAGCATGCGTCGCCGGGAAATGGTGACGAAATTTCCCGGCAGGTGCCGGCATGATCGCCTCCGGCATGATCAAGGGGCGGATGCTCAAGATCGCGTTCGGCGAGCTGATCGGCGCGGCGAACGGGCTGGAGGCGGCGGCGACGATCTGCCGGGTCGGGAAGAGCACGCTGGCGCGCTACGCCTCGCTCTCGCCGGATGACGCGGCCTGTTTCGCGCCGATCGATGTGGTGCACGATCTCGAAGAGCTGACGGGCGTGCCGATCGTCACGCGCAAGCTGGCGCAGATGGCGGAGCTGGCCCTTTTCGACCTGCCCGAGGCGATGCCCGACGTCGCCGACCTGCTCGTGCTGAGCGTCCGGCTGGCCAAGGAACATGGCGAAGTCGCGGCGGCGATCATCCGGTCGCTCGAAGACCGCAAGGTGACGAAGAGCGAAGCGCAGGAATGCCGCGCTGAAGTCGCCGATGCGATCCGCCTGCTCGTCACGCTGGATGCGGTGCTGGCGCAGTTCGAAGCCGAGGGAGGACAGTGATGAAAATGCATCTCGCGGCCGTGGTGCCGAACGAGGGCGCGCGGCGGCTCGCCTGGGCCATCGCGCAGCAGCATGACGCCGACATCGTCGCGTTCGCCGCGGCGGCGCAGGTCAGCTGTTCGGTCGTCGACCGGCTGATCGCCGGGGAGATCGTGCCGGGCACCGACCTGGCGTTGCCGGTCGGCTTCGCGTCTGACGGCTTCGTCTCGCGCATGGACTGGCAGCGCGAGCCGGCCGGCTGGTGGTTCGACAGGCCGAGCGCGCGGCCGAGCCTGCGCCGCATGGCGGGGGTGGCGTGATGGCGACGGCAAAGGTTTCTCGTGGAACATCGCCGCACCGTTCCACGGCCGCGCGATCGGCGGCGTCGCGCAAGGGGCATGTGACGCGCAAGCGCATGGCGGCCGTCCGCGCGCAGATGATGGCCGGCGAGATCGAGGCGCCCGGGCAGGGCAGCGCGATTGGCCTGACGATGAAGCCGGGCGACCTGATCCGGCAGATGATCGCGAACATCCGCGCGCGGGAAGAGGCAGCACAATGAACGCCGTGACGAAGATTCCTGCGCGCGATCTGGTCGAGCGGAGCCTGGACGAAGCGCCGGGCGTGGTCGCGGCAGCGGCGCGGATCCTCGGCTGGGCGGAGATCGCGCTGGCCGGGGCGGAGTTCGTCTATGCCACCCGCTGCTACCTGCCGATCGGATCGGAGGGCGCCAAGGCAGCGCGCGAGCTGCAGGAACGCGGGCTGGTGCATCTGAAGCAGCGGCGGGTGCAGGGCGGGTCCACCATCAATTACGTGGCGGAGCGCAGCAGCCTGCCCTGGGAGCGTGCCCGGCCGCGTGCCGTGCCGAAGGCCATGCCGTATCGCCCGGCCGCGGGGGAGGCAGCGACGATCAACGCGCTGTACCCGGTGCTGCGGCGCGCGGCGCGCTTCTCGCGACCATGTCCGACCGACGCGCAGCTGGCCGAACGGGCCGGCGTGGAGATCGATGCGATCCATCCGGCGCTGAGCGCGATGGAGCAGATCGGGATGATCCGGATCGAACCCGCGAAGGCGCCGACGCTGCGCCTCGTGAGCATCGTGGCGACGGGCCACAGAACGGGGCTGGTGGCATGATCAGGATTTTGGCGGAGCGGGTACTGCACCCGTGGGCGGAACGCGCGATGGCGCGGCGGGTGCCCGACTATGTGATCGGGGAACCGACCAACCCCTATATGCGGCGCTGGTGGGTGATCCCGCGCAACCGCGTGTTCAATATCTATCTGCACGAAGTCCTGCGGTCCGACGACGATCGCGCGCTGCACGACCATCCCTGGGTCAACGTGTCCTTCCTGATCGGGGGGGGGTAT
The DNA here is from genome assembly GCF_036663735.1 of Parasphingomonas zepuensis. Classification (NCBI taxonomy): domain Bacteria; kingdom Pseudomonadati; phylum Pseudomonadota; class Alphaproteobacteria; order Sphingomonadales; family Sphingomonadaceae; genus Parasphingomonas; species Parasphingomonas zepuensis. The sequence goes on along the minus strand of NZ_JAXOJO010000010.1, from coordinate 47,227 downwards.
GTCGAGCATCAGATAGAGGCTGGCGGGATCGAGCGCCGCTATCACCGCCTGCCCGGCTCGATCGTCGTGCGGCGGGGACGCTGCGCGCACCGGCTGGAAATCCCGTCGGGCGGCCGGGCGATATCCCTGTTCATCACCGGACCGCGCCTGCGCGAATGGGGCTTCCACTGCGCCAAGGCGGGATGGGTCCACTGGCGCGACTTCACGGGCGGCAAGAACGGCGAGCTGATCGGCCGTGGATGCGGAGAGGCTGAATGACCGTCGAGGTAGATCGCGACGCCCTGAAGGGCGCGCTGGCGGCGGTGGCCGATGTGGTTGCCGGGCGCACGACGATCCCGATCCTGAGCAATCTGATGATCGTGGCGGAAGGCGGGCAACTGCATCTGACCGGCACCGACCTGGACATCGAGGCGACGGCGCAGATCGAGGCTGCAGGCGACCTCAGCACGACGGTATCGAAGGAAAAGCTGGTGGCGGCTATCACCAGCCTGAAGCCGGGTCGGCTGACCATCGCGCCGGCGGCAACGCCAGGCGCGATCACGATCAAGCAGGGGCGCAGCGTCCGCACGCTGGCGACGCTGCCGGTATCCGATTTCCCCAAGCGCGAGCAACTGCAGGGCGGGACGCGCTTCCGGCTGCAGGGCCCGGCGCTGACCCGGCTGATCGAGACGACCTATTCGGCGCAGTCGGTCGAGGAAGTCCGCTATTATCTCTGCGGCATCCTGCTGCATGTCCGCGAGGGGCATCTGGTCGCGGCGGCGACCGACGGGCACCGACTGGTGCGATCCGAGACGGCCGCCCCGGAGGGGTGCGAGGCGATGCCGGACAGCATCGTGCCGACCAAGACCGTCACCCTGCTGCGCAAGCTGCTGAGCAAGGTCGACGCCGAAGTGGCGATCGCCCTGACCGATCGGGCGATCCTGTTCGAGATCGGCAGCATCCGGGTCGCGAGCAAGCTGATCGAGGGTACGTATCCCGACTATCAGCGCACCATTCCCGCGCTCTGTGGCAATGTCCTGACCCTCCAGCGCGATGCGCTGATCGAGCCGGTGGAAGCGGTCGCGGCGGTGGTGAATCCGGAGGGCGAGCAGGTCAAGCGGCGAGCCGTCGTGTTCGACCTGACCAAGGGCGACGATCACGAGATCAGCGCGCGGGACAGCGCGGGCAGCAGCGCAAGCGAAGCCATCGACTGCACCTATGAGGGCGCGCCGATCCGGTTCGGCCTCAACCAGCGATACGCCGTCACCATCGCTTCGATCTTTTCCGACAACGCCACGCTGACGCTGTCGATCAGCGACCCCGCGGCGCCGATCCGCGTCACGTCCGACAAGGATCCGGACGTGATCGCGGTGATGATGCCGATGCGGGTTTAGGGAGAAAGACAATGGCAAAAGCACAGAAGAAGACTGACTGCCCAGTGCCGAAACGCCGGGGGAAATATCGCGAGTGCGCAGAGGTGATCGCGTTCCATCCCGGGCCGCCTGCCGGCACGGCACTCCCCGTCAATGTGCTGGAAGAGGATTGCGACCGGCTTCGTCGATACGAGGATGAAATGCTCGACCTCGCAATCGAGTGCCATATGCACGGTGGTGGCCGGATGGGAGAGCTGGCACGCGCGATCACCGTGCTGCGGGCATGACCGCGCCGGAATCCTATCAGGCGTTCCTCGAAGCCAAGGTGCCGCTGGCGCAGGCGATGGGGCTGCCGTGCGATCTCGCCGATGTGCAGACGCACCGGAGCGACGGCCAGCCGTTGCGCGATCATCAGCGGGCGTGCATCCGCTGGGGCGTCGAGGGCGGTCGCAGGGCCTATTTCCTGAACTTCGGGCTGGGCAAGTCGACGATCCAGGTGGAGACCGGCCGGCTGGTGCTGGAGAAGGTTGCGGCGGAGCGCCAAGCTGCGGCAGGCGCGACCGCGCCGATCGGCCTGATCGTCGGGCCGCTCGGCTGTCGCAGCGACCTGATCAAGGATGCCCGGCTGATCGGCGTCGAGGTGCGTTTCGTGCGCGACATGGAGCAGGTCTGGGCCGGCTATGCCGAAGGCGTCCGGATGTTCCTGACGAACTTCGAAACCGTGCGCGATGGCAAGATCGAGGTCGCGGCCTTCTCGTTCGCGTCGATCGACGAAGCGGCGGCGCTGCGCGATTATGGGTCCGACACGTTCCAGACGTTCGTGCCGCTGTTCGCTTCAGTGCCCTACCGGTTCGTCGCGACGGCAATGCCTGCGCCGAACCGGTACAAGGAGATGATCCATTATGCCGCGTTCCTGGGCATCATGGACAGCGGGCAGGCGCTGACGCGGTTCTTCCAGCGCAACAGCGAGAAAGCGGGCGACCTGACGCTCTATCCGCACAAGGAAGAAGAGTTCTGGCTGTGGGTGATGAGCTGGGCCGTGTTCCTGCAAAAGCCGTCCGACCTGGGATTTTCGGACGAAGGCTATACGCTGCCGGCGCTCGACTTCCGCACGCACATGGTGGCGGCCGATCTGGGCAATGCCGGCGAGGATCGCCACGGGCAGGGCCGGCTGATCAAGATGGCGGCGACCGGCGTGATCGACACCGCGCGCGAGGCGCGGGATACGATCGACGTGCGCGTGGCCAAGGTCGCCGAGATCGTCGCCGAGAGCCCTGACGATCATTTCCTGCTGTGGCATGATCTGGAGGATGAGCGGCACGCGCTGCGCAAGGCGATCCCCGGCGTTGCCGAAGTGTTCGGATCGCAGAAGCTGGACGTCAACGAGCGGATCGCCGATGCCTTCGCCGCGGGCGAGCATCAGTGGCTGGCGGCCAAGCCGTCGATGCTGGGGGCGGGGCGAAACTTCCAGTATCATTGCCATCGCGCCACGATCTTCCCGACGTACAAGTTCCACGACTTTTTGCAGGCGCTGCACCGCATCTACCGCTTCATGCAGCAGCATGTGGTGATCATCGACCTGGTCTATGCCGAGACGCAGAGCGAGCAGTTGCGCGAGCTGATGCGCAAATGGGACGATCACACTGCGATGGTCGACCGCATGTCGGACCTGATCCGGCGTTACGGGCTGGATCATGAGGCGGCCGCGGCAACGATGGCGCGATCGATGGGCGTGGCCCGCGAGGTGGCCGAGGGCGTGGCCTGGACGGCCGTGCACAATGACTGCGTCGCCGAGACACGGACGATGGAAGAGAATTCGGTCGACCTGATCGTCACCTCGATCCCGTTCGGCAATCATTATGAATATTCGGCGCGGTACGAGGATTTCGGGCATACCGACGACAGCGCGCATTTCTTCGAGCAGATGGACTATCTGACGCCGGAACTGCTGCGCGTGCTGCGGCCCGGCCGGATGGCCTATATCCACGTCAAGGACAGGATCCGCTTCGCGGCCGTGACCGGGCTCGCCCGGCCGACGGTCGATCCGTTCCACGCCCAGACGATCGAGCATTTCCGGCGCCACGGCTTCATCTATGCTGGACTGCGCTTCATCGCGACCGATGTCGTGCGCGAGAACAATCAGACCTATCGCCTGACCTACAAGGAGTTACGCAAGGACAGCACCAAGATGGGCTGCGGAAGCCCTGAGTTCCTGCTGCAATTCTACAAGCTGCCGACCGACCGCTCCAAGGGCTATGCCGATATGCCGGTGATGCGGGCGGAGGACGAATACAGTCTTGCGCGCTGGCAGGTCGATGCGGACAGCCTGTGGCGCTCGTCGGGCGACCGGCCGCTGCGCCCGGACGAACTGGGCATGCTGACGCCAGGCGCGCTCAAAAAGGCGTTCCCGGCATGGTCCGTGCAGGACGTCTATAATCACGAAGAGCATGTGGCGATCGGCGAAGCGCTGGCCGGCCGGGACGAGCTGCCGCGCACCTTCGCGGTCCTGCAGCCGGCGACGATGCGGACCGACGTATGGACTGACGTGGCGCGGATGATGACGCTGAACGGCGAGCAGACGCGGCGCGGGCTCGAGAATCATATCTGCCCGCTGCAGTTCGACATCGTCGACCGCGCGATCCGCCTGGGATCGAACCCCGGCGAGCTGGTCTATGACCCGTTCGGCGGCCTGATGACGGTGCCGGTGCGGGCGATGAAGCTCGGGCGCCGCGGCCTCGGTGTCGAACTCAACAGCGATTATTGGCGCGACGGCGTGCGCTACTGCCGGGAAACCGAAGCCGAGCGGGATACGCCGTCGCTGTTCGATCTGCTCGATATGGAGGCGGCGGCGTGAGCGACTATCTCAAGAAGGGCGCGACCATCTCGGCATGCGGACGCTATCGCTACCATTTGTGGCGGGAGTGGCGCGGCTTTGGGCGTGACGACACCTGGACATGGTGGACCGACAGCCGCGGCAAGAAGATCGTGGACGGGGCCGGTGCGCCGATCGGTGATCCCAAATCGGTTCTGTTCGTGATGCTCAATCCCAGCACGGCGGACGGCACCGCTGATGACCCGACGATACGTCGCTGCGTCAGCTTCGCGAAATCGTGGGGGTATGACCGGATGGAGGTCGTGAACCTGTTTGCCTGGCGCGCGACCGAGCCACGCGACCTGCTGGCTATGACCGGCGATGGCGACCCGATCGGGCCCGAGAACAAGAGCGCGATCCAGCGGACGGTCAGCGATGCCGGGCTGGTGGTATGCGCATGGGGCGCGCATGGCGGCCATATCGACCAGGATGAGACCGTGATGGGCTGGATCGAGGATGCCGATGGCGCGCCGCATGCGCTGCGGCTCACGAAGGACGGATATCCTTCGCATCCTCTGTATCTCCCGGCGATCCTCACGGCAGTGCCTTATGCCGGTCGACGGGCATCATGACCGAACGCACCCTCGGGAGCGCCGTGGCTGAGGCGGTGGCGGCGTTGCTGGCCGATCTGGTCGAGATCGCGCCCGACGATGTCGCGCTGAAGCTGCCGGAGCATATCCGGCGCGGGCGGCCGTCGAAGAAGACGATCGGGGAAGCGGTGATCGCGCTGGGCTGGCGGCGGGTGCGCAAGGGCGATGTCGTGCTGTTCCGGGCGCCGCAGGCGCAATCCGATCCGCTGAAGCAGCATGGCCTGGCCGGGGACAATATCGGCGCCGATCAGCTGCGCCAGTTCATCGAGCGGATCGAGGGGCTGGAGGAAGAGAAAAAGGGCATCGCCGATGATATCAAGGATGTCTACGTCGAATCCAAATCCAGCGGGTTCGACACGAAGACGATGCGCGCGATCGTCAAGCTGCGCGGGATGGAGAAGCATACGCGCGACGAAGCGGCTATGCTGCTCGATCTCTACAAGTCCGCGCTGGGGCTCGACTGATGCCAGCGACCCCCGATCCGATCATCCCGGAGGAAAGCCATGTAGACGGCGGCGCGTCGCGCGCACCCGAGCCGGAAGCGCCGACGTCCGCGGGACAAGGGCGACCAACTCAACACGGCGCTTCCACCTTACCCCCCCCCAGCGGTCCCGCAGCGGGCCTGACGGCCGTCTACGTCCTGCACTTCGACCCGCCCTTCAAGCACGCGCATCACTATGTCGGCTTCACGACGCATGCCGACGTCGCGACGCGGCTGGACGAGCATATGAAGGGGACCGGATCGCGCCTGGTGCGTGCCGTCTCCCGCGCCGGCCATGCTGTGCATATCGCCCATGTGTTCATCGGCGCCGATCGCCGGTTCGAACGCCAGATCAAGAATCGCAAGGACGTGTCGCGCTGGTGCCGCATCTGCGCGCGCAACGAGCGGGCGAAGCCTAAGATGAAAAAGGACATTCCATGAATCCGGTCAGGATCGAGGGCGCGACCATCCCGCTCGGGAAGCCGGAGGGCTGGGACGAAGACGAGGCCGGCCACTGCTCAACCCTATGGGTGCGCCCGGATATCGATGGCGGCCTGCCATTCCTGCGCAGCGCATGGGAGGTCACGGTCAATGAAATCGGGCTGCTGCTTGCCGGCGCCAAGGTTCAGCTGGGCGTCTGCGCAAAACAGCATCCCGTGGTCAATCTTGGCCTTGGGCCGGCGCCAGAGAGCTATCTGCCTCCGGTCGTGGTGCAGCAGACGGCGCATCATGGGTGCCCGGCCGTCATGGTCCTGATGTTCTTCCCGTGTGGTCAGCGGGTCAAATCGGAAGCCTCCATCGGCAGAGACGGCTTAGGCGCGGCGGTGAAGCTGGCGATCGACGAAATCGAGAATTTTGCGCGTGAAAGGAAGTGGCTGTGAGCAGCGTCAACAAAGTCATCTTGGTCGGCAATCTCGGCCGCGATCCGGAGGCCAAGAGCTTCCAGAACGGGGGCGAGCTGGTCAATCTCAGCATCGCCACGTCCGAACGCTGGAAGGATCGCAGCACCGGCGAGCAGAAGGAGCGGACCGAGTGGCACAATGTGGTCATCATGAACAATGAGGGCCTGTGCCGGGTGGCGAAATCCTATCTGCGCAAGGGCGGCAAGGTCTATCTCGAGGGGCAGTTGCGCACGCGCAAATGGCAGGACCAGGAGGGCAAGGACCGCTGGTCGACCGAAGTCGTGATCGGCGCGTTCAACGGATCGCTGGTGCTGCTCGACAAGCGCGAGGCCGATCCCGGCCGGTCGGACTATTCGGGCTATGCCGACCAGCCGGGCGCAGGATCCGGTGACGCGGCCGGGGGAAGAGCAAGCGGCGGATTCGGCGGCGATCTGGACGATGACGTGCCGTTCTGACCTTCCAGCAACGCTGATCGCGGGCATGGCCCGCACCCGCTGACAGGGCGGGCAGGGCATCTGTCGCTTCATTTTCCCGGGGGTATCCGTGGCCGTTATCGATAAGCCGTCGCCTCTCCTCGATGCGGCGCTCCACTTTGCGCGTCGCGGCTGGCCGGTGTTCCCGTGCAGCGTGAAGAACAAGCGCCCGCTGGTGAAGAAGGACGTCGACGGCGAGGGCAAGCCGATCGCAGGCAGCGGCGGCGTTTCCAAGGCGACGACCGACGAGGATCAGATCCGCGCCTGGTGGCGGAAATGGCCGAACGCGATGGTCGGCGTCTCGGTCGGCAAGGCCGGCATGCTGGTGGTCGATTTCGATCCGCGCAAGGACGATATCGTCGATCCGGTGACGGGCGAAGTCACGATCGACGAATGGACGCTGGACCGGCTGAAGGGGCAGCTGGAAGCCCAGATGGGTTGCCCGCTGCCAGTGAGCCTGGCGGTGCGGACGCCTTCCGGCGGGGTCCATATCTATTTCCGGATGCCGGAGGGCGCGCCGATCGGCAACCGCGGCAACCTGCCCAAGCATGTCGATGTGCGCGGCCTGGGCGGTTATGTGATCGTGCCGCCCAGCTATTGCGAGGGCGATGCCAACAATGCGACGGGGCCGTATCGCTGGCTGCGCGGCGATGCCGATGCCGAGATCGCCGAGATGCCGGCGGCGCTCGTCAGGATCCTGCGCGAGCCCCCGATGAGCGGGCGCAGCGCCGATCGGCCGGCCCGGCCAGCGCGCGAGCATGTCGAGCGCGAATTCACGGCCGACCTGGACGAAGCGCACCGCAAATATGCGCTGGCGGCGCTGGACGGCGAGTTGCGCGAGCTCGCGGCGACGCCGAAGGGCGGCGGGCGGCATGGCGGGCGCAACCAGGGCGCCTACATGGCGGCGCACAATCTGGGCGGCTATGTCGGCGCCGGCGCGCTTTCCGAGAGCATGGTGCGCAATGCCCTGATCGACGTGGTGCGCGGCTTCGATCCCGGGGCCTATCAGCAGCATGTCGACGCGATCGAGCGTGGCCTTGCCAATGGCATGGCGAAACCCCGCGACCTTAGTGCCGTAGGCACTCAAAGAACGCGCGGGCGCGACAGCGACCGCTCCTCATCCCCTCCCCCTCCCACGGGCGATCCATCTGCCTATTCCGATTTCGCGGACTTGCCGGGCGGGCCGCCCGCACCCGGACCCGACGGGGAGGTGGAAGGTTCGATTTCCTTCCAGAATGGAAGCGGGAGCGCCGCCGGCCTCACTCGGGGGTCAGGGGGACGCATCGACGTCGAACCCGATGCGGAGATGGACCGCCAGTGCGCCTTGTATGCGATGACCGACCTGGGCAATGCCGAGCGTTTCCGGGCGCGGCACGGCTGGCGTTTCCGCTTCTGCAACGAGCTGGGCTGGTTCATCTGGGACGGGCGGCGGTGGGAGTTGCTGAGCGAGGAAAAGGACAAGGTGCCGGGACAGGTGAGCCTGGCGGTGTTCCAGACGGTGCGCGCGATCCGCAACGAAGCCGAGCTGATCGAGGAGAGCGGGCTGAAGGAGGATCATCCGGACGATCCCGAGGCGCTGGATTTCATCGTGATGTGGAAGGGATCGGGCGACAATAAATATCCGGTGCTGTTCAGCGAATTGCTGCGCCAGCACGCCAAATCCAGCGAGGGCGCGAGCCGGATCGGCTGCATCGCCAATCTCGCAAAATCCTTCAGCGACGTGGCGATGCGGGCCGATGCGATGGATCAGGACCGGATGGCGATCAATGTGCTGAACGGCACGCTGCGGCTCGATCTCGCCGGCAACCGGGCGGCGTTGCGGCTCGATCCGCATCGGTCGGGCGACCTGATCAGCAAGATCGCCAATGTGGTGTACGATCCCTCCGCCGAATGTCCGGACTATGACGGGTTCCTCGCCAAGGTGCAGCCGGAGGAGCCGATGCGGCGATTCCTGCACCAATGGGCGGGATTGAGCCTGACCGGCGACATCACCGAGCAGAAGCTGGCTTTCTATCATGGCGGCGGCCGGAACGGCAAATCGACGATGACGGACCTGCACGCCCATATCGCGGGCGATTACGGGGCGAGCGTGGCGATCGAGACGTTCCTCGACCAAGGAAGGGGGCGGAAGGGTGGCGAGGCGACCCCCGACCTCGCCCGGTTGCCCGGCGTCCGCCTGTTGCGCACCTCCGAGCCGGAGAAGGGCGCGAAGCTGGCCGAGGCGCTGATCAAGCTTGTCACGGGCGGCGAGCCGATCGATGCGCGGCATCTGAACAAAGGGTTCTTCACCTTCCTGCCCAGCTTCAAGCTGACGGTGCAGGGCAATCACAAGCCGAAGATCACCGGCCATGACGACGGCATCTGGCGGCGCATGATGCTGGTGCCCTGGGCCGTCCAGATCCCGCTGGACGAGGTCGACGGCAAGCTGCCGGAGAAGTTGCGCAAGGAAGCCTCTGGCGTGTTCAATCGCATGCTGGCGGGGCTGCTCGACTGGAAAGAGGAGGGGTTGATCCCGCCCGATGCCGTCATCGCCGCGACTGCCAAATATCGCGAGCAGAGCGACCAGCTCGGGCGGTTCCTTGCCGAATGCACGAAACCGACCCCGGGCGAGCGCTCCAAGTCCTCCATCCTGCTCAACCTGTTCACGGCATGGTGCAAGGCGACGGGGGCGGCCGAATGGCAACCGCAGGGCTTCTCCAAGGCGATGGAGGACCGCGGCTTTGAGAAGAAGACGTCGAACGGTGTCCAGTGGCTGGACATCGAGATGATCAAGACGGCCGACGACTTTGCCGAGAGCGGCGCGTCCGACCGGGAAAGCGCGCGGCCCAAGCATGAGGACGATCCGGGGCCATGGCCTGACGACGTGCCGTTCTAGGCGATTTGGAAGGCGGGCAGGTTCCACGTGGAAGGTGGATTGGAAGGATGAAAATGGCTGTTTTCTGCGGGATTGGAAGGGCTGGAATGGTTTCGCTCCCCCCTGCCGTCATGTGCGCGCGCATGCGCGCATGCGCGCGCGGAACTACCCTGATTATTCCTTCCAATCCTTCCAAATGGTTCAACTGATCATCTTCCACCTTCAATAAATGGCGGTTTTCCGCCGAATTCTTCAGGCAAGGGACAAGGCGAAATGGAAGCAGACGGGCAACATGGTATCCCTCCGATGGAAGGAGGCGTCCTTCCGGGGCATTGGACCTTCGATGCGGTGCAGGAGCGGCTGGTCGAGGCGATGATCATCTGCTGGCGCAACCCGGACCGCGAGCGGGGATGGCAGACGATCCGGTCGGCATGGCCCGACGTGCTGCGCGAGCAGTCGGCTGGTGACTATGATGCGCGGGGCGGAGCTCACTCCAGTTCGGACGTGGCGCTTCGGCCTGCCGCCCTGACGCGGGCCGAGCAGGCGGAGATGGAGGAAGCGTTCGGCTGGCTCGACGCGGTGCCCGTGCATGATCGCAAGCTGATCGGACTCGCCATCGTGCAGCTGGCACGTGGCCGGCGCGAGGTTTCCTGGCTTCGCCTGCTCAAGCCGATGGGCCTTCGGCATGGCTCGGAGGGCCTGCGCAAGCGCTATGGACGGGCGATCACCGCCATTGCCACGCGCATGAATGGCGGAAATCCACGGGCGAGCGTGTCAAGGGGGTAAATTCGCATCCGATGAAATTTTAGGTGTCCGCCTATCGTGCGATTTGGGTCTATATCACGTCAGGCTGGGACGGGCCTTCACCCTTACCCCCTCAGCTTCCTCCCTGAACCTTGGAACGACCGGCGAGCCTCGCGGCCCTGCCGGTCGTTCCGCGTTGTAGGCACACCGATGCCCGTCATGCCGCCCACCCACCGACCGCATGGCGGCCGGAGCAAGCGGGAGCGGGAGAAGGAGCATGACGCGGTGCGCGGCACTGCGGCTCAGCGGGGGTATGACAGCCGGTGGTCGAAGGCTTCGGCCGGTCACCTGCGGAACCATCCGCTCTGCGCCTATTGCGAATTGAACGGTCGGATCACGGCGGCGACGCTGACCGACCATCTCTATCCGCAGCGGCATTATCAGGACGTCTTCTGGAAGACCGAGTGGTGGGTGTCGAGCTGCGCGCCCTGCCACAACGGGATGAAGCAGGCGGTTGAGCGGCAGGGCAAGGCGGCGATCGACGCCCTGGCCATGCGCCTCGGCCTGCCCGTGCTGGCCGCCTGAGGGGGTGGGGGGGGTAAAAAGTCGAGGCCCTTTCGCCTCAAGACCGGTGTCATCCCTTTCTGCGTTTGCGCGCAGAATTCCGGAAATTTTTTTCTTTGAGATCGGAGCTTTAGATGACGCGTGGACGGCGACCGGCCCCGGCTGCGGTGCAGGAGGCGAAGGGCAATACCCAGCGCCGCCCGGCGGCGAAGCGGGTCGGCGCGAGCGTCGATGCGAAGCCGGCCGGCGGTTCGCTGCCGGGCTGGCTCAACACGAAGCGCCAGATCAAGAAGGTCGCGGCGGAAGAGGCGACGAAGCTGACGGGGGAGGTCTGGGCCTTCCTTCAGCCCGAGCTGAGCCGCATGAACCTAGTCAAGTCGACCGACGAAATCGCGCTCGGCCGGTACTGCCGGTACATGGCGGAGTGGATCGTCTACACGCATATCCTCGATCGCGAGGGCACGTTCTATACGACCAGCTCGCCGCACGTCGGAGAGCTGCGCCGCCCCCATCCTGCGTTCAAGCAACGCAAGGATATCGAGCAGCATCTGAAGGATCTCGGCGACGTGCTGGGCCTCTCGCCCTCCGCGCGGCAGCGGCTGATGATGCAGCTCGCCACGAACAACGGTCTTAACCCGGCGTCCGGCGCACAGCCGGCCAAATCGGAAGGGGGTGATGAGCTGCCCGGGATGAGCGTACCGGCTTCGCCGATCGGCATGCTGGGATCGCGCATGGTGAACTGATGGCGACCGCGATCGCGGAAGCCGCGGTCCAATGGTCGCCGTGCGGGAAATACTGGTTCGATGCTGAGGCGGCCGATGCCGCAGCGGCGTTCTTTCCGGAGTATCTGCGCTTCACGGATGCGGAATGGGCGGGGCGACCGTTCATCCTCGCGCCCTGGGAAGAGCATGACGTCATCCGGCCAGCCTTCGGCTGGAAGCGCAGGGACGGAACGCGCCGCTATCGCCGCGTCATCGTCTGGATACCGCGCAAGAACGGCAAGACGGAACTCGCCGCAGGCGTCTCGCTGCTCGCCCTGATCGGCGACGGGGAGATGGGCGGGCAGGGTTATTCGATCGCGACGGATAAGAACCAGGCGTCGATCGTGTTCGACAAGGCGACCACGATGGTCGGCTTCTCGGATCCGCTGAAGCGGCACCTGACCTGCTTCAAACCGTCGATCTATTGCGCCGAACTGAACGCGAGTTTCAAGCCGCTGTCCGGCAAGCCGCAAGGCAAGCATGGCCTGTCGCCGTCGGTGATCGTCGGCGACGAAGTCCATGAATGGGATTCAGCGGACCTCTACACGTTCGTCCACCAGGGTACGGGCGCCCGGCGCCAGCCGCTGGAGTTCCTGATCTCGACCGCAGGCAAGAAATCCGGATTCGGCTGGGAGCTGTGGGACGAGTGCCAGAGCATTCTGAACGGCGAAAGTCAGGACGAAGAGACCCTCGTGGTGGTCTATGCGGCCGATCCGGAAGACGACTGGACCGACGAAGCGACCTGGCGGAAGGCGAATCCGAACCTCGGCATCTCGCCGAAGATCGATTATCTTCGTGCCGAGTGCATGAAAGCGCAGCAGCTGCCGCGCCTCGAGAATGATTTCAAGCGCTACCACCTCAACATCTGGACCGAGCAGGCGGTGCGTTGGTTGCCGCTGGAAGCCTGGGACCGGTGCGGACTGGCGGATGCGACGGCCGAGCCGGCGCGAGATGCGCAACGCAGGATCCTGAACGACCGGTGGAAGACGCTGGACGAAGGCCTGCGGACGCGGCGCTGCTTCGGCGGACTGGACCTTTCGACCAGCCGTGACCTGACGGCCTGGCTGTTGGTGTTCCCGCCCGAGGAAGAAGGCGGGCGATGGATATGGTTGCCGCGGGTTTTCATGCCCGAGGCGAATGTCGAGGACAGGGTCAAGCGGGACAAGGCGCCGTACGACCTGTGGATCAAGAGCGGGGCTCTCATCCCGACGCCGGGAAACGTCACCGATTACGGGCGGATGAAGGCCCAGATCTATGCCGATTGCGAGACGTACAAGGTCGACGCCATCGCGATCGACCGGTGGAACGCGACGCAGTTGTCCGTCGAATTGCAGGAGGAAGGCTTGCCCGTGACGCTGTTCGGGCAGGGTTATGCGTCGATGTCAGCGCCCTCGAAGGAACTGGAGCGCCAGATCATCGGCGGTCTGATCGATCATGGCGGGCACCCGGCACTCCGCTGGTGTGCCGGCAACGTCGCCGTCGAGACCGACGCGGCGGAAAACATCAAGCCGACCAAGGCGAAGTCGACCGAAAGGATCGACCCGCTGGTTGCTGGCATCATGGGATTGGGCGTGGCTATGGCAAGCGGTGAAGAGGATACGTCGATCGACGACTTCATCGCTTCGATGAAGGGTGTCGCCTGATGGGCATCGGCACCTGGGTAGGGTCAACGCTGCGCTGGTTTGGTACCGGCGACAATGGGAAGCTGAGCGGCGCGCCGGAAGATGAGCCGACGCGCAAGGCGATTGCCTACGGGTCCGGGATCGATAGCGCTGGCCAGACGGTCAACCAGAAAACGACACTGGGGCTGGCGACTGCATGGGCCTGCGTGCGGCTCAAGTCCGATGTCGTCGGTGCGATGGGAATGGGCGTTTTCGAGAAGGCCGCTGATGGCGGACGGAAGAGCCGCACGGACCATTGGCTATACGATCTCGTTCATGAGGAACCGAACCGCGATCAGACGCCGGCCGAATTCTGGGCTGGCCAAGTCGCAGCGATGGACCTGTGGGGCAACGCCTATGCGGAGAAGGAGACGCTTGGACAGCGCACTACGGCGCTGACCCCTCTTGCCCCGCACCTGGTGACCGTCAAACGGAACAACCGAAACGAGCGGGTCTATCTCTATGCCGATCGCGGGAAGACCGAAGAGCTTCCTGCCGACAAGATATTCCACCTGCGAGGCCTCACCCTCGGCGGCGACGTCGGTCTCTCGGCCATCGAATATGGTCGCCGGACACTTGGCGGCGCGATGGCCGCCAACAAGACCGCGGCGGACACGTTTCGCAGCGGGCTCCAGGCGGCTGGCTTCATGGAGACGGGAACGTCGAATCTGAAGCCGGAGCAGCGCGCCGACCTGATCGCCATCTTCGACGCGTTTGTTGGGGACGCGATGCGGGGCCGCATCGTCCCGCTGGAAAAGGACTTCAAGTTCCAGCCGCTGAAGATGAACCCGGCGGAAGTGCAGTTGCTGGAATCGCGCGGCTGGGATGTCGAGGAAATCTGCCGCTGGTTCGGTATGCTGCCGATGCTGATCGGGCATGCCGCCAAGGGCCAGACGATGTGGGGCAGCGGCATCGAGCAGCTTCTCCTTGGCTGGCAGACCTTGCTGCTCAATCCGCTGCTGACCAACATTCAGCAAGCGGTGAAGAAACAGCTGCTGCCGATCGGCGAGCGGAAGAAGGTGTATCCGGAGATCAACCGGGAAGCCCTTATGGCCGCGGACAGTTCGGCCAGAGCGGCGCTGTATTCGGCCTTTGGGCAGAACGGGGTGATGACGCGGGGCGAAATGCGCACGCGCGAGAATCTCCCGTCCATGCCCGGCGACGACTTCCTCACGGTGCAGTCCAACCTCGTGAAGCTGGCCGATCTGGGCAAGATCGAGGGGGTGCCGGAGAAGCAGTTGCGATCCGCGCTGATGAGCTTCCTCGGCATGCAGGACGGCACTGTCGAGGCGCTGATCGACGCTCGCGTGAAGGCGGCAATGCTGGGCCATAATGGCGGCCCGCGAATGGAGGAATGACGATGCGCTTGCATCCCGATTTTGGCCGCAAGCATAGCGGCGCCCTGAAGGTCCGCGACTTCGATTTCGAAGTGAAGGCGGTCGGCGATGACGGAACATTCAACGGCTATGGATCGGTCTGGGATGTCGTCGACAGCTATCAGGAAATTGTTGCACGAGGGGCGTTCACGGACAGCCTGAAGGAGATCGGAGCGAAGGGCCGGCCAGTGCCGATCCTGTGGCAGCATCGCAGCGCCGAGCCGATCGGTGCGTGGTCCAATCTGAAGGAAGATGATCACGGTCTGTGGGGTGATGGTGAGTTGCTGATCACCGATGTTGCCCAGGCCCGGGAATCTCACGCGCTCATGAAGAAGCGGATCGTGACCGGCTTGTCGATTGGATACTGGGTCCGGGAATCGTCCTATGACGAGAAGACCGGCATCCGCACCCTGACCAAGCTGGACCTGGTCGAGATCAGTCTCGTGACCTTCCCCGCGAATGACGATGCGCGGGTCGAGGCGGTAAAGTTCAAGCTCGCGCACGGCGAACTGCCGACCGAGCGGGAAATGGAAAAGTACCTGCGGGAGGTAGGCTTTTCCAAATCACGGGCAGCGGGCGTTGTCGCCCACGGCCTGACCGAAGTGCGTCGGAGGGAGTCCGATCGCGACCCTGCAAACAGCCCGGCCCTGAAGGCCCTTTCGGACACCCTGGCCAGCTTCAAGCTGTAGCCTTTTCGAGGAAAAACATCATGAAGACCCCCGCAATGCTCCTGGCCTCTGCGGCCGGGGTGATCGCTGCCGAGTATCGCTCGGCCCCTGAGTTTGGCCGCAAGGATGGCGGCGCCGATCCGGCAACTCTCGAACAGCGCCTCGCTCATGCACTGGAAGAAGTGAAGGGCTTCGCTACCGAATTCAAAACCAAGAATGAGGCCGGCGAAAAAGTCTCGAATGAGACGAAGGAGAAAGCCGACAAGGCCCTTGTCGATCTGACCGAAATCCGCGGTGAGGTCACCGAGCTTTCCCAGAAGCTCGCCCAGATCAAGCGCAGCAGCGAAGACGATCAGCCTGCACTGAAATCGCTCGGCCACGAAGTCGCCAACCACGCCGATATCAAGGCCTATGCCGAGGGCGGCTGCAAGGGCACGGTCGGTATCAGCGTCAAGGCAATCACCAGCGCGACGACGTCCGCTGGCGACCTGATCCGGGCTGACCGACAGACCGACATCGTCGGCCTGCAGCGTGTGCAGATGCGGGTCCGTAGCCTGCTGACGCCGGGACGGACCGAGGGCAACGCGATCGAATATGCCTATCAGACGGCGCGCACCAACGCCGCTGCGGCTGTCGCGGAAGGGGCGCAGAAGCCGGAATCGGATTACGTCTGGGACGTCGCGACCGCGCCGGTTCGTACGATCGCCCACTGGGTGCCCGTGTCGCGTCAGGCGATGGACGATATTCCGCAGCTGGAAAGCCTGATCGACGGCGAACTGCGCTACGGCCTAGACGATGTCGAGGACGCCGAGCTGCTGCTGGGTGACGGCACCGGCCAGCATCTCAATGGCCTCTACACGCAGGCGACTGCCTATTCCGCACCGATCGTCATCGCGGGTGCAACTCGCATCGATCAGCTGCGTCTGGCGATCCTGCAGGTGGAACTCGCTGACTATGCGCCGGACGGCATCGTCCTGCACCCGAGCGCATGGGCCGGCATCGAACTGACCAAGGATGCTGCTGGCGGCTATATCTTCGCCAATCCGCAGGGCATCGCCGGGCCGATCCTCTGGGGCCGGCCGGTCGTGCCGACCAAGCGGATCGGCGCGGGCAACTTCCTGACTGGCGCCTTCAAGCTCGCCGGCCAGATCTTCGACCGGATGGATACCGAGGTCCGCATCTCCGATCAGGACCGCGACAACTTCATCAAGAACATGCTGACCGTCCGCGCCGAGAAGCGTCTCGCCCTCGTGGTGCGGCGCCCCGGCGCGCTGGTGAAGGGCGCCTTGCTCTAAGCTGGGAACTCTACTGGGCCGGGGAAACCCGGCCCGGTTCTTCGAAGCCGCGGTGCGCCACGGTTTCGAAGAACCGAGGAGACGAACATGAAAAACGCATATGTGATCGAGCATCACTTCGGCGACGACGGGTCCGTCGACGTCGGAATGATCCTGGCAGACATGACGGAGAAGCGCTTCGACGCGCTCGAAAAGCGTAAGCTGGTTCGTGAGGCGACGCCGGCCGAAGTGAAGGCGGGTTACAAGCCGCCCTTCGACCGTGAGGATGAAGGCGGTCCCGGACAAGGACCGCTGACCGCAGCGGAACGCGTCGCCGAGCAGGCTCAGGCCTTTATCACCGAGCTGAAGGAGGATCATGAAAAGCAACTGGCGGACCTGCGCGACGGACACGCGCACGCCCTCGACACCGAAATCAGTCGTGCGAATGCCGCGGAGACGGCGCTTGCCCAGGCTCGCACTGAGATCGATGTGATGAAGACCGCAAGCGAGACGTCGGCCAAAGATCTCGCCGAGGCGAAAACCGAGATCGAAACGCTGAAGGCCAAGCAGGAAAAGCCGCCCGAGAACAAGAAGGCGGCCGATCCCGCCAACAAGGGCGCCTGATCGTGGCGCGGTCTGCTCGGCGTTCGCGCGGTTACGTGGTGGTCACCACCTTTACGGTTGCTCCGGTAATCACCGGGACCGCACAGGTCGGGCAGACCCTCACTGCAACGAACGGCACCATCGTCGGTGGTGCGTTCGCCGGCCGGCGCTGGTTTCGAGATGGTTCGCCAATCTCCGGCGCAACCGCTTCGACCTATGTCGTCCAGGCTGGTGATCTGGGGAAGAAGGTTACCCAAGAGGTGACAGCTCTCCTCACCACGGGCGGAAGGGTGACGAAGCTGTCTGCCCCGACCGCGACCGTGATCGCCTGACCATGCGCGTCCTCGTCATCACGCCTCCGGTGCCGGTCATCACGACGGATGAGGCGAAGGATCACCTGCGGATCCTGACTGGTGACGAGGATGCGCTTGTCGATTCGCTGGTCGCCGCGGCGACCGCGCATATCGACGGGCCGGACGGCTGGCTGGGCCGGGCGATCGGGGTGCAGACGCTGGAGTGTTATCTGCCTGCGTTCGGCTGCACCTCGATCGGCCTGCCCTATCCTCCGGCGATCGACGTCACCGAGATCGGCTATGTCGATGCGGCCGGCGCGACGGTTACGCTGGACAGCGCGGCCTATGAGTTGCGGGGCAATCTGTTGCGGCCGAGCTGGCCGAACGCCTGGCCGTCCGCCTCGTGGCGCGGCGCGGGGGGCGAGACGGTGCGGATCCGGTATCGGGCGGGCTATGAGACCGTCCCCGCGCCGATCCGCGCCGCGATCCTGCTGATGGTCGGCGATCTCTACGCCTATCGCGAGACGGCCGTGACCGGCACGATCGCAGCCAACATCCCGATGTCGACCACGGTGCAGGCGTTGCTCTCGCCCTATCAGGTGTGGGCATGACGCTTTCCTCCGGCGAGCTGGACAAGCGCATCAGCATCGAGCGCGCGACCGTGACGACGGACGGTTATGGCGGCGAGGAGAAGGTGTGGACCGAGTTCTGCCCAGCCTGGGCGAAGGTCATCAACGGGCGCGGCGATGAGCGCCGCTCGGCCGCGCAGGAGAATGCGTCGCTCGCAGCGACCTTCCGAGTCCGCGCGAACAGTAAGACACGGGATGTCGCCACGACGGACCGCATCCTGTTCGACGGTGCCGCGTGGGACATCAGTTCGAACGTAGCCTTCGGTGCGGATGGTCGCGACATCACCGCGACGCGGCCGGCCTGATCTTCATCGTTTCACAGGAGAGTTACCATGGTCGATATCAGCATCACTGCCGCTAACGTCCTTTCGGGGGCGGGCGGCGTTACCGAGAACGGGACGGCCGGTGCCACGAGCACGGCCGGGCAGCTTGTCTATCGCGATCATGCGACGGGCCGCTACGTGCTGGCGGACAGCAATTCGGCGACGGCGGCGGCGCGGGTGCCGCGCGGGTTCTCGCTCAACGGCGCGGCCAATGGCCAGCCGCTGGCGATCCACAAGGAAGGGCCGATCACGGTCGGCGGGACGCTGGTACCCGGTGTCGCCTATTATCTCTCCGACACGCCGGGCGGGCTGTGCCCGGTCGCCGATGTCGGGTCGGGCGAGTATAGCTGCCTGATCGGCATCGCGCTCTCGGCGACCGTGCTGGACGTGAACATCCAGCCGAGCGGCGTCGCGCTGTAAGTGGCCGACGTCGTCGTCAAGATCGAGGGCCTGCGCGAGCTGGAGCAGGCCCTCGCCGAACTGCCCAAGGCGACGGCGAAGGCGACGCTGCGTCGCACCCTGAAGAAGGCAGCGGGGCCGGTCAGGGACGCGTGGCGCCAGAATGTTACCCCCTATCGCGAGACCGGCCACTACGAAGATTCTATCATTGAGGGCACGAAGCTGACCCGGCGACAATCGAGGGCAGCGAAAAAAGAGGGCAAAGCGTTCTCCGAAACCTATGTCGGCACGTCCGATCCGGCAGCGCTTCAGGACGAGTTCGGCAACTTCCGCCAGTCGGCCCGTGCACCTGGCCGAAAGGCATGGGCCGAGACGCAGGATGGAGCGCTGACGACGATCTCGGACGATCTCGGCAACGAGATCGAGAAATCCCGTGCGCGGCTCGCGCGCAAGGCCGCGAAGCTGGCCGGCGGAGGCTGACCGATGGACATGGAAAGCGCCCTGCGCGCGCGGCTGCTGGCCGCGGCGCCCGTTGCCGCGCTGGTGGGCAGCAAGGTGGCGTGGATCGAGCGGCCGCAGACGGACGCCCTGCCCGGCATCACCCTGCAGATCGTCACTGACGAGCGCGCGCAGAGCATGACGGGGCTGGACGATCTCCAGCCCGGCTATGTCCAGATCGACGTCTGGGCCGCGAAATACGAGCAGGGCAAGGCGATCAAGGAAGCCGTGATCGCCGCGCTGATGCCGAAGGCGTCTGTCAGCGGCATCCGGTTCGATCGCGGGTTCTTCTCGTCCCGCGATCTCAGCGAGCGGACGGATACCCAGTTCATCTTCCGACCCTCGATCGATTTCACCTTCCACTACGCGAACGCCTGAAGGAGGCATTAAATGGCTGACGAATCCACGGGCTTCGGCTCGACTTTCAGCATGGGCAACCCGGTTACCCTGCTGGAGCTGGCGAACATCGAGGAGTTCCCCGATCTCCCGTCGTTCACCCGCGACCTGCTCGACACGACCAACTTCAAAACGGTCGGCGGGTTCATGACCTATATGGGCAGCCCGCTGAAGGATGGCGCGGAAAGCGACCTGGTGATGAAGATCGCGCTTGGCTCGCCCAGCGACGTCGCCTGCCGGCTCGCCATGTCCGACGGGATGCAGCGTCCCTATCTGATGGTGCTGCCCACGGCGAATGACGGCACGTGGGAAGTGAGCGGCAACCTGATCGTCCGCAACTATGTCCGGACCAACCCCAAGGCCGATATCCGGCTGGCGACCCTGACCGTCAAATGGAGCGGGATCGCGACCGAGGAAGCGGGCTCGTAATGATCGAGGCCTTCTACAACGAGGAAGCGGTGGCGGTCGGCGACGACACGCTCCGCCTCGTCATCAACTTCCATACGATCGACGCGATCGAGAGCCTGACCGGCCGCGACTTCGACGACATCCTGGAGGATCTCACGGCGAAGAAGCGCAAGCCGGGGCAGGCGCTGCTGACCAAGGTGGTGTGGGGCCTGTTGCGACAGCATCACCCGGACGTGACGCTGGACCAGGCGCTCGGCCTGGTGCGCGGCAAGGCCAGCCTCGCGATCGGGGTTGCGATCGGAAAGCTGATCAACGCCGGTTTCGCCGAGGCGGAAGAACCGAAAGCGAAGGACGAAAACCCCAGCTAGCCGCGTGGAGCGTAAGGGAGTTCTTCATCGCCTGGTGCGGACAGGGGCTTGGCCCGTCCGAATTCTGGCTGCAGACGCCGCGCATGTTCGTCGCGGTGATGAAGGGCCGAGCCCACGCGGCGAAGGAACAGCGCGACCTGGCGATCTGGCAGGCGTGGCAGGGCGAACGCTTCGCCCGGACGAAGAAGCTGAAGGACCTGAGCGAGTATCTGTCGGGCGGCTCGAAGGAGCCGGTGCAGCCCGAAGTCGTGCTCGACGCGATGCTGACCCTGCAGGCGCAGGGCGCAGCGATGACGGTGCGGCGGGTGAGTTAAGGCGTCTTTCCGTTGATGCAATGTTGCTGCCACACGGTGTCGAAAGCCTCGGGGCCGTCGGCGCGAAAGACGACCTTGTCGTTTGCGCCAACCACGAACTGCTGATCGCCGGTCATCCCGCCAAAGCCGTTCTTGGAATTGACGTAGCCGCAACCGCCACTGAGGTGTTTGAAGGCTGCTGATCCGGGATCGCGCAGGCGTTGCTTGACCAGGCGCTCAATCCTGACGGTTCGGCCAGCCTCTGCCATCTGTTGTTCGAAAGATGCTGAGGACTCAGGCGACCTCGGCGAGCATTGACCAACTGCCCACACGATCAAGCACAACAGAATAATAGCGCCAAAGCATCCGATATTGGGCGGGTTGAAGCCAAACTTGTGGCCGCAATGCTTACAGACTTTGGCTGCATCCTGAACAAGTTCGGCGCATTGCGGACATTTTTTCATCGGCTCACCCCTGCCCAAGCAGCGAAAGCTACTCGGGTGGGCGACCGTTTTCAACACGTCGTCGGAGTAGTCCGGCGAGCGTAACCACTGGAGGATTTGAGCATGGCGGCTGGGGGCGGATTGATCGGGGCGCTTCGCGTCACCCTTTCCGCCGATACGGCTGCATTCCAGCAAGGGATGACCGCGGCCGAGCGCAAGGCCGCATCCTCGGGCAAGTCGATCTCGCGCTCGCTTGGCGGAGTGAAGACGGCGGTATCCGGTCTAATGGCCGGCATCTCGATTAGCGCGATCGTGGCGGTGACACAGCGCGCGCTCGATTATGCCAGCTCGCTGGGCGAAGTCGCGAAGCAACTGAGCGTCACCACGAAGGACCTGCAGGAATATCGCTATGCCGCCTCTCAGGTCGGCATTGAGCAGGACGAGATGGACAAGGGCCTGTCCAAGCTGAGCCTGACGATGGGCAAGGCGCGCGAGGGCGTGAAGGCGCCGGTGGAAGCGTTCAAGCAACTCAGCGATATCCTGGGCAAGGATATCCTGACCAGCGCCGCCACGGCGGGCGACGCGATCCCGCTGATCTCCGACGCGTTCAAGAAGATCGAGGACCCGACCAGGCGGGCGGCGCTCGCCGCTGAATTGTTCGGGGCGAAGCTGGGCAACAAGTTCCTGACGCTGCTCGATGAAGGGTCGGCCGGCATCAACGGCCTGCGCGACGCGGCGCAGAAGCTGGGCGTGGTGCTGTCCGACGAACAGATCCAGTCAGCGGACGATACCGCGGACAAGCTGTCCGCGCTGAAGCAGGTTCTGGAGGCGAACATCGCCGGCGCCGTCGCCGACAATGCCAAGTCGATCTACGATTTTGTTTCTTCGATCGAGGCGCTGATCCGCAAACTGCCAGAGGCGATCCGGACGATCGAGAATTTCCGGTCGCGGCTAGTGATCGCCGGGGCAACGATAGCGCAGTTTAACCCGCTGCTTCTCCCGTCTGGCAAGGACCAAGCGCGCGCGGATGCAAAAAAAGCTGGCCTCAATATTCGGGAGAACCAGATTCAGAGCATGATGGCGGGCTCGCCGAAAGTCGACATCGCCAGCTTGCTTCCGGCGCCGAAGGCCCTACCCAGCGCGGGTGCCGGTGCCGTCACCGGCGGAGGCGGTTCCAAGGGCAAGTCGGCCGAGCAACTAGCGAGCGAGGCGGAACGCAAGCGCAAGGATGCTATCCGCGACAAGTACAATGCCGACCGGGACGAGCTGCGCGGGCAGATGGATATCATCGACGCGCAGGCGGACCTGGCGACGGACGTCAAGGATCGCGGCGTGCTCGCGGAGCGGCGGCTGGCGCTGGAGAAAACCGGTGCCGATGCCGAGGTCGCGTACAACCTCGCGATGGGCGAGATCACGAAGGAGCAGGCCGACAAGCAGCTTGCGTTGAACGAAACGATCAATGGTCTGCGTCTGGAGAAGCAAAAGCAGGACGAGCTGTACGACATCCAGGAGGAACAGATCCGGCGGCACGAGGCCATCGCCCAGTCGTCGATCGATGTGCAGGAGATGGAAGCCAGCCTTGCCACCACGGCAGCCGAGCGCAGGACGATCGAGATCAAGATTCTCGAGGCGCGCTACGCGCTGCTCCGCCAGGCGCAACAGGATATCCTGGACGATCCGCGGAGCAGCATGGAGCAAAAGGATGCTGCTGGCCGGCGGCTGATCGACCTCGACAAGTTGCAGGCGGGTGCGACCGAGCAGACACTGCGCGGCACGGCAGGGCCGATGGAGAGCTATCTGCGCAACCTGCCGGATACGGCGGCGGAAATTCAGGAGGCGTTCGAGGGCGCGGCGGTCAATGGCGTCGGGCGGATGAACGATGAGCTGGCGGAATCGATTTCCAACATGATCGGCCTGAAGGGCGAGGCCGGCGAGTTTCTGGACGAACTGATCAAGATCGGGCTGCAGATGGCGCAGGTCGCGCTGTTCGGGAACGGATCGGGCGGCGGTGGTGGCGGACTTGGCGGCCTGCTTGGCGGTCTCGGTTCTCTGATCGGCGGCGGGGGCGGTTCCGGCGGGATGTCCTTTGCGGCACAGTCAGCCGCGAATTTCAGCCTGCCCGGCTTTGCCGATGGTGGCCGCTTCAAGATCGGTGGGAAGCACGGGCTGGACACGAACCTGCTGAGTATCAACGGCACGCCGGCGGCAATGGTCAACCGGGGCGAGACGGTGGACGTGATGCCGGCCAACGACCGGCAACGGGCCGGATCGAGCTTCATATTCCAGAATGATTTCCGCGGCGCCGATGCAACGGCCGTCACGGGGATAAAGGCGAGACTCGACCAGATGGAGCGCGAGCTGCCCGGCCGGATCGTCGGCACCGTCAGCGATGCCAAGGCCCGGGGAGTGCTGCGCGGATGAGCATCACCTTTCCACGGCCGATGCCCGATCATGCAATTCTGGATTGCCGCTTCGCGGTCGAGCGGGTCGACTATCTCTCGCCGGAGGCGGGCGGTCGGCTGGGGGCCGTCAGTGCAGGGTTCCCGCTGTGGCATATGAGCCTTGGCCTGCAGAACATGACGGTCGAGGAAGGCGACGCCTGGATGGCGTGGAAGGACAGCCTGCGCGGAAGCCAGCGGCGGTTCCACGCCTTCGACGTGAAGCGGCTGATGCCGCGCTTTCATGCCAAGGGCATGCCCTACACCCGGACGCCGTCGGGCTGGGAACAGGAGATCGACGGGGAAGGCAACCAGCTGATCACCCTTCAGGGCATGATGACGGGCATGGTGCTGTCGCGCGGGGACTGGATCGGGTTCGAATGGGACGGATTCAAGCGATCTCTGGTGCGGGTTCTGGAGGGCGGCATCGCCGATAGCGGGCAGGAGTTGCTGGTGACCGTCGAGCCGAGCGTGCCGAGCATGACGCCGGCCGATGCGGTGGCGAACCTGCACAAGCCGACATGCCTGATGCGGCTGGTCACGGACGAGACCGAGCTGATGGACGAGGCGCTTGGCGGCTTCGTGCCGGCAGGCGGTCGGATCGGCGCAGTGCAGGACCTGGTCGCATGAAGATCTATAGCGAGGAAGCGCTGGCGGCGCTCCAGGCGGGCGATGTCGTCGTGTCCGGCGCGGTCGCGATCGAATGCGATCCGCCCGTGCGCGTGTTCGGCGGTTACGGAACGGTGGAGATCGATGGCCAGCCCCATGAGGGGATCGGCGATCGCGGCCTGGTCCAGCTGTCCGAAGCGGCCCTGGGCGGTTCGGCGCAAAATGTGACGCTCACGCTCAGCGGCGTCGATCCGGAAGCCCTCGATCTGCTCGACGCCGAGGAAGTGCGCGGTGCCGCGGTGACGCTGCGCCGGCTGGTGTGCGATTCCGCAGGGCGGACGATCCTGGATGCTCAGGTCTTCCGGCGCGGCCGGATCGACCAGTTGCCGACCGAGGACGTGATCGGCGGGGAAGCGACGATCAAGGCCATGGTGGAGGGCGCGGCGCGGGGTCTCGGCCGGCGCGGGGGCAGGATGCGCACCGATGCCGATCAGCGCATGATCAAGGTGCTCGACGGCGGGTTGAAGCATGTCAGCTATGCCGCGGAGAAGACGCTGTACTGGGGCGGCAAGCAGCCGGCCCGCGCCGGTTCCGTTCTGTCGCAGGCTGTCACGAAGCTGTTCCAGCCGAAAAACGGCAGCGCGGACTGAGATGGCCCGCGATTACCGAGCACTCGCCGGCTTCATCGCCGGTCGCGAGACCGCGCCCTTCGCCTTCGGACGCCGCGCCAATGACTGTGTCGCCTATTGCTCCGGCGCCGTCGCGGCACAGACCGGCAAGGATCCGCTGAAGGGTCTGCGCTGGTCGACCGAGGCGGGCGCGGCGCGGCTGTTGCGGCGGTTCGGCGGGCTGGCCGAGGCAGTCAGCTCGCGGCTGACGGAAATTCCGCCAGCGACGGCGCATCGCGGCGACGTGGCCGGCGTGGCGGACGAAGCCGTACCGGGCGGCATCCGGCTGATGATCGTCGAGGGCGAGCTGCTGGTGGGCCCGGGCGACGCCGGCAATGTGCGGATGCGGCGATCGGCCATGAAGCGTGCGTGGAGCGCTGGCTGATGGGCAAGACAGCCAAGCTCATTATTGGCGGTGCGCTGATAGTCGTCGGTGTCGTCACCGGCCAGTTGTGGCTGGCGAACATCGGCTTCCAGATCACGGTCAGCGCGCTGATGACGCCGAACCCGCCCGCGCGGCAGGCGGCGGCACTGACGCTGCAGTTCGGCGAGAACCCGCGTGTCGCCCTGTTCGGCGAGGCTGCAACGGGTGGAACGCTGATCGATGCGTTCAACTGGGGCGGGAAGTACGGGACCGACTGGGAAGGCGTGGTGATCGGGCTGGCCGATCATGAGTGCGACGACCTGGTCGGCTTCTATGTCAACGACACCTATTACAGTTTCACCAGCAGCGGGCTGGTGCCCGGGTTCAACAGCCAGCTTTCAGTAAAATGGTTCAGGGGCACCGAGGATCAGGCCGTCGCGTCCGAGATGCTCACCTATGGCGGGTGGACGTCGAACGACAACCTGGCCGGCATGTCCTATGTCTTCGCCAGCTACAAGGCGGACAAGAGCGACGCGAAGCATCCGGTGTGGCCATCGGGCCGGCCGCGCTTCCTGTGGGTGCTGCGCGGCAAGAAATGCTACATCGCGCGCAAGGATTCGAGCGTCGGCGGTTCGGGCGACCATCGCTGGGACGATCCCTCCACATGGGAATGGACCGACAACCCGATCGATTGCCGCTACAACTGGGCGAGGGGCATCTATGCCTGCGACCGGATCGACCAGCCCGACCAGCTGCTGATCGGTCGCGGGCTCACCGCGACGGAAGCGCCGCCCGAAAACACCTTCTGGCGCGCCAATCTCTGCGACGAAGACGTCGACCTGGCGGGCGGTGGGACGGAGAAGCGCTACACGATCGGCGCGACGATCCTTTCCGACGATCAGTTCATCGAGACGGAAGAGACGTTCGCGGCGGCCTGTGCCGGGGTGATCACGCAGCCGGAAGGCGCGGTCGAGATCGAGCCGGGCCACGCCAAGACGCCGGTCGCCTACATCACCGACAGCGACCTCGTGGTCGGATCGTCGGTCAGCTTCTCCAGCTTCCGGTCCGAGGCGGACGAGGAATGGTGCAACACCGCGATCGGGCGCTATGTCGAGCCGACGCAGAAATGGGCCGAGCACAGCGCCCCGATCCGGCGCAACTATGCCGATGTCCTTGCGGACGGCGGCGCGCGCGAACGGACGCTGCAGCTGGCGGCTGTCACCTCGGTCACGCAGGCGCAGCGCTGCGCGGAGATCGCGCGGCGGATGGGGCGCCTGCCGCATACCGGGGCGATCACGCTGGGCCCGCGCTTCGCCGGGCTGGAGGAAGGCGACTGGATCGTCTGGACCTCGGCGCGGCGCACCAAGGGCTTGCCGATGATGTTCCGAATCGAGGCTTATGGCCTGGACCCGAAATGGCAAAACTCGCTGGTGCTGCGGGAGATCAACGCCGAAGTCTATGACTGGGAGACGACGGACGAGATCGCGCCGGGTTCGGTGGCGGAGGCGACGACGCCGCCAGACGGGTTCGGCGTGCCGGATGAGGAATCCTGGGCGCTCAGCGGATCCTCGATCGGCAGTGATGGCAAGACGCTGCCGGCGGTGGAGTTCACCGGGGCGGTCGAGGATATCTATGTTTCCAACGTGCGCTTCGAATATCGCGAATATGACGCGGGGGCCGGGCCTGACGACAACTGGATCACGGCGGCGCTGGCGCCTTCCGACGTGACGAAGCGGACGATCACCAGCGTCAAGAGCGGCGCGCAATATGAAGGGGCGGTGTCCTATTCCTTCCCGGAGGGGCGGTTCGGGGATCGGCTGGTGCTCGGGCCTATCACGGCCGGCGACCTGGCGACGGCGACGTCGATCTCGCTGACGATTCGATCGGCCTATGTGCGGGTCGCGGACGGCGTAGTGCTGATCACGGCGGAGGATGTGGCGGGCGACGGCGTGATCACCATCGCCGATCACAGCTGGGACTATCCGGTGGGGACGGCGGATGTGGACCGGATCGGCGGTGTCATCACCGGCCTCGATCTCGGCACGCGCTATTATGTGTATTTCGACGATGCGACGCTGGCCGACTGGACGCCGGTCTATGCGGCGACGACGATCCTGGTCGACGCCCTGAACAGCAACGCGAACCCGTACCGCCACTATCTGGATTTCGTCGACGTACCGGCTTCGGGCGAGCCGCCTGCGGGTGGCGGCGGCGGTGGCGGCGGGGGCTATTGCCCATCCGACGACATGTATCTTTTCGTGAAGGATGTCGGGCCGTGTCAGCCGGACGATATCACCGTCGGCACGCTGGTATGGGGCAAGCACGAGATCACCGCGATCTGGGGCTGGTATCCAGTGAGCGGCATCAGCTTCACGGACGCGGAGTGCCTGGAGGCGACAATACGCGGCGAGACCTATCGCGCAACGCCGTCGCACCTGTTCGAGCTGGGATTGGCGTGGCGGAAGATGGCCTCGGTTCGGAACGCGACTTCGATCGGGGTGCGGCGGGTCGCGATCATAACCGTCGAAGGGGCGCATACGTACATGCTGCTCGCAACGGCCGAGAGCCGCCTCGGGCTGCTGTCGCACAACAAGATCGTCGAGAACATGCCCGACTGATCGGGCCCCAACTGCTTTCATCGGAGACTGAAATGGCGGGACCAACCGAGCCTGGCAGCGTGGACCTGCGCGTCAACCGCTGGGTGCCGTTCGACGACATGATCGGCATCGAGGGCGCGGACCTGAGCGACGCGACGATGCTGATGCAGGTGCGGGCCTATCGCGATGCGCCAGGCGATCCGCTGATCAGCCTGGTGAACGCGGCGCCGCCCGCTCAGGGGCTCTCGGTCAGCGCCGAGACGGTCGAGGGCATGCCGACCTCCACGATCCGGATCATGATCAACGAGACGACGATCGAGGGGCTGTTGCCCTTCCCCGCCAACGGTGTGGAGCCCGGCGCGGATGTCGTGCTCGTCTGGGACCTTCTGCTTTCGAAGACCGGCTTCACCAAGGCCCGCTGGTTCGAAGGCGCCTTCATCATCGTACCGGGAGCGACACAGGCATGAGCATGCTTTTCAGGCTGACGACGGAACAGAAGCTGTTCCAGCTTCCGGGCTCCGAGCTGATCGCGCCGTTGGTCAAGCGCGCGACCGATGCGGCAGGCGAAGCATCCGGTTCGGCCACGGCGGCAGCGGGCAGCGCGACGGCAGCGGCAGGGTCGGCGACCAGCGCGTCCGGCTCGGCCACGACGGCGACGACGAAGGCAGGCGAAGCATCCGGTTCGGCCACGGCGGCGGCGGGTAGTGCGACGGCAGCGGCAGGGTCGGCGACCAGCGCGTCCGGCTCGGCCACGACGGCGACGACGAAGGCAGGCGAAGCATCCGGTTCGGCCACGGCGGCGGCGGGTAGTGCGACGGCAGCGGCAGGGTCGGCGACGGCGGCGGCGGGCAGCGCGACCAGCGCGTCCGGCTCCGCAACGACGGCAACGACGAAGGCGAGCGAGGCTGACGCATCGGCGGTCGCCGCTGCCACTTCAGCGGCGGACAGTCTCACCGCGTCCGTCAAATCCAACGCGCGGCTGGACAAGATCGATGTCAGCGCCGGGGGCTTCCGGCGCTACACTGGCGCAGACCCTGTCCTGCCGCTCTACATGGGGCGCAACGGTGGCATCCTGATCGGCTGGAACACCGCGACGCAGAATCTGTGGATCGAGTTGCCGCCCGACAATCCTGGCCTCGTTTCCGCGCTGCGCATGCGCGTGCTGGCCCAGGCGGGGCCGATGCGCCGCTACACCGGAACCAGTTTTCGCAAGCCGCTGATCATGGGGAAGAATGGCGGGATCGCGCTTGGCTGGAACGAGAATGAAAGCAAGGTCTTCGGTCCCGGCATCCCGAGCGATAACCTGCTGATCGGCGCCAAGACCTATCTGCCGGTCGGCGAAGCGCCGGTGCGGCGGCAGGTCAATGCGATCATCGCCAATGGAGAGAGCGTATCCGCCGGCACCGCGGCGACGCCGCCTTTGTCGGCGTCTGACGTGTACAATGCCGACACCTTCGGCAGCGGCCCCAAGTCGGGCTTTGCTGGCAGCACATCGGGAGCGTTGAACACATCGCCCGGGATGGGGACTCTGACGCCCCTGCACGAAGATAATCCGGCAGTCGCGGCGGATGGCAGCTCCAACAGCGGAGAGACGATCTGCTCGCGCGCAGTGAAGGTCGCGCTCGAGCTCGCGGCCCGCCACAAGGGCCGGACCCCGGCCAACAACCGGATGTTCGCCGCGGCAGCGGGTCGCGGCGGCGCGACGATCGAGATCCTGACCAAACCTAGCTCCGGCGGGCAGGCATGGGCGACCGGGCCGACCCGGTATTGGTGGCAGAACCTCGTCGACGCCTTCACGCAGGCGACCGCCCGCTACACCGCTCTCGGCCTTACCTTCGGCGTCCACGCCATGCCGCTAATTGTCGGGCAGAACAACTCGAGCGGGGCGACCAGGGCGGGCTGGACCGCGAAGCTCATCACGTACACCAACGACGTCAACGCCGATCTGCCGGCGCTGACAGGGCAGGCGACGCCGATCCACATCTTCGCGTATCAGACGGCATCGAGCATCACGAGCGCGACCAATCCCGGCGCGATCGTGCTGGGCTGGTTCGATGCGGTGAACCAGCATTCGCGCATCCACTTCGTCACGCCCTATTACTTCATCCCGCACGGGTTCGGCATCCATCCGCCAAACACCGGCCAGTGCCTCGCTGGCGCCTATTTCGGCCGAGCCTATCACCAGCTCGTCGAGGACGGCCGCAAGCCTGATTGCGTGTGGCCGGTCGGCGCCTGGGCGCGCGGCACGACGCTGAAGGTGCGGTTCAGGACGCCGACGCCGCTCGTGCTCGACACGGCGACGCTGGGCACGCTGACCGATAACGGCTTCAAGGTAGTGGACGGTACCGGCACCCTCACGCTGGGCGCGATGTATATCGAGAATGGCGACACGCTGGTCGTTCCGCTGAACCGGGCGCTTGGCAGCAACCCGATGTTCCGGGCCGGTCTCGACTATGTCGGCAGCCTGGCGACCGTGCCGGCGGACAGCGCCTGCACCGGCCTGCACGACACGACGGCCGACACGACCGTCATCAGCGGTGTCACCTGGTCTCTCTGGCACTGGTGCCCCCATTTCGACATGTCCATCAGCATATTGGATGCAACATCATGAGCGATATCTGGCCCGTCATCCGCCTCCCGATCGACGTAGCGGGGACTTATTACGCCACCCCGTCGGACACGCCGCCTATGCTGCCGACCGATGCCGAGACGAGCGCCCATGCCCACTGGCTGTTCGGCGTCGACAATCCGACCGATCTCGACCTGATCAGTGGCCAGAAGATGCGCCGGCATATCGTCACGCCGACGATCACGGCGGGCGGATCGGGCTATACCACGGCTACGGTCGCGGTGACCGGCGGCGGCGGTACCGGAGCAACGGCGGTCGCGGTGTTGTCTTCCGGCGCCGTCTCGCGGATCTACTTCACCAGCTATGGCTCCGGCTTTACCTCCAACCCGACGCTAACGATCACCGGAGACGGCACCGGGGCGACGGCAACGGCCGCGCTTGGCGGTCTGGCGACGCGGTCGGGCTCCACGATCATCACGCCGATCACCGGTTGGAACGGGCTGCACAGCGGTGTGCCGGAGCTACCCGAACAGACCGTGTGGGGCATCTTCAAATACGACACCACGGCCGGTGTTCGCGCGCTGATGGGTACGGCCTCCAACAAGACGGGAGAGACGGGCGGCTGGGTGCTGCTGGCATCGGCGGCCAATATCCAGATCATCACCAACGGCATCAGCGGATCGGCCGTCGGGGTCACGAAGCCGGCATGGACCAACGGCGACTTCGTCTTCATCGCCGTGCGGCATGTGGCAGGAACCGAGACGGTCCTGTCGGGGCTGGGCAACGCCCTGACGCTCAACACCCGAGCCGGCACCAAGGATGCCACGGCGACGCCGGCCCGCGACATCGGCCTGGGCCCGACCT
The DNA here is from genome assembly GCF_036663735.1 of Parasphingomonas zepuensis. Classification (NCBI taxonomy): domain Bacteria; kingdom Pseudomonadati; phylum Pseudomonadota; class Alphaproteobacteria; order Sphingomonadales; family Sphingomonadaceae; genus Parasphingomonas; species Parasphingomonas zepuensis. The sequence continues at coordinate 15,893 of NZ_JAXOJO010000010.1, read as the reverse complement.
ATTACGGCATGGCGACGGCTGCGGGTGTCTATGCCGAGTTCGGCGTGATCGATTACGCGATGAGCGACGCTGAAATCCTGGCGGTTTACCTCCGCTCCCGCGCGCGCCTGGCAGCACGGCCGACGCCGATCACGGTCGTCTGACGCAAGCTCTCGCTGTTCGATCGATAATCAAAAATGGGAGGCCGGAGCGATGATCAGCAATGGTTAGCGTGGCAGAAGTCGCGCTCGCGGTGATGGGCGGCAGCGGCGCCACGATGGTGACGCAATGGGGCGCGGCCTGGCTGAAGACGCGCGGCGATCGGCATCAGTTCGACCGGACGGCGGATGCCAAGCTGGAAGAGCATCGCGACGCGCTGACGTTCCAGTTGCTCGAGGCTGCGCGCGCCGAGGTGGCGCAGGCTCGCATGGAGGTCGCGCAGCTGCGCCCGCTCGAACAGCACCTGTATCATTTCCAGCAGGCGCTGGAGCACATCGAGGCGATGCTGTCCGCGACGGACCCGGCCGAGCGCGGATCGGCCGAGCGGAATGCCCGCGCCTTCCTCAACCGGATGCGACGGTTGAGCGATGCGCGCGGCACCGCTGCGAACGAGGCGCAGCGGGCGGAATCTGTTTTGCATGTCGCCGAACGAAAGATCCCGGGGAAAGACGAGAAAGGAAAATCGTGATGTTGCCTATCAAGTTTCTGACGATCCACTGCGCCGCGACGCCGGAAGGCCGCGACGTGAAAGCGCCGACCATCTCCGCATGGGACATCGCGAAGTTCAATCAGGTGAGCTATCATCATGTGATCGAACTGGACGGCACGGCTGTGCGGACCCTGCCCGACACGACGCGCGGCGCCCACACGGGCGGACACAACACCGGCAATATCGGCATCTGCTATGTCGGCGGCGTCGATAAGAACAACAAGGTCGCTAAGGATACCCGCACGCCAGCGCAGCGCGCCACGCTGAAGCAGCTCGTTGCCGAATATCAGAAGCGCTATCCCGGCATCATCGTGAGGGGGCACCGCGACTGGCCGGGCGTCGCCAAGGCATGTCCATCCTTCGACGTCGCCGCCTGGATGAAAGCGGAAGGGCTGGTTGGATGACGATCGGCAGCGTTGGGGCAGCCTGCTGGCGGGCAGCTGGTGCCCCGTGGCGCGCGATTGCCGCGCTGCGTGACCCGGAGGGGCGCCGCGGTGCTGCCCTGTTGTTCATGGCTGGCGGCGGGGCAGCGCTGACGGGGTACGCCATCTACGCGCTGTGGCTAGTGCGCGAGCGGCCGGATTACGCTTTCTATCTCGGGCTTTCCGCCATGGTGCTGATCGGCATCGTGCTGACCGGGTTCGCCGGGCTGCTGATCAAGCGCACGATCAAGGGCAACGTGCTCGGCAACAGCTTCGAGATCTCGGACGAGCATGTCCAGCAGATCGCTGCGGCCGGCGCGGCCGCGGGTGTCGCCGCGGCGACTGCGGTCCAATCGGGAGAGACGACATGACGTGGTTCGAAAAGTGCGGCGCGCGCCTGTTGATGATCGGCGCAGCGATCTGCCTCGTGATGACCGTGGTCACGCTCAAATCGTGCGGCGAGGCTCGCACGGCCAAGACGACGACGAAGCTGGCCACTGGCCAGGCGGGCGCCTCGCTCGCGAGCGGCGCGGACGCGGTCGACACGACCGGCGCCGTCCAGGGAAACGAGATCGCGGCCGATGCGATCACTCAGGAGAATGACGATGCGATCCACAATGCCGAGGGCGCTGGTGCGCCTGTTGCTGCCCCTGTCCGCAATGCTGGCCTTGCCAGCCTGTGCCGGCGCGCCGCTTATCGTGGCGACCCCAAGTGCGTGCAGCAGCCTTCTGCCCGATGAGTGGCGGAAAGGGGTTCCTGGTGCGCCCCTGCCGGACGGCGAGACGGTCGGCGACTGGATCGCCTTCGGCGATGCCCAGACCGCGCAGCTCGACAAAGCCAATGATCGCTATGGCGCGGCGGTGGGCATTGTCAGCCGCTGCGAGGCTCGGGATGCGGCGGCGGTGAAGAAGGCTCGGCCTAAGGTGCTGGGCATTTTCTGAGCGGCCTTGCGCGGGCGCGATGTTCTCGCGATGTTCCGCGCCATGTCCCGACGATTCGATACGGCCACGATCAACCTTGCGCTCTCGATCCTGCATGGCGTGCTCGGCCGTGTCGCGACCCGGAACGTCGGGACCGTCGATGTCCGCCTCGCGCTGCGCGTGCTGTACCGGCACGTGCCGGCCTGTCCCGGCCTCGCCGAATTCTGGAGGCAGGCTAGCAGCGACGCGGGGCATCCATGGGAAAGCGGACACCTGCCCTATCGCGAGATCGTGCGGGACCTGACGGCGGCGGGTTGGCTGATCGAGCCGCGCTATCAGGACTGGCCGTAGCCTCACCTGATCAGCGTTGCCGGCGTGGCGCGCCGAGCAGCATCGGATCGATCCTGAAATAGCGGGCGAGCGTGCGCGCTTCCTCCGGCTCTAGGCTGCGCGGCGTTCCTTCGCGCACGAATCGCTGGAGATAACGATCGCCGCGGCGGAGCATGCGGGACAGGCCGGCGAACGTCTCGCCATGCTGCCGCGCCTGACGCTCCAGCGTGGCGCGGATCATGTCGGCGGTGATGATCGGATCGGTCATTTCTGTTTTGCGCCCGATTCCCAAGCTATTGAAATGCAGAGCCAAATTTCTGGCATGTTTTGCGCTGAGAACGGCAGATTACTGCGGTTCGCGCATGCTTGGGAAGCTTCTGCTCTGCCATTGAGCTACACCCGCAAGGGTCTGTTGAACCTTTACTCGGTCGTTGCAGCCACGTTGGATCGACGGCGGTACAGCGACGCGCTCGCCCACTGCCACAACGACCCGCCCGCGGTCAACGGCGGGCGGGTCGTTGCGCTCAACTCGCCATGGCCCGCCATGTCGGCGGGCCATGGCGGGCATCAGAACTTCACGTTCATCGACACGGTATAGCGCCGGCCGAGCAGGTCATAAGAAGACAGCAGGTCATAGGGGTAAGGCGGCGCGGTATCGAACAGGTTGGAGACGTTGAAACGCAGCGTCGCCTTGTCCGCGATCTTCTGCGAGAGCGCGAGGTTGAACAGCCACTGGTCGTCCAGTTCCAATATGTCCCGGCTGTCGGCGTTGAACAGCATGTCGTACTTCGCCTTGCCGGTATAATTGGCCTGGATGCTGATGCCGGCACCGCTCGGGCTGGCATAGCTGACATTCATCTGCCCGCTATATTTGGGCGTGCCGATCTCGCCGGCCTGCGGATCGATGGTCACGCCGTTGTTCGACGACCGCAACGTGTCGAGGTAGAAGAAGCTGCCGTCGAGGCTGATGCGCCCGCCAACGCCGATGCCATCGAGCGGGATCAGATAGGAGGCCGTCGCCGTCAGCCCCTTGAACTCCATGAAGCTGCCGTTGACGAAGCCGGTGCGGATGCCGGGCGCGGCGGGATTGGACGCGATCTGGCCGTTCTCGTTGGCGTCTGCGCTGTGGACCCGGGTGAACTGGGTGCAGAAGCTATTGCCTGCATCCGGATTGTTCAGGTCGAAGCTGGGATTGTCGTAACAGCCCTCGGCGATATTGGCCGCGGTCAGCGAGGCGATATTGCCCGTGACCTTGATCCGGTTCCAGTCGATCGCTGCCTGGAACCGCGGCAGGAAGCGAGGCCGCAACACCACGCCGAAGGTGTAGGAATCCGCCACCTCGTTCTTGAGATTGGGGTTGCCGCCGGTCACGCCCGGCACGGCCGAAGTGCGCGCGATCGAACCGAACTCGTTGGTGATGCCATAGGCCTGGAAAAAGGCCTGGCAGTTGCGCTGCCGGATCGCCGGGTTGCTGCCGCCGCCTATGTTGGCTGCATCGCACGGGTCCGGAAAGAAGGAGCCGGCGTTGGTGCGCGGCGTGAAGAGTTCGACGATCGAGGGCGCACGCAGCGACCGCGTATAGTTGCCGCGGAACTCGATATCCGGGATCGGACGGTAGCGACCGCCTCCGGTATAGGCCCAGAAGCCCCCGTTGATCGAATTGTTGACGTAACGACCCCGTCCTTCGAGCGTCAGGCTGTCGATCAGCGGCACGTTGTTGTCGCGCGAGACCAGCGGCACCAGCAGCTCGCCGAACACCTCGTCGGTGTTGAAGCCGCCCTGGTTGCCGACGATCGCCGCCGCGCGACCCCGCCCGGCAACCTGGAAAGGATCGGGGGTGAATTTGCCGAACTCGTGGCGATGTTCGTAGCCGAGGTTGAAGCCGACGCCGCCCGACCACAGGGTCACGAGGTCGGACGAACCGATGTTGAAGTTATAGACCTGCTGCTCGATCACCGAGCGCGCCGTGGAGCGATAATTGACATAGGCGACCGCGCCCGGATCGAGCCGGCCCGGCCCGAACGGATCGAGCGCGACGCAGGCCGCGTCGGCGATCGGCGTGACGCCGCCGGGCGCGGCGTTCACCAGCGGGTTGGGATTGCAGTTGTTGATCGCGTTCACGAACTTCTGCTGATCGAGCAGGACCTGGTGGAAGGCGCCCGTGGTCCGGCCGATATTGACCGACGCTTCGTAGGTGAAGGTCTTGCCGCCCAAGGCCTGGAAGTCGCCGCCGACACCCAACACGCCGCGATAGACATTGGTCTCCGAGCTCGCGGCGCCGTTGGTGATGTCGACGAAATCGCGCGACAGGTAGAAATTGGTGACGCCATATCCCTGCAGGATCGTTCTGGCCTGCGCGTTGAGGCGCGGATCGTTGACGTTGAAGGTCAGCGCGCTGTTCGCCCCGCCCGGGAACAACGGCGAGTTGTACACCGGCTGGTCGATGATCTCGCGGCCGACGCCGTGATAATAGGTGCCTTCGTAGAATACCTTGAACCACGGCGCGAACTCGTAATCGGCCACCAGATTCACGGAATAGCGTTCGAGGTCGTTGGTCAGCGGACGCGTGTCGGTCAGGTTGAAGCCATCGCCGCCGCTGCCATAGGTGTTCCCGAACGGACTGCCCTGGTCATAGGGGACGATATTGCCGCTCCCGTCGAACTGCAGGCGGTTCGCACCGCTGGCGCCGAAGCCTGGGACATTGCCGTTGAGGATACCGTTGGTGGACCCGAACGGCAGGATCAGGCCGGCCGTGGATTCGGAGAAGATCCGGGTATTGCCGATCAGCACCGTGTTCGGGATTCCGTCCAGCACCGGCAGGTTGCCGTTAAACGGCACATTTGGGTTGATGCGGCCGTCATTGCCGGTAGTGCGGCCAGGAAATTGCGTTGCCGCGTTTCTCACGCTCGGGTTGGTCTGGAAGGTCAGTGCCTCCCGCGCGCGCTTGCGGTCGACGGCGCGCAGACCGTCATTACGGTCATAGGAACCGCCGATCAGCACATGGCCCAACCCCTCCGCGCCGATCTTGAAACCGGCGATGCCGGACAGGTTGAGGCGGTAATTGTCGCCCTTGTCGCTGATGCCGCTCAGCGCCTGGAGCTCGACGCCCTCATAATTCTTCTTCAGGATGATGTTGACCGTGCCGGCGATGGCGTCGGAGCCGTAGACCGGTGCGCCGCCGATCGCGACATTCTCGACGCGCTCGACCATCAGCGACGGGATCACGTTGAGATCGACCTGGAGGCCGGCCGGGTTGCCCAGCACCGTCGGCGCGTTGGTCGACACGAAGCGGCGGCCGTTGACGATGGTCAGGGTCCGCGCCGTGCCCAGGCCGAACTTGTTTACGAAATTCTGGCTGACGCCGTAGCTGCTCTGGCCACCCTCGGCGCTTTGTGGAATGCCGAAGCCGGGCTGCTCGTTGAGCGCGTCGGCGACGTTGGTGATGCCGCGCACGTCGAGATATTCGGAGGAGACGACGGTGGTCGGCTCGAGCGCGTCATATTCGGCGCGGCGGATGCGCGATCCGGTGACGATCACCGTATCGCCTTCCTCGACCGCTTCCGTGCCGACCAGCGGCGCGTCCTGCGGGAGGCTTGGCTGTGGCTCGGGCGCCGACTGCGCCTCTGCCCGTACCGAAACAAAAAGGAGCGTCCCCGCAAGGGCACTCGCCGCCAGCAACCGATTCTTCATCCCGGATTCCCCTTGTTGTTAGCCTCTCCTCCCTGCCGTTTCCCGGTGCGCCGACTGTCGCGGCCGCTTACCGGCAATCATTTGTATAGACATAAGCTATCACGCTGCTGCCGCTTTGCAACATAAAAGACATGGGACAAGAATGAATGTTTCCTGACTGGCGGTGCACGCATGAGAATCTTCCAGAAAACAACCATTATGGTGCGATCATGCCACATGTCCTGCCAGTAGCGCGCCTTTTGTATAGACATTTAGCGGCGGCCATAGGACACTCCGGCGCGGTGCTGAGTCGGTGCGGTCAGGCAAAGAGGGGGAACAGATGAATCACAGCAGCAGGTCGGGATCAGGCAAGTCGGGATCCGGGCGCGCGCGATTCGCGCTGCTCGCCGGCGTGGCGCTTTCGTTCGCCGGCATGGCCACCGGCATTCCCGGTGCGTCGCCCGCCATGGCCGCCGACAATCCTTCCGCCGGCTTTCCCATGAACGAGGAAATCCGCACCAAGGTGCGCGCGCTGCGCGGCATCGCTTTGGCGCCGGACGGCAAGTCGGTACTGGCCGGCATCACGGACACCACGGCCGATGGCGGCCAGCCGCATCTGTGGCTGCTGCGCGCCGGCGCCAAGCCGCGCCAGCTGACTTTCTCGCGCTCCGGCGAGCGGGGCGGCGAAACGGCGGGGCAATTCTCGCCCGACGGCAGCGCGATTCTGTTCATCGCCACGCGCGACGGCACGCGCTCGCTGTTCCGCCTGCCGCTCGCCGGCGGCGAGCCGGAGCGGCTCCAGATCGCGAAGAATGCCAGCGGTGCCGTGAGCGCTGCCTGGGGCGGCGCCAAACTGGACAATCCGCTTTCGGCGGGCGGCTTCGCTTTCTCGCCCAACGGCAAATATCTCGCTTTCTGGGCGGACGATCCCGAAGCTGCGGCGGTGAAGACGCGCAAGGAGCGCAAGGACGACGCCTATAGCCATGGCGAGCCCGATCACCGTACCCACCTCTATCTGCTCGATCCGGTTAGTGGCGCGGCGCGGGCGGTGAAGCTGGACGGCGTCTATGACAAGGTCAGCTGGTCCTATGACAGCGCCGACATGATCGTGACGACGGATCCGGATTCGGATCTGACCGGCCCGAACGCCGTCACCTGGAAGGTCACGCCGGATCTGGTCGTGACCAAGCTCGATCTGCCTGCGACGGCGGCCGACGCCGCCTATCTCCCGGGCCGTACCCGAATGATCTACACCGATAATTGCGTGGACGACGCGCCGCCGCGCTGCAACGACCTGTTCGTGAAGGATCTCGCGAGCGGCGAAGCGCGCAACCTCACCCGCGGGTTCGACGGCGATATCCCCTCGGGCTTCAAGATCCTGCCAAGCGGGGATCTCGTCGCCGCCATTCCCACGCATATGCGCAGCCGCCTCGCCCGCATCTCGACGAAGGACGGTTCGGTCACCTGGTTCGACATCGGCCGGCCGGTGGTCGGCTCGCTGGTGACCAATGCCGCACAGACTGGCTGGGCGATGACGGGCACCGGCCCGACCGATCCGATGACGGTGTTCGTGACGCCGAAGCTGGGAGCGGCCGCCACCGCGCTCGAAGCGCCGGCGCTCGTCCCGGCCACCTGGGCGAAGGTGCCGTCGAAGCTGGTGACCTGGCAAAATGAGGGCCTGACGATCGAGGCGATGCTGTACATGCCCAAGGTCGCGCCGGGCACGAAGGTGCCGCTGGTGGTGAGCATCCATGGCGGCCCGGCGGGGCGCTTCGCCGACGATTATTCCGCTCTCATCCAGATGCTCGTCGCTGAAGGCTGGGCCGTGATGCAGCCCAATATCCGCGGCAGTTCGGGTTATGGCGCGAAGTTTCTCGCGGCCAACAAGAACGACCTCGGCGGCGCCGATTACCGCGACGTGATGACGGGCGTCGACAGCGTGCTCAAGGACTATCCGATCGACGAAAAGCGCATGGCGCTGATCGGCTACAGCTATGGCGGGGAGATGGCCGGCTTCGTCGTCGGCAAGACCGACCGGTTCAAGGCGATCGTGTCGGGCGCGCCGGTGATCAACCAGTTCAGCGAATATGGGACGGAGCGCGGCACCTTCTACGATCGCTGGTATTACGGGAAGCCGTGGCTGAACTTCGCCGATGCGTGGCGCCAGAGCCCGCTCTCGACCGCCGCCAATGCGAAGACGCCGTTCCTGCTGCTGCAGGGCGCCGAGGACGTCACCGATCCGCTCGGCCAGTCGCTCGAGATGTGGACGGCGCTCAAGCAGAGCGATGCGCCGGTCGCCCTGGTGGTCTATCCGCGCGAAGGGCATGGCGACACCGGCGGCCACTTCCGCGCCCTCGTCAGCACGGAGCCGTGGCACGGTATCGATCTGCGCCGCCGCATGTTCGGCTTCCTGCGTGCCGCCTTTGCCGGCGAGCCCGATCCGCTGGCGGTCGCGCGCAAGGACGTGCCGTAAAGGATAGGTCGGGCGGTCAACCGACCGCCCGACCTATGAGCCCGAAACGAACCGCGCGGTCAGGTCGAAATTGTCGCCGTTGAACACCTGGCGCACATAAGTGATCGATTCCTGCTCGCGCCACGTCCAGCGTTCGAGCACCAGGCACGGCTTGTCCTCGCGCACCGCCAGCAGCTTGGCCTGCTCGCCCGCCGCCGCGGCGGTGATGCGGTGCTCGGCCTCGGTCCAGGGGACATGGTTCAGCAGCCAGCTTCCCGGCGGCGTCTCCGAGAAATCGGCGTCGATCGCCTGCGGCACCGCGGTCAGGTTGATGAAACGATCCTCGGTCGCGAACGGAACGCCGTCGGCCAGATGGATGCACCGCAGCGCCAGCAGCTCGCCCTTTTGCGGAATACGCATGATCTCCCCGGCCTCGCTGTCGGCATCGAGCACCACGCAGCTCAGCAGGTGCAGCCGATAGACATGGCCGCGCCGCACGATCTCCTCGCGCATGTCCGGGATTTGCAAGGCCGCCATCTGGATGCGCGGCCGGTTGACGAACGAGCCGCGGCGGCGCTGGCGCGAGATCAGGCCGGCAACCGCCAGGCTCGACAACGCCTTGTTCACCGTCATGCGCGAGCAGCCATATTCGGCCATCAGCTCATGCTCGATCGGGATGCGATCGCCCGGGCGCAAGGCACCGGACATGATCTTGGTCTCGATGGCGTCCCGGATCTTCTGATAAAGCGGCCGGTGATCCGGCGCGGGACGTTTCAGTGGGACGGCCATCGGCGCTCCGCGGCTGCGCATGCGCGGCCCCTATTGTTCGTCATGTCCGGGGCGCGCACCATGAGCGAGAGAAACGGCGCGGCGGGCAAAAGGTCAAGCGCGGACTGGCCCTGCCGGTCCGCGCCCGATCGATCTTCGGTCAATCCGGCTTCACCTCGAGCGTCGAGGCTTCCTGCGTCGGATAGCTGTAGAGCAGGTTGAACAGCAGCTTGTAGGTGCCGTGCGCCTGGCCGCGCCATTGCGGCTTGAAGCCGTAGAGGAAGACCCGGCCCTTGCCATATTCCACTTCGAGCGCCGCTGCCTTGCCGCGAATCTTCTCCGGGTGGAGCAGCACGCCGCTGCGCAGCGGATTGCCCTCGGCCGGATAGGAAGCGAGCACATTGCCCTTGAAGCCGACGGTCGGCTGGAACACCGGGCCTTTCTCGAACATCACGATCGGATCGGCCGGCATGCCCGCGGTCGCCCGCGATGGCGTACCGAGCTTGATCTGCAGCAGCGCGCCCGAACAGAAGAACTCCTCGCTGCGGGCATTCTTGACGATGTTGGTGACCGGCAGGTCGAACAGGTCGATCGCCGCATCGGCCGCGCCGTTGAGCGCCACCAGCGTGCCGCCGTCCGCCACGAACTTCTTCAGCGCGATCGATCCCTCGTCGCCGATGCCGCCGGTATAGCCCGGAGGGGCCTGAGTCGCATCCAGCCCGTTCAGCAACTGATCGCGGCTGCGCACATCGGGCAGGATGATCGTGTCGAACCGGGCCGAAAGCCCACCCTTCTTCATGTCCTCGTTGCGCAGGCTGACGGCACCATATTGATATTGCTCGAGCAGCCAGCGGGTCCAGCCCTCGTCGATATTCGATCCCCAGGGGCGATACAGGCCGACGCGCGCCCGCTTCACCGCCTGGGTGGCCGGCGCCGGTGCCCCGGTCGCGGTGGCGCTCGTCGCCGCCGCGATCGCCGCCATGGCGTCCGCGCCGATGCCGCTTACCACGATCGCGCCGGTCTCCTCGCCATTGGAGGTGGTGACGGATCCGGTCGAGAAACCGATCTTCGCGCCCTTCAGCGCTGCCTGGTTGGCCGCGAGGAAGCTCGCATTGGCCTTGCGGCTGAGCAGATAGGCGCCGCCCGATCCGACGACTCCGCCCTCGACTTTGGCCGTGGCCACGGGCGTGAGCGCCGCCAGCGCCTCGGGGCTCAGCTTCTCGGTCACGGCGATCGCCTTCACGCCGAACTGCAGCGGCAGGGTCCATCCGGTCACGTCATAGGGAAGGTCGACTGGCTTGCCGTCGCCGCCCAGGATCGCGTCGGGATATTTCTGCGTCTCGAACAATTCCTGCGCCAGCCCGGCATAGGGCTGGTCCATCTTCACCACCCAGGATCCGGCGGGATAGCTCTGCGCGCCCAGCGTCACCGCCGACGATGCCTTGCTGATGGTCAGGCCCTGGTCGATCAGCTTCTGCGCGAGCAGCGCGGCTTCCGGTGCATCGGTCTGGCCGGCCGGGATCACCCAGGCATAGGGGCCGTCGCCGCTGGCGTATTTCTTGATGGTGTCGCGCGCCGCCTGATAGCGATTGTACAGCAGCACTTCGCGGTAACGGACCGCGGTATCCAGCGTCGACATCGAGGCGACCGTTTCATAGCGGATCGAATCCGAGAAATGCCACCAGCCGCCCTTCCACGGCGAAGGGTACATCACCTGCGCCTTCAGATCCTGCATGTTGCGCGGGAATTTCTTCGGATCGTAAAATTTCGGCGTGGCCGATGCATGGGCGACCTCGGTGAAGTAGGAGATCGTGTTGCGGAACACATGCGTGTAATCGAGGAAGCCGGGATACCAGTTGTCGAAGCGCGCCTGCGCGATCGCGCCCGGCATCTGCTTTTCCTCGAACGCGTTGATCATGTTGACGCCGATCGCCGTCGTCCATGTCCGCATATAGGGGCTGATGTTGCTCGACATCGGATCGGAGAAGGGCGGCACCCAGATGCGCGCGGGGAACGGCGCGACCTGGTGATGGGTGTACCAGATGGTCGGGCTATACTCCTGCTCCGCCTTGAAGACGTTCTGCGATTCCAGCATGTTGAGCATATAGCCGTCGCGATTGTTATCGTGGCCGACATATTCCTGGTACAGCCAGGGCATGCCGCTGGTCTCCCACGGCGTGCCGCGGTTCTTGCGATACCAGTCGACCACCATCGTCATGCCGTCGGGGTTCAGCGTCGGCCACAGCACGACGATGACGTCCTTCAGCACCTTCTGGACTTCCTCGTCGTCCGGCGATGCGACCAGCTTATAGGCCAGCGCGATCGCGGACTGATGCGCGGAGACTTCGCTCGAATGCAGCCCGCCATCGATATGGACGATGATCTTGCCGTCCTTGGCCAGCGCCTTGGCGGTCGCGTCGTCCAGGCCATTGGCGGTCGACAGGCGCTTCTGCAGCGCCTTGGTCTCTTCCCACTTCGCCAGATTCTCGGGCGAGGAGATGATCGCATATTCGATCGTCCGGCCCTGGGTCGTCTTGCCCGCGGTGAACAGCTTCATCTTGTCGGTCGATGCGGCGAGCTTGTGGAAATAGGCGACCGCATCTTCATAGGAAGCGAGATAATAATCCTCGCCGACATCGTGCCCGAGCACGGATTTGGGGGTGGGCGGCTGGGTCTGTCCTTGCGCGGAGGCCGGTCCCGCCATCATCAGGCTGACGATAATCGCCGAAAGCGCCGCACCCGATTTCAGTCCCCGCATCTTTTGTCTCCGTCCCATGGCCACGGCCCGCTCGGCCCTATATCGCGGGGCAAGGCTAACCCGAGGGTTTTGTATATACAATAGCGGTCGATAAAATTTGTGCGTCGGGTGTGATGCCTGTTTTTAAGGCGCGTGGGTTGCGGTCGACACTCCATGCTCTGTACCCAAACTAACCGACGCTGATGGGCGGAGTGGGGCTTGCGGTCTTTCGGGGTCGGAGCAGAGCGACCAACATTCCTGCGTTTCGTTCAACTGGCCCGCCGCGTCCGCTTCGCGCCAATAGCCGTCGTTCGAGGTTTGGCGGGATCTTCCAATCGCCGCCGATCGCGTCGTGGCCGACGCATGTAGGTACCGTCCTAGAATTTTCATCGTAATCCGGCAGTAACGAAAAAGGGCAGCCGGTGGGCTGCCCTTCGTCTTTTGCACTGTACGATAAATCAGAACTTGAAGTTCGCGCCCGCACGGAATGTGCGGCCGATCAGGCCCGGCAGGTGCCAGGAGGCCAGATAGTTCGGCTGCGTCGTGTAGAGCGTATTCGCGTAAACCGGGGCTCCCGCGTTCGTGAAGTTGCCGACAAACATGAAGAAGCTGAACTGGTCGTTGACCTTGATCGTCGCGTTCAGGTCGGCGTAGATGAACCGGTTGATCTTGCAGAACGAGTTGCCGCCGGTGGCGTCCTTGTAGATCGTCGCGGCGCACGAGGTGTCCAGGTTGCCCTGGTCCGTCGCGACCCCCTTCATGCGTCCGACATAATAGGTCGTCGCTGTCAGCGAGACCGGTCCCATGATCAGCGTATTCTGCCAGTTGCCGCGCCACTTCGGCGTGCCGCCGCCCGACGAGAGATCCGCCGGTCCGACCGTGCCGGTAAAGTGCTGCACATTGCCGTTATCGAGGTGACGGTCGAACTTCAGCGTCGCCTGCAGGTCGAGACGGGTCTCGAATCGCACATCTTCGCTGATGTCGAACCGCCCGTTGGCGCCGAATTGCAGGCCCGTCGTCACGTCGTAGTTCGCATTGACGTAAGGCGCATTGACCACGAGCAGACGCGGCAGTGCGTTCAGTGCGAACGGATCGGCACCATCGACGACATTGCACGAGTAGCCCGGGATCGCCGCCACCTGCGCACACCCGGCCGCTGAGGCTGCGGCCGCCGAGGCGAAGGTCTGGCCCGCCACCGAATAATAGGCCCGGATCGCGTCGCCGGTCTGCGGCCCCGTAACAATCAGGTCGGACTTCTTCACGTTGAAATAATCGACGGTGAAGCTGACATTGCGGCTCGGCTCGAAGACCGCACCCAGCGTGAAGCTGCGCGACTTCTCCGGCTTGATGCCGGGATTGCCAACATAGCCGCGACCCAGCGAGTAGTTGGCAGTATAGGCTGCGTTGGCAGCATGCGCCTGCCGGAATGCGACGGCATCAGGCGAAGTGCTCGGGTTGAAACCGACAAAGCCGGAGTAGGAACTGAGCGGGTTGATCTCCGCAAAGGTCGGGGCACGGAATCCCTTTGAGAAAGTGCCGCGAAGCGAGATCTGCTCGATCGGCGAGAACTTCGCGCCGATTTTTGGCGAGAAGCGGCCGAAGCCTTCGGAATAGTCGTCGTAGCGGCCCGACGCATTGACCTCGAGCGAGTCGAGGATCGGCGCGTTGATTTCAAAATAGCCGGCCCACACGTCACGATTGCCATAGGCCTGCGCGGTCGAGAGGCCAGGCACGTCGAGGTTCGGATTGGCGCTGCGGTTGGTCAGCTTTTCCTTGCGGTACTGCGCGCCGACTGCGACCTGCAAGTCGCCACCCGGCAGCGCGAACAGGCTGCGGCTGAGCGAAGCGTCGACCGTGGTCTCTTGCGAGTTGGACAGCGAGGTGATCGGCGGCACCACGGAATCGCGGACTGCCTGCGAGTTCAGGCTGGGATTGACGAAATTGTACGAGCCGGTGTTGATCGCCCGCACCAGGCCATTCAGATTGGCGAAACCGGTCTGGATCAGTTCCAGATCGTCGCGCGAATAGCCGGCATCGATATTCCACTTCCAGCTATCGCCAATCGTGCCGCGCAGGCCTGCGGTGACGCGATACAGCTCGTTGGTGCGTTCCGAACCGGCCTTTACGTCGCCGAACAGATAATAGAGGCGCGCCGCATTCGCCGCCGCGATCGCCGGGGTCGCCGCCAGGTTGGTGGCATAGGGGTTGTTCGGGTTCAGCTTGCGATCCGCCGCGGTCGCGCAGTTCACGCCCGACGAGCAGATGAAGTACGGCAGCACGATGCCCGGGTTCGTCGTCGAGGTGGCAGGCGAGCCGCCGAACGCCTGGTTCTGCCGGATGGCGCGCGGCGGCAGGGTGATGTCGACTTTGTTGTTCGAATAGCTACCCGCAACATAGCCTTGGATCGCATCGCTGACGCGGAAGCTGAAGCGGGCGACGCCGGCATAGCGTTCCTGCTTCGGCAGGATCTGGACATATTCGCGGGTCATATTGTGCGCGCACGCGGTGCCGACGCGAGCAGCTGTGTTCTCGGAGTAGGTGCCGAACTGACAGTTTGCGAGCGGGGTCAGCGAGTTGAAGATCGCCGGCGTCGTCGCGTTCGCAACGCTGCCCGCTAGCGGATTGTTGAGGTCGGTCTGAGTCACGCGCGTAACGACTGCATCCGGCGTCGCGGTGCCCAGCGTATCGTCTGCACGATTGCTGTCGACACCGCCGATCGCGCGCAGATCCAGCGTGTTGAACGGGAAGCCACGCGAATCCGCCGTGATCGTGCCGCCCTTTTCATATTCGCCGCCGACATAGATGTTCCAGCCCCGGCTGTCATAGTCGCCAAAGCCGGCAAGCAGGCGCGCACGGTACTTCTGCCCGTCGCCTTTTTCCGAAACGCCCGCCTCAACCCCGCCTTGAATGCCGACAAACTGCCTGCGCGTGATGATGTTGACCACGCCGCCGATCGCGTCCGCACCATAGGTAGATGACGCACCGTCCTTAAGGACTTCGACACGCTCGACATTCACCTGCGGGATGCTGGCAAGATCGACATAGGAGTTGTGGCCATCGTCGCTGAGCGGGAAGTTTGCAGAGCGCAGCCCATCAACCAGCACGAGGGTCGAGGAAACGCCCAGATTGCGCAGCGATACCGCAGAACCGCCCGCCGAGAACCCACTGGTGAAGCCAATGCCGATCGATCCCGCGCCATCGGCCGACGCCTGGCGGATGGCATCGGCCATGTTGGTTACGCCGGCCCGCTCGAGCGTCTCGGCATTGATGACGGTAACTGGCGATGGGGTTGCGGTGTCTGCCCGGCTGAAAAGTGATCCGGTGACCACGATGTCGCCACCTTCATCCGAAACCGGCGGGTCCTCCGACTGCGTTTGCTGCGTGGTTTGAGCGATAGCGGGCGCCGCACACAGGGCAATACCGCTCAATGCGAGCGCGGACGTCGCTGCAGTGCTGCGCAGCAATGCGGCTAGTGAATCCGTTTTCATAATCAGAACCCCCTCTAAAAGCGGGGCGACGATCACGTTCGACCTGCTTCGCCCCCAATCTGAACTGCGAGGCCGATGCATTCGGGCGACACGATCTGTAAAGCCGCTGCGTAACGGTATGTTGCTGCACGCTATCGAATTGTTGCCAGGTGCCACATATATGCAACACGGCTCCGCTCACTCGAGCCCCTCTCACTGCGGCGCAAATTGACGATGCAGGCGTTGCACGCGCAACTAGGCGGGGGGCAATCCGTGGCGGTTACCTCTAAGTGCCCACCGCCGGTGCGTGCGCCGCGAGATTTGGGGACATTGTGTAATTGAATTAGCCATCCTCCTGCAGAGTACGGAGTCGCCTGGCAGGTGCTCCACGGCAGGAGGATGACCGATGACGATTTATGCAGGATTGGATGTTTCTGACA
>NZ_JAXOJO010000009.1:0-111433 GCF_036663735.1 Parasphingomonas zepuensis | reverse complement strand
CAGCACGACCCTCGAAAGCTCTCCATCCGCGCCAAAATCAAACGCGCAGGGTGGAGCGACGACTACCTCTCAACACTCATCGCCCAAATGCGATAGCCCTGCCCTGAAGGGGAGGGGTTGGGGGTGGGGGAGTTCAGAACGCGACCTCACTGTTTGGGCGAGCCGGAAGGCCCCACCCCAACCCCTCCCCTGAAGGGGAGGGGCTTTATTTTCAAACCATCGTTTCGGGGCGCACCAGGCGATCGAAGGTCGCTGCGTCGACCAGCCCCAGGTCCAGGCCCGCTTCCTTCAGCGTCAGCCCCTCGGCATGGGCGTGCTTCGCGATCTTCGCGGCGTTGTCGTAGCCGATCTCCGGCGCCAGCGCCGTCACCAGCATCAGCGAGCGATCGACCAGCTCGGCGATGCGCCCGCGATTCGGCTCCAGCCCGTCTACGCAACGCTCGGCGAATCCCTCCATGCCGACGCTCAGCAAGTCGATCGAGCGCAGCAGGTTTGCCCCGAGCAGCGGCTTGAACACGTTGAGTTCGAGATGCCCCTGCAGCCCGCCGATGGTGATCGCGGCATTGTTGCCCATCACCTGAGCGGCCACCATCGTCAGCATCTCGCACTGAGTCGGGTTGACCTTGCCGGGCATGATCGAGCTTCCCGGCTCGTTCGCCGGCAGATCGAGCTCGCCGATGCCGGAGCGCGGGCCCGATCCGAGCAGGCGGATATCGTTGGCGATCTTGGTCAGCGCCACCGCCAGGGTGCTGAGCGTGCCGGACAGGTGCACGATCGGATCGTTCGACGCGAGCGCCTCGAACTTGTTCTCCGCGGTGAAGAAGGGAAGCCCCGTCAGCTCCGACAGCTGCGCCGCGATCGCCTCGCCGAAATCCTTCGGTGCGTTCAGCCCGGTGCCGACCGCGGTGCCGCCCTGGGCGAGCTGGCACATGCCGTGCACCACCCCGGGCGTGATGCGCGCGCGGCAGCGGTAGAGCTGGTTGGCATAGCCGCCGAATTCCTGGCCAAGCGTGACCGGCGTCGCGTCCTGCAGATGAGTCCGCCCGATCTTGACGATGTCGGTCCAGGCATTCGCCTTCGCCTCAAGCGCATCGTGCAGCCGGTCGAGCGCCGGGAACAGCCGCGCGGTCGCCGCCATCGCTGCGGCGATGTGCAGCGCGGTGGGGAAGCTGTCGTTGGACGACTGGCTCATATTGACGTGATCGTTCGGGTGCACCGGCGTCTTGCCGCCGCGCGTGCCCGTCAGCACCTCATTGGCGCGGCCGGCGATCACTTCGTTGACGTTCATGTTGGTCTGGGTGCCCGACCCGGTCTGCCAGATGACCAAAGGAAACTGGTCGTCGAGCTTGCCCGACGCGACCTCCGCGGCCGCCGCTTCGATCGCGTCCGCGATCGTTGCGTCCAGCCCGTGCGCGCGGTTCACCCGCGCCGCCGCCTGCTTCACCAGCGCGAGCGCGTGGACGATGCCGATCGGCATGCGCTCGCTCGCGCCGAACGGGAAATTCTCGATCGAGCGCTGGGTCTGCGCGCCCCAATAGGCGTCGGTCGGGACGTCGATGGCGCCGATCGAATCGGTTTCGGTGCGGGTTTGAATCATTTCCACCTTCCGTCATCGGCATTCCCTCTCCCCCTGTGGGAGAGGGAGGGAGGAGCGAAGCGACGGAAGGGTGAGGGGGAGTGAGGTTCGGAACCACAATGAGTGTCCCCCTCACCCTTCCCAAGCTTCGCTTGGGCCCCTTCCCTCTCCCACAAGGGGAGAGGGAGAAAAGGCTACTTCTTCCGCTTGAAATCCACCGAGACGACGTTCGATCCGTCTTCGACCGGCGTGACGGTCGGGCCGTCATTCTCCGCTTCGTCATGCGGATCGGGGCCTTCCGGGCCTTCCTGCGCCTGGAAGCGCAGCTCGAAATTCACGGACGGATCGTGGAAACCCGTCACTGCCGCATAGGGAATCACCAGCTTGGAAGGCACCTGGTTGAAGCTCAGCCCGATCGAGAAGCCCGTATCGTCGACCAGCAGATCCCAATAGCGGTTCTGCATGACGATCGTCATCTCGTCGGGAAACCGCTCGATCAGCCGCTGCGGGATGTCCACGCCGGCCGCCTGGGTCTTGAAGGTGATGTAGAAATGATGGTCCCCGGGCAGCCCGCCATTTTCGGCGACCGATCCCAACACGCGGCCCACTACGGCGCGCAGCGCCTCCTGGACGATTTCGTCATAGGGAATCAGGCTATCGGGCAGACCATCGCTCATGCGCCTTGGGTAGCGGCCTTTGATCCCCGGTCAAGATTGCCTGTACAAGTTTAAGGCTGCTTTAAGGTTCGCAAGATTGCATGATGGGTAACGCGCGCTATGGGAGTGCGCATGCGCACCGCCACCATCTCGCGCTCCACCAAGGAGACGTCGATCGACGTGACCGTCAACCTTGACGGCACCGGCAACTACACGATCGAGACCGGCATCGGCTTTTTCGATCATATGCTCGAGCAGCTTTCACGCCATTCGCTGATCGATCTGCAGGTGAAGGCGGTCGGCGATCTGCATATCGATCAGCATCATACGGTCGAGGATGTCGGCATCGCGATCGGCGAGGCGGTGGCACAGGCGCTGGCCGACAAGAAGGGCATCCGCCGCTATGGCGATGCGCTGTCGCCGATGGACGAGACGCTGACGCGCGTCGCGCTCGACATCTCGGGCCGGCCTTATCTCGTGTGGAAATGCGACTTCTCGCAGAAGCGCCTCGGCGAGATGGATACCGAGATGTTCGAGCACTGGTTCCACAGCTTTGCCGGCAGCGCGGGCCTGACTCTCCATGTCGAGACGCTGTACGGCAAGAACAACCACCACATCATCGAAAGCGCGTTCAAGGGCCTGGCCCGCGCGCTGCGCACCGCGGTCGAGATCGATCCGCGCAAGGCCGATGCGATTCCCTCGACCAAGGGGACGCTCGGGGGGATCGCCGGTGGCTGAGCGGCTTGCGCTGATCGATTACGGCGCGGGCAATCTCCATTCGGTCGCAAATGCCCTGAAGGCGGCCGGCGCCGGCACTGTCGAGATCACCAGCGCGGCCGACGCAGTCGCCGGCGCCGATCGCATCGTGCTGCCGGGCGTGGGCGCGTTCGGGGCCTGCGCCTCGGCGCTGCGCGCGGTGCCCGGCATGGTCGAGGCATTGGAGCAGCGCGTGCGGCGGGGTGGCGTGCCGTTCCTCGGCGTGTGCGTCGGCATGCAGCTGATGGCCGATGCCGGCGAGGAAGCGGGCACGCATGCCGGGCTCGGCTGGGTGCGCGGTACCGTTCGCCTCATCACGCCGGCCGATCCGGCCGCCAAGGTGCCGCATATGGGCTGGAATGACGTCATGCCGTCCGTCGCGCATCCGCTGATCGCGCCGGGCGAAGCCTATTTCCTGCACAGCTATGCGTTCGACGGCGAGGACGTGATCGCCACGACCGACCATGCCGGCCCGGTGACCGCGGCGATCGGCCGCGACAACATGCTCGGCGTGCAATTCCATCCCGAGAAGAGCCAGCGTTACGGCCTGGACCTGCTCGCCCGTTTCCTGGAGTGGCGGCCATGAGCCTCATCGTCTTCCCTGCGATCGACCTCAAGGGCGGCCAGGTCGTCCGTCTGGCCGAGGGCGATATGGACCGCGCGACCGTCTATGGCGACGATCCCGCCGCCCAGGCGATGCTGTTCGCCGAGCAAGGCGCGGAATATCTCCATGTCGTCGATCTCGACGGCGCCTTTGCCGGCGCCTCGGTCAATGGCGACGCGGTCAGGTCGATCGTGGAGCGCTTCCCCGGCCATGTGCAGCTGGGCGGCGGCATCCGCGACCGCGCGGCGATCGAGCGCTGGTTCGATCTCGGCGTGTCGCGCGTGGTGATCGGCACCGCCGCGCTGGAGAATCCGGAACTGGTACGCGAAGCGGCACGCGATTTCCCCGGTGGCATCGTGGTTGCGGTCGATGCGAAGGACGGCATGGTCGCAACGCGCGGCTGGGCCGATGTCTCGACCGTCGAAGTGATCGACCTCGCCCGGCGGTTCGAGGATGCGGGCGTGGCCGCCCTGCTGTTCACTGATGTCGGCCGCGACGGGATGCTCAAGGGCTGCAATGTCGAGGCGACCGTCGACCTTGCCCGTGCAGTGCGCATTCCGGTGATCGCTTCGGGCGGGGTGAAAGGCATTGCCGAGATCCATGTGCTCGCGCTGCATGCGGTGGACGGGATCGAAGGCGTGATCACCGGGCGGGCGCTGTATGACGGCCGGCTCGATCTGGCCGCGGCGCTGAGCGTGGCGGCGGCGGCGTGAGATGACCGTCCGCGCGCGCGTCATCCCCTGCCTCGACGTGGCCAATGGCCGCGTCGTGAAAGGCGTGAACTTCGTCGACTTGCGCGATGCCGGCGATCCGGTCGAACAGGCCCGCGCCTATGACGCGGCCGGGGCCGACGAATTGTGTTTCCTCGACATCACCGCCAGCCACGAAGCGCGCGGCACGATCCTCGATGTCGTGCGCCGCACCGCGGAAGTCTGCTTCATGCCGCTGACCGTTGGCGGCGGCGTGCGGACGGCCGAGGATGCGCGCGCGCTGCTGCTCGCTGGCGCCGACAAGGTCGCGGTCAATTCGGCCGCCGTGTCGCGGCCCGAAGTCGTCTCCGACATTGCCGATCGTTTCGGCAGCCAGTGCTGCGTCGCCTCGATCGACGCGCGGCGCGTCGAGGGCGGCTGGGAAGTCTTCACCCATGGCGGCCGGCGCGCGACCGGGATCGACGCGGTCGAGCATGCGCTGAAGCTGGTCGCGCTCGGCGCGGGCGAGCTGCTCGTCACCTCGATGGACCGCGACGGCACGCGCGACGGCTATGATCTCGCGCTGATCCGCACCATCGCCGATCAGGTCGCGGTGCCCGTGGTCGCCTCGGGCGGCGTCGGCGGGTTGCAGGATCTGGTCGCGGGCGTGCTCGAAGGCCATGCCAGCGCCGTGCTCGCTGCTTCGATCTTCCATTTCGGCGAGGCCAGCATTGCTGACGCGCACGCTGCGCTGGCGGCGGCCGGCGTGCCGGTGCGGACCCCGCTTACCGCCTGAGCCCGCAACAGGATTGACCTTCGCGCCCGTCCGGGGCAGCCCGCGCGCATGGCCGATGATTTCCTCGACACGCTCGAAACCGTGATCCGCGCCCGCAAGGGCGGCGATCCCGACACCTCCTATGTCGCGAAGCTCTTCACCCGCGGCCGCGCCAAGATCGCGCAGAAACTTGGCGAGGAAGCGACTGAAACGGTAATCGCCGCGATCCAGGACGACCGCGCCGAGATCACCAGCGAGGCAGCCGACCTGATCTTCCACCTGCTCGTCCTGCTCACCGATGCCGATATCCCGCTCGACGATGTCCGCGCCGAACTGCGCCGGCGCGAAGGCGTGTCGGGGATCGACGAGAAGGCCAGCCGTACCGCCTGACTTCGGAGGGAATTTATGCCGATCGACGCCACCCAGCCCTATGACGACCAGAACATCTTCGCGAAGATCCTGCGCGGCGAGATCCCGTCGAAGCGCGTCTATGAGGATGATGTCGCCATCGCCTTCCACGACATAAACCCGCAGGCGCCGACGCATATCCTAGTCATCCCGCGCGGCGCCTATGTCTCGTGGGACGATTTCAGCGCAAAGGCATCCGATGCCGAGATCGCCGGCTTCGTCCGCGCGGTCGGCACCGTTGCGCGCGAGGCCGGAGGGGTCGCGCCGGGATACCGGCTGCTCGCCAATACCGGCCAGCATTCCGGCCAGGAGGTCCCGCACCTCCATGTGCATGTTTTCGCAGGCGCTCCGCTCGGGCCGATGCTGGCGCGATAAAGCATCGCTGGAGCGCCGTGTCACCGGTGCTTTAGGGATTGCACCCCTTTGATTTCAGGCTAGGCTCGCGCCATCGAAAAATCGGCGGCGCCCGAGCGCTGCCACTGGCGAAATCCGGCGGCGCGGGGCGCCGCTTCAGGGGGATCCCTTCTTCATGATATTCGGACGCATCAAGTCGCTCGACGCCATCCTGGCGACAGCCGAGAAAAAGTCGCTCACGCGATCGCTCGGCGCCTTCCAATTGACCATGCTCGGCATCGGCGCCGTCATCGGCACCGGCATTTTCGTGCTGACCGCCGAAGCCGCGCAAAAAGCCGGCCCGGGCATGATGGCCGCCTTCATCATCGCCGGTTTCGTCTGTGCCGTCGCTGCGCTCTGTTATGCCGAGATGGCGGCGATGGTGCCGGTGTCGGGCTCTGCTTACACCTACAGCTATGCCGTGATGGGCGAATTGATCGCCTGGATGGTCGGCTGGGCGCTGATCCTCGAATATGCGGTCGCCGCCGGCGCGGTCTCGGTCGGCTGGTCCGGCTATGTCGTCGGCCTGATCGAACATGCGTTCGGCATCGACATCCCCAACATGCTGGTGCGCGGCCCCTATGATGGCGGCCTGGTCAACCTGCCGGCGATGCTCATCGCGCTGCTCGTCACCTGGCTGCTGGTGATCGGGACCAAGGAAAGCGCGATGGTCAACGCCGTGCTGGTCGCGATCAAGGTGGCGGCGCTGACGCTGTTCATCATCCTCGCCGTGCCCGTCATCAACATGGAGCAGTTCACGCCTTTCGCGCCGCTCGGCTTCGCCGGCATCTCCGCCGCCGCCGCCTCGATCTTCTTCGCCTATGTCGGCTTCGACGCGGTCTCTACCGCGGCCGAGGAAACCAAGAACCCGCAGCGCAACATGCCGATCGGCCTGATCGGCTCG
Organism: Parasphingomonas zepuensis; assembly: GCF_036663735.1. Taxonomy (NCBI): domain Bacteria; kingdom Pseudomonadati; phylum Pseudomonadota; class Alphaproteobacteria; order Sphingomonadales; family Sphingomonadaceae; genus Parasphingomonas; species Parasphingomonas zepuensis. The sequence goes on along the minus strand of NZ_JAXOJO010000009.1, from coordinate 104,672 downwards.
CTCGGCATCTGCACGATCTTCTACCTGCTCGTCGCCGCCGGCGTGATCGGCAGCGTCGGTGCCCAGCCGGTCTCCGGCCCGACCGGTCAGCCGCTGTCGCCCGGCAGCGCAGAACTCGCCAGCCAGTGCGCGGCGATCAAGGACGCCGCCGTCGTCTGCTCGAAGGAAGCGCTGGCCTGGACGATGCGCGAAATCGGCTGGCCCCAGATCGGCAATCTGATCGGTCTTGCCGCCGGCCTTGCTTTGCCGTCCGTCATCCTGATGATGATGTTCGGCCAGACCCGCATCTTCTTCGTGATGAGCCGTGACGGCCTGCTGCCCGCCGTCTTCTCGAAGATCCACCCGCGTTTCCACACGCCGCATGTCATCACCATCCTGACCGGCATCTTCGTGGCGCTGTTCGCTGCCTTCTTCCCGGTCGGCATCCTCGCGGACATCTCCAACTCGGGCACGCTGTTCGCCTTTGCCGCCGTATCGATCGCGGTGATGGTGCTCCGTCGGACCGATCCGACCCGCCGCCGCCCGTTCCGCACCCCGGCGATCATGCTCACCGCACCGATCGCTATCCTGGGCTGCATCTATCTGTTCTTCAGCCTGGGCATGTCGACCAAGCTGATGTTCGTTGGATGGGCAGCGATCGGGCTCGTGGTGTATTTCTCCTACAGCTATCGCCGCAGCCATGTCGGCCGCGGTGTCGTCGATGTCCCGGAAAGCGACGCCGACGTGCCGCCCCAGCCGGTGCCCCCGTTCCCGGGCGCGCCAACTCCCGGCGGCAAACAGGCCTGATCCGGGGAAACGGACAAAGAAAAAGGGGGCCGCGACATCCGTCGCGGCCCCCTTTCTTATGGGCTCGGGTGCGGCGGGCCGCTCAGCCCAGCTTTTCCGCCACCAGGGCCTTCATGTCGCACATCGGGCGTGCGCCATAATGCGAGATGATCTCCGCTGCGCAGATCGCGCCGAGCCGGAGCGACTCCTCCAGGCTCCGGCCCTGCGCCTGACCCGACAGGAAGCCGGCCGCGAACAGATCGCCCGCGCCCGTCGTATCGACTACCTTCTCGATCGGCTCGGCCTTGCAGGAGGCCCGCTCGCCGCCCGACACCGCGATCGCGCCGCGTTCACTGCGCGTCACCACCAGCAGCGGCACCTGCGCCGCCGCGGCCGCAACCGCTGCCTCGAAATCCTCGACTTCCATCAGCGAGAGGATTTCGTTCTCGTTGGCGAACAGGATGTCGATCAGCCCCTTCTCCATCAGGTCGAGGAAGTCGGCGCGGTGGCGGGAGATGCAGAACACGTCGCTCAGCGTGAAGGCGACCTTGCGCCCTGCCTTGCGCGCGACTTCGATCGCGGCGCGCATCGCCTGGCGGGGTTCCTCGGGATCCCACAGATAGCCCTCGAGATACAGGATCGCCCCACTCGCGATCAGATCATGGTCGAGCGCCGATGCCGGCAGATATTGCGACGCGCCGAGGAAGGTGTTCATCGTGCGCTGGCCGTCGGGCGTGACGAAGATCAGGCAGCGCGCCGTGGTCGGCTCGCCGCTGCGTGCCGCCGTGGTGAAGGCGACGCCGGAGGCACGGATATCATGCGCGAACACTTCGCCCAGCTGATCGTCGGCAACCTGGCCGATAAAGCCGCTCCGGCCGCCCAAAGCCGCGATCGCCGCGACGGTGTTGGCCGCGGACCCGCCGCTCGCCTCGATCCCCGGGCCCATCTTGGCATAGAGCGTATCGGCATCCTCGGGCGAGAACATCAGCTGCATCGAGCCCTTGGTCATGCCCTGCTCGGTGATGAACGCGTCTTCGGCCTGGGAAAGCACGTCGACAATCGCATTGCCGATCGCGACGACGTCATAAGCTGGGCTGGTCAAGTTGGTCTCCTCGCTGAAATATGAAATGGCCGTAAAGGCGGCCGCGAAGGAGCGCAACCGTCTGGACTTGAGGGCCCGCGCCACTACACCGGCCCCATGTTCCGCGCCTTCTTCCTGTCGGTCCGCCAGCTTGGCGACCCGAAGATCGTCCTGGTCTTCCTGAAATCGCTTGCGGTGACTTTGGTCCTGCTCGCCCTGTTCGGCGCCGGACTGTGGTACGGCGCGCAACGCCTGGTCCTGTGGCTGGGCGCCGGCACGGCAACGGGCGGTGCGATCGGTGTCGTGACCATGCTGCTCTGGCTCGGTGCGGCGCTGCTGCTGTTCCGCGTCATCGCCGTCGCGGTGGTCGGCCTGTTCGCCGACGATGTCGTGGCGGCAGTCGAAGCGCGGCACTATCCCGAGGCGCTGGCTGAGGCCCGCGACGTGCCGTTCGGCCGCTCGCTCGCAATGGGGCTCGGCTCGATCGGCCGGCTGGTGCTAATCAACCTCGCGGTATCGCCGCTCTATCTGCTGCTGCTGATCACCGGAGTGGGTACGGCGGTGCTGTTCTTCATCGTCAATGGCTGGCTGCTCGGCCAGGATCTGGGCGAGATGGTCGCCGCGCGCCATATCCCGCGGGACGGGATGAAGAGCTGGCGCGGATCGACCAGCCCGCAGCGCTTCGCGCTCGGGCTCGTCGGCACCGGACTGTTCCTGGTGCCGATCCTCAATCTGGTCGCTCCCGTGCTCGGCGCGGCGATGGCGACGCATCTGTTCCATGGGAGACGCCGCGCATGAAGAAACTGCTGATCGCGATCGTACCGGCGCTGGCGCTGGCAGGCTGCGGTGGCACCATCGTGCCGCCGCCCGTCCGCGCAGCGCCGGTGCCGATCCCCGGCGGCGCGGCGGGGCTCGATCGGGTGCTCGGCCAGACCGGCAGCACCTTGATCCGCCTGTTCGGCCAGCCCGCCGCCGATATCCGCGAAGGCACCGCGCGCAAGCTGCAATTCGGCAACGCGATCTGCGTGCTCGATGCCTATCTCTATCCCAAGGGCCGCAGCGAGCCCGTCGTCACCTATGTCGACGCCCGGCAAACCAATGGCAGCCCGATCGACCGGGCCAGCTGCGTCGGCGCGCTGAGCCTGGGCCGGCCCGGCGCCCGCTAGGCGGGAGGAAGATTCCACTCCGCCCTGACGGTCTCGTCTATCTCGCCCGGCAACCGCGCGGTGCGTTCGGCGACTGCCCGCCCGGCGTCGAGCCGCCCCAGCGCCCAGACCGCCGCGCCGCGCACCACCGGCGATTCATCGGCGAGCAGGGCCGCGACCGGCCCGACCAAAGCCGCCGCGTCGCTGTTCCCCGCGGCGATCAGGCAGTTGCGCACCATCCGGTCCCGCCCGATCCGCTTGATCGGCGATCCGGCGAACACCTCGCGAAAACCGGCATCGTCCAGCGCGAGCAGGTCCGCCAGCGCAGGCGCCGCCAGTTCGGCGCGCGGCGCGAAAGCGCGGTTCGCGCTCGCCGCCGCCGCGAACTTGTTCCATGGGCACACCGCCAGGCAATCGTCGCAGCCATAGATGCGGTTGCCGATCGGCCCGCGGAATTCATGCGGGATCGGCCCGGCATGCTCGATCGTCAGATAGGAGATGCAGCGCCGCGCATCGAGCCGGTACGGCGCCGGGAATGCGTCGGTCGGGCATGCCGTCTGACAGGCATCGCACGAACCGCAGCTGGTGCGTCCGGGCGCGTCGGGCACCAGATCGAGCGTCGTGTAGATCGCCCCCAGGAACAGCCAGCTGCCATGCTCCCGGCTGACCAGATTGGTATGCTTGCCCTGCCATCCCAGCCCCGCGGCCTCGGCCAGCGGCTTTTCCATCACTGGCGCGGTATCCACGAACACCTTGACGTCGGCGTCGCGCGTCTCGGCGATCAGCCACCGCGCCAGCGCTTTCAGCGCCCGTTTGACGACATCGTGATAATCGCCCCCCTGGGCATAGACCGAGATCCGGCCGACTTCCCCTTCGCCGGCCAGCGCAAGCGGATCGGCGGCGGGCGCGTAGCTCATGCCGAGCGCGATCACGCTGCGCACCTCGGGCCACAAGGCGGCCGGGCTCTCGCGGTGATGCGCGCGCGCCTCCATCCAGATCATGTCGCCGTGCAGGCCCTCGCTCAGCCATTGCCGCAGCCGCTCGGCCGTGCGCGGCGCGGCGTCGGCGCGCGCCACTCCACACGCGGCGAAGCCGAGCTCAACCGCCTTCGCGCTCAGTCGCGCCGTCAATGACTTGTCTTCAGCCATCGTCGCCCGCTACCACGGCGCGGGTGAAAAGTGAGCTATTCCCGTTCGTGATCCTGTCGAAACCCGTTAACGAACCGCTGCTATGTGCCGCGCCAACCCCATGTGGCGCGATCGGAAGGTAGAATTTGGCAACGCACGATCTGGCGATCAGCGCCACCGGACTGATCAAGAAATTCGGCGGCCGCCGCGTCGTGGACGGCATGGACATCGCGGTGCCCGCGGGCATGATCTACGGCGTGCTCGGCCCCAATGGCGCGGGCAAGACGACCACGCTGCGCATGCTGCTCGGCATCATCGAGCCCGATGGCGGCAGCCGCACCCTGCTCGGCCATGATCGGCCGCGCGAGGTCAGCGACCGGGTCGGTTATCTGCCGGAGGAACGCGGACTCTATCCCGCGATGCGCGCCAAGGATGCGATCGCCTTCATGGGCGCGCTGCGCGGCCTCGATCTCAAGACCGGCCGCAGGCGCGCCGTCGCGCTGATGGAAAGCGCCGGCCTCGGCCATGCCGTGGACAGCAAGATCCGCAAGCTCTCCAAGGGCATGGCGCAGCTCGTCCAGCTGCTCGGCTCGGTCGTGCACGAACCCGACCTGCTCGTGCTCGACGAGCCCTTTTCCGGCCTCGATCCGGTCAACCAGGAACGGCTCGAGGCGCTGATCGTCGCGCAGCGCGATCGCGGCGCGACGATCCTCTTCTCCACTCATGTCATGGCTCATGCCGAACGGCTGTGCGACCGGCTGGCGATCATCGCCGGCGGCAAGCGCCGCTTCGAAGGCACCGTGGCGGACGCGCGCGGCACCTTGCCGATGCGCGCCCATTATGTGCCACACCATGACGGCCCGGGTATCGCCGCGCTGCTGCCGCCGGATGCCGAACGCGACGCCGATGGCTGGCGCTTCATCGTGCCCGCCAATGGCGCGGAGGATGTGCTCAAGCGGCTGATCGAGGCCGGCTTCGGCATTTCCGGCCTGTCGATGGAACGGCCCGGTCTGCACGACGCGTTCGTGCGGATCGTCGGACCGGACGCGCTGAAGGACCAACCCGGCGTCGCGGAGGTGGAGGCATGAGCACGCCCGCAACCGCGCCGGCCACCAGCAATCTGCGCCGCCTGATCCGCCAGACGCTGACGATCGCGCGGCGCGATTTCGTCGCCACCGTCTTCACACCGATGTTCCTGCTGTTCCTGTTCACCCCGGTGCTAATGCTGTCCTTCGGGCTGATCGGCGGCGTCGGGGCGTCCTCGATCACGCATGGTTCGGCCGAAAAGGCCAGTATCGTCGCGATCGTCGCGCCCGCGCAACAGGAAGCGATGCGCGCGGCCGACGCCAGGCTTCGCCAGCTCTATGCGCCGTCCGATCGCCCGCCGGCGCTCATGATGAAGCTGCCGGGCGACAACCCCGCCGGCCAGGCGCATATCGCGTTCAGCGATCAGGGCAGCGATGCCTCGGCGGCGCTCTATGGCGATCTGACGCACCCCACCATCCTCTATGGCGGCGCCGGCCGCGGCGATGCCGCCTATCTCGCCCAGCTCGCCGAGGAAACGCTGCGACTCGAAAGCAGCGGAATCGCCCCGCTCAGCAAGGCGACGCTCACCTCGATCGCGCGCGCCCAGCCGACTCAGACCGGACAGAAAAGATCGGCCTTCTTCGCCGTGTTCGGCATCTTCTTTCTGACCTTGTTCCTCGCCGGACAGGCCGTCGGCACCATGGCGGAGGAGCGCAGCAACAAGGTGGTCGAGATTCTCGCCGCCGCGGTGCCGCTCGAAGCGGTCTTCCTTGGCAAACTGATCGGCATGTTCGGCTCGGCGCTGCTGTTCATCGCCTTCTGGGGCACGTTGGTCAGCCAGATCGACGTGCTGATGCCCAATGCGATCGGCGCCGCGCTGGGCGAGATCGGCCCGGCGACTGGCCTGCCGGTCTTCGCCATGCTGTTCGTCGCCTATTTCACCATGTCCTACATGCTGCTCGGCGCGGTGTTCATGGGCGTCGGCGCTCAGGCGAGCAGCCCGCGCGAGCTGCAATTGCTGTCGCTGCCGATCACGATCCTCCAGATGGTCATCTTCGGCGTCTCGATCCGGGGCGTATCCCGTCCCGACAGCTGGCTGGCCCGTTTCGCGGAGATTTTCCCGTTCAGCTCGCCTTACGCGATGGCCGGGCGCGCGGCGAATTCGCCCGAGATCTGGCCGCATGTCGTGGCGCTCGGCTGGCAGCTGCTGTGGGTCGCGATCGTCATCGCGCTGGGCGCCCGCGCCTTCCGCCGCGGCGTGCTGCAATCGGGCAGCGGGAAGATCAACTGGAAGGGGCTGATCGGGCGCTGACCGGCGCGACTATCGGCACCCGGTCTTTCGAAACCAACATCCCGCCGATCCCGTTGCAAAACGCTATTGACATTAATGTCAGTTATCGCTCTCTTCAGGCAAAAGGAGAGCGGACGATGGCGACACAAGCAATGGACTCGGCTGAGCCCCAGGCAGCCCATGCAGCGGACCCGTTCGATATGAGCCGGCCGGAGCTGTACCGCGACGATGTGTGGCAGGCCCCGTTCCGCCAGCTGCGCGCCGAATCGCCGGTCCATTATGTCGAACGGTCCGGCTTCGGCCCCTATTGGTCGGTCTCGTCCTACAAGCCGATCGTCGAGGTCGAGTCCCTGCCGGATCTCTATTCGTCGCAGGCCGGCGGCATAACGCTGGCCGATTTCATCGAAAACTCCACCAGCGACGTGCGCATGCCGATGTTCATCGCGATGGACCGGCCCAAGCATACCGGCCAGCGCCGCACCGTCGCCCCCGCCTTCACCCCGAGCGAGATGGTGCGCCTCTCCGACAATATCCGCATGCGCACCGCCGAAGTGCTGGACGGGCTGGAGTGGAACAAGGAATTCGACTGGGTCGATACCGTCTCGATCGAGCTGACCACGCAGATGCTCGCCATCCTGTTCGATTTCCCGTGGGAGGATCGCCGCAAGCTGACCTTCTGGTCCGACTGGGCCGGCGATATCGAGCTGGTGAAGACCGAGGAGCTGCGCCTCGAACGGCTCAAGCACATGTATGAATGCGGCGGCTATTTCCAGAATCTGTGGAACCAGAAGCTCGGCAAGCCGCCCACGCCCGATCTCATCTCGATGATGATGCATTCGGACGCCATGGCCGAGATGGACCAGATGGAGTTCCTCGGGAACCTGATCCTGCTGATCGTCGGCGGCAACGATACCACGCGCAACTCGATGAGCGCCGCCGCCTATGGCCTCGATCTCTTCCCCGATCAGCGCGCGAAGCTGGAGGGCGATCCGTCGCTGATCCAGAACAGCGTGCAGGAGATCATCCGCTGGCAGACCCCGCTCGCGCATATGCGCCGCACCGCGACTCAGGATTCAGAGCTGGAGGGCCAGCAGATCCGGGCCGGCGACAAACTCGCGCTCTGGTATCTCTCGGCCAATCGCGACGAGAGCGTGTTCGAGGATGCCGACAAGATCATCGTCGATCGCCCCAATGCGCGGCGCCACCTCGCCTTCGGCCACGGCATCCACCGCTGCGTCGGCGCCCGCCTGGCGGAATTGCAGATCGCGACCCTGCTCGAGGAAATGGCCAAACGACGCATGCGGGTGAACGTGGTCGGCCAGCCGGAACGCGTCGCCGCCTGCTTCGTCCACGGCTATCGCAAGCTGCCGGTGGAGATCAGCAAATACTGATCCGCGAGCTCCCTCTCCTAGCAGGAAAGGATATTCGCGCGACGATCGCCCCGCGCATCTCGCAGGCGTTTGCAGGCGTACCTATATCCGACGCGTAACGACGCCCGAGGACATCATGACGCCAGACCGACGCACTTTCCTGACGCTGGCCGGCTCCGGCGCGGCTGCTTTCGCGCTGTTCGGCTGCCGCGGCAATGCGTCCGCCGGGCCACCTGAAAAATTCGAGGTCACGCTCACCGATGCGCAGTGGAAGGCGAAACTCTCGCCCGCCGCCTATCAAACGCTGCGCCACGAGGCGACTGAACGGCCCTTCTCCAGCCCGCTCAACGCCGAGCACCGCGCCGGCATCTTCTCCTGCGCGGGCTGCGCGCTGCCGCTCTATTCGTCGAAGACCAAGTTCGAGAGCGGCACCGGCTGGCCGAGCTTCTGGGCGCCGCTCGCCAATGCGGTGCGCACGCGGAACGACGGGTCGCTCGGGTTCAGCCGCACCGAAGTCCATTGCCGCCGCTGCGGCGGGCATCTCGGCCATGTGTTCGACGACGGACCGAAGCCGACCGGCAAGCGCTATTGCATGAATGGCGTGGCGATGACGTTCAAGCCGGGGAACGCTTAATCTCCCTCTCCCCCTGTGGGAGAGGGAAGGGGCCCATCGCTTTAGCGATGGGAAGGGTGAGGGGGACACTCGCTCATGTTCCGAACCTCATCCCCCTGATCCCGACCTCGCTGCGCTCGGCCGCCAGTTTTGACCATCGCCGGGTAAACCATGCCCCCGGCATGGTTTAGAAATGCCCGGGGGGCATTTCGACCCGGTGATGGGCAAAACTCCCACAGGGGGAGAAGGATTTAGAAGCTGATCTCGTCCGACTTGCCCAGCGACGCGATCGTCACGGTCGGCAGCGGCGCCTGGGTGTCGAGTTCGACTGCATCTGCACCGGTATCGCGGTCCGCATAGATGAAGCCCTTGGTCGGATAGGCGCTGGTGCCGAGCCCGCCATTGGGGCCGTACCAAACCTTGACCAGGCTCCAGTCGCCAGCGTCGGAAATGTCGATCGCACGAACATTGGTTTCGATCCCGCCGCGGCGCGACCAATTGGCGTGGGTGAGGAGAACTTCACGGTCGCTGACGATCTCGCTGACCATTGCGACATGGCCGAGCCGCATGCGGCCGGTCGAAGCGAAGGCGAGCACGGCGCCGACCTTGGGTGCATGGCCGCGAGCGTAACGCCCGGCTGCCTGGCCCCACCAGGTGTTCGCATTGCCGTGGATCGAGATGCCGGAAATCGTGCGGGCATAGGGAGCGCACTGCCAGAACTGCGCCATCGCCGGGGTCGCAGCCATCAGGCTGCAAGAAACCACCAGCGCAAAACGCGCTGCAAACGCTCGGAAATTCATGTGGCCCCCTCAGGTCCCGCTAAACTCTGATCCTCTCAAAGCAGGTCGCGGACCCCGGCGAAACCCCACCCTCCCGACGAATGGAACCTTTTAGGACGAACCGTGTTGACGAGGCGATGACTGCCCTTCGCCGCGCCGAAAACGGTGCGATGCGGCACGTGGGCGCTGTCTCATCAGCCACGAAATCACAGAATCACCGGGCGATATGCCTCACGGAGCGTGCGGCGCGCCCTCGCGTTCGGCCGCTGCGGTGCTCCGCGCCAGCCGCGCCTCATGCTCCGCCCGCCCGAACGGGAAGCGCGCATAGCACAGCCCCGCCAGCCCGTAGAACAGCAGTTCCAGCACGATGAACACGATGGTCAGCCGGTCGATCGTCCCCGACGGCACCAGCCCCGGCCGGGCCGCCGCGGGAAAGGCGGCAAAGGCCAGGATCGCGCCCGCCATGAAGATGCCCAGCCCGCCGACCATCTTCTGCACGAAGAAGCCGCCGGCGAAGAACACCCCTTCGGATCGCTGGCCGGTGCGCATCTCGGACTCCTCGACCACATCCGCCAGCATCGCCGCGCCGAGGATGAACGCCCCCACGCTGCACGCCGTGTTGACGGCAAAGATCGCCAGCAGGATCGGCAGCATCAGCGGCGATCCCGGCTCCGGGAACAGGCCGAGCAGGCGCAGGACATAAGGCGCGACGAGCAGGGTCACGCTGACGAACGACAGCGCCATGCCGACGCGCGGCTTGTTGCCGCCCTTTGTCAGCCGCGGCGCCAGGAAGAAGGCCCCCACCGCGCCGAGCAAAAGCGACGCCGACAGCCACTGATAATCCGATCCCTCGAACCGCCAGACGAAGCTGTACATGTAATTGGACAGGGCGAAGGAGATGCCCTGTCCGGTGTAAGCGAACACGCCCGCCGCCATCAGGATCAGGAACGCCCGGTTCGAGATCGTCGTGCGGAACTGGGCGAAGTGCGCGGCAAAGCTCGCCGTCGATCTGGGCACCTTGGGCAGATATTTTATCTCGTGATGCAGCCCGATCGCCGAGGCCAGGATCGAGACCGCCATGACGATCGCGGCGAACAGCGCCATGCGCGAATAGCCGTCGGCATTCTGCAACCCGACCGGATGAGTCGCGTCTGGCACCAGGAACACCCCATAAGCGAGCGCCAGCATCGCCAGCCCCCCGCCCCAGCCGAACAGGTAGCGATAGGAGAAAAGCCGCGTCCGCTCGTCATAGTCCGAGCTCAGTTCCGGCCCCAGCGCCGACGACGGGATCTCGAAAGCCGACAGCGCGATCCGCACCAGCAGCGCGCTGCCGAACACATATACAAGCGTCGCCGTTTCCGACCAGGCGGGCGGATTCCACAGCATCAGCCATCCGATCGCGACCGGCAGCGCCGCGGCATACATCCACGGATGCCGCCGCCCCCAGCGGCTGCGCGTATGATCGGAGAGATAGCCGACCGCCGGATCGACGAACGCCTCGACCACCAGCGCGCACATGATCGCGATGCCGACCGTATTGGCCGGCAGCCCGATGACCTGATTATAATAGAGCAGCAGGAAGGTCGCGAAGCCATTGTCCTTCACGCCGTACGCGATCGAACCCACACCGAAGGAAAACCGGCTGCGCAGGCCGAGCCGGCGCGGCGGCGGCGCGGCGATCAGGACCTGGCTCAAGCCGTGAACTTCTCGAGCATCGAGAACATCGACGGCGCTTCAGCGTCCCAACTGTGGCGCGGCCCGATCGTGATGCCGCCGTCCACCGTGATGTGCGTGCCGGTGACGAAGCTCGCATCGTCGCTCGCCAGATAGGCGACGGCGGCGGCGATATCCTCGGCCCGTCCGGGGCGCTGCAGCGGCTGGGCCTGCGCCGCGATGCCGCGGATCATCCCGTTCGCCATCTCGCGCTTCTCCCCCTCGATGCCGAGCGCCGCCGTGAAGATGTTGGTGGTGATGAAGCCCGGGCACACCGCGTTGACCCGGATATTATAGCGCGAAAGGTCCGCCGCGGCCATCGTCGTCAGGTGCAGCACGCCGGCTTTCGCCACTGAATAGGCGGTTGGCGCGGCGCCCGTCTGCAGCGCCGCGATCGAGGCGGTGTTGACGATCGCCCCGCCGCCGCGCGCGATCATCAGCGGCGCGGCATGGCGAATGCCCATCGCGACCGATCGCAGCAACAGCGCCTGGGTCCGGTCCCAGTCCTCGGCCGAGATCTCGCCGATCGGGTCGCGCGATCCGCCCGCGCCGGCATTGTTGAACAGTACGTCCAGCCCGCCCGCCGCATCCGCCGTCGCCAGCAGCGCAACGATGTCGTTTACCTCCATCACATCCGTGCGCTGGAAATGAATCCGTCCGTTGGACGTCTCCGCCACCTCGCGCCCGCCGACCTCGTCGATATCGCCGATCCACACCTCGGCGCCCTCGCTCGCCAGCCGCAGCGCGGTCGCGCGCCCGATCCCCGAAGCGCCGCCGGTCACCACGGCGCGCTTGCCCGCAAAGCGCATCATCTTCTCCTGCATCTGGTTTTGCGCAGCATAGTATGGGGTTTCACCCGGTCAATCCGGCCCTTTTGGAATTTCGGGTTTGTAGTGGCTTGCGAGGCGCCGCGCCGTTCACTACCAACCGTCACCGGAACGGGTCCGGCATGGGCAGACTGAAGCGTGGGGAGAGACTGAAGCGTGGCCCTCGATCCGGAAACCTTCGACGCGCTGATCGATACCGTCCGCCGCTTCGTGAGCGAACGCCTGCGCCCGCTCGAAGGCGCGGTGGAGGAAGCCGACGCAATTCCCGCCGAGATCATCCAGGAAATGCGCGAACTTGGCCTGTTCGGCCTGTCGATCGCCGAGGATTATGGCGGCCTCGGCCTCACCATGAGCGAGGAAGTGCGCGTGGCGATCGAATTCGGCCGCACCACCCCCGCCTTCCGCTCGGCCTTCGGCACCAATGTCGGCATCGGCAGCCAGGGCCTCGTCATGGCCGGCACCGACGCGCAGAAAGCCGCCTGGCTGCCCCGCATCGCGAGCGGCGAGATCATCACCAGCTTCGCCCTCACCGAACCGGATGTCGGCAGCGATTCCGGCGCGGTGAAGCTGAAGGCGGTGAAGGACGGCGACGTCTATCGCCTGACCGGGACCAAGCGCTACATCACCAATGCCGACAAGGCCGATCTGTTCACCGTCATGGCCCGCACCGGCGAGGAAGCCGGCGCCCGCGGCGTCTCCGCCTTCCTCGTGCCGCGCGACCTGCCCGGCCTGTCGATCGGTGAGCCCGAAAAGAAGATGGGGCAAAAGGGCGCCAAGGTCGCCGACGTGATCTTCGACGACGTACCCGTCCCCGCCGCCAACCGGCTCGGCGCCGAGGGCGAAGGCTTCAAGATCGCGATGCGCGTGCTCGATCGCGGCCGGCTGCACATCTCCGCGGTCTGCGTCGGCGTCGCCGAGCGCCTGATCGCCGACTGCGTCGCTTATGCGACCGAGCGCAAGCAGTTCGGCAAGCCGATCGCCGAGCATCAGCTGATCCAGGCGATGCTCGCCGATTCAAAGACCGAGGCACTCGCCGCCCGCGCGCTCGTGCTGGAAACGGCGAACGCCAAGGACGCCGGCAAGGACGTGGTGATGGAGTCCGCCGCCGCGAAATATTACGCCAGCGAGATGGTCGGCCGCGTCGCCGATCGCGCGGTGCAGATCTTCGGCGGCGCCGGCTATATCGCGGATTACGGCATCGAACGCCTCTACCGCGACGTGCGCCTGTTCCGCATCTACGAAGGCACCAGCCAGATCCAGCAGATCATCATCGCGCGGGAGACGATCAAGCGCGGGGGCTAGGGGATTCCCCTCCCGCTTGCGGGAGGGGTTAGGGGTGGGCGCCCGGCTTCGGCAGGCGCTCCGCAATTGGATAGCGGGGGCCCACCCCCGACCCCTCCCGCAAGCGGGAGGGGAGAAGAAGGAGCAAACTATGGACACCACCAACCTCTTCCGCCTCGACGGCCGCACCGCCCTCGTCACCGGGGGCTCGCGCGGCATCGGCAAGATGATCGCCGCCGGCTTCATCGCCCAGGGCGCGACCGTCTTCATCTCCTCGCGCAAGGCCGAGGCCTGTTTCGAGACCGCGCAGGAGCTCGGCGAGAAGTGCATCCCCCTGCCCCAGGACGTCTCCACCGTCGCCGGCTGCAAGGCGCTCGCCGCCCAGCTCGCCGAACACACCGACAAGCTCGACATCCTCGTCAACAATGCCGGCGCGGCCTGGGGCGAGCCATTCGAGAATTTCCCGGAAAAAGGCTGGGACAAGGTGATGGACCTCAACGTGAAGTCCCCCTTCTTCCTCACCCAGGCGCTCCACCCGGCGCTGAAGGCAGCGGCCAGCCGGGATCGGCCGGCCAAGGTGATCAACATCACCTCGATCGACGGCCAGCGGCTGAATCCGTGGGAGACCTACAGCTATCACGCGTCGAAATCGGCGCTGATCTACCTCACGAAGCGCATGGCCGCGCGGCTGATCCAGGATTCGATCAACGTCACCTCGATCGCCCCGGGCGCCTTCGCCAGCGAGATGAACAAGGCCGCCCGCGACCACGGCGAAGCGATCGCACAGAACATCCCGGCAAAGCGCATCGGCGTCGACGAAGACATGGCCGGCGCCGCCATCTACCTCGCCAGCCGCGCGGGCGATTATGTGGTGGGCGACACGATCACCGTCGACGGCGGCCTGGTGAACGCCGCGGTGGGAACGTCGATCGACGCTTAACCTTAGTTCCTCCCCGAGCTTGCTCGGGGAGGAATAAGTTACCGCGCAATCCCGCCCGCAGCCAGCACCGCCAGCGTCACCAGCTCGCTCGCCGTGCTCGTCATCGGCGCGATCTGCACGGACTTCTCCATGCCGACCAGCATCGGCCCGATCACGGAATCCCCGCCCAGCTCGCGCAGCAGCTTCGCCGAGATATTGGCCGATTGCAGCCCCGGCATGATCAGCACGTTCGCCGGGCCCGACAGCCGCGCGAACGGATAGTTCGCCAGCTGCTTCGGATTCAGCGCCACGTCCGGCGCCATCTCGCCTTCATATTCGAAGCTGACCTTGCGCTCGTCGAGCACCTTCACCGCATCGCGCAGATTCTCCAGCCAGCGCCCTTCCGGATTGCCGAAGGTCGAATAGCTGAGGAACGCCACGCGCGGCTCGTGCCCCATGCGCCGCGCGACCAGCGCGGTATGCTCGGCGATGTCGGCCAGTTCCTCGGCGGACGGGCGTTCGTTGATCGTGGTATCGGCCATGAACACGGTATGGCTCTGCCCGACCATCAGGTGGATGCCGAACGGCGTGCGCCCGGCCTCCGGATCGATCACCTTGCGCACTTCGCGCATGGTGTGCGCATAGGTTCGCGTGATGCCGGTGATCATCGCATCGGCCTCGCCGAGCTGGAGCAGCACCGCGCCGAAGATGTTGCGATCCTGGTTGATCATGCGCTCGCAATCGCGGCGGAGGTAACCGCGGCGCTGCAGCCGAGCGTAGAGGAATTCGACCATCTTCGGCACCAGCGGCGAGTTGCGGCTGTTGTGCAGCTCGTAACTGTCCGGATCGGTCACGCCGAGCGCCTTCAGGCGGTCGTACACATCGTCGCGCCCGACCAGCACCGGCGTGCCGTAGCCTCCGTCCTTGAACGCGATCGCGGCGCGCAGCACCACTTCTTCCTCGCCCTCGGCGAACAGCACGCGCTTCGGATGCGCCCGCGCGCCTTCATAAGCGAGGCTCAGCACCGACGTGGTCGGGTTCATGCGCGCGCGGAGACACTGGCGGTAAGCCTCCATGTCGAGGATCGGCTTGGTCGCCACGCCCGAATCCATCGCTGCCTTGGCGACGGCGGCCGGCACGATCTCCATCAGCCGCGGATCGAACGGCGCCGGGATGATGTAATCCGGCCCGAAGGTGTGGCGCACGCCGTACGCGACCGCGACTTCCTCGGGCACCTGCTGGCGCGCCAGCGCGGCCAGCGCCTCGGCTGCGGCGACCTTCATTTCGTCGTTGATCGTCGTCGCGCGCACGTCGAGCGCGCCGCGGAAGATGAACGGGAAGCCGAGCACATTGTTGACCTGGTTCGGATAATCCGATCGGCCGGTGGCGATGATCACGTCCGGCCGCGCCCGCTTGGCGTCGGGCGGGGTAATTTCGGGATCGGGATTGGCCATGGCGAAGACGATCGGCTTGGGTGCCATCTTCATCAGCAGCTCGGCCGGCAGCGCGCCGGCGGCGGACAGGCCCAGGAACACGTCGGCGCCGTCGAGCGCGTCGGCCAGGCTGCGGCGCTCGGTCTTCACCGCATGCGCCGATTTCCACTGGTTCATGTCCTCGGTGCGGCCCTGGAAGATCACGCCGGTGCGGTCGCACATCAGCAACTGGTCATGCGGCAGGCCCATCGCCTTGATCAGCTCGGCGCAGGCGATCGCCGCCGCACCGGCGCCGTTCACGACAACCGTCGTGTCCTTGATGTCGCGCCCGGTAAGGAACAGCGCGTTGATCAGGCCCGCTGCGGCGATGATCGCGGTGCCGTGCTGGTCGTCGTGGAACACCGGGATGTTCATCCGCGCGCGCAGCGTCTGCTCGATGATGAAGCATTCGGGGGACTTGATGTCCTCCAGGTTGATGCCGCCGAAGCTCGGCTCCATCAGCTCGATCGCATCGATCAGCCGGTCGACATCCTCGGTCTTCAGCTCGATGTCGATCGCATCGACATCGGCGAAGCGCTTGAACAGCACGGCCTTCCCTTCCATCACCGGCTTCGACGCCAGCGCGCCGAGATTGCCCATGCCCAGGATGGCCGTGCCGTTGGAGATCACCGCGACGAGATTGCCCTTGGCGGTATAATCATAGGCCGTAGCGGGATCTTCGTAGATCGCCCGCACCGGCACCGCGACGCCGGGCGAATAGGCCAGCGCCAGATCGCGCTGAGTCGCCATCGGCTTGGAGGCGATGATCTCGATCTTGCCGGGCCGGCCTTCGGAATGGAACAGCAGCGCTTCGCGCTCGGAAAACTGGACGTTCGATTCGTCGGCCATGCATCTCTCGCTTTCGTTCGTCGCCATCATGGGCGCGAATCCTATATGATCATTGCCTGTAACGGCAACGTGACCCTGCGTCACCCCGGAGTCGCTCCGGAGACCATTTCTGCCGCGCATGCTGGCTCGCGGCGGCTCTTGCGGCATGGGGCCAGCCGCGACAAGTGTTACCGGCCCAAAAATCGGATAAAAGGTGAACCTCGGGGCCCGGCAACTCGCCGATGCCGTAACGTCAGGCGGCCCACCCGCTTTTTTTGTGCACTGCGGCACGTCCGGGCCCGCCAATATAACCGCTCATTAACCCCAATCGACTACCCCATGACGGCCGGTGCCCGGCGCTTTTCCCCGAGGTCCAGACCGTGAACGACGTCGCCATCGCCAAGCATTCTCCCCAGGTTGGGGCGGCCGCCGACACCATCGATCTCGCCGATCGCCTGCGCCTGTTCGCCTTCACCGCCGACGATCTCGCCGTGGCGCGCCAGATGTGGGTCATCCTCACGCCCGAAATCGCCGAGGTCGCCGAGACGCAGCGCGTCCAGTGGCACCGCCATTTCGACGGCCGCGACGCGACCACTGCACGCGGCGCCGCCTGGACGCTGGATACGGGCGTCGCCTATCTGCGCAACCGCTTCGACCAGGCCGACCGGATGGATTGGGTGCGGTCGGCCGAGCGCATGGTCGCCCAGGCTTTCGCCGCCGACGTCTCGCTCACCGCGCTCATTTCGATGACCTGCGCGGGCGCCACACAGATGCTCGAAATCCTGTCGCGGCTCTACGATTGCTCGAAGGAGGAGCGGCAGCGCCTCAACGACGTGTTCTTCCGGCTGCGCTCGCTCGAATGCGATATCTACGCCTCGCTCTACGCCGCCTATATGCATTTCGACGCGAAGCAACAGCGCGACCTGCTCGCCGGGGAGTTCCGCGACGGCATCGCCACTATGGTCGAGACCGCGACGCAGGAGGGCGGCGAGCTGCGCCGCCAGGCCGAGCGCAGCTCCACGTCCGCCCGCGGCATGCTCGGCAAGACGTCCGAAGTCGCCGCTGCGGCCGAACAGTCGGCGCTGGCGATGCGCGAAGCCGCCCGCACCTCGGCCGGCCTGATCCGCGCGATCGAGGATGCCCGCGCCGAAGTCGAGGCGGCCGCCGATATCTCCACCCGGGCGCTCGGCCAGGCGGGACTGGCGGTGGGCATGTCGGAAACGCTGAGCGGCCATGCCCAGTCGATCGAATCGATCCTCGGCCTGATCCGCGACATTGCCGGGCAGACCAATCTGCTCGCGCTCAACGCCACGATCGAGGCGGCGCGCGCCGGTGACGCCGGACGCGGCTTCGCGGTGGTCGCGCAGGAAGTGAAGTCGCTCGCCAGCCAGACGGCGCGCGCGACCGACGACATCGCCGCCAAGATCGCCGCGATCCAGTCCGCCACCCGCTCGACCGTCGAGACCAACGCCTCGATCAAGTCGATCGTGTCCGAGGTGCAGGAAAGCGCCAGCCGCATCCGCTTCGCGATGGAAGCCCAGGCACAGACCGTCACCGCCATCACCGCCGCGGTCGACGAGACCGCGCTGGCGGCGGATTCCATGTCGAGCACGATCGCCGCGATCCGCGAGGATACCGAGACCGTCGCCGAGAACATCGCCGGCGTCGGCCGCGGTTTCGACCGGCTCGATGCGCAGCTCGGCACGCTCAAGGGCAGCGCGGGCGACTTCGCCGCCAGGGTCGCCGCCTGACCGTCTTCCATGATGGCGGATCGGTCGGCATGATCCGGGCGCCGTTGCCGACAGGAGCCAGCACATGATCGATCGCCCCGCCAGTTTCCCCGGATCGCCCCAGTTCGGCGGTCAATTGCCGGTGGGCGCCGTAACGGCTTATGCCGGCTGGACGACCAGCCCGGAGGGATCGCCCCCTGCTCCGCTCGAGGCGCAGGGCTGGATGATCTGCGACGGACGCTCGCTGCCGATCCAGCAATATCCGCAGCTCTATGCCGCGCTTGGCCTGCTTTACGGCGGGGACGATGGGACCTTCAACCTGCCGGACTATCGCGGCACGTTCCTGCGCGGCGTCGATGCTGGCCGCGGCATGGATCCCGATGCGGCGATCCGCACGCCGGCCTCGCAAGGACAGTCCGGGGGTGTCGGTTCGACCCAGGCGTGCGCGCTGCAGGTCCATGGCCATGAATATGCGGCGCCCGCCACTGCCGAGGCCCCAGGCGCCGCGCCGGGCGGCCCGCCATTCTCCGGCCCGCCCCTACCGGGCATGATGACGAGCGGCCCGGTCGGCGAACCCGGCACGCCGGCGGTGAACACCAGCCTCACCGAGACGCGGCCGGCCAATATCGCCGTCACTTACATCATCAGATTCGCCTAGGGCAGAATTCGCCAGGCCCGATCGTCTCTCCGTTCGCCCTGAGCTTGTCGAAGGGCCGTTCTTTCTTTCCAGGAAGAGAAGAGCAGGGCTTCGACGAGCTCAGCCCGAACGGCTTAATGGAGCAACACCCAACAAGGCGTTGGCGTCTGCGCCCGCCACTGTGCCGTACGGTCAGCCGTGGTGGACTGGACGCCCCTGGACGAGACGAGGAAGACACTTGAAATCGCCCGCATTCTGTCTTTAATTCTCCGCGGATCCGGGGGGAGGAAGCATGAAACAGCTGGTGGCACGCAGTGCCGCGACCGCGTTGCTCATCTGGGCGGCGCCCGTCCTCGCGCAGGAAGCGGAGGCGCCCCCCGCTCAGGAAGCCCCGGCCGCGCCCCCCGCCGCCGATTCGGACACCGCCCAGACCATCACGCTCCCGTCGGCCGACGAGAAGATCGATGTCGCGTCGATTGCGATGCCGACGCTCGCCTTCGCGCCCGATCCGAAGTTCGAAAAGGACTTCGACAAATATTATTATTTCCACCGCGCCGACACGGATTTCAAAACCGCGCTGTTCGATCTGCGCGATTGCGACAATCTCTCGCGCGGCCTGGCCAGCCCGTTCGGCAATATGGAGACGCCTTATCCCTATGCCGGCACGCTCGCCGGCGCGGCGGGCGGTGCGATCGCCAACATCATGGTCGCCGCGATCTTCGGCTCGGCCCAGGTCCGCGCGACGCGCCGGATCAACATGCGCCGCTGCATGAACTTCAAGGGCTATGAGCGCTACGGCCTGCCCAAGGACATGTGGCAGGAATTCAATTTCGAGGAAGGCTTCTCCTCCCTGGAGGAAAGCAAGCGCCAGGCGTTCCTGAAACAACAGGCCAAGGTCGCCTCGGGCGAGACGCCAAAGACGGAGGCACTCGGCAAATGAAGCACGCTCTCCTCGTCGCTGCGCTGCTCGCCGCCCCGCTGACCGGCCCGTCGCCCGCCTTCGCCGCTGACGGCCCGCCAGTCCGCGAATACAAGCCGGTCGCCGACAAGCCGGTCGCCGAGATCGATCCAGCCAAGAGCTACATCATCGTCCAGACCGAGACGGCGACGCCGCTCACTTTCATTCGCCGCCCGAACAAGGAGGATATCGACGATTACCTCCGCCGCCGGAACGAAGCCCTGGCCAAGGCCCATGGCAAATGGGAGAAGAAGCAGGCGAACTGGGTCCGCGACGCCGCGGCCTGGGACAAGGGCGGATCGAGCCGGACCGGCCCGCGCCCGGTCAAGCCGGTCGAGCCGACCGATGCGAACCTCGCCTTCGCTGCGATCGAGCAGGAGAACATGGTCTCGATCGGCCCGTTCAACCGCTTCGCCAAGGAAAAGGGCCGCTCGATCTTCCTGCACATGGTGCCGCCGGGCCATTACGCCTTTTACGGCCCGATCATCATCGCGGCGGCGGCCGGCGGCACCTGCCTGTGCATGGGCAGCATCCAGTTCGAGGTGAAGCCGGGCCAGATCGTCAATACCGGCACGATGGTCGGCACTTGGATGGCCGAACGCGCGAAAGCCAAGGCGGAGGGTCGCCCCGTCCCGCCGATCTCCACCGAATTTCCCGGCAAGCTGACCACGACGAGCTGGCAGCCGCCCGCGCCCGACGACAAGGTCGATCCGCGCCTGGCGGCCTTCACCATCGTCCCAGCAGACCTCCGCGCGAGCGGCCGGGTGCCCAATTATTTCGGCCTGCAGATCGATCGCCTGACGCCGGTCCCCGGCGTGCTCGATTACGACCGCGACAAGATCATAGACGTGAAGGCGCAGCGGCCGGCTGGCTGAGCGATGTCACCGTCAGCGCCTGGACGCAGCCGCCCTGCACGGTCACGCGCACGCCGCGCAGGCTGACCGACACGGGCGGCCCGGCGGCAAGGCTTGCCTTGAGCTGCTGCGTCTGCGCCGCGTTCAGCGTCACCTTGGTCGCAAGGCCGGTCAGCAGCAACGGGATCGCCCGGTCGACATCGGCCGGATCGCCGCAGCTCTTGCCGGCGCCGGAGGTCAACTCGACCCGGCTGATCCAGCCATCGGGCAGCCGGTACAGCTTGGCCGTCCCGCCGTCCCCGCTGGTCGCGATGATCGTCCCACCGCTGGCGGCATCGGGCACGATCTCGTGACTGCTCGGCTTGGCCCAGGGCGCGCCGAGTCCGGCGATCGTCGCCTGCACGCCGGGCACCGTCTGGTCGAAGCTTGGCTTTACCGGCGCCTTGGCCGGCGCGCGCTGTTCCTCGGCCGGCCCGCAGGCCGCCAGCAGGAGCAGGACGCCAACCGCCCCGATCGGCCGCACGCTGTGGATCACTGATACCTCCCCATTCGCATCCGCCGGCGGATAGCACGCTCCCGCCACCCCGGGCGAGCCGCGATCGACGCGCGGCCGGTCAGCGGCGATGCCCCCCGAAGGTGTAGGTCAGCGCGAGCCCGCCCGAATATTGATCGCGCGACCCGTAAGTGCGCACGATCGGCGACTTGGCCGGATCGGCGATCAGCCGGTCATACTGGACGAAGCCGGCCAGGCCCCATCGCGGCGTGAGCTGATACAGCGCCCCGGCGACGGCGCCGGCAGCCTGCGCCCCGGCCTTGGGCCGGAACGCCGTCAGCCCGGCACCAGGCGCATCGGCCGGCGCGACGCCGAAATAGGCGCGGTTGTATTTGGCGTTGGACAAGGTCAGCCGCGGCCCGACGGAAAACAGCCATTTGTCGCCGTCCCGGGCGACGTAATCGGCGCTGACCACGCCGACCAGGCCCTTGTGTCCGCCAATGCCCTGGCGCGCCTCGGCGCGCAGGCGCAGGCTGTCGACCAGCCAATATTGCACGAACCCGCCCGCCTCGAGCGTGAAGCCGACCTTGGGCAACGCAGCGCCGACATCCTTCGCCGTCCGGCTACCGATAAAGCTGAGGGCTGGCCCGGCCGAAAATCCACCGCTTTGGATCAGCGTCGGCCCAAAGCTCTCGTCCGGCGCGTCGAAGTCGAACGGCGTATCGCCCCGCGCCCGGCTGCCGTCGATATACGGACCAAGCTTCGAGGTCCCCGCGCCGGGGAACGTCGGCGCAACCATCGCGCCCAGCGTGATGCGGGTGCGGAACGGCTCCTTCTCGGCTTTCTCCTCCTGGGCCTGGGCAGTACCAGCCGACAGGCCGGAAAGGATGATGAGGGCAAGGAAAGGCGCGCGCGCCAGGAGAGGATAGTTCATGAGGCGCAAATACTTCCGTGGTTCGGGATGATGGGCATTGCGCCGACGGCGCCGGTGAACGGCGGACGCGACAGCTCGCTACCACACCCATTCCCCTTCGCCCACAACGCAGACTGTGCCGGTGCGTTCCGGCGGGCGAGGATGCACAAGAGACCGGCACCGGCATCTTGCTAATTTTTGCCAAAATCGTTCTTTTTTCAGGTCATGAGCACAATGAACATCTCCCTGCCGAAACGCTCGGGCGCTTCGTCGATGAACAGGTCGCGGATCGCGGTTACGGCACCAGCAGCGAATATATGCGGGAATTGATCCGCAACGATCAGGATCGCCAGCATCTGCGCGGTCTGCTCCTCGCAGCGGCATCCTCGCCGCCCGCCGCTCCCGCCGACGATGCATGGTTCGCGAGCCTGCGCCAACGGGCCTGCAAGGCGGGATGAGTCTATTGCCCCTCCGGCAATATCGCCTCCGCCACATCCGAAATCCGGACTGAGATCGGCTTGTCCAGCGACTGGCCGCCCTCCACCAGGGCACCGGCCAGGCCACGGCAGGCGGTGGGATCGAGATGTCGTGGCTTGCCGTCGAGATCGAAGGAGCACACGCCATTGTCCGGGCCGGAAACCGTCATCATGACCCAGAGCCCCGGGGTTTCCCGCGAGTCCCACTTGACCCGCTGGGAATATTGCCCGCCGATCGCCCGGCCCGCGGCGTCCCGTCCGGGAATGAAGTGCCCCTTCTGCATGAGGATCTCGCAGCTTCTCTTGTCCAGGCTGGGTGAGCCGGAGCTCTTCGTCACCGTGCATTTCACCGGCGCGCCGTCCGCATCGACATCGACCGTATAGTAAACCGTCCCCGAGGCCGGCTCCTGCACAGCCTGGGTTGGAAAGACATCGCCGCTGAACCAGGCGCCCATGTCCCCGTCGGGGCGGGGCGCGGCCGGATCAGGCGCGGCTTTGGTGGCCGGGGCGGCAGCGGGCGTTTCGGCTTGCGGGGCGAGCAGCATCAGCAGGACGGGAAGCATCATGCAGCCATGCTATGATGCCGCGCTGCAGCGGTCCAGATCAACTGCAACCGGCAGGCCCCGCTCCGCCGGCCGGCCCGCGGGTCACCGGCAAATACGCACCCGGTACCCATAGCGCCATTCGGTCCAGCACCGCGGCCCGTACCAGCCATGGCCGCCGCGCCAGCGATGCCGGTACGGCCGATAGCGCGGCCCGTACCAGTCGCCGCGATAGCCGCGATCGTTCCAGCCGCCGCGCTGGCCGTCCCAGCGCTGCGCATCGGCGCTCGTGCTGATGGTGAGTGAAGCAACCGCCAGGCCGGTTGCGGCAAAGATGTGTGAGATCTTCATCGTCTGGTCCCTTCCTGCCCGCTGAATCGGGCGATGGGAGGTTATGCCCGCCATCGGGTCGGGATGCTGAACGCAGCGGTAATCCGGGGTACAGGTACGGCGCCGGGAGCGGCCATGCTCGTTTCCGGCCTCTGCCGGTGCCCCAGCCGCCCGGACGCCCGACTGACATTCCGCCACCGGCAGATTTTTCCACAAATATCTGATAAATAATGATTATGTATCACGTCGCTGAGGCGAAAAATGTCAGAAACCCGCATGACATTTTCAACGGACGTGCAGCGCGAGGGGGCCTCGATTCAATCGCCGGGCAACCCGGGCTATCGCTTCGGTGGTGCGGTGGGATGGGCCCCTTCGCGTCTTTCTCATCGCCTGGATTAAGAAACGCGGCCCCGGCGCGGGAAGCAGCACCGGTTCGGCGCTTCTCCGTCGCGCGCCGATTGCGGGCCGTCCGGCGCGGGCGCATGATCCGCCGGATATGGGGAGACGCGTCAATGACCCTGCGCGCAACCACGCTGCTGCTGTCGGCGCTGCTGCTGAGCCAGTCCTGCACTGAGTCCCCGCAAGGAGACAGCATGAATACGGTCGCCGTCAGCGACGAGGGGACGGCCCCTGCGGGCGGCCTGCGTCTCTGCCGCGTCACCGGCACGCGGCTCACGGCCGAGGATTGCACCGACGCGCAATATTGGCTCGATCAGTCTCGGCGCGGCAATGCCTCGTTCAAGGCGCCGGCGAAGATGCGCCAGGGCGAGACGACCTTCGTCACCCTCGCGCTCGGCGCCGCCCCGCTCCCCACCCCGGCCCCTGTTGCAACGCCCGATCCGGTAACGGGGAACGTCACCGCGTCCGGCGACGGCACGCCGGCAGGCACCGCGACCGTGGCGCTCCGCCCCGTGCCGGGTGAGCGGACGCCGCACGATCTGGTGGAGGGCGGCGGCGGCACCGGCCCGACGGTCGACTACCACCCGTTCGTCGGCCAGCGCATGAAGGCGACGCTCGAAGGCGCCGGCTTCGACGTTAAGCCGCTCTCGCCCGAGATCCAGACGGTGGCGGAGGGCTCGAACGGGCTGTGGCGCTGGTCGGTCACCGCACGCGCCCGCGGCGACCTCTCGCTGATCCTGCGCACCACGGTCGTGATGACCGACAGCCAGGGCAATACGCAGGAACTGCGCCCCACCAACGAGCCGAAACCGATCCACGTCTCCATCGGCACGGCGACCCTGTGGACCTGGCTGACCGGCTTCCCCGACTGGCTGAAAGCGATCGCCGCCATCCTGGTCGGCGCCGCCGCGCTGGTGGCGGCGTGGAAGGGGTTACGGGCGTCGGTGCTGGGGTCCAAAGCGCCGGCCGCCAAGGAGGGAACCACAAATCCGCCGGACTCCTAAGCGCTATATGAGACGTTTCTCCCGCCTATTTGTGCTCCCGCGAAGGCGGGAGCACAGGCTGGGTCCCCGCCTTCGCGGGGACACAAGAGCTTGTTCGTTCGCGAGAGTAATCCAAACGGCCGCTACGCCCCGAACACGAACCGCGATCCGACATAGGACCGCACGACCTTTTGCGGCATCAACCGCAGCGCCTCGGCGATGAACACTTCGCCGGTGCAGTGCATCGGGATGATATAGCGCGGGTCGATCAGTGCGAACTCGGCGACCGTGCGCCGTGCCTCGTCCTCGGTGCGCGGGCGGACGAGGTGGAAGCCGCCGATCACGGCATGGACCTTGTCGATCCCGGACACCGCCTGTGCCCGCCGTACCGAATTGATCACGCCGCGGTGGCTGCACGAGGCGATCACCACCAGCCCGAGCCCCTTCACCGCATAACAGGTCGCCAGCTCATGCTCGCCGTCATCGGGCAGCTGGGCGAGATCGCGCTTCGCCGGCGCGAGCAGCGCGCGGTCGCACCCGATGCCTGGCCGCATCTGGGTCGGGATGGCCGCGCGCTCGAAGCTCTCCAGCGGGATCACCCCCGTCGTGAACGCCTGGCCCGCAATGATCGCCGGCCTTGGGTTAACGCTCACCGCAAAGCCCGCCCGCGCCAGCGCGCCGCGATCGAGCGCACCCATGATCGGCGGCGGATTCCCGATCAGCGCGACCCGCTCGCAGAATGTTTCCTCCTCGCCCACCGTCAGCGGCACTGGCCGGGCCGGCGCCTTCCCCCCGAACAGGCCGGGAAAGCCGCCATAATGATCGAGATGCCCATGGCTCAGCACCGCGGCATCGATCGAACCCGGATCGATGCCGAGCAGCGCCAGATTGTTGGCCAGCACCTCGCGCGAATAGCCGAAATCGACCATCACCCGGCGCACCTGCCCCGCCAGCCGCGATTCCCCCACGATCGACAGGCCGAACTCGGCCAGCAGGGGATGCGGCGACATCCGCGGCGCGGGCGGCCCGCCATTGCCGGCACGCAGCACCTTCATGCCCGGCAGGTCGAGATTTTCGAGAAACGGCCCGAAGCTCGCGTTGTCGGTGACGACCTGCAGGCTCAAGCTATCGACCTCGGGCACGGCCAGCAACGGCGCGGCGGCCACGGACCGCGCGGTCGCCGCAAGCAGCCCCAACGCCCCCGCGCCCAGCACCGCGCGACGCGTCGCAACCAGCTTTTCCGAATCCGCCATCCGCTGTCTCCTGACGAGGGGAGCCCATATCACGACATCGGCATGCGCACCTAGGTGAGGTGGCCGGGGGAGGAAGCGACCGCGAGACGGCAGAGGACAAGGGGGAAAAGGCGGAACTCGCCACGCGGTCTTCACGCTCGACGGATGCCACGACGAGCGATAGCGAGAGGGTTAGTAAAGGTGCGTCCATTCGATGGGCGCGGCCCGGGGGAAGAAATGAATCTGTCGCCGTCAGCGATCTATGAGCTGTTGTTCGTGAGCGCGATCGCGATGCTTGCCGTGATCGACGCCGCCACGGTCATCCCACTGCGGCTGCTGTTAAAGAAATGGCCATCCGTCTGGCGCAAGGCCCTGCTCGTCCACATCGCCGGCATGCTCGTCATGCTCGTTCTTTTGCGGCCGATTTCGAATGTGCTGCTCTGGCTGCGCTATGTCGGCATCACGCCTGCGACCCTGATCGGTTTCAGCCTGCTTGTGGCGATCGGCGACGGCTTGCGTGAGATGCAGACCCAGCGCCTTGCCGATCCCTTCGCCAACAGGCGGGTTAACCCATGGATCATCCTCGTGGCGGGTGGTCTGCTGGCGGCAATCGTTGCAAGAGCTAGCGTCGCTGCCGACGAAGGCAAGGATGCGGTCGAAGAGGCCTATTGGGCCAGCTTGATTATACCTTCCCTGCAGAGACAATCGCCCGAACGAGAAATCATTGCGGCACTGCAACGCGACTTCCCCGAAAAAGGCGACGAGATTCTGCGCGCCTATATCCAACGTCATCGCGACGCGACGCAGCACGATCCTGCACGTAAGGCGCTATCGCCCTTCCCATTCACGGAGATCAGGCACCTCATCGAATCGAAGCGCGCCGATATCGCCAGGGCTCCAGACGCACAGCTCGCTGAGGTGGCAGCGCATCTGGCGTGGTTAGCAGACGACATCGCCGGCTTGCCGAAGAGCTGCGCTTCTGCAGCGATCGGGGGCCCTACGATTGTCCCGGAACCGGGCATCGATCAGCTCACGTCGCCGCGGGATCGCCAGCGGCTTGGGCAGATGCTCGCCGCCTCCCTGGATGCGGCGCGCGCGGGTATCGATCATCCGGTTCGGCGCACTTTCTCGAACGAGCGCCTGCTAGCCCTCTACGCGGAATTTCAGCAGACTCTGCCTCCTGAGCTGGCGGCCGTTTTGAAACAGCCCGCGCACTTGACTGTAGCGACACCGCAGCAACGCTGTGCGGTCTTCACGGCCTACCTCAAATGGATCGCTAGGCAACCACCGGAAAAGGCGGCTTACCTGCTCTCCCAACGCGCTTCTGCGCCGTGACCGTCGAGCAGGTCTGATTGCCTTCGATTCAAGCGCTCGCCCATTTCTGGTGAATTCTTCCGAGAAGCATCTGCCCAATCGCCTTACGAATCGGCGAATACTATTCGTGCGAGACCCAAGAAAAGCGCCATGAAAATCCGATACCCCTCGCATAATTCGGCGAATAAACGCGCAGTCGCGCGGAAGCACGTCCGGCGCCCGAACGGGGCGTACCGCGCCTATTCGTGCACCCCGAAAGGCGCACGCCGCAATAATTCGAGCGCAATTTCCAAGAAACGTCCGATTTCCCCATACAGCGCGCAGTGTCGCATAATTCGGCCGATACTTCGTCCACCGGCGCAACTACGCCCCTTCTCCAACGGCAATTCCACTCGGTTACTATGCGCCCGCCGCGCCCTCCAACACCGTCATTGCACCATCCCCGGAGCCGCCCTCACAGCCCCCATGACGACATCGCAAAATCCCGCTACCCAGCCCGGGATGCACGCCCCGTCCCCCGCCCCGACTCCGATGATGGCGCAATATCTCGCGCTCAAGGCCGAAGCGCAGGATTGCCTGCTGTTCTACCGCATGGGCGATTTCTTCGAGATGTTCTTCGAGGATGCAAAGATCGCCGCTGCCTGCCTCGATATCGCGCTCACTGCGCGCGGCGAGCATGACGGCGTCGCCATTCCCATGTGCGGCGTGCCGATCCATGCGGCGGAAGGCTATCTCGCGCGGCTGATCAAGGCGGGCCACCGGGTCGCCATCGCCGAGCAGACCGAGAGCCCGGCCGATGCCCGCGCCCGCATGGGCTCAAAGGCGCTGGTCTCGCGCGCGATCATCCGCGTCGTCACCGCCGGCACCCTGACCGAGGAGGCCTTGCTCGACGCCCGCACCGCCAACTGGTGCGTCGCGATCGGCGAGGTCGCCGGCGCCGTCGCGCTCGCCGCGGCCGATGTCTCGACCGGCCGGTTCGAGCTGATCGAGACGGACGCGGCCGGCCTTGGCGCCGAGCTCTCGCGCCTTGCCCCGGCCGAGACGATCGCCGCCGAAACCACTGGCTTTGCCGAAGCCGCGACGTCGCTGCGCCCGCGCGCCGAGTTCGACAGCGCCGCCGGCGAAGCGCGGCTCAAGGCGCTGTTCGGCGTCGCCACGCTTGACGGCTTCGGCCAGTTCAGCCGCGCTGGCCTCGCCGCGGCCGGCGGGCTCGTCGCCTATCTCGATCACACCGCCCGGGGCGCGCTGCCGTTCCTGCGCCCGCCGCGCCTGCTCCAGGCCGCACAGCAGATGGCGATCGATGCCGCCACCCGCGACAGCCTCGAGCTGACCTGCACCGCTTCGGGCCAGCGCAAGGGCAGCCTGCTCGACGCGGTGGACCGCACCGTCACCGGCGCCGGCGCACGCACGCTGGCGGCCGATATCGGCGCGCCGCTGGTCGATCGCGCGCGGATCGAGGCGCGGCTCGATCTCGTGCAGCTGCTCCACGACGATAGCGGCCTGCGCGAGGCGTTGCGCTCTACCCTGCGCAGCCTGCCCGATATCGGCCGGGCGATCGGCCGCCTCGCCGCCGGGCGCGGCTCGCCGCGCGACCTCGGCCAGCTTCGCGACGGCCTCGACGGCGCCTGGAAGCTCGGCGAGCGGCTCGACAAGATCGATCAGCCGCCCGCTTTGCTCGCCGGCCTCGCCCCGCAGCTGCGCGGTCATGGCGCCCTGATCGATCTGCTCGCCCGCGCGCTCGTCCCGTCGCCGCCGATCGACGCGGCCGCCGGCGGCTATATCGCCGAGGGTTATGACGCGGCGCTCGACGATCTGCGCGATGCCGGCGCCGGTGGCCGCCGCGCGATCGCCGCGCTCGAGGCCGAGTTCCGCACACGCACGGGCGTGTCGGCGCTGAAGATCCGCCATAACGGCGTGCTCGGCTATCATATCGAGGTCCCGGCCCGCGCCGCCGATGCGCTGATGGCGGCGGACAGCGGCTTCACCCACCGCCAGACGCTCGCCGGCGTCGTCCGCTTCAATGCGCCCGAACTGCACGAAGTCGCGCTCAAGGTAACTCAGGCCGGCGCTCATGCCCTCGCCGCCGAGGCAGCGCATCTCGAAGACCTGACCGCGGCGGCGCTTGACCGGCGCGAGCCCGTCGCCGCCACCGCCGACGCACTGGCCCGGCTCGACGTCGCCGCCGCCCTGGCCGAACGCGCGGCCGAGGGCGGCTGGGCCCGGCCAGCCCTGGTCGAGCATAGCTGTTTCGAGATCGAAGGCGGCCGCCACCCGGTGGTCGAGAACGCGCTGGCCGCGCGCGGCGAGCGCTTCGTGGCCAACGATTGCAAGCTCTCCGAGGATTCGCGTCTCTGGCTGGTCACCGGCCCGAACATGGGCGGCAAATCCACCTTCCTGCGCCAGAACGCGCTGATCGCCGTACTCGCCCAGGCCGGCAGCTATGTGCCGGCGACCAGCGCCACGCTCGGGCTGGTCGACCGCCTGTTCAGCCGGGTCGGCGCGTCGGACAATCTCGCGCGCGGCCGCTCGACCTTCATGGTCGAGATGGTCGAGACCGCCGCGATCCTGGCCCAGGCGACGCCGAAGAGCTTCGTCATCCTCGACGAGGTCGGCCGCGGCACCAGCACCTATGACGGCCTCGCCATCGCCTGGGCCGTGGTCGAGGCGATCCATGAGGACAATCGCTGCCGCTGCCTGTTCGCAACGCATTATCACGAGCTGACTCGCCTCGCCGAACGGTGCGAGGCACTGACCCTCCACCACGTCCGCGCCCGCGAGTGGAAGGGCGAGCTGGTCCTGCTCCACGAAGTCAGCGAAGGCCCGGCCGATCGCAGCTACGGCCTCGCGGTCGCCCGCCTCGCCGGCCTGCCCCCGATCACCATCGCCCGCGCCAAGGCCGTCCTCGCCAAGCTCGAAGCGGGGAGAGCCAAGACCGGCGGCCTCGCGGCCGGGCTCGATGACCTCCCCCTGTTCGCCGCCATGGCTGCCGAGGTCGAGGAAGAGACGGATGCGCTGAAGGCGGAAGTTGAGGCGATCGACGTCGATTCCCTCACGCCGCGGGAGGCGCTGGAGGTGCTGTACCGGCTGAAAGCGATAGCGAAGGACTCGTGAGCGAGGGACACTTCTATCTCCCTCTCCCCTTGTGGGAGAGGGAAGGGGCCCATCGCTTTAGCGATGGGAAGGGTGAGGGGGACGACGGTTGTGGTCCCGAACCTCACTTCCCCTCATCCGGCGCTACGCGCCACCTTCTCCCACACGGGGAGAAGGATTGACTGACCGCATCGCCCATGCCGCCCCCGCGATCGAAAGCGCGACGAACATCATGGTCCACTCCATCCTGTTTCCCGGCGCCGCGATCACCCGCGGCAGGTGCAGCAGCAGCACGAAGCCCCCGGCCATGGCGGCGAGCAGAGTCGCGGCGAGGCGCGCCAGTCGATCGGCCAGGATCGCGACGCCGGCCGCCAGATGGCACAGCCCGGTCGCATATGCCCAGAACAGCTTCCCAGGAATCCATCCCGGCACCATCGCGGCCGTGAAATCGGCATAGACGAAGTGGCTGATCCCGAACACGATCGCGCACAGCCCGAACGCGACACGCGCCGCCGCCACGCTCCATCCCGGCAGGCGCCCGGGTGCTCGTACCGCGAGCAGGACGGTGGCGCCCATGGCGATCGCCCCGATCTCGGCCAGGCCCAACAGCGACGCGACGCTTGGCGCGCCCACCACCACAGGCAGGTGCAGCCCGATCGCCCAGAGCCCGAACCAGATCGCCAGCACCCCCGCGCCCGCGGCGCTGCTCCGCCGTACGATAACGGCCGCTCCACCCAGCAAGAGGATCGCGCCGCTCAGCAGCGCCAGCGCCTCGCGCGCCGGCCAGCCCGCCGGCACCGGCTGCCACTGGAAAGCGAAGTCCCGCGCGATCAGCGTCAGCACGCCAAGTCCCAGCGCCCCGATCCCGATTGCCAGCCCATCCGTGTCGATCAGCGACTGGAGTCGCAACGGCCTGCCCGCCATGTCATTCCTCCCTCCGGCGGAATCATGCGTCCGCTCGGACGAATGCTGTGGCAAATGGCCGCCGGATGCAATTTCGCTGCCGCCCAACCGGCGTTGGACGTCTGCCAACAATCCCTTTCCCCTCGGGAGCAGTGACAATGCGACATCGATTCCGGCACGCACCGCTGCTCACCCTTGCGGCGTTCGTGGCAATGGCCGCGTCCTCCGCCACCACCGCCGCCGCCCCGGCGCTGGTCGCGGCGCCCGCTACCCTCACCATCCCCTTCGCGCCGCCGCTCGACGCCGATCTCCGCTACCGGGTCACGACTGAAAAGGCGCGAAGCGGCAAGACAGTGGCCCAGACCGTCCTGCAGACCCTGCGCTTCGCCAAAAGCGCTGACGGCTATGTGCTGACGGTGACGATCACTGGCTTCGAACTCGGCGGCGAGACTCTCTCCGCGACGGACCCGCGTTTACCGGCGGCCCTGCGTGCGCTGCTCTTCCCCGCGTCGTACGACCTGGACCGCGAAGGGGCGCCGCTGCGCGTGCGGGACTGGGAAGCGCTGAAGGTCAAACTGCGCGAGAACACGCCCGGTGCAGTCGCGACGCTCACACCGGACAAGCCCGGGGTCGATACCGCCGCGATCACTGCGTCGGTAATCGCCCTTTATGCCGGCATGAGTGCGGAGCAGGTCGCCCCGATATGGCTGCAACACTGGAACGCTCTCCTCGGAGTGGGCGGGATGGAGGCAGAGGATGGCGAGACGATGGTCGGCGAAACCGAGATCGAGACCGGCCAGACGCCTGCGCCGATGCCGGCAAAGCTCACCTTCACGATCACGGCGGGTGCTGACCCCGATCCCTACCATCTGATCATCCGCACCGATCTGGATTCGGACAAGGCGGTTGAGACCATCGCCGGTTTCATGCGCAAGGTTGCAGGATGAAGTCGATGCGAAGCTCCATCGCACAACCGGCCTGGTCGAATCGGCGACCGTCACCCGAACGCTCACCGCCAAAAGCGGCGAGACCGGGCGGACAAGCACCCGGATCGAGCGGATCGATTGAGCGACCAAGTGTGGGCGTGACGCCACTCAAAGGACTCACTACCTAGCCCCCATGACCGGCCGCTTCGACACCCTGCCCCATCGCCGCGCGATCATCGATCGCCGTGTGCTGGCCGATGCCCTCACCGCGCTGGAGGGCGAGGACAAGGTCGCGCTGCGCCGCGAGGCGACCGCCATCCTCAAGGATTCGCTCGATGCCGGGCGCGCGGAAATCGCCCGGCGCCTGGTCGACTATCCCTCGCGCGGGCTTGAGGCAGCCGCGGCACAGGCCTTCCTGACCGATCAGATCCTGCGCCTGCTCTATGATTTCACCACGACCCGCCTCTACCGGCTGAGCAACCCGACCGCCGCCGAGCGCCTCACCCTGATCGCGGTCGGCGGCTATGGCCGCGGCGAGATGGCGCCCTATTCCGATATCGACATCGGCTTCCTCACCCCCTGGAGACAGACCGGCTGGGCCGAGCAGGTGATCGAGACCATGCTCTATGCGCTATGGGATCTCGGGCTGAAGGTCGGCCATAGCAGCCGCTCGCTCGACGAGATGGTGCGCCAGGCCAGGAGCGACGTGACGATCCGCACCGCCCTGCTTGAGGCGCGCTATGTCTGGGGCGACATGGCACTGTACGACGAGGCCGCGGCGCGCTTCCACGCCGACATTCAGGCGGGCACGGCGCGCCAGTTCATTGCGGACAAGCTCGCCGAGCGCGACGTGCGCCACAGGAAGATGGGCGACACCCGCTATGTCGTCGAGCCCAACGTCAAGGAGGCCAAGGGCGGGCTGCGCGATCTGCACACGCTCTTCTGGATCGGCAAATACGCCTATAACGTCACGGAGCCGGCCGAGCTGGTCGAAGCCGGCCTGCTCAGCCGTGACGAATATCGCCAGTTCCACCGCGCCGGCAATTTCCTCTGGGCGGTGCGCTGCCATCTGCACAGCGTCGCCGGCCGTGCCGAGGATCGCCTGACCTTCGACTTGCAGCGCGAGATCGCCGAGCGGATGCGCTTCGCCGATCGCCCCGGCAAATCGAGCGTCGAACGCTTCATGCAATATTACTTCCTGCAGGCGAAGACGGTGGGCGACCTCACCGGCGTGTTCCTTGCGCATCTCGATGAGAAATTCGCCGCGCGCGGTCGCCGTTTCGGGCTGCCCACGCTGCGCCGCGCGCCCGGCAAGCTCAACGGCTTCACGGTCGATCGCGGGCGGCTCGCCTTGCCGTCCGACGATTTCCTCCAGCAGCAGCCGGTGCGCCTGATCGAGATGTTCGCGCTGGCCGACAAGCACGGCATGGAAATTCACCCGCTCGCGATGCGCGCCGCCGCGCGCGATGCCAAGCTCGCCGACGACATCCGCCGCGATCCGGTGGCCAACACCCTGTTCCTGGACGTGCTGACGAGCCCGCGCGATCCGGAGACGGTGCTGCGCTGGATGAACGAAGCCGGCGTGTTCGGCCGCTTCGTGCCGGATTTCGGCAAGGTCGTCGCGCAGATGCAGTTCGACATGTACCATCACTACACCGTCGATGAGCACACGATCCGCGCCATCGGCCTGCTGGCGAAGATCGAGCGCGGCGATCTCAGCGAGGATCATCCGCTCTCCGCCGCGATCATGCAGCAGATCGTCTCACGCCGCGTGCTCTATGTCGCGGTGCTGCTCCACGACATCGCCAAGGGCCGCGGCGGCGATCACTCGCTGCTCGGCGCCGAAGTCGCCAACCGGCTCGGCCCGCGCTTCGGGCTGAACCCGGCCGAGACCGAGACCGTCGCGTGGCTGGTCCGCTGGCATTTGCTGATGTCGGCGACGGCGTTCAAGCGCGACCTGTCGGACTTCAAGACGATCCTCGATTTCTGCGAGATCGTGCAAAGCCCGGAGCGCCTTCGCCTGTTGCTCGCGCTGACCGTGGTGGACATCCGCGCCGTCGGCCCGGGCGTGTGGAACGGCTGGAAGCGCCAGCTGCTCTCCGATCTCTATGAATCCGCCGAGGAAGTGCTCCGCCTCGGCCACAAGCAGAAGGGCCGCAGCGAACGCATCGCCGCCAAGCAGGAAGCGCTGCAGGCAGCGCTCGGCTGGGACGATGCCCGCTTCGCCGCTTTGGTGAAGCGCCTGCCCGAACCCTATTGGGTCGCCGAGCCCGAGGATGTGCTGGTCCGCAACGCCCGCGTGATCGAGGAAGCCGGCTCGGCCCAGTTGTTCATCGCTGCGCAGGTCTATCCGGAGCGCGGCGCGACGCTCGTCACCGTCTATGCCGCCGATCATCCCGGCCTGTTCTACCGCATCGCCGGCGCGATCAGCGTGGCCGGCGGCAACATCATCGACGCGCGCATCCACACCACGCGCGACGGCATGGCGCTCGACAATTTCCTGGTCCAGGACCCGGTCGGCCGGCCGTTCGACGATGCCGCGCAGCTCCGCCGGCTGCGCAGCGCGATCGAGGATGCGCTGGCCAACCGCTCCCGCCTCGCCGACCGGCTGATGGCCAAGCCGCTGCCGCGCACCCGCGCGGAAGCGTTCGACATCGCCCCCAATGTGCTGATTGACAACCGCGCCTCGAACCGGTTCACCGTGATCGAGGTCAATGCGCGCGACCGGCCGGCGCTGCTACACCAGCTGGCGCACACACTATTCCAGTCGAAGGTGACGATCCACTCGGCCCATGTCGCGACTTATGGCGAACGCGCGGTCGATACATTTTACCTGACGGACCTGACCGGCGACAAGATTTCGGGGGGAACGCGCCTGAAGACGATCGAGAAACGCCTGCTCGATGCGGCGGCAGGCACACCGATGACGGAAGCCGCCTGACCTGACACGGGAGAAGCGACCATGCCGGTACTGGGAATTGGAGGATTGTTCTTTCGCGCCGAGGATCCGGACGGCCTGTCCGCCTGGTACCGCGAGCATCTCAACATCGGCCCCGGCTGCGTCGCCTCGGGCGACGCCACTCCCGAGGAATGGTCCTGGGCGACCGAGGCCGGCCCGGTAGTGTTCGCGCCGTTCAAGGCGACGACCGACTATTTCGCGGCCGACAAGCAATGGATGCTCAACCTGCGCGTCAGCGATCTCGATTCGCTGCTCGAACAGCTCAACGCGGCCGGCATCGACATCGAGACGCGCCCGGAATGGAACGACCCCGCGACTGGCCAGTTCGCCCGCATCCACGATCCCGAGGGCAATGCGATCGAGCTGTGGGAGCCCCCCACCCCGGCCTGACACGGCAACGGCCCGCTCCCTGTCGGGAACGGGCCGCTATCGTCGTCCGTCAGGCGATCAGAAGCGCTTGCGCAGCGTCACGCCGTACGTGCGCGGCTCGGCGAGGAAGGCGGAGAAGATCTGGTTGCCCACCGCATAGCTGGGCGACCCGAACTTCTGGACCTGGGACTGCGATCCGGCGCCCTGGAACGGCGCGTTGAAGGCAACCTGCTGATAGTCGGTGTTGAGCAGGTTCTGCGCCCAGACCTCCAGGCTCCAGTTCTGGTCGGGCCCGCGCAGGCCGACGCGCGCGTTCATCAGGAAGAAGCCGTCCTGCTCCTTTTCCACGAACAGGTCGGATCCGGTGTTGTAGTCGGAGCTCAACCGGCCATCGACATAGAACAGCGCGGTAAGCCCGCTCGTCCCGATCTCCGGCGTCCAGCTGGTCGACATCGTCACCACGTTGCGCGGCGCGTTCGACATTTGCTGGCCCGGCAGCAGCGCGAGGAACGGATCGAGCGCCTCGCCCGATTCGCTGCCGACCAGGTTGTTGCGATACTTGGTGTCGGCCAGCGTGTAGCCCAGGTTCACCGCGAAGTTGCGGGCTGGGTAAAACCCGGCCTCGATCTCCACGCCCTGGGAAAGCACGCCGTATTTCACGCCGCCGGTGCAGGCGCCGGTCTTGTCGCTGTTATCCCCGTCCGCCCCGTTCAGGTCGGCCTTACACGATCCGATGTTCTGGACGATGTAGTTGGTGCCGTTGAAGGTGTTGAGCTGGAAGTTGCTGAACTGCTGGCGGAAGCCGGCGACGTTCAGCGTGAAGCGGCGCGAGCTGTATTTGAAGCCGACTTCATAGGAATTGACCGTCTCGGGATCGAAGCGGAGCAGTGCCGCATTCGGGTTCGCGGTGGTCGAGGCGAGATAGGCCGGCCCGAGATCCGAGCGGTCGAGATTGTAGCCGCCCGCCTTGTAGCCACGCGAATAGCTCGCATAGACCATCAGCGCGTCGGTCGCCTTGTACGAGACGACGCCCGTGCCGGTGAACTCGCCTTCTTTCAGGCTGTCGTTGATCGTCTTGCCGCTGAGCGCCGCCGTCGAGTTGCCGGTGCAGCCCAGGGTGATGATCCCCGCCGCGGTGGAGGCGAGCGCCGGATTGGCCAGCAACCCGCCGAGCCCGCCCTGCGCGGTCCCCGCCTGCAACGCGCCGCAGATCGTGTTGTTGTTCTGGAAGCTGGCGTTGAAGTCCTTCTTCTCGCGCGTGTAGCGCAGGCCTGCGGTGATGCTCAGCCGGTCGGTGACCTTGAAGATGTTGTGCGTGAACGCCGCGAAATTCTCGCTGCGCTGGTTATAGACGTCCCTCGTGCTGCCCAAGTCGTTGAGCGTGCTCAGCCGGTTGATGTTGCCGATGACGAGCGGTGCCGCTGCGCCCAGCGCGTTGGTCAGAGTAAAGATGCCGGCCGCGCTGAGGCAGCCCGGCGCAGCGGGATTGCGCAGCGCCGCCAATGGGCTGAGGTTGGAGACGACGCGGCAGGCGGCGAACATGCCGTACTGCGTGCCGAACTTCAGGTTGTCGACCACCTGCAGCTTCTCGCGGCTGTAGTAGCCGCCGATCAACCAGTCGAGCTTGTCGTCGAACGCCGAACCCTGCAGCCGCAGTTCCTGGCTGAAGGTGTGGAACTGGCGATAATTGTTCCCGTCGTCCGGGCGATAGCCGATGTCGAGGCTGCCATAATCGATGTCGGACGCGCCGCCGGCCTTGTACTCGCGGTAAGCGGTGATCGACGTCAGCGAAGCGCCGCCGAAATTCCAGTCGATCTGGGCCGAGCCGCCATAATCCTTGGTCTTGTTGCTATAGGCACGACCCGGGCTGTTGGCGATCCGGCGGTTGTACGGATCGTTCGCGCTCGGGAAGACGGCGCCCATGCTCGTCATGATGTCGACGATGCGATTGCTCGCCGACACGGCATAGTCGCCGGGCACGCCGGGGGTCGGGTCGGTCTTCTCGCGCAGATCGACATAGACTGCGCCGCAGCACTTCTCGTCGCGATAGGTGTAGTCGCCGATCAGCCGCACCGACAGGTCGGAGCTTGGCTGGAACAGCAACTGGCCGCGCACGAAAGTGCGGTTGCGGTCATTATAGTCGGTGTCGTTGACGACATCCTTATAGAAGCCGTCGCGCTTGCCGTAGACGCCGTCCACGCGGAAGGCGAGCGTATCGGTGATCGGGCCGGTCACGGCGCCGGCGATGCGGATATTGTTGTAATTGCCGTAGCTCGCCTCGCCATAGCCGCCGAAGTCGAAGGCCGGCGCCTTGGTGATGACGTTGATCAGGCCGGCGCTCGCATTGCGGCCGAACAAGGTGCCCTGCGGCCCGCGCAGCACTTCGATCCGGTCGACTTCGCCGATGTCGTTGAGGCCGGAGCCAGTGCGGCTGCGATAAACGCCGTCGATGAACACCGCGACCGAGCTTTCCAGGCCGGGATTGTCGCCGACCGTACCGATCCCTCGAATGCGGGCCGAGGCATTGGCCTCGCTGCCCGTCGAGGACACGAGCAGCGACGGCGCGAGCTGCGCCAGCGCGCGGATGTCGGTTGCGCCGGAATTCTGCAGCGCCTGCTGGCTGACCGCGGAGACCGCGATCGGCACGTCGGACAGGCGTTCGGCGCGGCGCGTCGCGGTGACGATGATGTCGGCGCCGGTTTCGTCGACCGCGGTTTCCGGCGATGCGGCTGGCGCCTGCTGGGCGGCCGGCACGTCCTGCGCAAAAGCGGGTACGGCGATGGCGATGGCGGCAACTGACAGCATGAGCGCGGATTTACGCATTATGACATTCTCTCCAATATTTTTTCGATTTTTGGGTATCCTTATCGGATAGCCGCACAGGCGCGTGCGTCCATAGGCTCGACGACGATCGAGCGGTTTTTTGAATGTCGGTGATGCAGCGCAGCCACAAAAGGCCCGACCCGGCCGTGTCGGCCGTCGGGGTGACGCTACGGAATATGGGGGTGGGGCGCGTACGCCCGAAAAGTTCCGCGGCGAACCCGTCGCCGCGGAAAAATCTTTTACTTCGGCGCGAGGACCATCAGCATCTGACGGCCTTCCATGCGCGGATAGGCTTCGACCTTGGCAGTCTCGACGACATCGGCCTGGACGCGCTGGAGCAGCGCCATGCCGAGCTGGCCGTGGCTGAGCTCGCGACCGCGGAAGCGCAGGGTGATCTTCACCTTGTCGCCTTCGCCGATGAACTCGATCACCTTCTTCATCTTGGTGTCATAGTCATGGTCGTCGATGTTCGGACGCATCTTGATCTCCTTGATCTCCTGCGTCTTCTGCGACTTGCGCGCGAGGTTCGCCTTTTTCTGCGCCTCGTACTTGAACTTGCCGACGTCGAGGAACTTCGCGACGGGGGGATCGGCGTTGGGCGACACTTCGACGAGGTCGAGCCCGACGCTCTGTGCCTGCTCCATCGCTTCACGGGTGTACATGACACCGAGGTTCTCGCCGTCCTGATCGATCACGCGGACCTTGGGCGAGACAATGAATTCGTTGAAGCGCGGGCCGTTGAGCGGCACGGGCGCCCCTTGCGGGCGCCGGATCATGGGAGGACGGATAGGTACTGCTCCTTGGTTGTTGGACAGGGCGATATAGGGATTTTTCGTGTATTGGGGAAGATGCCCCCGGCTTTCGCCGGGAACATCCTGCAGATCGCCTAAAGATCGGGCGGGGTCGCGCCCTTCTTCAGCATGGCGACCGCTTCGTCGAGACTCAGAATCTGCTGCCGCTCGCTGCCGAGCTGGCGCAGCGCCACCGTCCCTTCTTCCGCCTCGCGCTTGCCGACGACAAGGAGATTCGGGACCTTGGCAAGGCTGTGCTCCCGCACCTTGTAGTTGATCTTCTCGTTGCGAAGATCGGTCTCCACGCGCAGCCCGGCGGCGGCGAGCTTCTCCGTCACCACCATCGCATAGTCGTCCGCGTCCGAGACGATCGTCGCCACCACTGCCTGCACCGGCGAGAGCCAGAGCGGGAAGCGGCCGGCATGATGCTCGATCAGGATGCCGATGAAGCGCTCGAACGTGCCGAGAATGGCGCGGTGGAGCATCACCGGGCGGTGGCGATTGCCGTCCTCACCGACATAGCTTGCGTCGAGTCGTTCGGGCAGCACCGTGTCCGCCTGGATCGTGCCGACCTGCCAGGTCCGGCCAATCGCGTCGGTCAGGTGGAATTCGAGCTTCGGCGCATAAAAGGCCCCCTCGCCCGGCAGTTCTTCCCAGCCATATTCCTCGGTCGCGCGGCCCGTCGCCTCGACCGCGTCGCGCAGGATCTGCTCGGCCCGATCCCACATCGCATCGTCGCCGAAGCGATTGTCCGGGCGCAGCGCCAGCTTGATCGCATATTTCTCGAAGCCGAGATCGCGATAGACGCTGTCGAGCAGGTCGCAGAACGCCTTGATCTCGTCGATCAGCTGGTCTTCGCGCGCGAAGATATGCGCGTCGTCCTGGGTGAACTGGCGCACCCGCATGATGCCGTGCAACGCGCCGTGCGGCTCGTTGCGGTGGCAGCAGCCGAATTCCGCCATGCGGATCGGCAGGTCCCGGTACGACTTGATGCCCTGGCGGAAGATCAGGATATGCGCCGGGCAGTTCATCGGCTTCAGCGCCATCAGGTCGGACTTGCCCGACAGGATCGGCGCCGCGTCGTCGGTCGAGGGAATCTCGTCCGGCACCACGAACATGTTCTCGCGGTACTTGCCCCAATGCCCGGACTGCTCCCACTGGCGCGCATCCATCAACTGCGGCGTCTTCACTTCGTCATAGCCGGCGGCATCGAGCCGGCGGCGCATATAGGCCTCGAGCTGGCGCCACAGGATGAAACCCTTGGGATGCCAGAACACCGATCCCTGCGCCTCGGGCTGAAGGTGGAACAGA
The DNA here is from genome assembly GCF_036663735.1 of Parasphingomonas zepuensis. Lineage (NCBI taxonomy): Bacteria > Pseudomonadati > Pseudomonadota > Alphaproteobacteria > Sphingomonadales > Sphingomonadaceae > Parasphingomonas > Parasphingomonas zepuensis. The sequence goes on along the minus strand of NZ_JAXOJO010000009.1, from coordinate 64,402 downwards.
TCCATCTCCTGGCCGATCTTGCGATGGTCGCGCTTGGCCGCTTCTTCCAGGCGGAAGAGATGCTGGTCGAGCTGTTTCTTGTTCAGCCAGCCGGTTCCGTAGATGCGGCTGAGCATCGCATTGTTCTGGTCGCCGCGCCAATAGGCGCCGGAAACGCGCGTCAGCTTGAACGCCTGCGGATCGAGCTTGCCCGTGGAGGCAAGGTGCGGCCCGCGGCACATGTCGAGCCACGTGCCGGCCCGATAGACCGTCAGCGCTTCGTCACCCGGCAGTTCGGCGGCCCATTCGGCCTTGAACGTCTCGCCCTGCTGCCGCCACAGCGCGACCAGGTCGTCGCGCTGCCAAACTTCGCGCACGAGCGGCTCGTTGCGGGCGATGATGTCGCGCATCGCCTGCTCGATCGCGGGCAGGTCCTCCTCGGTGAACGGGCGGTCCCGACCATTAACTTTGGGGGGCGCGAAATCATAATAGAAGCCGTCGTCCGTCGAAGGGCCGAAGGTGATCTGCGTGCCCGGGAACAGCTTCTGCACGGCCTCGGCCAGGACATGCGCATAATCGTGGCGCGCGAGCTCGAGCGCATCCGCCTCGTCGCGCGACGTGACCAGGGCGAGGTGCGCGTCGCCCTCGAACGGGCGCATGATATCGCGCAAGTCGCCGTCGACGCGCGCCGCGATGGCGGCCTTGGCCAGGCCCGGACCGATCGCCGCGGCGATGTCCGCCGGGGTGGTCCCCGGGGCTACCTCACGGACGGAACCGTCGGGCAGCGTTATGCGGAACATCTCGGACATGACGAAATCGGTACTTTCTGACGTGTTGAAGGAGCGCGGCTTATGCACGCGTGACCTATATAGGCAAGTCGCCGGGCGATTCTAAGTAAAGGCCGACCTGCCAAGCGACCGGTCAGAAGCGGCCGAACGGCACCACCTTGTTCTCCGCATCATGCCCGATATCCGCGGGACCGAGCAGCGGGACGCCCATTTCGCGGCACCAGCGCTCGATCACCTGCGGCACATCCTCGGCAAAGGGCGGATCGTTCGGGATCACGTCGCTCACCCGCCCGATCCGGATTCCCGCGAGCCCCTTCAGCTGGGTGGCGTGCGCCATCTGGAACAGCATCCGGTCGATCCGGTAGAGCGGCTCGGAGATATCCTCGATCATCAGCACATGGCCGGCCAGATCGGGCAGCCAGGGCGTGCCGATCAGCGCATTGAGGATCGACAGGTTGAACGCGACCGCCGGCTCCTTGCCCAGGCTCGGCTCCAGCACGCGGCGGTTACCCTCAGTGAGCCAGGCCAGCGTCCGGGCGAAGGAGGCGCCGCCATCGGCGCGCCCGATATCGCTCACCAGCGGCGCGTGGACCGGCCGGCCGATCTTCGCCGCATAGAGCGCGCCGAGCACGAAACCGGCGTCGGAATAACCGCAATAGCTCTTGGCCGCCGCCGCCACCCCGAGCTGCGGCATCACCGCGGCGAGAATGCGGTTCGCGCCATAACCGCCCCGCGCGAACCACAGGGCGTCGATCTTCGGATCGTTGGCCATCTCCAGGAACGCCGCCGCGCGCGCTGCGTCTGGTCCGGCGAAATGGCCACCATCGCTCAGGAAGCATTGCGGATGGAAATCCAGCTGCACCGCTGGAAACCACAGCGCCGCGGCCGCGGCCGCGCGATCGGCGGTGGCCCGCTCTATCGGCCTCCCGGGCGCGACGATTCCGATCCGCATTGCCACCCTCTCGCTTGCCCCGATCCTCGAATCCCGCGATAGCGCGCAGCCATGCACGACGGCAAATCCTACTTCTTCGTCGGGATCGGCGGCAGCGGCATGATGCCGCTGGCGATGATCCTCGCCGGCACCGGCGCAAAGGTCGCCGGATCGGACCGGACGCTCGATCAGGACCGGCTTCCCGCCAAGTTCGCCGATCTGCGCGCCAAGGGCGTCGCGCTGTTCCCGCAGGACGGCAGCGGCATCGTTTCGGATCGCCAGATCGTCGTCGCCTCGGCCGCGGTGGAATCGACCGTCGCCGATATCGTGGCCGCCGATGCGGTCGGCGCGACCCGCATGAGCCGGGCTGATCTGCTCGCCCGGCTGTTCAACGCCGCGGCGCTGCCGATCGGCGTGGCCGGCACTTCGGGCAAATCGACCGTCACCGGCATGATCGGCTGGATCCTGCACGAAACCGGGCGCGACCCGACCGTGATGAACGGCGCGGTGATGAAGAATTTCGCGAGCGCCGATGCGCCCTTCGCCAGCGCGCTGGTCGGCGCCGGCGAGGCCTTTGTCAGCGAAGTCGACGAGAGCGACGGATCGATCGCGCTCTACTGGCCGCGCATCGCGGTGCTCAACAATGTCAGCCTCGATCACAAGTCGCTCGATGAGCTGCGCACGCTGTTCGGCGACTTCATCGCGCGGGCGGCGACCGCGGTGATCAACCTGGACAATGGCGACGGCGCGGCGCTGGCGATGACCCTGCCGCCCGAGCGCCGCCTGACCTTCCGCATCGGCGACGCACCCGGCGACGCGGCCGATCTCGTCGCGCTCGGCTTGGTCGAGCGGCCGTTCGGGGTCGATTTCAGCCTGTCGGAGCGCGGCGCGGCGCCGATCGCGGTGTCGCTGCAGGTGCCCGGCCGCCACAATGTCTCCAACGCGCTTGCCGCGATCGGAGCGGTGCGCGCGGCGGGCGTGCCACTGGCCGAAGCGGCGCGCGCGATCGGCGGCTTCACCGGGCTCAGGCGTCGGATGGATCTGGTCGGCACGGCGGACGATATCGCGGTGATCGACGATTTCGGGCACAACCCGGACAAGATCGCCGCCACGCTCGATACGCTCCACGCCTTTCCCGGCCGGCTGCTCGTCCTGTTCCAGCCGCATGGCTACGGCCCGCTCAAGGTGATGCGGCGCGAACTGGTCGCGACCTTTGCCGGCAAGCTCGGTCCCGACGACCTGCTCGTCCTACCCGATCCGGTCTATCAGGGCGGCACCGTCGCCCGCGAGGTGACCAGCGGCGATATCGTCGCCGATATCGCCGCCACCGGCCGCGCAGCGCTGCATATCCCGGCACGTGCCGCCGCGGCGGCGCATCTCGTGGCCCAGGCCCGCCCCGGCGACCGCATCGTCGTAATGGGCGCCCGCGACGATACGCTCAGTCAACTCGCCGCGGATATGCTGGCAATGATCGCGAACCGGGCTGCCAACCCGCCGCAGGCGTGATATCCTGGCTGCGCGCACAACCATGAGGCTAGCAATGTTCCGTCGCCTGTTCCTCGATCACCCGACCTCGGTCGGCGAAAGCTATGGCGAGCATTTCGGCGTCGCCTCCGGCTTCGGCCTGAAGATGATGTGGGGCGGCGCACGCTGCACGCTCCACGCAGTGCTGCCCTTCGTCTGGAAGACCGCCGGCAGCGACACCGTCGCCGCGCTCCACGCCGAACTCGTCACCAAGCGTAACGCGGCGCGTGCTGCGCAGACTCAGATGTCGACCGTCGAATATGTGATCTGACGGGCCGTCGTGGCCGCTAGCGCCCAACATACGACATTCACGCCACGCTCTTCGCTTTTCAAAAGCGGGCGCTAATTCAGCCTCTGCCTTTGGCTTGATCTGGGCCGATTGCCGACAGGACTATTTCAGGACGCTAGACGTTAAAGGCGGACGTTCATTCGAGATCTTGCGGAGCCGTTGAGACCCGTACCCAGTCATTTGGCGGCTCTTTGGGTTTCCCAGTTTCGGACGCCCGTTGATATGCTCAAGTGACTGATCGCGGCGTATCCATGGCGTTCGAGGTTCGCCGTGGAGTCCGCAGCCCACCTATTAGTCGGGGGTCCTTTTGCCTTCGCAACTTGGCCCCTCTCCGCGTATTTAAAGCGGTCTGCCCTCTATGGAGACGCTAATGTCCACTGCTTTGATCGAAGCCGAGATTAAGCGGTTTCTACGCGACAACCGCCCCGAGGTGCTCTGCATCAAAGGCAAGTGGGGCGTTGGAAAGACCTTCGCGTGGCGGAAGTGGCTTGCTGAGATTGGAGGGGACGGAACCCTGAAGTCCAAGAGTTATGCCTACGTCTCCTTGTTCGGGCTCAACTCGCTGGACAGTCTGAAATACTCGATCTTCGAAGCGACGGTTACCCCCGAGCACCTGCTTTCCGGGCCGGACGTATCGACGGTTAACGCGCTCGTCCGCAAGGGCTTTGACTTGGGGCGAAAGTCCAAGGGTTTTCTCGAGCCCATTCTGGCGCTGGCTGGTGCTAAGGATGGCGGCGAAGCCCTGTTTCGCAGCGCTTACATGCTCGTGAAGAATCAGTTGGTGTGCCTGGATGACCTGGAGCGCGCCGGTGAAGGCCTGGCGCAGCGGGACGTTCTGGGGCTTGCGTCGGCGCTCAAGGAGCAACGCAACTGCAAGGTGGTCCTGCTCCTCAACGACGAAGAGATGGCCCCTGACCAGAAGCAGGAGTTCGAGCGGCAGCTTGAGAAGGTCGTGGACGTTTCGCTCGTATTTGATCCGAACCCTCAGGAGGCCGCTGCAATCGCCCTATCCGGCAACACCGAATTGGAAGAGATGCTTCGCAAACGGACGATCATGCTCGGCATCGTCAACATCCGCGTCATTAAGAAGATCGAGCGATTGGCTGCTCGCCTCTGCGCGATCCTCGCAGCCACCAACAAGCAAGTGACCGAGCAAGCGGTAGCGTCTGTTGCACTAGGCGGCTGGGCCGAGTTGCAGCCGAACGAGGCACCGTCGTTCGAGACTCTGAAAAGTTACGACCGCCTCGTCATGTCTCTCAAAGCGGGCAAGGGCGACGATGAAGAGGAACGCCCCAAGTGGGCTGATCGTCTTGAGAACTACGACTTCACCCACGCCGATGATCTCGACCTAGTCATCTTCGATGGGGTCGAAAAAGGCTTCTTCGACGAGCAGAAGCTGAAGGATGCTGCGAAGGCGCTTGAAGTTTCCATTGCCCACAACTCTCGTGACAACTCCTACGCGAAGGCGTGGGATCAATACTGGCATGATCTCTCGGTACCAGACGACAAGCTGCTCAAGGACATTCAGAAGGGGGCGCTAGAAAACCTCGCGATCATCAATCCAGTCAACCTGAGTGGCACCGTCGGGTTGCTTCGCGAAACAGGTATGAACGCCGAGGCCGACGACCTGATTGATCGCTACGTGGAGGCGAGAAAGGACGAGGGGAAAGCATTCTTTGACCTTTACGAACATCACTTCATGGCCAGTGACGCACCCGATCCTAGGCTTGTCGCCGCGTTCGAGGCCAAGCGCGCAGCATTCGTAGACGCTCGCGACCCAAGTCAGGTTCTAATTCAAATCAGCGCGCAACAGGGATGGAGCGAAGAAGATGTTCAGCTTCTTGCATCGCTTACCGCTGAGCAACTGATAGCCATGTTCGACGCGATGAAAGGCCCCGAACTCAGGCGCTCGATCCAGTTCGCCCACACACTCGCCATGTCGGGCGTCGAACACGCGGAAACGCTCAGCAAGCGCCTTGCAGAGGCGATGAAGACAATGGCGGCAAGGTCTTACCAGACGGAGCGCCGGTTGAAGTCGTGGCGTGTTCGGCTTTGATCGACAGATAGAAACCCCCGCAATGTGCGGAGCTTGGTCATTGCCATTGATCGGGTTAATCGCCTTTACAGTCGCCCCTTGCGCTTGGATTGAACGCCTAGAAGGCGATCGAGCCTGGGTAGAATGGTTCGGAGGCAGGAAGCGCTTTGTGAACGTGCCGCTCGGCAACTTGAAGCTCGATAAGCCGCGGTCCGCTAAGATTAACGTTTTAGGCGATGCGATCTGGAGCTGAATGGTCCGAGAGCAGGTATCAGCCTACAAGCCTTGACTAATAATCAGAATGTTCTCTTATTGTCCCAGATAGGAGGACAGGGATATGGCAGACGAAAAGCGTGGCGGCGGCGGGCACCGCCCTTCACCCCCACAACAGCCAACGCCGCTTAACGACGGATACGGCAACAAGAGTCAGACTGGCCGCACTACATCCGAGCAAGCTCCCCCTTCTCGTCCGAAGAAGTGACGCAGGATGAGTTGGAGGAGTGCCGCTGGCAGCTACTATATCGCGCAGAGTACTCCTCTAGATATCATCGGCGGCGGGCGGCTTTCCTAAGCAACCTCGACACGCTATTCACCCTCATAACGATCGCCGCCGGCGCCTCGGCGTTCGGCGATGTGGTTGCTGGCTCGCCCGGCTGGCTCGCCAAGATGGGTGCCGCCACTGTCACCGTCATATCACTCATCCAAGTTATCTTGCGTCTCGGTCCTGCCGGAGCTGCGCACACTCAATGGATGAAGCGATGGAGCCGCCTGTATGCCGACATTTTCCTTCAGACCTCGCCGATGGCGGATGATGTTCGACGATGGACGGAGGAACGGGTGGCGATTGAAGAAGAGTGCATCGGAGAGCTTCGCGCGTTAGTGTTCGACTGTGAAGACGCAGCAGCGCGGGCGATGAGCATCCCGGGACGGCAGCATCGAATCATGAGGCTACAGCGGTTTCTCATCCATTTCGGCACCTTTCAACAGGAGTTTCCGCTTGTACCCGATCAGGGCCCGGTTTCCCCTCCCGCCTTGCCGGCCGAATAGCGCCCCCTCGTCGCGCGGAAGGGGGCTTGCGTTCCCATCACAACGATCCCCAAGAGCGGGGGACATTGTGTAATTTAATTAGCCCATCCTCCTGCAGAGTACGGAGTCGCCTGGGAGGTGCTCCAAGGCAGGAGGATGGCTAATTCAGTTACACAATGTTCCTGAACCTTCTCAGGCGCGTTTGAGCGAACCCGAAACGGGACATTTCCGATCTGCTGTGGTGTCGTTATGGCAATGGTCGAGCGAAAGGGTGAGACGAGCTATGGTGGCTTCGTTTTGGTTTGTTGAGGACCCCCATGAGAGCAGCGAAGTGCTTCAATGGTTCCGGGCGTTGTCCCAACCGCCGGAAGAAACCCTTACCGCAACAGGATATACTCTCTATTTCCGTCAAGCCGGACCGTTAGCCTTGAACAATGAGGGCACTATCGATGGACCAAGGTCACCGGTAGTCACGGTAATCCTTCCAATCATTCGTCGCGGCGTTATGTGGACCACTGGATCAGTCCATTTCTTGCCAATGCCTGTAAGTCAGTTTCCCGACATCGCGAAGACCAGAAAACTGTTCACTCGCTGGATCGAGGAACGGCCGCTAGCTTATGATCCGCGCATCAATGCTGAAAAGCCATTTGCATACTACCTCGAAGGCTCTTCCGCGAATAGAGGCCCTTTATATGGCCTGCCGAGCGGCATGATGGCCCTCTCACGCGGACAGTTTTTCGTGGATGAACTCGACAACGACTTCGTACTTGATCGAGTATGTCGAACCTTGAGGTTGCGCGGCGTCGAATGCGAGCCGTAGAGTAATGTCGCTTCACGGCTGACCTCGTACCCAGCCGTTAAAGCGATGCGAGTGTCGGCTTTCCGGGATGCGTCACGGAAAGCTGTCCGTCGCCTTCCACCACTTATCACCGCTCCGCCTCCCAGCTCACGCCCCCCGTTCCAACCGCCCGGATTCCCGGCAATTCGCCCTCCACGCGAACAATAATACTTATGTACAAAAGCCAATCCGCCGGCTTCTGCGTTTGATACGCCCATGTCAGGAACCCTTTCCCGCGCCGCCCAGCCGGCACCGCCCAGCGATACGATCAGCGGCACGCTGACCTTCGCGATGGCGGCGACGGCCGGCGTGGCGGTCGCCAACATCTATTATAATCAGCCGATGCTCGGCGTGATGGAACGGGACCTGCCCGGCAGCCTCACCGGCTTCGTCCCGACCGCAACTCAGCTTGGCTATGCGGCGGGTCTCTTCCTGCTGGTCCCGCTGGGGGATCTGGTCGAGCGCAAGCGGCTGATCCTCGTCCAGTTCCTCGTGCTCGCCATCGCCCTCGTCGTTGCGGCGCTCGCGCCCACTGCCGCCCTGCTCCTGGTGGCATCCTTGCTGCTCGGTGCGGCATCGACCGTCGCGCAGCAGATCGTTCCCCTGGCCGCCCATCTGGCCGCACCCGAGAAGCGAGGCGCGACCGTCGGCAAGGTAATGGCGGGGCTGTTCTGTGGAATCCTGTTGAGCCGCACCCTCGCCGGCTTCGTCGCGTCCCATGCCGGCTGGCGGGAAATGTACTGGCTGGGCGTGCCCATGGCGCTCGGCGCCTGTGCCTGGCTGGCGCTGCAGCTGCCCCGCAGCCAGCCGGAGACCGGGCTGACCTATGCCGGACTGATGCACTCCCTGATCGGGCTGTGGCGGGAATTCGGCGCGTTGCGCCTTGCCGCGGTGACTCAGGCGCTGATCTTTGCCGCCTTCACTGCCTTCTGGACGATCCTGGCGTTCCAGCTGCAGCAACCCCGCTTCGGCCTTGGCGCGGAGATCGCCGGGCTGTTCGGCATCGTCGGCGCGGTGGGCATCCTCGCCGCGCCGATCTCCGGGCGCATGGCGGACAAGCGTGGCCCGAAACAGGCGATCATCCTTGGCGCCGTGCTCACCCTGATATCCTGGATCATATTCGGCCTCTGGGTATCGCTCGCGGGCCTGGTCGTCGGCGTGATCGTGCTGGATTTTGCCGTCCAGGCAGCGCTCATCTCCAACCAGCATGTCGTCTATGCGCTGCGCCCCGAAGCACGCGCGCGGCTCAACACCATCTTCATGGGCGCGATGTTCCTGGGCGGCGCGGCCGGCTCGGCTCTGGCGACCCAGGCCTGGATTGCCGGAGGATGGAGCGCGGTCGCCCTGCTGGACGGGGCGCTCTCCCTGGCCGCCGTTCTCGTGCAGTTGGCCAGCCATGCCGGTAAGCGTTGAACGCCGATCCCATCCCGTCATGCCCTCCAGCTCAGGAACAGGCTCATGAACCCCTTTCCCCGCGACATCTTCACTGAAACGGCGGACGTCGATCCAAACACGCTGGCCAATCTCGGGCCGCTGCTACCGCTGGCGGGGACATGGCGCGCGAAAAAAGGGGCCGACGTCGCGCCCAAGCCCGACGGCCCGGAGCGCCGCGAGTTCATCGAGCACATCAGTTTCGAGCCGATCGATCCGCAATCCAACGGACCGCAGCTGCTCTACGGCCTGCGCTATCACATCCACATCACCACCGTCGAAGAGGACATCACCTTCCACGATCAGGTCGGCTATTGGCTGTGGGAGCCCGCCACCGGCCTGATCCTGCAGACGCTGGCGATCCCGCGCGGGCAGGTGCTGCTCGCCTCGGGCCAGGGCAAGCCGGGCGACACCGGCATCACGGTCACCGCAACGCGGGGCGAGACGAACTACGGCATCTGCTCGACCGATTTCCTGGAATATGGTTTTCGCACTGACGCCTATCGCATCGCCATCGACTTCAACGCCGATGGCAGCTGGAGCTATGACATCGAGACGACGCTCACCGTGCACGGCGCGACGGAGCCCTTTGTGCATCATGACCAGAACACGCTGCACCGCATCGGTGAAGCCAGGCCGAACCCATGGGCACAGATTCTTGCCAGGCGAGCGCCGAAAGCCGGTGCGTCCCCAACCGGCTGAGCTTGCGACCGCGCCAACACGACACAGAGACGAGGAATGACCGATGACCCGCTGCACCCACATGGCCACCATCCATGACGTCGTCCCCAGCGCCGCCGGTTGCGAGGAATGCCTGAAGATCGGCAGCTGGTGGGTGCATCTGCGGCTATGCCGGGAGTGCGGTCATGTCGGCTGTTGCGACCAGTCCCCCAACCAGCACGCCACGAAGCATTTCCACGCGACCGCTCATCCCATCATGGAAGGCTATGACCCGCCCGAGGGCTGGGGCTGGTGTTATGTCGATGAGACCGAGGTCGATCTGCCCGACCAGACGCCCCATCCCGGCCCCATTCCGCGGTTCGTGTAGGGCGCGCCGCTTACAACAGCTTGTCCAGCGTGATCGGCAGCTCCCGGATGCGCTTGCCGGTCGCGTTGAACACGGCGTTGGCGACGGCCGCAGCCACGCCGGTGATGCCGATCTCGCCGATCCCGCGCGCGCCGAGCGGCGATCGCGGATCCGGGATGCCAGTCCACATCACTTCGATCTCCGGTACGTCGAGATGCGCCGGGATGTGATAATCGGCCAGCGACGCGTTCATGATCCGCCCGCTGCGTTCGTCGAACAGCGTCTCCTCCGTCAGCGCCAGGCCAAGGCCCATGATCATCCCGCCCCGGAACTGGCTGGCCGCGGTCTTCGGGTTGAGAATGGTGCCGCAGTCGAACGAGCCTAGCAGCCGGTCGACGCGGATCTCGCCGGTGACGGCACTGACCCGGAGTTCGCAGAAGATCGCCGAGGAGCTGTGCATCGCGAATTTCATCATCTCGAGCGGCGGCGTTCCCGATGCGGTGACGCTCAGTGAGTCCCGCCCGGCGCGCGCGAGGATCGATCGATAGCTTTCATGGCGCGCCGGCTCCTCGATCCCGGCCACGCCTTCATCGATCAGGCGGACCTCGCCCGCGCGCAGGCCGGCGAGCGGGCTGTCATTACCGGCAAGACGCAGCAACTCGCCCAGCAGCTTCTCCGAGGCTGCGACGACCGCCCCCGCCATCGACACGGTCTGCGCGGACCCGCCCGCCATCGGCGCTGCCGGCAACGCTGAATCACCCATCTCGACCGTGATCGCCTCCAGCGGCAGGCCGAGCCGGTCTGCGGTATGCTGCGCCTGGACGGTCGCCGTGCCCATGCCCATCTCCTGCGCCGAGCAGGACACGGTGACCGATCCGTCGCTGCGCAGGGTGAGACGGACGCTTGCCCCCGGCATCCGGACATAGGGGAAGCTGCCGGTCGCGCAGCCCATGCCGATACGCCATTCTCCCTCGGATCGTGCCCCCGGCTCGGCCTGCCACTGGTCCCAGCCGAAGCGTGCCGCCCCGTCGGTATAGGCCTGGTGCAGCGCGTGCTGCGAAAAGGGGGCGCCCGATATCGGGTGCCGGTCGGGCGTGTTGCGCAGGCGCAGCGCGATCGGATCAGTACCCATCGCGTGCGCCAGCTCGTCGACCGCGCTTTCGACCGCGAAGCTGCCGATCGCTTCGCCCGGCGCGCGCATGAAGGTGTTCGGCACGATATCGAGATCGACATGCTGCTGAAGGATCTCGTAGCTCTTCGCACTGTAGAGCGCGCGGGAGCCCAACGTATATTGCTCCGGGCAGGCGCCATAAGGTGGCATGACCGAATAGCCGCTGTGGACAAACGCGGTGAAGTTGCCCTGCGCATCGGCGCTGATCGCCACGCGCTGCTCGGACGGGGTGCGCCCGCCGATGATGCGGTAGACACCCTCGCGGCTCAGCATCAGGCGCAGCGGGCGACCGACCAGCCTGGCCGCCGCGATGGCGACGACATGATGATCCCACAGCCCCTTGCCGCCGAAGCCGCCGCCGACGAACGGCGAGAGCACACGTACCTGGCCCTTCTTCAGCCCGAAGAGCTTGGCGAGCGCATTGGCGCTCGGCGCGACCATCTGGGTCGTGTCGTGCACGATCAGCGACTCGTCTTCCCATGCCACCGTGACGACATGGAGCTCGATCGCATTATGGTTGTGGCCGGGCGTGCGATACACATTGTCGGTCCGGTGCGGCGCCTTGCCCAGCGCGCGTTCGGCATTGCCGATCGAGACATGGTTCTTCTCGATCAGGATCGATGCCGGCGTCCGGGCCGTCGCTTTCGCCGCTTCGAAGCGGGTGTTGCCGGCGTCGACCGCATAGTCGATCGCGATCAGCGACGCCGCATGATCCGCCTGCTCCTGCGTCTCCGCCACCACCAGCGCGACGACTTGGCCGTTATAGCGGATCTCCGCGTCCTGCAGGATCGGCAGGCTGCTGTTACCGACGGCTGTCAGGTCGGTCATGCTGATCAGCGGTACGCTGCCGATGCGCGGCATGTTGCGGTACGTCATCACCAGGATCACCCCGGCTGCCGCCTCGGCGGCGCTGGTGTCGAGGCGCGTGATCCGCCCGCGCGTCACCGGGCTGTGCACCAGCGTGGCGTAGCTCAACCCCTCCATCGCGACTTCGGCGGCGAAGCGGGCCTGTCCCGTCACCTTGACCGGGCCGTCCAGCCGCGAGGCCTGGCGCCCGATCGCCGCGCGGCGATCGATCAGCGGATCGGGGGAACCACCCGGCAGCCACTGCGCCGGGACCCAGCCAAGCACGGTCCTGACCGAGCCGATGACGACATTCTGGACCCGGCTCATCGATCGCTCCCGCTCAGTTCGGTGAGGACGGCGACCAGCGTCCGCTGCGCCAGCGCCACCTTGAATCCATTGCCCGCCAGCGGCTCGGCCGCCGCGAGTTCGTCGGCGATTGCCGCCGCGAATGCCTCGGCATCCGGCGGACTGCCGCGTAGCGCCGCCTCGGCGCCGAACGCACGCCACGGCCTGGGCGCGATGCCGCCGAACGCGATCCTGACCTCGTCGATCAGCCCGTCCCGCACCGTCACGCCCGCCGCCACCGATACCAGGGCGAAGGCGAAGCTCGCCCGGTCGCGCACCTTGCGGTAGCGCTGGCGGGCGACCGGCGATGGCGGGATCTCGATCGCGACGATCACCTCGCCGATGTCGAGCAGCGTCTCAAGATCGGGCCGGTCGCCGGGCAGGCGGTGGAACTCGGCGACGGCGATGGTCCTGACTCCGGCAATGCCAGCGACATGCACACGCGCGTCGAGCGCCGCGAGCGCCACGCACATGTCCGAAGGGTTGGTGGCCACGCAGGAGGACGAGGCGCCGAGAATGGCATGATAGCGGTTGAACCCGCCGATCGCATCGCAGCCGCTGCCCGGCGCGCGCTTGTTGCACCGCGAGCCGGCGACGTCATTGAAATAGGCGCAGCGCGTGCGCTGCATCAGGTTCCCGGCGACCGTCGCCATGTTGCGGACCTGCGCCGAAGCGCCCGACAGGATCGCCCGGGCCAGCATCGGATAGCGCGTGCGGACCAGCGGATGGGCTGCGACGGCGCTGTTGCGCGCGGCAGCGCCGATCACCAGGCTGCCGTCGTCTGCCAGTTCGATCAGGTCGGACAGGCCCGTCACGTCGATCAGCTGCGTCGGCTGCTCGACGCCCTTGCGCATCAGGTCGACCAGGTTGGTGCCGCCGCCCAGCAACCGGTGCCCGGCCGCGCCGGCCAGCCGCGCGGCGTCGCTCGCCGAAGCGGCGCGGACATAGCTGAGCGGGGTCATGCCGCGCGCTCCGACGCGACCTGCAGGATGGCATCAACAATACCGTTATGCGCGCCGCAGCGGCACAGATTGCCGCTCATCCGCTCGCGCACTTCCTCCCGCGACAGCAGGATCCGCTCGCCGACCAGATCGGCGGTGACGTAGCTCGGAATGCCCGCTTCGACTTCGCGCAGCATCGCCGCCGCTGCGCAGATCTGGCCCGGCGTGCAATAACCGCACTGAAACCCGTCATGCGCGATGAACGCCGCCTGCAGCGGATGCAGGTCCTCGGCGCTGCCCAGCCCCTCGATCGTCGTGACGGATCGCCCATCGGCCTGCACGGCCAGCGTTAGACAGGACAGCACGCGCTCGCCATCGATCAGCACGGTGCACGCCCCGCACGCGCCCTGGTTGCAGCCGATCTTGGTGCCGGTCAGCTGCAGGCGGTCGCGCAAAAGATCCAGCAGGGAGACCCGCGCATCCTCTGGCGGCGCAACATCGGTGCCGTTGATTCGTATCGCCATTCGCGTCCCATCCCTGTGCCGGCCCGTCGCCGGCCGCGAACGCGACAACCGCGCTCATCCCAAGAATAGTACGAATATCGTATTATTCAATCGTCGTGATATACGATTTTCGTAATCATCGCGATGAACTGGTCCCGTTCGACGGCCGACAGCGGCTCGAGCATCCGCCGCGAGATGTCGCGGTGTGCCTGCACCTGTGCGGAAGCATAGGTTTCACCTGCCCTGGACAGCCGCAGCGCGACGGCGCGACGATCTCCCTCGACGCGATCCCGATTGAGCAGGCCACGCTTCACGAGGCGATCGGTGGCCGAGGAAATCGTCGTGTTCGGCACGGCCAGGAATCGCGCGATATCGGACGGCCCGCACGCCGGATGCCCGGCGACGTACAGCAAAGTCTGCTTGTCGAGTTCGTTGAGCTGCTTCTCGGCGCCGATCGCCTCGGCCAGCTTGTAGCGGCGCGTGAAGGTCTCGAACGCGGCGCCAAGCGTGGCAAGCTGGTCGGTGGTCGGCTCGGTCATGAACGGCGCATACCGCGCTCCGGCCTTATGTTACAGTCGTGTTGATGGGCCATCGCCGGTTGAAACCTGCGGACGGCGATCCGTAACGCCGAGCGCCGCCGCGAGGACGCCTTCAGCCACACGCCTCCGCCCGACCAAGCAGGAACGCCCGCTCCCGCGCGTTGCGGGTGAGCTTGGCCGCCGCCTCGAATTCAGCACGCGCCTCGGCCGGCCGGCCGGCGCGGAACAGGAAGTCGCCCCGCGCCGCCGGCAAGGGCGCATAAGCGCTGAGCGCAGCGGCGTCCGCGATCCCGTCAAGCAACCGCAGGCCCGTCTCCGGCCCGAACGCCATGCTGTGGGCGACCGCGCGATTGAGCTCGACCACCGGCGAGGGCATCACCACGCGCAACTGGTCGTACAGCGCCGCGATGCTGACCCAATCGGTGTCGGCAGCCCGTTTCGCCCGCGCATGACAGGCGGCCAGCGCCGCCTGCAAGCCATAGGGGCCCAGGCCTCCAGCCGCTTCGCCAAGCGCCTCGGCACGGGCCAGCGCATCGAGGCCATGGCGGATCAGCAACTGGTCCCAACGTCCACGATCCTGCTCGGTCAGGGTCAGCAGCGCGCCGTCGGGCCCGGTGCGGGCCGCCAGGCGCGATGCCTGAATCTCCATCAGGGCGACCAGACCGAGCACTTCTGCCTCCCCCGGCATCAGCACCGCCAGCATCCGGCCAAGCCGTTGCGCCTCGCGGCACAGGTCCGGCCGGATGAGATCGTCGCCCGCCGTGGCGGCATAGCCTTCGTTGAAGATCAGGTAGATCACCTCGAGCACCGAGGCGAGCCGCGCCGCCCGCTCGGCGCCGCGCGGGACTTCGAAGCCAAGCCCGGCCTTGCCGATCGTCTTCTTCGCCCGGACGATGCGCTGCGCGATCGTCGCTTCGCTCGACAGGAATGCCCGGGCGATCTCGTCCGTCGTAAGGCCGCCGACGATCCGCAGCGTCAGCGCGGCGCGGGCATCGGCCGAAAGGATCGGGTGGCACGCCGTGAAGATCAGGCCGAGCAGCTCGTCGCCGGCATCGTCGTCCCCGCCCAGACGCACTTCGGGCTCGGCGACCGCGTCGTCCAGCTCGCGCGCGATCTCCGCATGCTTGCGCTCGCGCATCGTCTCGCGCCGCATCGCGTCGACGGCGCGGTTCTTTGCGACCGCCATCAGCCAGGCGCCGGGATTGCCCGGAACGCCGCTCCGCGGCCATTCCGTCAGGGCAATGACGAGGGCGTCCTGCGCCAGTTCCTCGGCGCGGTCGACATTGCGCGTGAAGCGGGCAAGGCCCGCGATGAGCCTGGCCCGCTCGATGCGGAAGATCGCTTCGATCGCCTGATGCGTCTCGCCTGCAGCCATGCCGCCTTTTCGACCAGCGCCCTGCGGGAGGCAAGCCGACCTTCAGGCTACTGGATTTCCCGATCCATCCCGATATATGATCCGTATACGAATCATATACGGAGCAGATCATGGGCCTGGTGAATATTGACGACGAGCTTCACGCTCAGGTGCGCAAGGCCAGCACCGTGTCGTTCCGGTCGATCAATGCCCAGGCGGCGTTCTGGATCAAGGTCGGCATGCTGTGCGAAACCAATCCCGCGCTGAGCTTCAACGAGATCGTCCGGCGCGAGCTTGATGCGGCGGGCGTCGCCACTCAGCCGCTGCTGGTGAAGGCGGCATGACGAAGCGGCCGGACGAGATCGCATTGATGACGGAATCCGGTCGCCTGCTGGCGTCGGTGTTCCAGTTTCTCGATGGCCTGTCCCTCGCCGGCATGTCCACGCTCGACGTCGATACCGCAGCCGAGAGCTTCATCGTCCAGCAATTGAAGGCAAGGCCCGCCAGCAAGGGCCAATATGGCTATGAATTCGCCATTAATTCATCCGTGAACCAGGTGGTTTGCCACGGAGTCCCCTCCTCGTCCGACATCCTCCGGGACGGGGATATCGTGAACTTCGACATCACGCTGGAGAAGAGCGGCTATATCGCCGATTCGAGCAAGACCTACCTCGTCGGAACGGTCAGGCCCGCCGCCGCGCGGCTGGCCCGGGTCACCCATGAGGCGCTGTGGCAGGGCATCGGCCAGGTCCGGGCCGGCGCGCGGCTCGGCGATATCGGCTGGGCGATCGAACGCCACGCCAAGCGCAACGGCTATTCGGTCGTGCGGGAATATTGCGGGCACGGCATTGGCCGGGAAATGCACGAAGAACCGCAGGTCCTGCATTTCGGCAAACCAGGCACCGGCCTGGTGCTGCGCGAGAACATGGTCTTTACGATAGAGCCGATGCTCAACCAGGGGCGGCGCAGCGTGAAGACCGAAGCCGATGGCTGGACGGTCGTCACCAGCGACGGATCGCTCTCGGCACAATTCGAACACACCGTCGCCGTCACCGCGACGGGCGCCCGGGTGCTCACGCTGCGGCCCGACGAGCTTCCCATGGCGCGGAAGTTCAGGCTGGCGGCATAGCGTAGCGGCGGCGATCGGCGCGCCGCCCTTCGCAAGCGCCCCGTTCAGTCGATCCATCCTCACGACGTTTGTCCTCTGGGGAAAGGACAGACGGCCAGCGCGCGGCTCGCTACCCCCGGTGGAAACCCGGGAGAAATGTGGATGCTAGCCGACAACAAGGTCATCATTACGGTCGCCATCAACGGCGGTATGCAGCAGGATCGCGACGGCGCGGTCGTGCCCAAGCAACCAGCCGAAATTGGCGAGGCCGCGGCGCGCTGCTACGAAGCGGGCGCGGCGATGGTGCATTTCCATGCGCGCGGCCCGGACGGCGCGAACAGCGGCGACAAGGCCATCTATGCCGAGGCGATCCGCGAAATCCGTGCGCGCTCGCCCATCCTTATCCAGACGACGAATGGCATCGGCGTGCGCCGCGATCCGGCCACCGGCCAGTTGCACTGGCCATCGGACGAAGAGCGGCTGGGCATCCTCGCGATCGATCCACCGCAGGACCTGTTCGGCATCGCGGCAGGTTCGGCCGACTTCTACAATCCGGGTGGCAACTATCCCGGCGAAACACCCTATGTGAATTCCCCCGAACTGCTGAAAAGCACGATCAAGGCAGTTTACGCGCGGGGCTCCGCCCTCGAATATGAAGTGGTCGAGGCGAGCGCGCTGCACCGGCTCCTGCGCTACGCCAATGAAGGCATTTTCGATCGCGACCGCGAGAATATGTGGCTGCTGCATGGCGGCGGCTTCGGCGCCACTCCGGCCATCGCGCGCAACGTGATTTTCTCGATCGATGAGGGCCTGCGCCTTTTTCCCAAGGCGATCGTCGGCGTCACCGCGACCGGGCACGACATGTTCCGCTTCGTCACGCTGGGCATGGCAATGAACTGCGATCTGGTCCGCGTCGGCCTGGAGGACAGCATCCACCTGCCCGACGGATCGGTCGCACGCGACAATACCGAAATGGTGCGCGCCGCAGTCGAGATCGCGGCGATTTACGGCGCCACGCCCGCGACGGTGGACGAGGCACGCGCACGGTTCGGCCTGACCTCCTGATCTGCGCTGTCCTTCGCGTGAAGGACATATTCGGGCGCGCAAAGCCGGTAGGCCGCAAAGAAACATGAAAATGATGGGAGAGCGTATGTCGAACCGGCTTTTAACGCTGCTGAGTGGGACGGCCCTGAGCCTGGTATCCGTCGTGGCGCATGCGCAGGAAGCGCCGGGCGACGCTGCGGCTTCGCCCCGCGCGGAAGCGTCACAAGGCGATTCCGTCGGGCTGGAGGATATCGTCGTGACCGCACAGCGGCGCGAGGAGAATCTGCAACGTGCCGCGGTCTCGGTGACCGCCGTGTCCGGTGATACTCTGGCACGGCGCGGCGTGACCACCGCGGCGGACCTGACTCAGGTGGCGCCGGCGCTGCAGGTCTCGCCCGCGGCCGGCCCCTATACCGTCTTCACCATCCGCAGCGTCAGCAACTTCGGCGGCAACGCGTTTTCGGATCCCGCAATCGCCGTCAACCTGTCGGGGGTCTATCTCGCGACGCCAACGGCGGTACAGGGCCTGTTCTACGATCTCGAACGCGTCGAAGTACTGAAAGGGCCGCAGGGGACGCTCTATGGCCGCAACGCGACGGGCGGCGCGATCAACATCCTTCCACGACGCGCACGGATCGGCGACCGCAGCGCCCTGCTCAATCTGGAAGTCGGGAATTTTGAGCGCGTGGCGGCCTCCGGCGCGGTCAATCTTCCACTCGGCGACCGCAGCGCAGTGCGCGCCGCCTTCCAGATTCTCCACCGCGAAGGCTTCTTCTCCGATGGAACGGAAGACGAGCTGGGCCAGGCGGCGCGCCTGTCTTACCGGTTCGAACCGTCCAGCGCGGTCACGCTCGACATCGTCGGCGATTACACGCACCAGGGCGGGCGCGGCGGCGGCGCCACCGTGCGCAAACGCTGCGCAACGGGCGCCTGCTTCATCGGCGATCCCTGGACCAGCCTGTCCGATCAGGATGCCGCCTATGCTCCGCTGGCGCCGCAAAGCGAGCGTCAGTTCATCGATAGCCATTATTACGGGCTGCTCGCCAACGCCGATATCAGGACCGACTTCGGCACCCTGACGCTCATCCCGGCGTACCGAAAATCCAACATCCAGTATAATTCCACCCAGGCGGGCTTCCAGATTCTGGAAAAGCAGCGGCCGGAACAGGTGTCGATGGAAGCGCGGTTCGCTTCGCCCACCGGGAATCGTTTCGGCTGGCTGATCGGCGGCTATTATCTCCACACCAGCGCGTCGGCGCGGTCCAACACCGAGAGCGCGGCAGCGCGGACCTATAGCGACCAGCTGATCAATACCTCGGGGGAGACGGCCGCCGCCTTCGGCCAGCTGACCTTCGCCGTTACGCCGGCACTCCGGTTGACGGGTGGCCTGCGCTACACCTGGGAACGCAAGACCAGCGACAGCGAACGCTTCACGGTGCGCAACGTGCCCGGCCCCGATCCGGTGATACCCGTCATTCCCGTCGGGGCCCCGGCATTCGTGGTCGATCAGTCGCTGACGTTCGATGCGGTGACGTGGCGCGCGGGGGTCGAATTCGACGCGGGTTCGCGCTCGCTGATCTATGCCAATGTCGGGACGGGGTTCAAGGCGGGCGGCTTTTTCCTCGGCCCGCCCGGCGCAAACACCTACGCCCCGGAAAAAGTCACTGCCTATACGGTCGGGACGAAGAACCGGTTTTTCGACAACCGCCTGCAGATCAATGCAGAAGCGTTCCTCCTGAATTATCGCGATCAGCAACTCGGATACGTCAAGCTGATCCCGCCGGCCGTGGTGCTCGTCACGGAGAATATCGGCCAGGTCCGCACAAAGGGTGTCGAAGTGGAGGCGGAGGTGCTGGTGACCAGCACGACCCGTGTCGGCCTGCAGGCGCAGTGGCTCGATGCCAGGGTCAACGAGCTGGTGTACAACACGATCGCGACGCCGGCCGCGACATCGCAGTGCCGGATCACCGGCACGATCGTCGATTGCAGCGGGCTGCGGGCGTTACGCTCGCCGGAATGGGTATTTGCCGCCTCGTTCGAACAGAGCTTCCCGCTGGCCTCGGGCGATCGTATCGTCGCCAACGTCTTCAGCCGCTATGAAGGGCCGCGCGAGCTGGACATCAGCTACATCCCCGAAACGCGGGCCGGCCGTTCGACCCGGACCGACGCCGTGCTGACCTATCGTTTCCAGGGCAACGGCCTGAGCATTAGCGCGTACGTCAACAATATCGAGGACAAGGTCGTCATCAGCAACGCCACGCCGAATCCGTCCTATTCCGCCAATGGCGTCGTCGCCGCGACCCTGCGCGCGCCACGGACCTTTGGCATGCGATTGTCGGGCTCGTTCTGAAACCGCTCCAGCGCGCCCGGCAGCCCGGCGCATCCACGTCGACGCTCGTCATCGTCGTGACGTGCGCCCTGGTCTATTTCCTCGACGGGCTGGTCCATACGATCATGGGCCCGCTCGCGCCGGAATTCGCGCCCGCGCTCCGGATCGACAGCACCGATCTCGGCCCCATCTTCTCGGCCAACCTGATCGGCCAGTGCATCGGCCTCATCGCCTTTCCGCCGGTGGCCGCGCGGTTCGGCGACCGGTGGACGGTGGGCCTGACCCTTGCCGGCTTTGGCGCCGCCCAGGCGGCCACTGGCCTGGCCGGCAGCGCATCGGACCTGTTCTGGATGCGCTTGCTGACGGGCGTCCTGCTCGGCGGCTGCCTGCCGAGTTGCCTCGCAATGGTCACCGCTGCGACGCCGGATCGGCGCCGCGGGCTGGCCATCACGGGGCTGTTGACCGGCTATGGGCTCGGCGCGGCGATGGCCGGCATGGTGGCGGTCACGTTCGTCGGGCTGGGCGGGTGGCGCGTCGCGATGGCCGCTATCGGCATAGTGTGCCTGGCGAGTTCGGTCGTGGCGCTCATATTCCTGCGCAATGTAGGCGATCAAGCCGCCTCGACCGAGGAGACGCAGCCCGATGCATCTCACGAACCGGGCCCGAATCCGCTCAGTCTTCTGTCGCCGCGGTATCGCCTCGGCACCTTGATGCTGTGGCTGGTGTTCATATCGATGCTCACGATCAGCTACTGCCTGAGCTCATGGCTGCCAGTGCTCCTGGTCCGCCTGGGCCATGATTCAGCGTTTGCGGCGATGGCTCTGTCGATTTTCTCGTTCGGCGGCATTGTCGCCGCCCTTTGTGTCGGGCTGCTGGTCGATCGCTATGGCGCGCAGCGGGTGATCGTCGCGTTCATGCTGATGTCGGCCGTGCTGTTTTTGGCGACAGGGCAGATCATGGGTCGGTCGTCAGCCTATGTGCTGCAGGCGATGCTGGCGCTGTGCGGCTTCTTCGCGCTGGGTGCCTATGCCGGGGTGAACGTCATCCTGGCCAGCTTCTATCCGCACCGGCTGCGATCCACCGGCATCGGGTGGGCAAAAAGCGTCGGTCGCATCGGGACCGTGGCTGCGCCGGTGCTGATCGGGTCTCAGCTCAAGGCCGGTATCGCGGAAACGACGATCCTTGCCTCCTTTGCAGTGCCGGCAGTGGTGGCTGCAGTTGCCTTGCTGGCCATGAACGTGTTCAAGGGACCCGGAATTGCTGCTGAAGGGCCATAAGCCCCAGAGTCGCTTGGAGAGCTGAGTGTCTTATCTCCGCAAGATCGAGGAGTGGCGTGCTCCCGTCTCGATGGGGGCGATCTACGAACGCCTGCTGGAAACCGCGGGAACCGAGCAGTTCGGCGCGGCGATTCACGATGCCGTGATGACGGTTACGGGCGGCGCCCGCAGGATCTATCTCTTCGAAGCGACGGGTCGAGAGAATAGCGACCTGCAATATTTCTTCTGCGAACCGCGGCTGGAGGCAATGCTGCCGGCCTATAGCCAGCATTATCACAACATCGATCCGGTATGCGACGCTTACAGCGCGGCCCCGTGCGTCAGCGACATCGCGATCCAGCGCATCCGCCCGGCGGACATCAGTTCCGACGATTTTCGCCGACGCTTCTTCGATCAGGCCGGGATCGTCGAACGCGTTTCGATCATCCAGCGCGGGCCCAATGCGTGGCGAGTCATCAACGTCTCGCGGCACCGCTCGACCGGGCTTTTCAGCGACGGAGAACTCGATGCGCTCCTCGGGCTTGCTCGCCTCGCGCTACCGATGTTGCCGCTCAACCGCCGGCGTTCGATAGCCCGATTGCCCAGCGCTCAACATGTCGAGCGGCGGCTGCACCATCTTTTCCCCAATCTTACCCGGCGAGAAAGCGAAGTGTGCGCCCGCGCCACGGTCGGCATGTCGGTCGAGGCGACCGCGCTCGACCTCGGCATCGCGAAGACGAGCGTGATGACCTATCGCAAGCGCAGCTATCAGCGATTGGGGATCACCAGCGTTCACGAACTGTGCGCGCTCGTCTCGCACTGAGCAGGGCCGCCAAAGGCCTGCACTGAAGCGCGCTCACGCCAGCAGCAGCACCAGTCCCGCGGCCAGCGCGACCGCCGCGGTCGTACCGTGGATGCCATAAGCGGCCGCGCGCGTCCCGCCGCTGCGCAGCACGATCACCATGTCGCCGACGGGAATGAGGCTGGCGGCGACCATGAAGGCGCCGAGCGGATGCGGCGCCTGGTTGGCGAGCAGGATCAGGATGAAGATCCCCGAAGCGATGTCGCGCACCCCCTTCGTATGGAGCCAGGTATAGGCGTCCCGGGCTCGGGCTCCTTCTGCCGCCGCAACGCCGAACCCGGCCGCGGCTGTCGTCGGCGCCAGCAGGAAGCGGGCGCCGATGAAGATGATGCCGATGCCGATCGCGCCGGCCACGATGGAAGCAATGATAGTGGACATGCTGGTGTCTCCCTTGGACACCATTTATCTATCAACGCTAGAAAACATGTCAATGATATATTCTAGCGTTGACAGATTTTCGAGCGTGGGTGAAACAGGGGTATGTCCATCACCGAAAGACGCCGCCGCGAACGCGCCGATCGCCACGCGCTGATCATCGCCACGGCGCGCAATCTCGCCGAAGCCGAGGGGTGGGAAGCAGTTACCACGCGTCGCCTGGCCGACCTGGTGGAGTATAGCCAGCCGGTGCTTTACAGCCATTTCGACGGCAAGGACGCGATCGTGCGCGCCGTCGCGATCGAGGGCTTCGGCGAGCTCGCCGCCCAGCTACGCCAGGCAAGGTCGGCCGGCGATGCGCCCAGGCCGGCCTTGCGGGCGGTCTGCAGCGCCTATCTGGCCTTCGCCGCGGAGCAGCCGGCGCTCTACCAGGCCATGTTCGTGCTGCCGATCGACGTGACCTTCGCCAGCGAAGATACGCCGCCGGCCCTGAGGGCGGCCTTCGCCGAACTGGCCGACGCGCTCCGGCCCTTCGACGCGCACCCCGATCTGCGGGCGGAGGTCACCTGGGCCGCGCTGCACGGCCTGGCGGTTCTCACCCGTGGCGGCCGCGTCCCGCCGGATGGCCAGCAGGCGCGCCTCGACCTGCTGGTACGCCAGATCGTCGTACGCGGCGATGAGCGCGGATAGCGCGCCTGGCGGCATACAAGGCGAACGCGGTCGGGATAGCGCGCCCGCGCCCTGAATAGCCCCCGCCCAGCGGCCCGGCCGATTCAACCCGATCCGCATCCATGCTGAAATCTCCCGACGCCCCATGACGGGGCTCGACGGGAGTGCGCACGATGCACGGGAAATCGGCCTCAGGCTATTGCCGAAGAAAATACCATGCCATTGACATAAGTCTGCAAGAATATGTAAATAAATCTACAAGAAAAGTGCGGCGCTTTCTAGATGCATCTATAGATTGCCGGCAGCATGAAAATGCCATCCTCCAATAATGGCCTCACAGGCTTCAAGAAAAGCTTCAAAACGCGCCTCTCGCAAGCGGGTGACATAAATCGGCGATTACTCGGAAGGATCGCGCAGATCGCCACATTCTCCAACACCGGTTCACGGCCGTTACTGTATCGCCGTGCCGGCACCGGGGCTGCCGATTATGGCCAGCACGCACCTTCGCTACTCCCACCCTCACGGCCTCATGGCAGGTCGGCCATCTCGTACAGCGGCCGGATCTCGATCTCGCTCGGCCCGGGCATCGGATTGGGGCAGCGCTTCACCCAGGCAAGCGCTTCGTCCATGTCCTTCACCTCCCACAGCCAGAAGCCCGCGACCAGCTCACGCGTCTCGGCGAAGGGCCCATCGATGACGGAGCGGCCAGGCCCGTCGAACGCGACGCGCTTTGCCTCGGAGGTCGGCTTGAGGCCGTCGGCGGCGAGCAGGATGCCGGCCGCGCTCAGCTCGTCGTTGAACCTGCCCATCGCCGCCATCATCTCCGTCGCCCAGGGCGAGGGATCGAAACCCTTCTCGCTGTCCTCGGTCGCCTTCACCAACACCATCACCCGCATCGTCTGTCTCCTGGCTGGAGCCGGCCTCTCTGGCCTGCATTGGAACGACGAACGGGTTTCGCGGGAATCGACACCGCCGCGCAAATTTTTTCGCGCGTGCCGCAACTGGACTCCTGCAAGGTGGCGGATGCCTAACCGTCTGACTTTCCGGCTTGACCCTCATCCGCGGCTGCGCTCCACTCGGGACAGGGGGATTTCATGGATCACGATATCGAGTCGAAGCGCGCCGGCGCGTTCGAGTTCACCGGGGACTGGCGCGAATTCGCCCCGATCGCCTTCAGCAACCTGCTGCTCAGCATCGTGACGCTCGGCATCTATATTTTCTGGGCGCGCACCCGCGAGCGGAAATATCTGTGGAGCCGCACCCGCTTCATCGACGACCGGCTCGAATGGATGGGCACCGGCCTGGAACTGTTCATCGGCTATATGCTGGCGATCATATTGTTCTTCATCCCCTTCGCCGCGCTGAACCTGTTGCTGCAGGGCCTGCTGCTCCGCGATCATCCGGGCGCCGCGGCGCTGCTTGGCCTCTGCCTCTATCTCTTCCTTGTGTATCTCGCGGGCGTCGCGATCTTCCGCGCCCTACGCTACCGGCTCAGCCGCACCTACTGGCACGGCATCCGCGGCGGATCGAACGCCCAAGGCTTCGCCTTTGGCTGGTCCTATCTGTGGCGGACGCTGGCCGGGTCGCTCGCGCTGGGCCTGCTGATCCCCTGGTCGATGACCAGCCTGTGGAACGAGCGCTGGAATCAGATGAGCTTTGGCCCGCACGAGTTCGAGTCGAATGCGCATCCGGATTCGATCTTCCTCAAATTCCTGCTCTTCTATCTCGCCCCGGTCATCCTGTTCGTCGCGGGCATCGCCGCCGTCATGATCGGCATGTTCGCCGGCATGACCGGCATGGGCTCGGGCGAGGCTGGACCGCCGCAATCGCTGCCGGTGATGCTGTTCGTCATTGGCGCGCTTCTCTATCTGGGTTTCTTCATCGTGCTCGGCGTAATCGCGATGATCTATTACGCCGCCTATTTCCGCGAGGTGGTGGGCAAGCTGTCGCTCGGCGGGCTCGAATTCGATTTCAACGCGCGCACCTGGGACTGGATCAAGCTGTTCCTCGGCAATTTCGCACTGGTCGTGCTCACACTCGGCATCGGCCAGATCTTTGTCGGCTATCGCAACTGGATCTTCTTCGTCCGGCATGCGAACGCCTATGGCGAGGTCAGCCTGGACGACTTCACCCAGTCGACCACCAAACAGCCCGGCCAGGGCGAAGGATTGCTGGATGCATTCGACATCGGAGCCTTCTGACGAGCCGATCGAGGCTGGCGCGGACCCGGTTCGCGTTTGGCATTATGACGGCGAGAGCGGCCTGCGCTATCAGCCCTTGTTCGAGACCGAAGGCTCCAGCTTCCGGCTGACCGAACGGGATCGGGTGTGGGGGCCGTTCACCTTTGCCGATCTCGTCGCGCGCGACGCGATCGACGGCGATGCGATCTTCGGGCTGAAGCATCGGCCGGGCTGGCGCATCGGCTTTGCCGGCGGCGTGCCGGCGGACATCGCTGCGCACCTGCCCGGCGCGGTGCGCTATGGCCGCCTGATCGACCGGTTCGGCCTGTGGCGATCGGTAGCCGTCTTCGCGGTGCTTGCCGCGCTCACCGTCTTCCTGGTGCTGCGCAGCCCGGCCGCGGTCGCCCGCATGGTGCCGCCGTCGGTCGAGCAGCGGCTGGGCGATCTGATGGTCGGCGATCTGGGCAACCGGGCGTGCACCACGCCGGCGGGCCTCGCCGCGCTGACCAGGATGGTGCGCCGGATCGATCCGGGCGACCGCCCGATCGAGGTGCGCGTCGTGCATATGCCGATCGTCAATGCGGTCACCCTGCCCGGCGGCAAGATCGTGATCTTCGACGAGCTGATCGAGAAAGCGGCGTCGGCCGACGAAGTGGCCGGCGTGCTCGCGCACGAGATCGGCCATGTCGAGCACCGCGACGTGATGGAATCGCTGCTGCGCCAGCTTGGCCTCAGCGTGATCCTTGGCGGGCTGGACGGCAATATCGGTGGCTATACCAACACCTTGTTGTCGGCGACCTATTCGCGGGGCGCCGAGCAGCGCGCCGACGATTTCGCGCGGGAAAGCATGGGCAAGGCCAGGGTGTCGCCGCTGGCGACCGCGCAGTTCTTTCGCCGGCTGTCGGGCCAGACCGATGTCAAAGGCGCGGCGAAGATGCTCAACTATTTCTCGAGCCATCCGATGTCGAGCGACCGCGCAGCTCAGTTCACCGCCGCGGCGAAGGGACGCACCGATTTCACGCCGGTCCTGACAGCGGGGGAATGGGCAAGCCTGCGATCGATCTGTTCGGCTGATCCGGATCGGAAGACGGAGAGCGGGTTTCGTTTCTGACGGCCTGGCGCCGCTGCTGGAATTTTATTATAAAACATTGAAATTCATGGTTTTAATTTGAATGCTTGAAACAAGAGATATGGGACATCCCGGTGTCCCATATCTCCCTGTGCGGAGAGGCCCGCGTCACTCGATTCAATCATTGCCGTGCCGGCGCTATGCCCCGATCATGAGTTTCATCTCCACCACGCACGGCAGCCGGTATAAGGGCATGGCATGACCGATCCCGCACCGACCGCTGCCCGCCCCGCGCTGGCCTATCATCTGACCGAGGGCACGGGGCCGACGATCGTCTTCCTGCCCGGCTATGCCTCGGACATGACGGGCAGCAAGGCGCTCGCGCTCGAAGCCTGGGCGAAGGCGCAGGGCCGGTCGTTCCTGCGCTTCGACTATGGCGGCTGCGGGCAGAGCGAAGGCGCCTTCGAGGATCAGACCCTGGCCGGCTGGCGCGACGATGTGCTGGAGATGATCGACCGCGCTGTCACCGGACCGGTCGTGCTGGTCGGCTCCTCGATGGGCGGGTGGCTGATGCTGCTCGTCGCGCGCGACCGGCCGGATCGGATCGTCGGCCTGGTCGGTATCGCGCCCGCACCCGATTTCACTGATTGGGGTTTCACCACCGACGAGAAGCTCGCGCTGCTCCAGCAGGGCCGGATCGAGCGCCCATCCCCCTATTCGGACCAGCCGACGATCTTCACGTCGCGCTTCTGGCAATCGGGCGAGGCCAACCGGCTGATGTCCGGCACGATCGCGATCGACGTGCCGGTACGGTTGTTGCAGGGCCAGGCCGATCCCGACGTGCCGTGGCATCGCACCGTCCAGCTTGCCGAACTGTTGCGTTCAGCCGACGTGCAGACATGGCTCGTCAAGGACGGCGACCACCGTCTGTCGCGCGATGCCGATATCGCGCTGCTCGTCCGGGCGGTCGAGGATGTGATCCAGCGCTTATGATCCTGTTGTTTTTGCTTGCCGCCCAGGCCGTCCCCGCATCGGGCCCGGTAGCCGGCCCTCCCGCCCCGACCGAGGAGCGGTTCGATCGCTGCGTCGATCTCGCCACCAGCGATCCGCGCGCGGCCGAGGACGAGGCCGGGCGCTGGCAGCGCGACGGCGGCGGCTTCCTGGCGCACCAGTGCCTCGGCATCACCTATGCCAACCAGACGCGGTGGACCGCCGGCGCCGCCGAATTCGAGGCAGCGGCGCGCGGCGCCGAAGTGGCGCGGGATCGGCGCGCCGCGACCTATTGGGCTCAGGCAGGCAATGCCTGGCTCGCCGGCGGTGACGCCTCGAAGGCGCTCGGCGCGCTGAATGCTGCGCTGGCCGCGGGCACACTCGAGGGCGTGCAGCGCGGCGAAGCCAATCTCGATCGGGCCCGTGCCCTCGTCGCCGGCGGCAAGCTGGCCGCGGCGCGCATCGATCTCGATCGCGCGCTCGTCGATGCCGCGGCCGATCCGCTCGCCTGGCTGCTGTCGGCCACGCTCGCCCGGCGCATGGATGAGCTGCCCCGCGCGAAGAAGGACATTGCCGAGGCGATCCGCCTCGCCGGCGACGACGCCTCGGTCCAGCTCGAAGCCGGCAATATCGCCGCGCTGGCCGGCGACGAAGCCGGGGCGAAGACAGCGTGGAACGCCGCGGTCCGACTCAGGCCGGAAAGCGACGCAGCCCGCAACGCGCGCAACGCTCTGCGCCAGTTCGATGCCCCGGCGACGCCTTCCGTCCCGACGAAACCATAGCGAGCGTTCTGGTGAGGGCTGGCAACCCGCTTCCCGCGCGCCTATCTCGCCCGGATCAAGGAGGCCCGCCAATGAAATATCTCCACACCATGATCCGCGTCACCGATCCGGACGCAACGGTCCGCTTCTTCAAGCTGCTCGGGCTCAACGAGGTGCGGCGGATGGAAAGCCAGCAGGGCCGCTTCACGCTGATCTTCCTGGCCGCGCCGGGCGAAGAGGGCAAAGCCGAGGTCGAGTTGACCCATAACTGGGATCCGGAGGAGTATGACGGCGGGCGCAATTTCGGCCACCTCGCCTACCGCGTCGACAATATCTACGAGACCTGCCAGCGGCTGATGGATGCAGGCGTGACGATCAACCGCCCCCCGCGCGATGGTCACATGGCGTTCGTGCGCACCCCCGACAACATCTCGATCGAGCTGCTCCAGGACGGCCATCTCCCGCCGGCAGAGCCCTGGGCGTCGATGCCGAACACGGGCGTCTGGTAGGATGGGCGCGGCGACGCGCGCGTTCCTGACGATGACCGGCGCGCGCCTGCCCGTGGTGCAGGCGCCGATGGCCAATTTCGGCGGGACCGAGCTCGCGATCGCCGCGATGGACGCCGGCGCGGTCGGGTCGCTGCCTTGCGCGGTGCTCGATGCGGACGCCGTGGTCGCCCAGGCAGCGACGGTTCGCTCGGCGTCCGATGGGCCGCTCAACCTGAACTTCTTCTGCCACAGGCTCGGCGCGGCGCCCGACGAGACCGCCTGGCGCGCCGCGCTCGCGCCCTTCTACGCCGCTGAGGGCGTGGAGCCGCCGTCCGGCGCCCCGCCACTGCGCCGGCCGTTCGACGCGTCCATGGCCGACGCGGTCGGCACCGTCCTGCCGGAGATCGTCAGCTTCCATTTCGGCCTGCCCGACGAAGACCTGCTCGATCGGGTGAAGGCGACCGGCGCGCTGGTGTTCGGCTGCGCCACCAATGTCGCCGAGGCACGGTATCTGGCGGAGCGCGGCTGCGATGCGGTGATCGCCCAGGGGTTCGAGGCTGGCGGCCATGCCGGCCATTTCCTCGCCGGGCATCGTCCGGTCGGGCTGCTCGCGTTGGTCCCGCAGATCGTCGATGCGATCCATGTGCCGGTGGTCGCCGCGGGCGGCATCGCCGATCCGCGCGGCGTGGCGGCGGCGATGGCGCTGGGCGCCGCCGCGGTGCAGGTCGGCACGGCCTATCTCCGCACGCCCGAGGCACGGCCGAACGCGGTCCACCAGCGCCGTCTCGAAGACGCGACGGCTGACGACAGCGTGTTCACCAACCTGTTCACCGGCGGTCTCGCCCGCGGCCTGCGCAATCGCCTGATCGATACGCTCGGCGCGGTGAGCGATGCTGCCCCACCCTTCCCTTATGCCAGCGCCGCGCTGGCCCCGCTGCGCGCCCAGGCCGAACATCAGGGCCGCGGCGACTTCTCGCCGCTCTGGGCGGGCCAGGGCGTCGCGCTCGCCCGCGTCGAACCCGCCGCCGTCCTGACCGAGCGGCTTGGCGCTGCCGCCCTTTCCTCCGGGAGCCTTGTATGACTGACCTCGAGATCGTCCGGATTCCTGCGCTGAGCGACAATTATATCTGGCTGGTCCATGATCCGGTGTCCGATCAGACGACGGTCATCGATCCGGCCGAGGCAGCGCCGGTGCTGGCCGAGGCCGACCGGCGCGGCTGGCGGATCGGACAGATCTGGAACACCCATTGGCACCCCGATCACACCGGCGGCAACGCCGCGATCAAGGAAGCGACCGGCGCGCTCGTCTCCGGCCCGGCCGCCGAGGCAGCGAAGATCCCGACGCTTGATGTCGAACTGGCCGAAGGCGATAGCGTGAAGCTTGGCGACCATGTCGCGACGATATTGGAGACGCCCGGCCATACCGCCGGACACATCACCTTCCACCTCGCTGGCGACGCAATCGTCTTCACCGGCGACACATTGTTCGCGATGGGCTGCGGCCGGCTGTTCGAGGGCGACGCGGCACAGATGTTTGCCAACATGCAACGGCTCGCGGCCCTGCCCCCGGAAACGATCGTCTATTGCGCGCATGAATATACGCAGTCGAACGGCCGCTTCGCGCTGGTGGCGGATCCGGACAATGAAGCAACGCGCGAACGGATGAAGGCAGTCGATTCAAACCGCGCGCACGGTGTGGCGACTGTGCCGACGACGATTGCCGAGGAACTGGCCACCAACCCCTTCCTGCGCGCTGGCTCGGCGGCCGAACTGGGCGAGCGGCGCGCGGCCAAGGATGCTTTTCGCGGCTGATCCGCTATAAGGGCAATGGGGGAAGAGAGAGGATCGACCATGTCACGCTGGATCGCGCCTGCCGTCTTTGCCGTGCTGCTGCTTGGCAGCTGTGCCCAATCCCCGGAACGGATCGCCCGCGAGCACGCGAAGGCCGAGAGCGATCTTGCCACCGCCCTGGCCGGCCGCGTCGCGGGAAAGCCGGTATCTTGCCTGTCGAACGATCAGACGCGCAACGCGCAGATCATCGACAGCCGCACCATCCTGTACAGCCAGACCGGCCGGACGGTATGGCGCAACGACATCCGGGGCAGCTGCCCGTCGCTGCGCCCGGGATCGATCCTGATCGTCGAGGTCTATGGCAGCCAGCTGTGCCGCAACGACCGGTTCCGCGTCACCGAGCCCGGCGCCACAATCCCGTCGGCCTATTGCCTGTTCGGCAGTTTCACGCCCTACACACGGGCGCGAAACTGACCGATCAGAGCACGAACCGCGACAGATCGGTGTTGCGGGCGATGGCGGCGAGCTGCTTGTCGACATAGGCGGCATCGACCACCAACGTCTGCCCGGCGCGGTCCTCGGCGTCGAAGCTGACTTCCTCGAGCAGCTTCTCCATCACCGTCTGCAGACGGCGCGCACCGATATTCTCGATCTCGCCATTCACTTCGGCAGCAATCTTCGCGACGGCGCGGATGCCGTCGTCGGTGAACGTCACCGTCACGCCCTCGGTACCGATCAGCGCGACATATTGCTGTGTGAGCGACGCCTTGGTGTCGGACAGGATCGCGACGAAATCATCCTCGGTCAGCGCCTTCAGCTCGACGCGGATCGGCAGGCGGCCCTGCAGCTCGGGCAGCAGGTCGCTCGGCTTGGCGACGTGGAACGCGCCCGATGCGATGAACAGGATATGGTCGGTCTTCATCGGCCCATATTTGGTCGCGACCGTGGTGCCCTCGATCAGCGGCAGCAGATCGCGCTGCACGCCTTCCCGGCTCACCGAACCGCCGCGCACGTCGCTGACTGCGATCTTGTCGATCTCGTCGAGGAACACGATGCCGTTCGCCTCGGCATCCGCGAGCGCGATGCGGCTGACCTCATCCTGGTCGAGCCGCTTGTCGGCTTCTTCCTCGACCAGCTTCTCCCAGGCACCGGGCACGGTGATCTTGCGGCGCTTCATCTGGCCGCCGCCGAACGCCTTGCCCATCATCTCGCCGAGATTGATCATCTGCGCGCCGCCGCCGGGGATCTCGAACGGCATCTGGGCCTGCGCCTCCAGCTCGATCTCGATCTCGGTGGTGTCGAGATGACCGTCGCGGAAGCGCTGGCGGAACGCCTCTCGCGTCGCCTCGCTGGCGCCCTTGCCGGTCAGCGCGTCGAGCAGCCGGGCCATCGCGGCTTCCTCGGCCTTGTCCTTCACCGCGACGCGGCGCCGCTCCTTCTCGAGCCGGATCGCTTCCTCGACCAGGTCGCGGGCGATCTGCTCGACGTCGCGGCCGACATAGCCGACCTCAGTGAACTTGGTCGCCTCGACCTTCACGAAGGGCGCGTCGGCCAGCTTGGCCAGACGGCGGCTGATCTCGGTCTTGCCGCAGCCGGTCGGGCCGATCATCAGGATGTTCTTGGGGGTAACCTCGTCGCGCAGATCGCTGCCGAGCTGCTGGCGGCGCCAGCGATTGCGCATCGCGACCGCGACGGCGCGCTTGGCGTCCATCTGGCCGATGATGTGCTCGTCGAGCGCTGCGACGATGGCTTTGGGGGTAAGTGCGTCGTTCATTTTCTCTTCTATCTCCCCTCCCGCTTGCGGGAGGGGTCGGGGGTGGGCTCGCGCTCACCGCCTGCGTTGTCGTTCATGGATGCCTTCCCGCAATCGGGACGGAGTTAAGAGGCAGTATCCAGGCCTTCGACGGTCAGCCGGTCGTTGGTGTAGACGCAGACCTCGGCCGCGATCGCCATTGCCTTGCGGCAGATCTTCTCGGCGTCCTCCTCGTAATCCACCAGCGCGCGCGCCGCGGCGAGGGCATAATTGCCGCCCGATCCGATCGCGGCGATGCCGGCCTCCGGCTCGAGCACGTCGCCATTGCCGGTGAGGATCAGCGTCACGTCCTTGTCGGCGACGATCATCATCGCCTCGAGGTTGCGCAGATACTTGTCGGTGCGCCAGTCCTTGGCGAGCTCGACCGCTGCGCGCAGCAGCTGGCCGTGATGCTGTTCGAGTTTGCGCTCGAGCCGCTCGAACAGGGTGAAGGCGTCAGCCGTCGCGCCGGCGAAACCGCCGATCACCGATCCGTCGCCGAGGCGCCGGACCTTCTTCGCATTGGGCTTCATGACTGTCTGGCCCTGAGTCACCTGGCCGTCTCCGGCGACGATGACTCGTCCATTCTTGCGCACGGAGAGAATTGTCGTGCCGTGCCACGTTGTGTCGTTACCGCTCATGGGCGGCATATGGGATGGCATGGCCGGGTGCGCAATCCGCTGGTTAGCGGGAGTTGGTCCGGGCGCGGCTGACCGCGCCCGGACGGTATCCTTAGCGGCAGCGCGTGTTCTTGGAGTCGATCGCGGCGCCGGCAGCACCGCCGCCAACGGCACCGAGGATCGTGCCGAGCGTCCGGGAATCGCCCGGCGCGATGAGGTTGCCGAGCACGCCGCCAACCGCAGCGCCGACAATCAGGCCAGTCGTACCATCCGAGCGGCGGCAATAGTACCGGCCGTCCTGGCCGCGATAGACCCGGTCGTTGCGCGACAGGCGACGCTCGCGATAGTTCGGTGAATCGCGATAATAACGGTCTGCATAATAGCCGTTATATTGCGGATCGGGGCGGTTATAATCGTACTGGCGGTAGCTGCGGTAGCGCGGGTCGACCCCACTGTCGCCATAGCTCGAACAGCCCGCGACGAGGCTCGCACCAACGGCTGCGGCGGCCAGCAGGCCAAGTTTCTTGATACGCATCACACTCTCCCTGTCGTTGTGTTTCCGTAACGCGGTCCGTCGCGATATGGTTGCATTGCGGGAATGCACCGTGGTTGCGCGCGCAGGCCAGGCATGTGATCCTCCCCCCGATGGGCGTGGCCGAGATCCTGGGCGTGGCGGCGAGCGTGAGCCTGCTCGCGGGCTGGCGGCTGTATCTGTGCGTGTTCGCGACCGGGATCGCGATGCATACCGGCTGGATCGCCCTGCCCGAACATCTCCATCAGCTCGACGTCCTGGCCAATCCCTGGGTGATCGGCGTGGCCGGGATCGCAGCGCTTGCCGAGTTCCTGGCGGACAAGGTGATGTGGATCGACAGCGCGTGGGACGCGGTGCACACGCTCGTCCGGCCGTTCGGCGGCGCGCTTCTCGCGCTGGCGATCGTCGATCCGGACAATCAGGCCTGGCAGGTGATCGCTTTGCTGCTCGGCGGCAGTGCCGCCCTGCTCACCCACAGCGCAAAGGCCGGCACCCGCGCGGTGGTGAATGCCAGCCCAGAGCCAGTGAGCAATGTGATCGTCTCCACCACCGAGGACGTCGCGACCGGCGGGCTGTTGGTCGTCGCGCTCGCCAATCCGGTCGTCGCGATCGGCATCGCGGTGCTGCTGGCGGCCGGCGCGGTCGCAGCGTTGCTGATGCTACGGCGCCTGCTGCGCCGGATGACCGGGAAAGCCCGGCGCACGGCCCCGCCACCCCCCACCAATTAGCCCCGGATCGCGGCAGGCACGCGCCAGCGATACCGCGCAGTGCCCCTTCCCTGCGATGCGCCGGAACAGGTGGGCCGTGCGCCCGTTTAGCGGGCTTCATCCCGACCATTACCGAAAGGACACGATGCCCGCTGCTGCCGCCACCCCCAATCGCGATTATGCGCTCGGGCTGGCACGCGCCTTTGGCGGGGCGATCCTGTTCGGCCTGCCGCTGCTGATGACGATGGAGATGTGGTCGCTCGGCCTCTATACCCATCCCGCGCGGCTGCTGCTGTTCCTGGTGCTGAACTTCGGCGTGCTGGTCATCCTCTCCCGTTTCGGCGGGTTCGAACGCACGGCGAGCCTGATCGAGGACGTGCTCGACGCGCTGGCCGCCTATGCCGTCGGCATCGTGGCGTCGGCCGCCGTGCTGGCGCTGTTCGGCGTCCTCGCGCCCGGCACGCCGCTCGACGAGATCGCCGGCATGATCGCGATCCAGAGCGTGCCCGCCAGCTTCGGCGCGATGATCGCGCGCAAGCAGCTGAACGGCGGCGAGACCGAACCGGACGAGGAGCATGAAGCGCGTGCCGCCGGCTATGCCGGGCAATTGTTCCTGATGATGGCTGGCGCGCTGTTCATAGCCTTCAACGTCGCGCCGACCGAGGAAATGATCCTGATCGGCTTCAAGATGACGCCGTGGCACAGCCTCGCCCTGATCGCCGCCTCGCTTGCGCTGCTGCACGCGCTGGTGTTCTCGGTGGGCTTTGCCGGGGAAGATCAGGCGCCCGAGGGCTACGGCTTCGACCGGCGATTCCTGATCTACACCGTGCCGGGCTATGCCGTCGCGCTGCTGGTCAGTTTTTACACGCTGTGGACGTTCGGCCGGTGCGACGCCGGCGATCTTGGCGCGATCGCGACGACGATCGTGGTGCTCGGCTTTCCCGCGGCGATCGGCGCGGCCATCGCCCGGCTGGTGATCTAGGGGACGATGGTGGCCAACAAGACGCCCCGGACGGTCGACACGCCCCCGCTCGAATGGGTCGCGGCGGGCATCGGCTTGCTGTTGCTGCTGTTCCTGCTCGCGGTGATCGGCCGCGAGGCGATCAGCGGCGAAGCGGCCGAGTTGCCCGCGATCGAAGTCGCGGTGCTGCGGATCGAGCCGGCCGCTTCGGGATATGTCGTGGCGTTCGAGGCACGGAACCAGCGGGACGGCACCGCCGCCGCAGTGACGATCGAAGGTGTGCTGAAGGCTGGCGGCGCCGAAATCGAGACGAGCAGCGCAACGGTAGATTACGTGCCCGGCAAGGGCGCGACCAGGGGCGGGCTGTTCTTCAGCAAGGATCCGCGCACGGCCTCGCTCGAGGTGCGCGCGCTCGGATACCAGACGCCATGAGCGGGCAACCGCCCATCGGGACATTCTCACTCGGAGGGCGACGCCGTGGCGCGCCTGGAGTACCACTTACCCAACTGCCGCCAGCGATGCGAAGCGGCACAACCCAAGGTGAACACCATGACGATTCGTAACGGGAAAAATGCCTGGCATATCCTGGCCGCTGGCGCCTTGCTGGCCGTGGTGCCGACGAGCGCGCTGCTGGCGCAGGACAGCGGCCGTGATCGGCGCGACGACAAGGAGCAGACGAAGAAGCGGGACACCACCGGCGACGACGCCAGGGAAGTCGTATCGCAGCCAGTGCGCGACGTCGGCATCGAACGGACCAAGATCCCGCCGCTGCTGGTCGAAGTGAGCCAGGATCCGTATGGCACATATGGCACCGCCAATTGCCGGCAGCTCACATCGGGCATCACTGCGCTCAACGGCGTTCTCGGCCCCGATTTCACGGCGTCACCCCAGGCCAAGAAGACCAACATCGCCAAGGCCGGCGGCGCCGCGGTGGTGAACTCGCTGATCCCGTTCCGCGGGCTGGTGCGCGAAGTGAGCGGCGCGGCCCCGGCCGAACGGCGCCTGGAAGCGGCGACCAATGCGGGCATCGCGCGGCGCGGCTTCCTGCGCGGGCTGAAGCGCGCGCGCGGTTGTCGGTGATCTTCGGGCATCTCCGTCCGGACCTGACCGCTTGACAAATCCGCCCGATCGACCGGAAATCGCGGTCTATCGGGCGGAGAAGCGAGGATGGGCGGAAAGCAGGTCCTGGTGGTGGGGATCGATCCGGCAGTGATAGATTTCACCGAGCCGTTCTTCCTGGAAAAGCCTTGGCTGAACGCCGCAGTGATCCGTGACGGGCTGGCCCGCGACAAGGCGGCGCTCGCCACGCACGGCCATGGGACCGATCTGTGCATGATCGACCTTGGCGAGACGGCCGAAGCCGTGATGGCGGCGGCACTGGCCGCGAAGCAATACGACGTGGTCGTGTTCGGCGCGGGCGTGCGCAACGATCCCCAGCATCTGTTGCTGTTCGAACGGCTGGTCAATCTGGTCGCGCGCGACGCACCAGGCACGCGAATCGCCTTCAATACGCGGCCTGACGACACCGCCGAGGCGGCGCTGCGCTGGCTATGATCCTGCCGCTGATCGCGCTGCTTTCGGCCGCCGCCTCCCCGCCTGAGGCCCCCGCTGCCCGGCCGGCGCCGCTGAAGGCGAACGACATCGTCGCCGTCGGCACGCACAACAGCTACAAGCAGGCCATGCCGGCCGCGACGATGGCGACGTTGCGCGCGCTGAGCACGGCAATCGCCGACTCGCTCGACTATGCGCACCGGCCGCTGACCGAGCAACTCGATGCGGGCGCGCGGCAGCTCGAGATCGACGTGAACTACGATCCCGATGGCGGATATTATGCGAAGGGATCGAACGATCCGGCGCTGTTGCGGCCGGGATTCAAGGTGCTGCACATCCCGGCGATCGACAATGCCAGCAGCTGCGTGCTGCTGACCGAGTGCCTGACGATCATCCGGCGCTGGTCCGACGCGCATCCGGGGCATGTGCCGATCCTGCTGCTGTTCAACGCCAAGGACGAGCAGTACGCGGCGCGCGGCGGGATCGACGCGCGGCCGTTCGACGCCGCCGCGTGGGATGCGCTCGACGCCGAGATCCGGTCAGTGATGCCGCCCCAAAAGCTGATCGTGCCGGACGATGTGCAGGGCGCCTATCCCGATTTGCGCACGGCAGTGCTGGCGAACAACTGGCCGACACTCGACGCAGCGCGCGGGCGGTTCCTGTTCGCGCTCGACGAGAGCCCGGCCAAGGTGGCGGCCTATCGCGGGAACCGGCGATCGCTCGAAGGCCGGTTGTTCTTCATCAACACCGACGAGGATTCCCCCGCCGCTGCCTATCTCACGCTCAACGACCCGATCGCCGACGGCGCACGGATCGCGCGTGATGTCGCGGCCGGATATCTGGTGCGCACGCGCGCCGATGCCGACACCAGGGAAGCGCGGGCCAATGATCCGCAGCGGCGTGCGGCGGCGCTGGCCAGCGGCGCGCACTATGTCTCGACCGACTATCTTTGGCCGGACCCACGCTTCGCCGGAGGATATCAGGTGCGCTTGCCGAACGGCGCGACCGCCCAATGCAACCCCGTTCGCCGCGCTGCGGCGTGCCCGGCCGGCGATATCGAGCGCGGCAACTAGACGAGGACAGCGCGCCGGCGTCAGCCCCCGGCGGCGGGGCGGATGCGGAGGGAGACGAGGGTTGCCGTCTTCTCCGTGCCGGCCGCGACGATGCTGTAGAATTTGCCGGCGGCCTTGGCAGCGGCGAATTCGGCCTGGCTCACGGCCTTGGCGTCCCGCCAGCGGCCGTCTTCACGCAGCGCAAAGAAGGTCGCCGATGTCGCCAGGTTGAGCGCCGGCGCGAAGCCGAGCATGGCCTGGACGTCAGCGACGAGCGCGGGCTCCGGGACCTGGGTCGAGATGCCGCAGCTGGCGAGGCGCTCGTCGCGGACGATCGTCTCGCGCACGTCGAGCTTGAGTGTCGCATCGCCGGCGATGGTGAAGCGATCGAAGGCTGGATCGAACGCCTCCGGCATGCCCGGCCCGGCGCTGCGCCAGCCGGCGCGATCGGCCAATGCGAGGACCGCCACGGGCGAATCGTCTCGTCCAGTGCACAGAGTGTCATAAGCCGCCGCCATCGCCCCGCCGGTCCCCGGAACCGCCGCTGCCGCCGCCATCACCATCAGAAACATCGTATCCACCTTGATTCGAGGATACTCCCGGGCGACTCGTTTACGCCGCCAGCGCGCGCCGCGCGAGCGGATAGTCGAAGTCTGGCGGGAAAGGACCAGCTATCCGATCGTCTTGACCACCTTGCCGGCACCGTCAGTTATGGTGCTTTGCCGCACGTCCCAGCGGACCGCATCGAGGCCTGGAACGGTATAGCTGCCGGCCTTTGGCTGAAGCGTCCGGATGAGCGCGTCGAGGGTGGCGGGCGTCAGCTGCACGCGCAGTTCGCCATCGGCTTCCTCCACCAGATCGGCTGTGCCGGGCTCGAAGGCGAGACGCGCCGTGCCGCCGATCATGCGCAGCGGCTTGCCGAACGGGAGGCGGAGCACCAGCAGGCCGACCAGGCCCTCGATCTGCGCGGCGCCGATCTCGACGACGGTCAGCGTGGGGCGGAGGAAGCGCTTCTCCCGCGTCCAGGTCAGCATGTCGGTGTAGAGCAGGCCAGTCGAGGAACCGTCCCGCGCCGTCCCTTCCCGCACGGCAGCCGCGATCTCAGGGCGATCGAGCAGCGACGGGCGGGCCAGATCAGTCACCCAGAGCGGCATGGCCGGCAGCAGCGCCTCGAGCAGCTTGCGCGTGCTCCATTGCTTGGCGGCGCGCTCCTCATCGACGGTCAGCCCCACCAGCTGGAGGAAAGCGAGCCGGCCGTTGGGCGTATCGATCGCCGGCAGTTCCGGATCGAACAGGAAGCCGACCGATTCGAGCAAGGTGGGATCGTCCCTCGCAATCGGGCCATTGGCGTTCATCCATTGCCCGTCGTCGAACACATTGCCGGTCTTGAAGACGTAGCGGGCGATGTTCTGGAGCATGTTGTACACCCAGGCGGGCGGTTCCTCGGCCAGCGGATCGCAGGCGAGGCGGAAGGTCAGTTCGAAGCCGTAGCCGCTGATGTCAGGATCGTCCGATTCCTTCTCGTACAGTTCCGAAAAGCCATAGGTGACATAATGCCAGTGCGGCACCGGATCGGTGCGGTGCCATGCGCTGATGCCGGTCAGCGGATCTGGGCCGCCCAGCGCCCAGGGCACGAGCGTGCCGACATGCCGGGGCTCCTGCCCAGGATAGAGCCGGTCGGTCGCGGCTGTTATGGCGTCCCAGCCGGGCGCGGCATCGTCGGCCGCCTGATCTTCACTGCTCATGGTCGTTTCCAGTCGCCACTGCCCCTCCAGCCAGACCCGCCGACGATCCTAAAGTTCCGTCGCGCCGAGCAGATCGTGCCGGGCCGGCGACAAGACGGCGGCGCTCAGGGGGCGCAGCCGGGCGGGGTCGGCGGCGGGGCGCATCCGGGCCATCACCCGGGCGTAGAGCACGTCGCCGGTGACGCGGTGGGCGTACATCGGCTCGGTCGGATCGGGATCGACGCCGTCGCCGGGGAAATAGCCGATGCGATCCGTCACCACGCGGGCGCCCTGCGCGGTGTAGTGGAGGGCGAGGCGCTCGATCGCGAGCTTGGCGCGGCCATAGGCGCTGTCCGGGCCGATCCACAGCGAGGAGGGCACGAAGATCGCCTCATACCGACGCCAGTTCTCGAAATGCCCCGTAACCCGTTCGACATGGCGGACGGGATCGCCGTGCTGGTAGGCGCAATCGAAGAAATAGGGGCGTTCGCCGGGGGCCGGATCGCGGTGGCGGGGATCGCCGAGATCGACGCCCTGGACCGCAAAACCATCGCCCAGGAGGCGCGCCACGAAGGCCGCACCCAGGCGGCCCCGGGAGCCGATAACGATCGCCGCTTTCTTCATGCGCCACCGTAGCGGGACGGCGCGCGGCGGGATAGCCATGGCCGGGGCCGGTGCGATGCTTTTTGCGGGTCGGTCAGGCCTCGTACAGGGCGAGGAGCAAAGCAAGCGCAGCGAGCACTCCGACCGCGACCAGGCAATGGCGCAGGAACAGCGTCCGCCGGGCGAGCGCGCGGTTGGTTTCGGCCAGTTCGCGGATCAGCGCACCGGCCTCGCCGAGTTGGGCGTTGAGGGTCAGCAGCGAGCGTTCGAGCTCCTCGACGCGGGCGGCGAGGTGGCGGACGGTCGGCGCTTCGGAGCCGGCCGCGGCGACCTCCTCGCTCAGCTCCTCCCGGCTGCGGCGCAGGTTCAGGACCAGCTTCGACGCGGCCTCGTAGATGGCGGGCGCGCGGTCGAGCAGCGTGCCCCAGGGCACGAGCGACAATGCAGTGACGAATCCTCCGGCCATCATGATCCTCCTGCCCCTTCCCTGCGCCGTCCGGGGGCGGCGGGGCAAGGTGGATTTCCGTACACGGGAACACTGGATTTTCGTACGGTTATTGACTATGTATGTTTTATTGTACGGATACAGAAAGCATACAATGATGGAGCGGCCGGAGACTGATGCGGACAAGTTCCGCTGGATCATGAAATCGGGGTGGGAGGGGCTGTGCCCGCGCTGCGGCAAAGGGCATATGTTCACCTCCTGGCTGAAGGTGACGAAGAAATGCGCGGTGTGCGGGCTCGATTACCGGTTCGCGGCGCCGGACGACGGGCCGGCGTTCTTCTCCTTGTGCATCGTCGCCTTTCCGCTGACGTTCCTGCTTGTATGGATGGAAGTCGTGTACAATCCGCCGCTCTGGGTGCATCTGGTCACGTCGGTTCCGCTCATGGCGGTCGGCTGCCTGTTGCCGCTCAGGCCGATCAAGGGCTGGCTGGTCGCTTCGCAATATGTGAATCGGGCGCAGGAAGCGGGCACGAGCGCCTTGTGGGACAAGCTCCATGGCCGCGCGCCGGGCGAGCGCTCCGGCAATTTCGATGACTGAGACCTGGCTGCCCGATCTCGCGCACAGCGCCGGCGCCAAATATCAGGCGATCGCCGAGGCGCTCGAGACGGCGATCGCGCACGGGATTCTGCGCCGGGGCGACCGGTTGCCGCCGCAGCGCATGGTCGCGGCGCAGCTCGGCGTGGACCTGACGACGGTGACGCGGGCTTATGAGACGGCGCGGTCGCGCGGGCTGATCGAGGCGCGCGGCCGCGCCGGCAGCTTCGTCGCCACCCCCCAACCCGGGGCGGCGCCGCCCCCTGCGATCGACACGGGCATGAACATGCCGCCCGAGCTGCCCGACGGCCTGCTGCGCCGCGCGATCACCGAGGGCACCGCCGCGCTGCTGGCGGGGGCGGGCATGAGCTGGCTGCATTATTCGCCGGCCGGCGGCGCGCCGCAGGACCGCGCGGCGGGCGCGCGCCTGCTGACCGAGCGCGGGCTGCCCGCGGCCGAGGAGCAGGTGATCGTCACCGCGGGCGGGCAGAATGCGCTACACGCGATCCTGAGCACCACGCTGCGCGCGGGCGACACGGTGGCGTGCGGTCAGTTCGTCTATCCCGGCTTCAGCGCGCTGGCCGAGCGGCTCGGGTTGATCCTGCTGCCCCTGCCCGTCATCGACGCCGCCGCGATCGACGCGGCGTGCGCGGCTGGGACAGTGCGCGCGCTGTACGTGGTGCCGACCAACGACAACCCGACCGCGGTGACGCTCGACGTGGCAACGCGCGCGGCGATCGCGGCGGCGGCGCGGCGCCACGACCTGCAGGTGATCGAGGACGACGCGTACGGCCTGCTCGCGCCGACGCCGATTCCACCGATCGCGTCCTTTGCGCCGGAGCGCTGCTGGTATGTCGCGAGCCTGGCGAAGATCGTCACCCCGGCGCTGCGCGTCGCCTATGTGCGCGCGCCGAGCGTGGCGGGGGCGCTGCGCCTGGCGGCGGATGCGCACGAGACGGCGATCATGGCGCCGCCGCTCAACGCGGCATTGGCCAGCCGCTGGCTCAGCGACGGGACGTTCGACCGGCTGGTGACGGCAATGCGCAGCGAGATCGTCGCGCGGCAGGCGCTGGCGGACAGCGTGCTGGGTGCTGTGACGCACCGGCGATCGGCCGAGGGCTATCATCTGTGGCTGCCCCTGCCCGACCGGCGCGCGGCCGACGACCTGGTCAACGCGATGCGGCAGCACGGGCTGTCGGTGATCGCATCAGCCAGCTTCGCGGTGGGCAGGCGCGACGAGCACGCGGTGCGCGTGTCGCTGGGCGGCCCGGCCGACCGGGAGCGGCTGGTGCGCGGGCTGCGGATATTGCACGGCTATGTGTCGCAGCCGATCGGCAAGGCCGCGGCTCTGGTTTGAGCGCTCAGTGGGGCGCCGGTGCGCTGCGGCATGCCGCCATGACGCCCTGCCCCCGTGCCGTCACCTGTCGTCCGGCTTGTCCAGTTCCTGCATCCGCCGATTGACGAAATCGAGCGGCGAGGGATCGGGCTTGTCGAGCGCAACGCTGAAATCCGGTGGC
Organism: Parasphingomonas zepuensis; assembly: GCF_036663735.1. Taxonomy (NCBI): domain Bacteria; kingdom Pseudomonadati; phylum Pseudomonadota; class Alphaproteobacteria; order Sphingomonadales; family Sphingomonadaceae; genus Parasphingomonas; species Parasphingomonas zepuensis. The sequence continues at coordinate 21,814 of NZ_JAXOJO010000009.1, read as the reverse complement.
GCGGCGCCCTTGCCCGCCGGCTTCGGCGCCGCCCGTTTTCCACCCTTTGCCGGCTTGCGCGCCATATCGTCCTCCGCCTGCCACCCCCCTGCCGCCCGATGCGAAGCTAGGCCGCTTTGATCAGGCTGCCAATCAGCTCATGCAGCGCATCGGCGCGGGCCGCCGCCGCCCCGTCAACCGATGCCGCGGGCTGGGCGGCGCGGAGCGCGCTGTCGTCGCCGGATGCGACCGCCATCGCAGTGAACCCGGCGGTCTTGCGATCGATCTGCGAGCGCAGCGAACGCCTGGACGACAATTTGCCGAGTTCCACGAATTCCGGCGCCTGGCCGCGGAACCAGGTCTGCTGCCACCAGCTGTCGGTGGTGAGATCGACCCAGGACACATAGCCCCCTCTGAGGATCATGCGGGGCCGCGGAATCGCGCCGGTATAGGAATAGCGCACGCCGGCGGCGGCAACCGGATCGAAATAATGCGGCGTGTAGAAATCCGAGACGACCACGCCGTTCACGGCGTAGGCGAAGGACGCCGCCTCGGACGGATCGCACACCTCGACCAGATAATTCACCCGCCCCTGATCCGGCTTGATCGACTGGCCGGCCACGAGCCGGTTGCCGAAGGGATCGACGAGCATCTCGCACATCTCGTGCGAGCAGGTAAGCGACCATGAGTCGCGGCCGGGCTCCGCGGAGACGAGCGCGAAGGGTTGGCCATCCTTGTCGAGATGGATGCCGGCGGCATTGAACCCGATATCGTCGCGGATGATGATCGGCCAGTAATCGAGCGGCATGTCCGCGATGCTGCCGAAGGCATCCACGGTCGCGCCGATATCCCAGATCGGCGCCAGATCGCGCGTCGCCTGCTTCTGCAGCGCGGACGCGACCTTCATCAGGTCGCCAGCGGAAACTTGCGCCGATTCCGAAATCAGCGCCACATGCTTCAACAATCGCGTCATGGTTTCAACTCCTCGCAATGATCGATGCGGGAGTAGCGCCGCGGGGGCGGCGGTGCGCGTGACGCCCATCACGCGAGCGGCGCGGGATGGCGCGGCGCGGTTATTTTGGGGTTCGGTGAACTGGTATCGAGATTATGTGTCGCAGCCGATCGGCAAGGCAGCGGCTCTGGTTTGAGCGGGCGCCCGCGGAGGCTTGTCACCGGGATGCGATGCCCGACAGCGTCGCAGGGGCTCTTTCGCATCGACAAGCCAGCACCGCAATCGACGACTCCTTATCCAGGCTGGCTAAACATCTACGGCAAAAGCTGTATTCTGTTCCGGTGGATGACAGCAGCTACAAAGGCGGCCGCACACCGGCGAGCAAATGGGGGTGCGGCGCGGCGGCGCTGATCGGCGCGCCCGTCTTCCTCATGCTGATTTTCGCTGAGGCAGTCGGCCACTGCGCGCCCGACACGCGTTGCAGCAAGGGTTTCTGGGGTAATGTCGCCTTGCCCACCGCAATTGTCGCGATCGTGGTGGGGGTTTCGGTCTGGTGGATTGTCGGCAGGCTGGCTCGACGGCGCGAGTGAGCGGTGGGCCTGGCCTGGGCGAGTAACGAACCCGGGGACTGATAGGCAACGAGAGTTATTTGGGGGTTAGGTGAGCTGGCGCCGCGATCGCCTGATCAATCCGGTTCGATTGCGGCCCTCGCTTTCGAGTGCCAGAACGCCCTTCATGAAAAACGTCCAGATCATTGATGGCGCTGACAACGCCACCTTCAGCGTGTTCCAGGCAACGGCAGAAGAATTCGCTGCAATCTTCCCGGACGGACGCGACATAGAATTGATCGAGGACCTAATCGAACGGCTTGGCGAAGAGGCGGCAAGTTCCGTACTGATACCAATTTGGGAACGCCCGATCCTGAAGCGCGATGCACTCGGAATCCATGGCACCCTGTTCTACGACAATGAGCATCGGCGGGACCATATTCCGCCGTCGAAGCGCGAAGTCGATTGGGATGACAGCGTGGTCAATCAAGCCCAACGACGCCTGTTTTCCAGACATCGCTAATTTGACGGAGTCGCCTGGAAGTACGGCTCTGCCGTCAGGTGATGCCTTGACACGACAAGAACAAAACAGGATCATCGCCCACACCTTCGGCTTCCTGTTCAAGGGAAAGCGGCTTGAGCGCTCGATCCGTGATCCTCGCCATTCTCTGCCTGACCGGTTGCACGGCAGCGGACGAGCGTAATGACTCAGCGGCCGCTGCGCGCGCGCAAGCAACCACACAACCGAGCACGAACGCAGAGGTGCACTCCCCTGCCCCGCGTATCGGGACCTGGTATGCGGCCGGTCCCTATCGCGTGCGGTCGGTCGTGCCCGGGGTTTTCATTGTCCCGGCCGTGAACCTGCCCGTTGTCGACTATATCGGCGATCAGGACAGGTTCTGCGGCAGGCTGTACGAAACGCCGGGTACCGCCGAGGGAAAATGGGCGCGCTCGCGGGGCTGGCGGCCCGGATTGGAGATGGGGCTGGGCCAGTTGACGATGGTGAACGTCATGCGACGCTATGACTACCAGGCGCAAGGATGCGGGCAGATCGACGGAAAAGTCATCCTGTTCGACCATGGCCGCCCGATCGCTGCCATAACCGTGAAATTACCGCCCGCTGCCAATCTCTCGATCGACAACTGGGAGAAAATGAGGAGCGGCGCCGTACGTCTAAAGGAGGAATGGATAGCGCCGTACGGCGATTTGGTCGTGGCCGGGCGTGATATCGAGATCCGGCCGCTCCCGGCTTCCGACCCGGTCTGTCGGCGGAAGCAAGCCGTGCCCAATGTATTCGGACAGGAGATACAACGGGCGCGTACGATCCTGCGCTCCGCGGGGTGGAAGCCGGTAAGAACTATACTGCCGGTTTATCCGAGGGATTCCGATGGGTCGCTTGTGATTGACGATCTTACGAGATTCGTCTTGCACGAGGAAGGAATAAAGGAAGCCGCTTATTGTGCGCCGACAGGAGTCTGCGGTTTCGAATATCGATCAAATGGTACAAGCCTCACGGTTACTACGGAGGGAGAAAGGGTTTTTGACTATTCGGTTACGTGCCGCGTCTGATCCGGATTGCCGTCCGGGGCGGATCGCTGCCCAGAGCGTAGCTTTTCCCACCCATTTTCCGCTTTCCGGCGCCGTCGATGGGAGGCGCTGGCGATAGCGGAGGCGGTGGTCGCTTCGGAAACACCATACTTAACTTGCATCTGTCTTTGACAGTTTATTTCACCGATGACACTGAATATTGTTTATTATATTCCTCCCGAACCTTTCCGGATGGGAAGCGCTCCAGTAGCGGACATTCAGTGAAGCAAAAAGAATGGCCGTGGTTCAGCAGTTTTGCCAATTTCGATATCTCGCTCGATCCTTGCTACAACCGTTTCATCTGAAAGGCGTCTGATCGCCTCCTGAACCAAGCTCGGCCTTTCTGCCGACAGCATGGCCAGAGCACTTCTGATGTTTCTCACCTGGCGCCATGCGATTACGGGCTCAGTTGATTGAACCAATGACCAGAGGACCGGCTCCCAAAGCCCTTGGTCAAATGGCTTCGCCGCCTGGAACAGCATCAGCAGGGCCTCTGAACGACCGCCCCTGTTTTCGATGTTGCTTGCTTCGGCCGCATATCGCTCGAGGAGCCTTTTCGCCGGCGTCGGACAATCACGCTCCAAATATGCACGGATCGGCCATGCCGAGACGGTGACTCGCTTATACCAGTTGTCTTGCGATTCAGCTGCTTTCACGGCCTCTTCAAGGAAGGCCTTAAAATCGTTGCCCGGCCAGTACCGGGCCGCATGGGCCAAGGACTGGCATCGGAACCAAGGGTCCTTGATCGCGCGGGCGACGGCAACCGCGTGCCTCGGGTCGCTTACCGCGAGACTCATCGAAATTTCGCGTTGACCGGTCGGCGTGAGGGGCATCTCACGCCTCTAACGGTTCGATGCCTAACGTCTGGTTTCCACCCATCTTGCGCCGTTCAGTGTCACCGACCGACGACGGATATTTGGGGTCAAGTAACTGCGCCATCATCTCGATCTGGCATCCCGTACCGGCCTCGACGGCCGAAGCCTCTATGTAGCGCGAGGATAGTCGATATACCCTTCCGCACCGCCGCCGTACCAGCTTTCCTTCGGCGGCACGGGGGCCAGGGGAATGCCGTCCCGCAGCCGTTCCACAAGATCGGGATTGGCGAGATAGCTGGCGCCGAACGCGATCGCGTCGGCGTCGCCGGACGCCAGGGCGATATCGGCCCTTGCCCGGTCAAAGCCGCCATTGGCGATGATCGAACCAGCATAAAGCTGTCGGAAATGGCGCGCGGTTCCGGTCGCGAGCGGGTCAACGGGTGTGTTCGTCAGGTCGTCGCTGCTCTCGTAAAACTGGATGTAGGCGAGCCCCATCGAACCGGCGCGCGCGACCAGATGCTCGTAGGTGGGGATCGTCGCCTCCGTCGGCTGCAGATCGGCAAGACCGACACTGGGGCTGAGCTTGACGCCGATGCGGCCGGGCCGCCACGCCGCCGTCATCGCCGCCAGCACCTCGAGCGGGAAACGGGCGCGGTTCTCGACACTGCCGCCATATTCATCCTCGCGCAGGTTGAAGCGGTCGCTGAGGAACTCCGGCACGAGATAGCCGACGATGCCGTGCAGTTCGACGCCGTCGAACCCGGCCTGCTGCGCCAGGCGCGTGGCCCGGCCGTAATCGTCAACCGTGCGCCGGATGTCGTCCAGAGACATCGCCCTGGGCACCGGGGTCGTCCTGAAGCCTCCATCCGCGAAGACCTGGGCGTTGAGGCCGACCGCGGACGGCGCGAGCGGCTCCGCGCCCCCGAGCAGCGCCGGGTGCGACGCGGCGCCGGTGTGGCCGAGCTGAACGACGATCCGGCCGCCCGCCTCATGCACGGCTTCCGTGACGCGCTTCCAGCCCTCGACCTGCGCGTCGTCGAACAGACCCGGCACGTCCGCCGCGCCAATCGCCTCGCGGCTGGGCCAGGTGCCTTCCGTCAGGATCAGGCCAGCCGAGGCGCGCTGGCGATAATATTCCGCCTGAATCGGGATCGGCACGAGACCGGGATTGGCCGTCCGCGCCCGGCTCATGGACGCCATCACGATCCGGTTGGGCAGATCGAGTTCACCGAGGGTTACCGGATCGAACAGGGTGGGGGATGAAGAGGTCATGGATACTCCGTCCTTCCAGCCGCCGGGCGGCGACCGTTGCGGAGAGATGGGGTGAGCACTAGTATAACGTCCAGTACGTACTAATTTGTAAGTGCAATGATCGAGGTGAAGGCAGGATGGTCGGGAGAAGGTTCGGATGCGGGATGGAGGCGTCGCTCGACCTGATCGCAGGCAAGTGGAAGCTGCTGATCCTCTATCACCTCGGTGGTGGCCGTCAGCGATTCGGCGCGCTCAGGCGGCTGGTCGGCGATGTCAGTGAAAAGATCATGAGCGAGCAGCTGAAGGCGTTGACCGCCGACGGTCTGGTGCGGCGGATCGACTTCATGACCGTGCCCCCGCATGTGGAATATGAGCTGACCGAGTTCGGGCGCGGATTTTGCGAGAGCTTCGCGGCGGTGTGCGAATGGGGAAGCCGGAACATGGACCAGGTGTCAGCGATCGCGGCGGCGCGGGAGCGGCCGGCCCCGAGGGCCGCTCCGGCAGCGGGCCCGTTCACCAACACCGGGGCTGCCACCCATACCCCGGGTTGATGCGCCACCGAAGGGCGATGGGATGCGAGGCGCGACGGCATGGCGTCGCGGCTATTGGGGGGTCAACCTTGCACCGCAATTTGCTCCGTTAAGGCGCGATCGTCGACGCGTGCTGCCGGCAAGCCGACCGGCAGATTTCGGACCAAAACGCGACCCCACGGCAACGCCCCAAAATCAGACCCTAAACGCAACGGTAGCGAAGCCCATTGGCGGCAATGAAGCCCTTGGCGTCAAACCTGCTCCAGATCTCTCCCCACGGAAACAGGCCAGCGTGGATACCCATTTCGTCAGTCAGCGTGCGCAGGACAAACGCCACTTCTGCGTCGATCGCCTTCCGTATTGGCCAACCGCCATCCGTTTCAGCATCCGGCAGGCGAACACTCCAAGATGCCTGTTCGAGCAGGTTTTCATGAAAACACAGCGAGAGGTGCGCTGGCAGGCCACCGAAGGTCAGTCGGTGCAGATTCAGCCATTCAAAACCGTTGCTGTGATCTCGAGACCCATCAACGAGATCGCGAACCTGCGGCTCCACCATGACCTTGTGCTCGCCAGGTTTGAAAAAGACAGTGTCGCCGATATGAATGCTGCCGGTCTCCCGGTCGATCGAGAACGATGCTGACATAGGCGCAGCATCCACAACCTCGCCGACCTGGCAAGGGCAGCTTTGGTTCAGCTTGCGAGCGGTTGGAAAGCGGATCCGCAGGTGTCGGGACGGAAGGTCGCCCGGCGGGAGCCGCCCCAACTCCGTTATTCAGCCGAGGCCGGCGGCCAAGCACCCAAGCATCGCGGCGAACGTCTCCAGCAGGAGCCAAACGGCCCCGAGAACCCCATACGCGACCGCCATTCCTCGCTTCATTGTCGCCGCAGCTACAGCCGCGGCGACGCCTAGAGCTACGGAAGAAAACAGCACCGCACTCCAACCTGCTCCCCACCACACACCAAGGCACAACTGGGTTATGGCAAAGGCGAGAGCACCAGCGACGACAGCAGCTACCGCCCTGCGAAAGGGGGACGGTTTGTTCGCAAAGGCCGCAACCTTACGGTATCGTTCTAGCCGACTAATCACGTATCCTGGATATATTGGCTTAGTGGTGGCCGCAATGTTGGCTGCACGCCCACTTGCGTGTCGGGATGTTGTCCGGAAGCCGACCAACGGCAGCTGAAAAATCGCGGTTGCGGAGCCTGTTATCCCGGTTAGATTGTCAGCATGAGACGCTGGCCTCTGATGCTGTGCCTGGCCTGGTCGGCTGCCGCCTATGCGGTGCCGGCCGAGCAGCGTGCGGACACTCTCGCGGGACAGGAAGCCCGGGTCGATGCCGCACATAAGGCGGCGGATCGATGCCGGGGCGACATCGCGCCCATCGAAGGTCGAACGGGAAATGCGCCGGACGATTATCGATGCGTCCTCCCCAATTTCGCCCTGGTCGACATCGTGGATCGACTTTCCAATGCGCCTTCTGAATCCTTAAGCGTTTCCGACGTCTCGCGCGCCTTCAACCTCAAATTCGAGCAGTTCAACAACGCATTCGGCGACAAGTACGTTGCCGGATCCGCCGAGCAAAATCCTGTCGTTGAATTGTTCGTTTTGCCGGATCACGAGTACAGATTCGAAATTACGCGTATCAAGGACCAGCGGATAAAAGACTGGCGTAGCCGGTTGCTCGAAAAAGGCTGGTCTGACTCCGGCATAATTCGCCATCCGTTCGTTCAGGACGCTTTCTATAAGGATGGGAAACAAATCCGCCTGGAGCATAATACGGAAAACATCATATCTATTGTCGTGCTCGGCGTGAATGTTTCCAAGACGATGTAATATCGCTGCCATGGGGCGGGGTGGATCGACGCCGAATATCCGCTTCTGCGAATCGGAGCATCGCGCCCACGCCTATCGCAACGGCAGGAACAGCTCCGCCGCGGTGCCGTGCGCCGGTTCGTCGAGGAAGAAGCGCTGGCAGTAGATGGGGAAATCGCGCATGTCTTCGCCGCTGGCCGGCAGCCAGTCGCGGTAGAGATAGAGCGCCGCTGGCTCCAGATTGTGGGTGTCGCCGGTCACGCGCAGGATGGCGCAGCGCCCGCCGGGGATCTCGCCGGCCTTGACCGTCTCGTCCCCGGCCTCGATCGCCTGATCGGCGGCGAGGCCGATGCACAGATCCAGGCTGTAGTCGGCGGGATTTGCGGGACGCCGCTCGGAGTGCCAGATGTTGAAGGTCGGGTTCGTCCGGGGTGAAAACCCGGCCGCTTTCCGCCATGCGATAAACCGCTGGATGGTGGCATCGATGGTGTCGGGGGCGCCGCGATGTTCGAAGATGGCGACGCGGATCGGCGTCACCTCGCGAATGGTCACCTGATCGGGCGTGAAAATCGTCTGCATGATCTTGCTCCTGGCGGTGTTGAAGGGCCCGAAAGCCTCAAGCCACGGCTCCCAATCGGGAGATTTCCGGAAACTGGACGGCGATTGCCGGAAGCGCTGGCGAAAGGCGCGGGCGAAAGCGTCGGGCGTTTCGTAACCCGCGTCCATGGCGATGTCGGTGACGCTCTGACCCTTGCCGTCGACCAGCCGCTGCGACGCGCGCCGCAGGCGGGCCAGCTGGACGTAGCGATGCAGGGATACCCCGAACATCGCCTTGAACTGACGGTGGAAATGGAATTTGGAAAACGCCGCGACGCTGCTGACCGCCGCCAGATCCAGATCGCCGTCCAGATGCCGGTCGATATGCTCCAGCACCCTTTGCATCCGGGCATTGTAATGGTCCAGCGCGGCCGTCATCGTCCTCATCCGTTGTGGCGCCCCCTGATTGGCGCGTGAGGCCGTCGAGCGCTCGCCCGATCTTGCGGTTTTTCGCCCAAGGGCGGGCGAACCGCAAACGGGAGCGGTTCCGGGCGAGAGCTTCGGTAGCGGATTGCGGGCGATCCGCCCGATTCAGCAATGATGAACACTCTGCCGGTAGGGACTGCATCATGCTGGCAACCATCCTCACCGCGGCGTGCACCGCCCTGCTCACCATCGGGGCGTTCCTGTTGCTTCAGGCGCGGAAAAAGCCCGTTGGCATTGGGGCTTACCGGCCCGAGCGGGTTGCCCGCGACCTGCTGCGGCATCCCCTGTGGCGGTGGCGCACGTTCGGGACGATCAGGCTTCATCTTGGCGGGTTCGGCGATGACGAGCTGCGGCGGATCCTCGTCCGGGCGGGTGCGGTGCGGTTCGAGACCGAAATCGGCGAGGAGATCTGGGGCCTGTACGAGCGGATCGGTACGCTGCTGGAAGGGGCGCGCTATCCAGTGATCGGCAAGGCCTTCAGCGCGATCGACGAGGTGACGCTTGCCCCCGAGGTGGCGCGCGAGGTCCGGGTGCTGCTGGCGGTGGGGCAGAAGGGCGCTGCGGCGGAGAAGGTGCGTGCGGCGACGGGGCTTGGCCTGACGCAGAGTTCGGCGCTGCTGGAGCGGCTGTAGGGCGTGGACAGTTCTTCGACCCCTACGCTGATACCCATCTGACGTGGAAAATGTTGATCCCGACTTGGTCGACTATGCCATCGCCTTCGGACTGGTCGGGGTTGCCCTTGGCCTGTTCTTCCTGCGCTATATCCCGGGGTATCTGGTCGCGTGCATCGGGGTTGCCGCGATCTTGCCGGTGGTACTGCTCAACTGGATGGAAACGACGACCGGCTGTTCCGGCGGCGGGTGCGTCGGATCGATGTTCCTGCTGATCATCCTCGCGCCGCTGGCGGTGGGAGGCGCCGGACTGATCGGCGCGGGCGTGCTGGGGACCGTGCATTGGGGCGTCTTCCGGATCACCAAAATGCGCTGGCTGGCGGTATCCTGCGCCGCCGCGTTGGCGCTGGTGGCAAGCGCGACGGTGGCGCACCTGCGCAGTCTGGCGGAGCCGCCAGCCAGTTTCAGTCCGGAGGGGCGATACACCGGGCGATAGCGTTGCCGGACCGTGGCTTGGGGAGGTGGCGTGGTCGGGGTGGCTGGATCGGGTTTAGCAAGGCGTTTGATATCCCCGAATATCCGCCCAAATCTTAAAATGATGCATCCTTCAAAGAATAAACGCCGATCATTCTACTCCATCTCCAGCGCATGCTTTTATATTTATAAGAAAATTCAATTCCTCATCCTCCTTGTACTTCCACAGGCAAGCGTATCTTTCGGACGGTGGACAAATCTCGGGCGGAACAAATATCTGAATCGGTGAAGAGTCATGGGATGACGATTTATATACGCGAAGCGTATCCGCCCGAATTCCGCAAGCCGCTTCCATGTGGTGTGCATTATCTACGGCGCCCTGCAATGCATCCTCTCCCGACGCATCACAGCCTCCCGAGAGCGTCGCAAGAAATACGAAGACATATTTTGCCTTTCCGCGTGCCTTCGCTTGTCCAATTCGTGACAGCATGACCCCTCCTCTAACCAATCAGCGGTTCGCTCCAGTGCGTCCAGCTGACGATGAAACAATGGATCGGAATTCTATTTGAATTCTCTGCCATTGTTTCCGGCCGGTCGCTGGATCAGTTCACGACATCCTATCCCGGCAACAGATAAGAAATAATATGGCGGCGTCATAACCCGGGATACCGCGCCTTGGTCTGCTGACGATGATGGGGAGACCGGAATCGCCCGCTCAGCCGGATCGCCGGACGGACAAGCGGCAAGAGAAGATGCGGAGCGGTGGATGCCGGAACAAGGCCGGCATGACGGTCCCCTCCGGCCCCTGCCTACTCAGAACAGGATGTCGACCGGGGCATCGATAATATAGCCGATGCCGCGTTCCGTCCGGATCAGGGTTGGTGCGGCGGGATCCTGATCGAGCTTTCGCCGGAGGCGCAGCACGCGGACGTCGACGCTGCGATCGAAGGTGTCCTCGTGCGTGCTGGTCGCCTGCAGCAGGTGCGCGCGGGAGAGTGGACGCCCGGGCGCTTCGAGAAAGGCGATGAGGAGCGCATATTCCTTGTTGGTGAGGCTGACGACGGCGCCGGTGGGGTCGCTCAGCGTCCGGCTGCGGCGGCGCAGTTCCCAGCCGTTGAAGCGAAACCCGCCGCGCGCGGGCGCCGCGGCATGGCGGCCCAGATCCTGGCGCCGGAGGATGGCGCGCGCCCGCGCGAGCAGCTCGCGAAGGTTGAAGGGCCTGTCGATATAATGGTCAGCGCCAAGTTCAAGGCCGATGACCCGGTCGATGGCGTCGTGCCGCTCTCCGGTGACGAGGATCACCGGGACGTCGGACCGGGTGCGGATCTGCCGCAGCACATCGAGGCCATCGAGCGGGCCGCGCTGGAGATCGAGCACGACGAAGCTGAACGCGCCGCTTTCGAGCTGCTGCGAGACGTCGCGGCCGTCCGAGCCGATCGCGCGGCAGTTCTGCGCGTGCAGATAGCTGACGGTCCTGTGCCGCATGGCGGGATCGTCATCGACCACGAGCACGCGGCCGGGATGGCAGCGCAGGGGATCGGGCGCGCCGATGGGGATGCGGCCGTCGCTGTCTGGTGCAAAATGGTACATCGGGGCGAGCCTTCAATGATCTGGAAAGTGGCGGGCGGGCGCCTCACACCGCGGGCGGGCGATCGGGTGTCGCGACGATGCGCGCACCGTGCCGGCGCGCGAGCGCGGGGAAGAGCCGAAGGGCGAGGACGGCCAGCCGGGCGCGCCGGCCCGGGACGATGAAGTAGCGGCCGCGCCGGATTCCCCGCAACGTGTCCGCCACGACGACTTCCAGCGGTGTTCGCGGGATGGCGAGCGTGTGGCGCCGGTTTTCCGGCGTCCGATAGCAATCGAGCGCCGCCACCATGGGCGTATCGAACTCCGCCGGGCAGACGAGGTGGACCGTGACCCCCTGGGGCGGCAATTCATAGTGCAGGCATTCGGTGAAGCCGACCAGGGCGTGTTTCGCGGCGCCATAGGCGGAGAAACCGAAGGTGCCGGTCAGGCCGGCGAGCGATGCGATGTTGATCAGCCGCCCGCCGGCGGCGCGCAGGTGCGGCAAGGCGGCCCGGGTGACATGCACCGCGCCGAAGAAATTGGTCCGCATCACGGCCTGGAAATCAGCATCGGCCAGTGTCTCGAACCGGCCCTCGCGCATGACACCGGCATTGTTGAACAGCATGTCGATCCCGCCGCGGCGGCGGGCGATGTCCTCGATCGCCTGGGCAATGGCCACAGGATCGCCGACGTCGGCGGCCTGGACGTCGATATCGGCGCCGGGGTGGCGCCGACGCAGTTCCCGGACCGCGCGATCCAGATTTTCCGTTTGCCGCGAGATCAGCGTCAGCCGGGCGCCCTGCGAGGCAAGCGCATCGGCGATGGCAAGGCCGAGGCCGGTGGAGCCCCCGGTGATGACGATGCTCAGGGAATGGAACATGGCCCTATGCTGCCTGGGACTTCAGGAAGCCCGAGAACAGGACGAGCGTCCCGCCCAGTTCCCCCAGGATAAGGGCCATGACATAGCCGTGCACGACCCGGCCATGGACGACGCCCTTTCCCAGGACGTGCGGACGCTTCAACATATTGTCGGTATCGTTCAGCCAGCCATGGACCCCGTAGTTGAGCACGGCCGTCGCGAAGAAGGTGATCGCCGCGATGACGGCGATGACGTTGACGCCCGACGGCCAGGCGCTCAGCCGCGCGAGTTCCGCAAGGACCAGGCAGGCAAATGCGTACATCAGGGCGCTGCGATGGCAGATATCGACGTAAATTGGCGCCCGCGCTTCGGGCGATGTCATCATCTTGTAGTATTTCCAGATACCCGTCACCAAACCGGCGACGAAGAAACCGCCGCAACCGAGTATTGCAATCGAGGCAGCGGGGGGCATAATCTTTCCCTGGGCAATTTTTTCGGCGACAGATGCCGACTACACGATGCGTTGCGCGACGATGTCCTGAGCGGCTATCGGCGTGACCTTCTCGACGCATAGCCGTGGGAAGGACGGGCCGCTTGCCAGAATCAGCTACGCATCCGGGCGAGCGCGCCTTGTTGTGCCTGTGGCCGCAGCGGATGATGTTCGTCGGGCGGCTGGGCCTGCTGCCGCCGCACCGGCATGCCATCGCGGTGTGCCTGGTGGCGCTCGAGGCGCCGCTGCGGATCGGCACGGCCGGGCAGAGCCGGGTGTGCCGCACGGCCATCGTCCCGGCGGGCTTGTCGCACAGCCTGGATCTGGCCGGAGCGCCGGTCGCGGTGCTCTATAGTGATCCGGACGATCCCCATTACCGGCACCTCTCGCCGCACCGGGAATGTGGCCTGAGCGCGCTGGATTCCGCGATCGAAGAGCCGCTGATCGGTGCCGTGCGGGCACTCTATGCGGCGCATCAGGCGGGCGATGCGCTGAGTCTCGACGCTTTCGAGGATGCGGCCGAGCGCGCGTTGGGCATCGCGCCGCGCGCGCGGATCGATGCGCGGATCGAACAGGTGGTGGCGACGATCAGGGCCGCCATCGACCGCAATCACGCGATCGGGGAACTGGCCCGGTCCGTCGATCTTTCCGCGAGCCGCCTGCAGCATCTGTTCGTCGAGGAGATCGGGGTGCCGCTTCGCACGTTCAGGATCTGGATCCGGTTCCGGCACGCCGTGGAGCTTGCCGCGCGCGGCGATTCCATCACGTCGGCGGCGCTCGATGCCGGCTTTGCGAGCTCGAGCCATTTCAGCCACGCCTTCAAGGCGACTTTCGGCGTTACCGCCGCCAGCCTGTTCAAGGGCGTTCCGCCAAGGGTGCGGGTCGAATGGATCCAGCCATGATGGCGGCGCCGGACGTGGCACGACCGATGTAGCGCGATGCGGGCTGTTGTAGTGGTTCCGTCGTGCGGCTGACCGCAAGATGCCGGGGTGTTGCGCGGCGAGCGAGGGAGGACGTCATGGGTCGGTTGTCGGGACGTCTCGTGAAACCGCTGCTGCTCCTGCTGGCCGGATCGCTTGCGCTGGCCGGCGCGGGTGCGCAGCCCGCAGCCGTGGAGCCTGCCGACAGCGAGGGCGCGCTTTCCGACCGGAACCGCGTCGTGGCCGAGATCATGCCCCTGTTCACGGCCATGCAGGACGCCGCCAATGCCCATGACGCGGAGGCGCACCTGGCCTGTTACATGCGGAGCCCGGCGCTGACGTTCGTCGTCAACGGCACCATCATCCGAGGCTGGGACGCATTGCTGGCGCAGCAACAGAAATGGTGGCCGGGCGGCAGGATCGCGCCGACGGACGCGGCGCACCAGCCCTATCGCCTGGTCGCGGGACCGGACTTCGAGGTGCTCGGACCTGGGCTTGCGATGGTGACCTTCGTCGTCGATGCACGGCGCGTTCGTCCGGAAGGGACGACGCTGCGGCCGCTCGCCATTTCCCGGCTATGGCGCAAGCGTGCGGAGGGCTGGCGGATCGTCCATGCGCACGAATCTCTGGGCCCCGAGCGGCCCGACGGCTGATCCGCGAAAGCCTGTCGGCCGGAAAAGCCCCGGAGCAGGCTGCCTCAAATCCGACGCGCTTTGCCTGCTCCAGATATTTGTTGTCGCATCGTTTTTGCGAAAAACCGGTTCCCACTTTTTCGCACGATGCTCTATTTCCGGACCGAAAAGCCGTAGGGGATGTAGAGGAACAGCTCCGTATTGCTCACCTGCTTCCAAGCGATGGCCTGATCGAGGCCGGTGACGTCGAGGCCGTAATCCGCCCCGTAAAAGCTGAGCGCGTGGGTGGAGCCGGCGGCGATGCGGCGGTAGATTTCGTCGCGATATTGTTCCGGATTGATGATGGTGAGGGCGATTTCGCCCTTCTGCGCGATCTGCGAGCGGCCCGTGGCGGGCACGGATTTGACGAAGCCGTTGATCTTCTGCTGGGCGCCGCCGATCGAGCCGTCCAGTTTCGTCTTCACCTTCAGCCGCACGGTGGCGATGCTGCCGTCATCCTCGAAGCCCGGCGGCGGCCTGGTGTTGTCGTCGTCGTCATCGTCATCATCGTCTTCGTCGACCGCATCGGGCTTGCCGGCGAGGGCGGGGAACCGATCCTGCCAGTTGGCGCGGGTGACCTCGACTAGCTCGAACTGGCCGGTGACGAGGCTGAACCCGTCGTGTTTCGCGCGGTCTATCGCGTCGAGCAGCATGGCCTGAACCTCGCGCTTGCGCATGTCCCCCTCGCGCGAATCCGAGACGATCTCGATCGTTCGCACCGCCGAATCCGCCATGCGCTTCAGGCCGATCACCGGCGGCTGGGCTATCGCGACGGGGCCGCGAAAGTTGCTGATGCGCGAGCCGGTGACGATGATTTCGCCGCCCTCGTCCTGCGCGCACGCGGGGCCGGCGACAAAGGCGAGGCAGCCGAGCACCGCACAGGCAAAGGCTTTCATGGCTCTTCTCCCGGACACCGTCATTTGGGGACGATCGTGTAGCGATAGGGCACGTACAGGAACACGTCGGTTCCGCTGACCTGCGACCAGGAGACCTGGCCGTCGACGCCACTGGCCTGGACGGCATAATCGGGGCCGAACATCGCGGCATAATGGCGGGCATTGTCCGCCACCAGCTGCACGATCGCGTCGCGATACTGATCGGGATTGACGATGGTGAGCGACAGCCCGCCCGCCTTGTCGATGGTGCCGCGGCCGGTGCGCGGAACGCTCTTGATGAACGCATCGAGGCGCTGTTCAGCGGCGGTGATCGATCCGGCGAGCTTGACCTTGACCATGAGGGTCGCCTGGCTGGTATCGACGCGGCCGGCCGAGACCAGCGGCAGATCCTGATAGCTGGCCTTGGTGACAGGGGTGAGTTCGAAGCCACCCGTCACCAGATCGAGCCCGGCGGCCGCGGCACGATCGAGCGCGGCGAGGAGGATGGCGTGGATTTCGCGCTTGCGCGTTTCCGGGTCGCGGGAATCCGAGGCGATCGAGAGCTGCAGCACGGCGGCATCGGCCTGGCGGCGGAGCCCGACCACGGGCCGATCCTGCTGCGCATAGCGCGCGTTGAGGCGGTTGCCGGTGACGACGACTTCGCCCAGCCCGGGCGTGCCGGCGTTTTGCGCGAACGCCGGAACGGCGGCGGTGGCAGTGGCAAGCAGCGCGGCCGCCAGAAAAAGCCGTGGGTTCATTTTCGTCCCCTCCCGGGGCGGAGGTTCGGTCGTTTTGGCGGGAATGGCAAGGGCAAAGGTTAGTCTGGTATCGCCCCGGCTGAAGCGGTGCCGCCAGTTGCGCACGGCTCATCTAACCTACAGAAGAGCTTGGTGTTTTTCTCCGATGGCCGTCGATTCAAAACATCTTCCGACTCCCTAAAGATGCGCATCCCGGCCCGTTTTTAGAGATTGCCATCCGATGACGGGTCCGGCCGGCGCAATATCGATCGTCGGCCAGGGAAGGAGGTCCGTCGCGGCGCGGCGGGCCGGGATCGCGCGGGGCTTCCGTTCGGCGCCCCGCCGGACTGCGTATCAACCGAGGAGGATTATATGAAACTCAGCAAATCGCTCAAAGTCGCGCTCTCGTGCATCGCGATGATGGCCATGCCGTCTGCGGCCTTCGCCATGCCCACCTATACCGGGCCCACCTATACCGGACTGACCAATATCCAGGTCGTCGTCGCTTTCCGGTCGGGCGTCGTGCTCGTCACGGTCGGCACGACGACACCGTCGTCGCCCTGGTCGGACTGCAATGCCAACCAGCAGTTCGCGTTCAATACCGCGACGACCGCCGGGCAGGCGATGTACCACAATGTCCTCACCGCCCAGCAGAACGCCAAGGGGGTCTATATCGTCGGGACCGGGACGTGCACCTTCAAGAATGGGGTCGAAGACGTGGATTACCTGCAGATCCTTCCATGATCTGAGCCTCGCCTCCCACTATTGTCCGGTTCGGCCCAACGGGCCGGCCGGACGATAGTGTGGAGCGATCCTGTTCGCGAACGACTCGGACGAGTTGCGCTCATAATCGCTCATGTTCTCGGGCGGACCGTCGGGAGCGGTTTAGATGAGCGACATCGGCGGCATCATGCGTGGCGTTATGCTGAGGCAAGCATCGGCATGAGGCACACGGTTTTGACGATTGCCTCCGTTTGCGACTGCGTGGCAGTCTGTCGCAATGAACAGCAATGTCACCTTCGAATATGAATTCAGCCGGGATGACGACGATTTCGGATGGCTGACAACCCGCCTCGAAACACCGGACTTCAGCGGCCGGAACGGGATGTGGGTTCAATGGCAGGATATCTGCGAATTTGCCGCCTCCCTTACCCGTTGGCCGCTCACGGAAGAACGCCCTGCTTCATGTGAATGGGGCTTCGGCGAGCATGGTGGGTATACCGAGATAACCAAACTCAGCATCTCTCCCGAAGGTCAACGGGAGGCCTGATTGCCAGAGTGCTGGTGGCCAATTGCCACGAGCCCGAAAATCAATGTAGCAGCCAGTTTGCGACCGATTATCCGGCGCTGGACCGGTTCCGCGAGCAAATCCAGCTCATGATGCAGGACCGGACCGGCATCGCGACTCTTGACGGGCTGAAGGCGAACCTCCGCTAGGGTGCGTTGCGGGCGGGCCTAAACTCATCGGACGCAGTGCAGTGAGCCGCCCCGATGGCGTCCGGGCGAAGTTCGCGGTAGCATGACGGGACATGCTATCCGGAGATCGGCGATGATCAGGACGGTTCTGCTGGGCATCCTGCTGGCGCTGAGCGCGGCCACGGGCGCGGCGGCGCAGGAGCGGTGGCGATCGGTTCCGGCCCTGCCCGCGATGCCGGTGGCGGCGCGTTCGGGCTATGTCGGCACGAACGGGGCGCGGATCTATTACGCGACCTATGGCAAGGGGCCGCCGGTCGTCTTGCTGCATGGGGGTCTGGCCAATAGCGACTATTGGGCCGGGCAGATCGGGCCGCTCGCGCGGCAGCACCGGGTGATCGTGATCGACAGCCGCGGGCATGGGCGCAGTTCCCGCGATGCGCGGCCGTACAGCTATGAGCTGATGGCGGGCGATGTGCTGGCGGTGATGGATGCGCTCGGCATCCGCAAAAGCGCGATCGTCGGGTGGAGCGACGGGGCAATCATCGGGCTGGTGCTGGCGATGCAGCATCCGGCGCGGGTGACGCGGGTGTTCGCCTTTGCCGCGAACATGGACCCGAGCGGGGTGGAGCTGGGCGGGACCGAGCGGCCGCCCTTCTCCACCTTCGTCGAGCGGGCGCGGGCGGACTATGCCCGGCTGTCCCCGACCCCCGACGGGTTCGACGGCTTCCTCGGCGCGATCGGCAAGATGTGGGAGCATGAACCAAACTATAAAGCCGCCGATCTGGCGGCGATCCGCATGCCGGTGGCGATCGTCGATGGCGACCGCGACGAAGTGATCAAGGCGGAGCACACGCGCTATCTCGCGCGCAGCATTCCGCGCGCGCGGCTGATATGGCTGCGCGATCTCAGCCATTTCGCGCTGCTGCAGGATCCCGCGGCGTTCAATGCGGCGGTGCTTGGGTTTCTCGACGGATAGCGCGCGCTGCCGCCGGACCGTAGCGCACCGGTATTACGCTGCGGAATGCCTGGACAGAGCCGCTTCGCGCCAACGGCGCTTCTCGATACTGCGGACGTTGGGCTCGTCCTTCAGGCTCGCCAGATAAGGGGCGAGAAGGCCTAGCTCGATGTCATCTTCGGCACCCTCATACGACCGCGGATAGATGGCGTTGCCGTAGTTGCGGAGGCATTTCTCCGGCGTGTCGTCCACGATCAGCACGCGCTGGAGCGGCCAGCCCGCCTTTTTCACCTTGGTGAGCGGCTTGAGATAATGGAGGTGGTCCCAGGGATCGAGCATATAGCCGTCATCGTCAGGCGAGACGCGGCGCAACGTGGCCCTGCTACGGCCCCATATGAAATGCAGTACGGCGGGATCGGGGAAGATGTTCTCCACGACTGCCTTCACATAATCATCCGAGGCTGACGACCAGACGGCGAGCTCGAAATGCTGCGCGCATTCGGCAAGGAACGCGTCGAGGTGCGGACGGCGATACACATGATAGCCATAGACGCCGAAATCTGCAGGCCGATCGAGCGGCTGTTCCGTCGCATAGATCAGCGTCTCGTCCAGATCGAGGATGAGCAGTGTTCGCGGCGACGATGGGCGAGCGGGCGGCATAGTGGCGACGGGGTAGCGCAACTGTGCCACCCTTGTCTTCCATCCGAAGAGGGCGACGCCGCCGCATAGCGGGTTCAGGGAATCATCACGCCGGGCCGCGCAGCAGCGGGAGGAGCTGGTCGCCCTGGCGGCGGATCTCGGACAGATAGGGCGTGTCCGACAGGACGAAGTGCTTGATGCCGAGCGCCTCGTATTTGCGCAGCGAGGCGGCGACGTCTGCGGCCGAGCCGACCAGCCAGGTGGTACCGGCGCCGCCGCCGCCGAACTTGCCAGGGGTGGTGTAGAGATTGTCGTCGAGCACTTCGCCGCGCGCGTGGAGATCGAGCAGGCGCTGCTGGCCGGTCGCGACCCAGGTCCGGTGATCGTTCCAGCCCCTGCCCTCGCCCTTTGCCATCTCCGCCACCTTGGTCTCGGCATCGGCCCAGGCCTGTTCGGTGGTGTCGCGCACCAAAGTGGTGATGCGCAGGCCGAATTCGAGCGGCGGGAGATTGCGGCCGAGATCGCGGCTCAGCCCCTTCAGCCGCTCGATCCGCTCGCGCACGCCGTCCAGCGGCTCGCCCCAGAAGAGCTGGACGTCGGCCTCGGTGGCGGCGACCTGCTCGGCCGCGGCCGAGGCGCCGCCGAAATAGAAGCGCGGGTGACGCCGGTCGCCGCGGGGCGCTAGGCGGGGGATCACGGTGGAGCCGGCGACCTGGAAATGATCGCCGGCATAAGTGACGTCCTCCTCGGTCCAGAGCCGGCGGACGAGCTGCATGAATTCGCGGGTGCGGGCATAGCGCTGCGCCTGATCGCCCTCGCTGTCGCCGTACGCGGCGAGATTGTCCTGGCCCGAGACGATGTTGATGCGCACGCGGCCGCCGCTCAGCGCGTCGAGCGTGGCGGCAGCGGAGGCGAAATTGGCCGGGCGCCAATAGCCGGGGCGGATCGCGATCAGCGGCTCGAAGCTGGTGGTGCGCGCGGTGAGCGCGGTGGCGAGGGTGAAGGTGTCGGGCCGGCCCCAGCCCGTGCCGAGCAGCGCGCCCTTCCAGCCATGATCCTCGAGCGCTTTGGCGTGGCTGGTCAGGGTGTCGAGCGTGTCGGCGTCCGCCGGCGTGGTATCGCCGCGATGGCCGGTGCCGAGCTGATTGGGGATGTACCAGAGGAATTCGGAATTGCTGCTCATGCGGAGGCCTTGCTGGTTATTCCTATCGAGTTGATAGGAATTATGGCAGCGGCGTGCAACGGGGAGGATGAAACGGTTGGAGGAATAGCCCTACGCTATCCGCGCGGCGTGAAAGGCGGACACGCCAGCGTGATCGCCGTCACGCGGCGCCCCCGATCAGCGCCCTATCGTGCCGGCGGAGCAGCGATTGTGCTCCGAGCCTGAAAGGAGCCTTTTCATGAAATTCGTACCGGCGTTCGCCTTGTTTGTCGCCCTCGCGCTTCCCCTGCCGGCATCTGCCCAGACAATCGCGGCGCAAGAAATGACGAAGGACGCTCTGCCGCCCGACGCAGCGCAGGACCGGATCGAAACAGTGAAGGCCGACCTCGCGTCCGCCATCGGCACCTGGAAGGGCGTGCGCAGCTGCGGCGATGGAGATCGCGTGCGCGGCGCGCTGCAGGGCGCTTTCGACCGATGGATCGGCCAGCAGACAATGGCGCGGCCGGGCAAGCTGCTGCTCACCTATGGGTGGGAAAGCGCCTCGTCCTGGGCGAGGAACACGAAAGTCGACGGTCGGCGGAAATGCAAGGGCGGTTTCCATAAGGCCGTTGTGTACGCGCGCTTTTATTGATCGACGACCTCGACGCCGGGTGGCGGCGCGAACATGAAGCGCGCCGCCGCCGAAGCGCCCGGCTGTGCAGGCAGCCGATCGGTTGCGTCCCAATCGAAACTCTTCCAGGCGCGGCACACATCGTGCGGCCCGATATAGAACAGCGCGAGCGTGGCCTCGTCGATCTTGTCCCGGTCGATCGGCATGGCAGGATTGGACTCAGATTGCTGCCGCGGTCGACGTTATCCAGGGACAAAGTTCAGGTTATGGCGGTCTGGCGGCAGCCGACAAGGACCCAGCGCCGGCCCTGACGGCGCGCGGTGCATAGTTCAGCCGAGACGAACGGTGCACGCCCTTCGGCCTTGAGCGCGACCGTCAATTCCGCCGTGGCCGTCGCCCTGGCACGACCGTAGCGCGGGCGGGAAATGGAGAAGCTGGCGGTCGAGGTCTTGCCGCCGATACGCGCCGGCGCGACGCCGTGATCCCGCCACGGACAGTCCTGAATATAGGTGCCGCCCTTTTCGCCGTCCCATTCGGGATAGAAATCCTGGCTGGGCGGGGTTCTTTCGTTCCAACCCAGCTGCGCGCGACCGATCGCGACGATGATCGCGCAATCGTCGGCGCTGGCGTGCTCGACCGGCGGCTTAAGCTCCACGGCGACAGCGAGCGCCAGGGCAAGGGCAAGCATGGCGGAATCTCCCGGGTTTCAGTCCGGTGGATGTCCCATGATCCCGCGCGAGGTGCAATCGCGGGGGCGTGTGGGTTAGAGTGCGGTCGCACCGTTATTCCTCGCCGAACAGGCGAGCGAACGCGGCCTTCGCCGCGACGAGCCCCTCTTCCGTGAAGACCACCGATTTGGCCTTGTTCCGCGGATCGGCCAGCAAGCCCTTTGCGTGCAGCCGATCGGTGGCGTCCCAATCGAACCCCTTCCAGGCGCGCCAACCGTCGTGCAACCCCAGATAAAGCAGCGCGAGCGTGGCTTCGTCGATCTTGTCGTAGTCGATCGGCATGGGGAGATTGGAACTCAGATTGCGGGGAGGGTCAACCGGTTGGTGTGGGGAACTGGCTATTGGGGGTTAAGTAAACTGGCACCGTAATTGGTGGATTGGCAAGAGGGTGGTGTTGGCGTGCCCTGGATTTGGCGGTGGAGGTTTGGTGGCTGTGTTTGACTGGCGAGCGGCGTTGGCGGATCGCTGAGTCGGGGCAGATAGTTTAGTATAGTGTTGTCTAATTGATTTCGTCATGCTGTTGATATTCCTAATATTCTGACCTTGGTCTATGGTTGTCTTCGTGGTCATGGTCGGCCTTGGCGGCATTGAGACCATGCCGCA
>NZ_JAXOJO010000008.1:0-154972 GCF_036663735.1 Parasphingomonas zepuensis | reverse complement strand
CAGGGGGCTTTGAGAAGGGAACCACGCGCTTCCTCGCGCGCTCTGCTCCCGAAACGAAGGGATATCCATGAAAGCCAGCACCATCATCGGCGGCCTGATCGGCAGCGCGATCGACAAGCGCAACGGGGACGACAGCAGCATCGACGGTGCGCTGATCGGCGCCGGCATCGTCACGGCCGCACGGGTGATCGTGCCGGTCGCGGTGACTTTCGCGGTCGGCTGGTTCGTCCTGCGCGGCCTCGGCAAGCTGAGCGATTCAGTGCTTGGCCGGGATCAGCCGGAAAACTGATAGGCCGCAAGACGGGTTGACGGGGGGCGCACGCCCACGCCACTAGCGCGCATGGTTGCCCCCGAGTCCGATCCGCATGGTTTCAAGCGCCGTGGCGTCTTGTTCGTCCTTTCCTCGCCGTCCGGCGCAGGCAAATCGACGATCGCGCGCAAGCTGCGCGAGGACCAGCCCGATCTGGTCGTGTCGGTATCCTACACCACTCGCCCGATCCGGCCGGGCGAAGTGGACGGGGTCGATTATCATTTCGTCGATCTCGAAACCTTCCGTGCGATGGTGGCAAACCACGAGTTCCTGGAATGGGCGCATGTCTTCGGGCACCGCTACGGCACGCCCAAGGCGCAGGTGTGGAACGTGCTCGAGCAGGGCCGCGACATCCTGTTCGACATCGACTGGCAGGGCGCGCAGCAGCTGCACCAACTCGCCGGCGGAGACATCGTCCGCGTCTTCATCCTGCCGCCCTCGATGGCCGAGCTGCGCACCCGGCTCGAACGCCGCGCGACCGACACGCCCGAAGTGATCGACGCCCGCATGGACCGCGCGGCGAACGAGGTCAGCCACTGGGACGGCTATGATTATGTGCTCGTCAACGACGACGTCGATCATTGCTTCGAATGCGTGACCACGATCCTCGCGGCGGAGCGGCTCAAGCGCTCGCGCCAGACCGGCATCATCGGCTTCATCCGCAAGCTGATCCGGACGTCGCCGACGGGGGAGTGAGAGCGAAACGGACTATTTTTCGCCGTAGTCCTTCTCATACATCTTTTTTTCGATGAACCGGCGTAGCGTTGCGAAGACATCGGCGGTGCGGATCGTATTCTCCCTAGTGATCTCTGCTGTACCGCACGCAAGTTGAAGCACGAAATGATCGTTGGTCGCGGGCATGGCCATCTCCCAAATGCCCTGCACCGATTCCAGCGCCTCGCCTTCCTTCGTACTGAGATAGGTCCGCTTCTTGGTCCGTACGCCTGCACAATCGACTTCATAGGAGCTGACCGCATAGAAGGGAGCTCCCGCAGCAACACCCGCGGTATAGGCTGCCACCTGCGCCATAGTGCCCGTCCGTCGTATCGTCGGGCGGTCGATGAAAAGGATGGATGCATTATCCTTTCCCGGCCTCATGTCGATGAACACCAGTTCGTGCAGACCGGATGGCCCGGGTGCCGACCGGGGTGGCGCGGCGGAGGTAATCGTTTGCCCTGACGCACATTGTTGGAAAAAGTCGCCCATCTTCTCATGGGCATCCTTTAGATCTATCGGGCCGCCCCATCGATATAGGCCGCCAGTCTCGAGCCAGGCATCCATCGTGCCGGTCTTTAGCAGACGCATCTGCGTTTCTTCATCGATCTCACGGGCGATGTGGACTTCAGCACCATTGATCTCGGCCGCGCCGATACCCCTCTTCATCAAGGCCACTTGCCCGTCTAATTCGAAGTAAGCGCTGGTAAGCCGGCGCAAATCCCTTGGCATGTCACGCGGATTGTCGACGCCGACATCCATGATTACGCGCGCTCGCGAACAGCCGAAGCCTACCGTGACTTTCCGGTCGTACCTGATCTGCGATAGGACCAGCACGGGCGCCATATTCACGAGCTGGATTTCAGCCTGGGTGGGGAGCTTGCCATTGTTAACAAAGCCAAGCTGCTCCGCGACGTCAGGAGCGAGCCACAGGATGGAATCCGGCTCTGTCATCGCCGCGAGAGTGAAGGCTTTGGCATCGACACCCATCTCCGTGAGATAAGCGACGATCAGGCCGGATACCGCCTGAGTTTCGCTCGTCGCTGCCTTCTTCCGGTCGCCGGAGAATTGATGGATGCCGAGCTTGCCGCTGCCCTTGTTGAGGAAGCGGCTTTCCCCACCAGCATATGAATAGGCACAGGCGCTCGCACACATCGAATGCGCCTCCTCTCCCGAATCGACTGCAGCCCCGACATCGGTGTTGAAATGCAGCTCACGAATGGCGCTGCCGAGCTCCATTCCTTCCACAACCGAGCCACCCGACGAATCGAAATAGACCCGGGCCTGGGTGATCCTCTTTGCGGTGACGAAGTCGCGGAAGCGCTTGGTCGTGCCAGGCGTGATCTTACCGGCTGCGTAGATGGTCTGGTCACCGCCATCTAGCAGAGCCTGCAACTCGCGATCGGTCGCGCTTTCCGCCACTGTGAAGGCCATGGGCGTTTCCGGTGTCGTCTGGGCTAGCGCTGCGTCGACGATAGCGATCAGACCAAGCGCGAGAGTGAGGCTCAGCGCGCGTAACATCGTCGTTCTCGGCAAGCGCTCCCCCTAACCGTCGCGCATGCTCTCACCGTGGCAATCGGGACTGCGCTACCTTGCGGAAGGTACTGGGCTTTTCCTAACTTTGTCCACGCTTCGGCGAGCGAGGCGACGTGTAAAGTCGGTCAAAGAAGATTTAGAAACCGCACCCCAGCATTGAAATCGCGCCGCCGCGATTCGAGCGCGCCGAGCGAGAGTTCGTCCCGGCCCCATTGCTCGGCCTGCCAGTCCTCGTCGAGTTCGACTGCGCGCCACACTTCTTCCGGTGTCGCCGCACCCTCGTCCAGCGCGAGCGCGGCGACCAGCGAGCCGCCTATGGTGACGATCGGGGAGAGGCCGGCAAGCTGCCAGGCATCGCGCGCCGCCACCGCTTCGGCCAGCCGCGCGATCGTGGCGGGGGGCTGGGGCCGATGCATCACGCCGGCCGCGATCTCGAAATGCACGTCGTAGCGCGTGCGTGCCCAGTCGAGCAGCGGATCCCACAAGGCCGCCTGGCGCGCGACCAGATCGTCCGGGCTTTCGGCGCGGTAGCAGAGCAGGTCGCTCTCGCCGAACGCGGCGAGCGCGGCGGCGAAGGCGGCCGGGTCGATCCGCTCGGTCGCGGCATTGGCCAGGCCGGTCAGCGGCATCGCGCGCGGATCGATCTCGGCGCCTTCACCGACGGCGCGCCATTCGTCGGCGACGGCTTCGGCCAGGGCGGCGTTGGGCAGGATCAGCGGCTGCTTGCCGGGTGTGCGCACTGGCTTGCCGTCAAGCCGGATGCCGCGATCGGGATCGACCGACACCTCTTTCCAGAAACGCTTCACGACTCGGGGGGTGTCCGCCAGCGCCGGGCGAGCGCGCGCGGCACGGTGGCGATCATCGCCAGCGCGGAGAGCACGATCGCGACGCCGAGGATCTTGGGCCCGATCGTCTGGGCGCGGCCGATCAGCACGACCCCGAAGATCGCGCCCGCCGATCCGGCGATCCGCGTCAGCGTCAGGGCCAGCCAGCGATTGCGGGCGGTGGTATCGGGCTCGGTCATACCGTCTCCATATGCGCGGGCAGGCTCGCCACGGTCTCGGCCACCGCATGGGCGCCGGCCGCGTGCAGTTCCTCGGGCGGGTGATAGCCCCAGGCGACACCCAGTGCGCGCGTGCCCGCGGCGCGGCCCATCATCATGTCATAGCTGGTGTCGCCGATCATCACCGTGGTCTCGGGCGAGGCGCCCGCCTCGGCCATCGCCAGCTCGATCATCGAGGGGTGCGGCTTGGAGGGGTGGCGATCGGCGGTCTGGAGGGTGACGAAGCGATCGGCGATGCCGTGATGCGCGAGGATGCGGGCGAGGCCGCGATCGGACTTGCCGGTCGCCACGCCGAACAGCCAGCCGGCCTTTGCCAGATCGTCGAGCGCGGCGATCATGCCGTCGAACAGCGGCTCCTCCTCCATCGCGCCCGAGGCGCGCAGGCGGAAGAAGGAGGATTTATACTCCTCTGCCAGCGTGCGGTGGCGGGCATCGTCGAGTTCCGGGCTGAGCGCCGCGATCGCCTCGACCACACTGAGGCCGATGATCCGGCGGATCGCGCTGCGCTCCGGCGCAACCAGGCCGCCGAGCTGGAACGCCTCCTCCATCGACTGGCAGATATTGGCCTGGCTATCGACGAGCGTGCCGTCGCAATCGAACAGGGCAAGGCGATTGGTCATGACGTCCTCGGATCGGCGGCGGCGTTGGCGGTGCGGATGGCCGTGTTCGGGTGCATGCCGTGGCCGTAGCGCGATGCGCGAGGGAATCAATCGCGCGGATGGCCGGGCCATCCGCCCGGTGCCGCCGGGCGCATCAAACCAGTGAAAGCAATCCCGTCTTCAGGTCATACATCGCGCCGACGATCTTGAGCCCGCCCGCCCGTTCGCGACGGGCGATCAAACGACTGCGTTTGCGAATGAGATCGACCGTCGCCCGGACGTGATTGCGGGCGACCAGATCGACGAATTCGGGATTCCGGGATGTCCGATCGCCCGTATATTTGGTTTTCGCGATCGTGTTGCGAAACCGCGCCAGCAGCAGCGTCAGGCTGCCAAGTGCGGTGCCATCGATCGCACCCGAGATCGCACCGCAGCCGGTATGGCCCATTACCATGATGACCTTCGCGCCCATGGCTTCGGTCGTATATTCCATCGACCCGACAATATCGTCGTTAAGGGCATTGCCGGCGACGCGGGCATTGAATGCGTCCCCAATGCCGAGATCGCACAGCACTTCGACCGGTGCGCGGGAATCGATGCAGGTCAGAAAGGTGGCAGCCGGATATTGCCTTTCGGCGTTGTTCCGCTGCTCCGTCAGCCAGTCGCGTCTGCGCATCCTTCCGAGGACGAACCGCTGATTCCCTTCCATGATTTCGTCGACGATCTGGCTCGGCGAGAGAGCGTCCCGCCGTTCCCTGCCCCAATTCTGGGCATGTGCTTCGGTGGGGATGCCGATTGCGGCCAGCCCCGCGCCCACGGCCCCGATGGCAAGGATCGACCTGCGGCCGATGTCGCACCCGTCGTCACAGTCATGCATGGTCGAACCCCTTGCGATCGATACGCAGATTGAACGCGATGCGGAAATACCACCCCGGCTGGCCTAGCATGGTGCAGTCCAAGGGATGAAGATCAAGTGAAACCGATCCGGGACTAACGGCCGTGCGTCCAGCACGAGCATCTCGTCGAAACCGAGCTGCTTCAGGCTCTCGGCGAAGTGCTGCGGCAGTTCGGCCTGGATGTCGATCCCGACCGCGTCGTGCCCGGATCAGAGCTTCGATCCGCCCAGCTTCCAGGTCATCTGCAGATAATAGCTGCGCCCGACCCCGTCGAACCACGACACGTCGTAATAGGGGTAGGACGAATAGGTCGGGTCCTTGATCGGGTTCTGGTCGAACAGGTTGTTGACCGTGCCCGAGACACGCAAGTGATCGGTCAGGTCGTACTGCGCCGACAGATTGAACAGATAGCTCGGCTTGATATAGGCGTCCTCGTCGTAATTGGGCAGCTTGCCGAGCCGCTGCCCCGTCACCGTCGCGGTGAACGCGTCGTGCTTCCAGCTGATGCTCGCCGTGCCCTTGTCGCGCGGGATGTCATAGCCGCTGTCGAAGTCGAGCTTGCTGATGATCGGATCGCCCGGATACTGCTTGACCGTGTGGTTGAACACATAGGTATAGCCCACCGATACGGAGACCGTGCCCCAGGCATCCTGCCGCAACGGCACGCGCAGATGCGCCGCGATGTCGATGCCGTCAGTCGTTTCCTCGGCAATATTGATCGGGTTGATCAGGATGCTTCGGATTTCCCCGTCGAGCGCGCCGCCAACATAGCGTTGCACCCGCGACAGTGCATCGACGCAAGTCGGCGAGCTCGGATCAAGTTTTGTGGTGGGATCCGCCTGGGTGGCCCGGCAATCGTCCTCAGTGCGCAGCACGGTGTCGATGTTCATGTCGAGCACCTGATTCTTCATCTTCACGCGGAAATAATCCGCCGAGATGTCGAAACCGCGCAAGGGCTGGAACACGGCGCCGGCATTGATCGAGGTCGAGGTTTCGGGCTGGAGCTGGCGATTGCCCCGCTTGTTGACGATAAAGCTGGCGTCGCTGTAGCTGCAGTCGCCGATGGTTTCGTCCGGCTCCCGATCACGGCAGAGAAAATAGTCGGCACCGCCCGAATGGACGTTCCCCGGCCCGCGGAAGACGTAATGAAGGTCGGGCGCGCGGAAGCCGGTGCCATAGGCGCCGCGCAGCAACAGGCTCTTGATCGGGCGGAACTCCGCGCCGAGATTATAGGTGAACTTGCCGATGCTGCTGCCGCCGAAGCCGTAATGGTCGTAACGTGCGGCGCCGCTCAGTTCGAGGATCGACAGGACCGGTACGCGCAACTCGCTGCCAATACCCCAATGCCGGCGCGTGCCGCGGCCGTTGGAATCGATCAGGCCGACATAATATTGGCTGAGCGCGCGCGGATCGGTGTTGAGGTTATAGCCCTGGTTGCCGACCTCCGCGACGGCGGCGACGCCGACCGGACCGCCCGGCAGGCGGAACAGCTCGGTTGTGTTGATCGTCGCCGAGACATTGTTGGTCCAGGACTTGGGCCGGTAGATCGAGTCCGCCGTGATCGACCGATATTCCGCCGGCGTCAGCGGCGTGTACAGTCGCGTCGGATTGGCATCGAACCGCGCATAGACGCCGTCCGGGTCAGTGCCCATTTGCGGCCCGAGGAAGAACGCGTTGGCCTTGTCGATCAACACCTGCGGGAAGGCGATGGTCGAGCGGTATTCGGCGTGGTTGAGGGAGACTTCATACCCCCATTTGTCATCCGCGCCGAACTTGCCCCGGATGCCCGGCGTGATGCTGAAGGTGGTCGATTTGTTGCGCGTCGTGCCCGCATCCAGCCCGCCCATTTCTTCCGGCGTGAACTGGCGATACCAATTGTCGAGCTGCGCCCCGGCATAGGTCTGGTCCGGCGCGACATAGAGCGGGTTGTAAAAGGTGCCCTCTTCATTGCCGTCGGGCGCCACGTAGAACCAGTCGAGCACGTCGCGAAACAGCGTCAGCTTCGAATAGCTTGCCTGGGCGTCGAGGAACAGTTCCGCATGGTCGCCGAGATTATATCCCATCGATGCATAGCCCGTGACCGATTTCCGGTCGGAGATCATCGTTCCGTAAGCGACGGATTCGTTGCTGCCGCAAAAGCGGCCCGGGACATATTCGCCGGTGTCCAGATCATAGCCATAATCCGGGCGGCTCGCATAATAAGTAGTGCCGCCGTTGAGGTGGGCGAGCGAGGCGCAGGTCGCCGCACCGGGATCGAGATAGTCGCTATCTTCATCGGTGCGCAGGAAGGTGCGCCGCGCCAGCGGGGCTTCCGTCGTGGGATTGTCCGCGGTCGAATCCTGCAGCTTGCGCTGATATTGCCAGAGCGGACGCTGGATCGCCCCTTCGATGCCGACCACGCCGTGGAAATTGCCCGTGTCCCATCCGGTCGTGCCGGTGAGCCGGAAGGACGATCCGCCGCCATGCTCGGTCGCGCCATAGCGGAAATCGAACCGCGTGCCGTCCGGCTTCGATTTAAGCTGGAAATTGACCACGCCGGAGATCGCGTCCGACCCGTAGATCGCCGAGGCGCTGCCGCTCAGCACCTCGACCCGCTCGATCAGGCCGACCGGAAGGTTGGAGATGTCGGTGAAGTTGCTGTTGCCGCCAAAGGGCAGGGGGAAGTCGGCGATGCGGCGGCCATTGACCAGCACGAGCGTGTGATTCGGGCCAAGCCCGCGCAGGTCGACCTGCTGCGCGCCGGGGGTGAAGTCGGCACCGGCAAAGCTTTGCTGGCTTTGCGTCTCGCCGCCATTCTGGGTGATCGCGCGCAGCACGTCGGGCACGCTCTGATAGCCGTTGCGCAGGATTTCGTCGGAGGTGATCGTGGTCACTGGCGCCGGCCCTTCGCGCTGGATGCGCGGGATGCGCGAACCGAGCACGATGATGTCGCCCTGCGGAGTCGCCTCGTCCTGGGCCTGGGTCTGCGGATCCACGCTCTGCGCCTGTGCCGCACTCGCCAGCGCGCCGAAGCTGCTGCCCGCAAGCGCGAGCGCGATGATTCCGGTAGTCCGCATCGATTTCCCCCTTGCGATTACCCCGCGACACATTGACACTGCACAACGACAAAATGGAATATGAAAAATACGAATAGTCAGGGACATCAGCACGTTTTGTTCGGTGCGTGTCATGCTTGCGTCAGGGGGGAAGTCATGCAGGCTCTACGTTGGTTGATCGTCGCATTGTTGCTCGGGCTGGGCGGGCCACCGGCCTGGGCAGGTACGCCCACGGGCTACACCTATTACAGCATCGGCGACGTGGCGGCGAAGACGCCGGGCCGGACCGCGACCGGCCTGATGCTGATGGGCGGGGGCGACTGGCCCTATGACGCGTGGCGCTGGTTCCTGGCTAAAGCGGGCAACGGCCATATCGTGGTGCTGCGCGCGTCGGGTGGCGCGAACGCGGGCGAGGAAATCTACAAGGAAATCGGGGGCGCGGCGTCGGTCGAAACATTGGTGTTCGACGACCGCAAGGCATCGAGCGATCCGAAGGTGCTGGCGATCCTGGCGCATGCCGACGGCATCTTCCTCGCCGGTGGCGACCAGGCCAATTACGTCCGCTACTGGAAGGACAGCCCGGTCGCGACAGCGCTCGACGCGCATGTGGCGAAGGGGCGCCCGATCGGCGGCACCAGCGCCGGTCTCGCGATCCTCGGAGGGGCAGCTTATGGCGCGATGGACGGCGGCAGCGTCGACTCGATCACCGCGCTCGGCGATCCGATGGGACCGGCAGTGACGATGGTCCATGGCTTCCTCCATATGCCGTACCTCGCGCATGTCGTGACCGACACGCATTTCACGGCGCGCGATCGGCTGGGCCGGCTTATCGCCTTTGTGGCGCAGACGCGCGCGAGCCGCGATGCAAAGGCGGTCGGGATCGGGGTCGATGAGAAGACAGCGCTCTGCGTCGATGCCGATGGCACCGCGAAGCTCTACACCCGCAATGATGGGCATGCCTGGCTGGTCGAACCGCAAGGCGCGCCTGGTGCAACGACCGGCAAACCGCTCGATTGGGCAGCGGTGAAGATCACCGGGATCGGCACTGACGGCGCGCTCGACCTCAGGACGCTCACGGTGACGAGGCCGGCCTTCGCTGGCACCGCGAGCGTCAAGGCCGGGCGGCTCACCGGCGCGCCCTTTCCGCCGAATGCCGCCTGGACGCTCGCCATCCATGGCGGCGCCGGGGTGGTTTCGCGCGGCGATCTCACGCCCGAGCAGGACAGGGCCTACCGCGCAGGGCTTGCCGAAGCGCTGGTCGCGGGATCGGCGATACTGCGCCAGGGAGGGTCCAGCACTGACGCGGTCGAGGCGACGCTGCGGGTGCTGGAGGACAATCCGCTGTTCAATGCCGGTCGCGGCGCTGTGTTCGATGCCGAGGGCAAGAACCAGCTCGACGCCGCGATCATGGATGGCGCGACGCTCAAGGCTGGCGCCGTCGCCGGCGTCAGCGCGACGAAGAACCCGGTCACGCTTGCCCGCGCGGTGATGGAGCGCTCACGTCATGTGCTGCTCACCGGCCCGGGCGCTGACCAGTTCGCGCGCGAGCAGGGCGTGGAGCAGGTCGATCCGAGCTGGTTCCGCACCGAGAAGCGCTGGCAGGAATATCTCGCCTGGAAGCGCGACGAGCATGCCGCGCTCGATACGACACACCGTTTCGGCACCGTCGGCGCGGTCGCGCTCGACATGCGCGGACATGTCGCGGCGGCGACCTCGACCGGCGGGCTGACCGGCAAGCGCTGGGGGCGGATCGGCGATTCCCCGATCATCGGCGCGGGCACCTATGCCTCGGACCATGACTGCGCCGTGTCGGCGACCGGCACCGGCGAATATTTCATCCGCGAAAGCGCTGCGCGCCAGATCTGCGACCGCATCGCCTGGAAAGGGCAGGGGGTGAAGGACGCGGCGGACGACACGATGGAGGCGATCGGCGATATCGGCGGCGATGGCGGGCTCATCGCGATCGATGGCGCGGGACACGCGGCCTTCTCCATGAACACGCAAGGCATGTATCGCGGCCTCGTAACCAGCACCTTGCCAGCCCGCACTGCCATCTATGCCGGCGAGCCGCTTCCGTGAACGACCGTTCGGGGCCGGACAGCATCGATCTCCAGCTTCTGGCGCTGCTCCGCGATGATTCGCGCCGGGCGGTATCCGATCTCGCGACAGCGCTGGGGGTGTCGCGCGGCAGCATCTACGCCGCGATCGAACGGCTCGAGCGTGCCGGGACCATCGCCGGCTACACCGTGCGGCTCGGCGCCGATTACGATCTGCGCATGATCCGCGCGCATGTGATGATCAAGGTCTTCCCCAAGGTCACCCACCAGACCCAGGAGGAACTCGCCGCGATGCCCGAGGTGACCAGCCTGTTCGCGATCAGCGGCCAGCATGATTTCATCGCGATCGTCGAGGCGCCGCACGTCAACCGGCTCAACGACCTGATCGATGCGATCGGCATGCTGGAAGGGGTCGAGAAGACGACCTCCTCGATCATCCTCGCGACCAAATTGCAGCGCTGAACCCGCCCGTATCAACGTTGTACGGAATCTTGTAAAATGCTCGGTGCTGACACGGAATTTGGATAAAAGTGTTTTAAAAACAAACATTTAGGCATGAGTGGAAAATGTCAGCAACCCGCATGACATTTTCAGCAAACCGGCTTGATTCAACCGCGCCCGCACACCCGCCATACCATCACCATGTCGACGGCATCTCGCCCAACGTCACGCGCTCCCGCGGCTCCGTCGCTCGCCGCGGCGGGCCTTGCGCACCGTCTTGGCGTGCTGCTTGGCCTGTTGCTTCTTCACGGCCTTGCTCGGCGGGGGCGGGGTATCGAGCGGCATGTTGTTGCCGAGCATCTCGTCGAAACCGAGCTGCTTCAGGCTTTCGGCGAAATGCAGCGGCAGTTCGGCCTGGATGTCGATCTTGCCGCCATCGGGATGGTCGACCGCGATGCGGCGCGAATGGAGGTGCATCTTGCGGCTGATCCCGCCGGTCAGGAACGCCGCTTGCCCGCCATATTTGCCGTCGCCGACGATCGGGTGGCCGATCGCCGCCATGTGCACGCGCAGCTGATGCGTGCGGCCGGTATGCGGGATCAGCTCGACCCAGGCAGTGGTGTTGCCGGCGCTTTCGATCACACGGTAACGGGTGCGGGCGAGCGCGCCTTCCTTCTCGTCGACATGCATCTTCTCGCCGCCGCTGCCGGGCTGCTTGGCGATCGGCAGGTCGATCGTGCCGTCCTCGATCGAGGGCACGCCGACGATCAGCGCCCAATAGGTCTTCTTGGCGCTGCGCGAGGAGAACGCCTTGGCAAAGAACGCGGCCGCGCGCGTCGTGCGGGCGAGCAGCAGCGCGCCGGACGTGTCCTTGTCGAGCCGGTGGACCAGCTTCGGCCGGCTCTCGCCTTCGAACTGCAGGCCGTCGAGCAGGCCGTCGACATGTTCGTGCGTCTTGGTGCCGCCCTGAGTCGCGAGACCGGGCGGCTTGTTGATGACGATCGCCTGCTTGTCGCGGTGGATGACGAGATCCCGGATGAAGTCGGTCTGCTCCTCGCTCAGCGGCGGGCGCTCGCGCTTCTGCGGCGTGTCGGCATGGACCGGCTCGGCCGGCGGCACGCGGATCGACTGGCCGGCGACAATGCGGTCGCCCGGCGTCGCGCGCGCGCCGTCGACGCGCAGCTGGCCGGTGCGCGCCCATTTGGCGACGGTGGTGAAGCTGGTGTCGGGCAGATGCCGCTTGAACCAGCGATCGAGCCGGATGCCGTCGTCATCGGCACCGACGTTGAACTGGCGGACGTTCGACTCGTCCCTGGTGTTGGAATTGTCGCTCATGCCGCAACCCGTACCAGTGAGAGGCCCGCGAACAGGGCGACGATCGAGCCGACGACCGAAAGGAGGACGTAGAAAAGCGCGATGCCGAGATCGCCGCGCTGGATCATGGTCACGACGTCCAGTGAGAAGGCCGAGAAAGTGGTGTAGCCACCGAGCACGCCGACGCCGAGCAGCAGGCGCCAATTCTCGCCCGGAACGGCGATACGCGCGAGGGTGCCCACCAGCAGGCCCATCGCAAACCCGCCGATCAGGTTCACCGCGAGCGTGCCATAGGGAAAGCCGGGGCCGAACGCGGCAAGCGTGGTCCGGCCGGTCAGATGCCGCGCGCCGGCGCCCACGGCGCCGCCGAGCATGACGAGAAAAAGTTGGAACATGCCGCCCCGTTAGCGCGGATTGGAGGAAATGAGAACCTTGGGGGTTTTCGGGTGCGAAAAACCGGCAGGGCTGACCGTTTGGGGCACGCCGCGAAAGGGGAAATGCAATGAGCGTAGCCCGGTATAGAGTTCATCCGTCCGTCGGCGGAGACATATGGTGACGCGCTTTCATCGCCCTTGCGTTGGTGCGTCGGGCTCGCCATTGTCATGCCATGCTCAATATTTTCTCGATCCTCGTCGGTCTGCTGGTGCTCGTGCTCACGCTGATCGGTTTCATTCCGCTCCTTGGCTGGCTCAACTGGCTGACGATTCCGCTGGGGATCGTCGGTCTCGCGCTCGGGGCGCTTTCATCGAGCAATGCCGGGCGCAACCTCAATCTCGTCCTGATCATCGTCTGCGCGCTGCGCCTGTTCCTGGGTGGCGGCATCATCTGATCGCAGCATCGCGCACGGCAAAGGGCCCGGCGAGCGATCGCCGGGCCCTTTCCGTTTCGCGTTCCGCCTGTTTAGCGAGAACGCCCGCTCAAGCCGGATTGAGGCGATGAGTCAGCGTGATCTCAGCCTTGAGAACCTTGGAAACCGGGCAGTTCGCCTTGGCATCGGCAGCGATCGCGGCAAATTGCTCGGCATCGATGCCGTCGATGGTCGCGGTCAGATCCAGGTCGGAGCGGGTGATGGTGAAGCCGCTATCGTCCTTGTCGAGCGTGATCTTGGCGCTCGTCTCGAGCGTACCGCCGGAAAAGCCGGCGCGGGCGAGGGCGAAGCTGAGTGCCATGGTGAAGCAGCTGGCATGGGCGGCGCCGATCAGCTCTTCCGGGTTGGTGCCCGGGCCTTCCTCGAACCGGCTGGCAAAGCCGTACGGCGTGTCGGCGAGCGCGCCCGATTGAGTCGAGACATGGCCTACGCCGTCCTTGCCGAAGCCCTGATACCGGGCCGATCCGCTGCGAGTCGTCATTTCTGGTCTCCTGCGATGGGGTGGCCCGAATACACGAAGGGCGCGACTTGCGCCGCGCCCTTCGCATTTATTCCGGTGAAACGTCGCTTAGCGGCAGCGGCGCTTGTTGTTGCTGTTGCTGCGATCGATCTCGCGGCCGGCCAGGCCACCCAGGATCGCGCCGCCCAGGGTGCCGACGCTGCGGTCCCCGCTGGTATCGATCGTCCGGCCGACCAGGGCACCGCCCACGGCGCCGACGAGCAGACCGGTCGTGCCGTCAGACTTGCGGCAATAGGTGCGGCCGTCCCGGCCACGCCACTGCTTGTACTTGTAGTTCTTGCGGGCCTCGGCGCTGCTGACCGGAACGGCCATGGTCGCGGGGATCACGAGCGAAGCGGCGACAGCCGCCATAATCATCTTGCGCATTTTCAAACTCCCTTTGCCTTGAATCAATATCGGGGGCGTAACGCTCGCTGTTCTAACGAAGTTGCATGAACGTGAAACAACGTGCCGTTCATCATTGGCGGCAGGCCCGATTGCAGCCCGATGGGGTGCCGAATCTTCTCCACGATATCCACGTTATCCACAGCCAGCAGCGGCTATTTCGCGCTTTGCACGACTCGGATTCAGTGACAGCATCCATCTTGTAAGAGGGTGATGCGGAAGCGAGAAATCGCAGAAACACCAGTCACTTATGCCAATATCGTGGAAAGGTGCCGCAAGGAAACCGTCCAGGATGCTGGCGGAATATCGGACCGCGCAAGGAAGCCCGCCGCCGCGCAAGCGATGGCCTGGTGGATCGGCAAGGGAAGGTGTTCCAGGCGTCTTTCCCCGTCCCCGCGATACGGAAAGACGTTGGCCGTGAAGGCTGGATGCGCGCCGCCCGGCAACGGGTGGAAGGCTGGTCCGGTGGTAGGGGCCAAGGCGCGGCAATCGGGTTTCGGCCCGATCGTCGAGCTGGCCGCCGGAGGTCGCGGCGTTGAGGCCCGCAAGGGTATCGCGCCCGGCCCCGGTGACCGAATGCGAAGCCTGATGCCGCTCGCGGCGCGGGTGGAGCATGCCGCCGAAACCAGAAGGCGCGGGCGCTTCCCCGGAAGCGCCAAGCGGATCGAAGTCCGGCGACAGGGGGTCGGCAGCAATGCCGGCCCCCATTTTGCGTTTGGGCGCTTTCGAGGCTGCGGCGCAGGCCGACGTTCCAACCTGCCAAGTCTATTGCGCGAGCATTTCCTTCGCGCGCGTGCAATCCCGCTCCATCTGGGCGCTGAGCGCTTCGAGCGTGTCGAATTTGGCCTCCGGCCGAATGAAGTCGACCAGCGATACCTCGATCATCTGATTGTACAGATCACCGGAGAAATCGAAGAAGAACGGCTCGAGCAGCTCCTTGGGCGGATCGAAGCTGGGTCGAACGCCGAGATTGGCCGCGCCGTCCAGCATCCGCCCGTCGGGAAGCCGGCCGCGCACCGCATAGATGCCGTACGCCGGGCGCAGATAATTCCCCATATCGATATTGGCGGTCGGATAGCCGATCACGCGACCGCGCTTGTCGCCGTGCTGGACCACGCCCTCGATCGCGAAGGGGCGGCTGAGCAGCCGTGCCGCGCCGCGCGGATCGCCGGCGACGAGCAGGTCGCGAATCCGGCTCGACGAGACTTCCTCGCCATCGAGCTCGACCGGCGCGATGGTATCGACCGAAAAGCCGTTCTTGAGGCCGAGATCGGCGAGCACATCGACATTGCCGCCGCGCGCCTTGCCGAAGGTGAAATCCTCGCCGGTCACCACGCCGCCGGCGCCGATCTTGTCGAGCAGGCGATCGGCGACGAACTCCATCGCGGTCAGCCCGGCAAGTGCTGCGTCGAAGTGGAACACGATCATCGCATCGGCGCCGGCCGCGGCGAACAGTCGTTCGCGCTGGTCGAGCGTGGTCAGGCGAAAGGCGGGCGTGTCGGGCTTGAAGTGACGGACGGGATGCGGATCGAAAGTGGCGACCAGCGCCGGACGACCTTCAGCGCGCGCGCGCTCGACCGCCCGGCCGACCACCGCCTGATGCCCCCTGTGGAACCCATCGAAATTCCCGAGCGCGACGATTCCGCCCCGAAGTTCGGGAGGTACCATCGAGCCGCCGTCAAGCCGCTCCATGGATTGCGCATAGGGGGGGAGGACGAGCAACGCAATTCCTCCCCGGCTGCGCGGGAAAGGAATTACTGCGACGCTATTCCAGCCCTCAACACCCTGAGCACATTGCCGCCCATCACCTTGGCGATGTCCGCATCCGAGAAGCCGCGATCGATCAGCGCCTGGGTGACGGCCACGACCTGGCTTGCGTCGAAGCCGGTGACGACCGCGCCGTCGAAATCGGAGCCGAGCCCGACATGGTCGATCCCGGCGACGTCGCGGACATGCGCGATGGCGGCCGCGACCGCTTCGGGCCGGGTCGAGCAGATCGCGGCGTCCCAATAGCCGATGCCGATCACCCCGCCGGTGCGGGCGATGCCGCGAATCTCGTCGTCGGTCAGGTTGCGGTTGACCCGGCAGGTCGCCTGTACGCCGGTGTGGCTGGCGACGATCGGGCGCCGGGCCATCGCGATCACCTGCGCGGTGGTCGCATGGCTCGAATGCGCGACGTCGACGATCATGCCGAGCCGCTCCATCCGCCGCACGACCTGCACGCCGAGCGGAGTCAGCCCACCCTTGGCGACGCCGTGCATCGATCCGGCCACGTCATTGTCGAAGAAATGGGCGAGCCCGGCCATGCGGAAGCCGGCGGCGTGGAGCCTATCGAGATTGGCCAGCTTGCCCTCCAGATCCTGCAGCCCCTCGATCGAAAGCATGCCGCCGACGACCTTGCTGCCGGCCGTGCGCTCGGCCAGCAGGCGATCCAGATCGGCGGGGCTGTGGATCACCCGGAACTGGCCGTTCGAGGCAGCGGCATAGCGATCCAGCTTGGCCGCATGCCACAGGGAACGCTGGAGCAACGAGCCCCAGGTGCGCGGTGGCTGGAGGTCGGCAATGACGAGCGAGGTGACATTATCGGTGTCGGCGGTGTTGGCGTCGTAATTCTGCCCCTTGGGCGTCTTGGTGACCGAGGCGAATATCTGCAGCGCATAATTGCCTGCGATCAGCCGCGGCAGATCGATCTGGCCGCGATCCACTGGGGTCAGCAGGCTGCGTTTCCACAACAGAGTGTCGCCATGCATATCGGCGATCTGCAGTTGCGCGTGGAGCGCCCGAGCGCGGGACGTGATCTTGAGCGTGACCGGCTCGACCTTGTTCAGCGAGCGCTCGATCATGGCCGGGGCGAGGATGAAGAAGGCAATCGCGGCGAGAAGAATCAGGGCGAGCGCGCCCGGCAGCCATTTACGCATCAGGATCCTCACCGCCGAACCAGTCGCAGCGCCATTGCCGCCCTGTTCGATCGAGGCCGTTATGCGGGACAGGGAACCCCGGAACAAGGCCGGGCGACGGTCAGCCGCGCGCGAGCGTCACGAAGCTGTAGGCGGGGCGCTCGCCCTCTG
The DNA here is from genome assembly GCF_036663735.1 of Parasphingomonas zepuensis. NCBI lineage: Bacteria > Pseudomonadati > Pseudomonadota > Alphaproteobacteria > Sphingomonadales > Sphingomonadaceae > Parasphingomonas > Parasphingomonas zepuensis. The sequence continues at coordinate 138,167 of NZ_JAXOJO010000008.1, read as the reverse complement.
CAGGATGCTCCTCACGCGCCACTTCGCGCCACTCCGCGAACGGGGGCACGACCACGTCGCCGAGGGGGGATGCGTGGACTTCGGTAAGCTCCACCTGGTCGGCGCGGGGCAGGAACAGGGCGAAGACCTGCGCCCCGCCAATCACCGCGATCTCGGGCGCGGCGGCAAGGGCGATCGCCTCTGCCACGTCGCCGACGGTTTCCGCACCTGGCGCCGACCAGCCGGCGTCGCGCGTCAGCACGATGTGGCGGCGGCCGGGCAGAGGCGCCGGGAAGCTCTCGAAGGTCTTGCGGCCCATGATCATCGGCTTGCCCATGGTCTGCGCCTTGAATCGCTTCAGGTCGGCGGGCAGGCGCCATGGCAGGCCCCCGTCGCGGCCGATCACGCCATTGTCGGCGCGGGCGAGGTGGAGGGTGATGCGCGGGGAGATCATTGCGCGGCTATAGGACGCGCCAAACGATCGGGCCACTGCGTTCGGCGCGGCTCATGACGGGATCGCGGCGGGAGCGCAGGAACAGGCAAGCTTCGATCCGGCCTGCGCCTGAGGCGGCTGCGCCATGAACTGGAGCAGCGCCGCGGCAAGGGCGGCCAGGATAATGGTGATATGGATTTCCTTCATGTCGCGCTCTCCCCGCATCCCTGTGCGATTACATATGTAATCGTACGACTGAACGGCGGCTGAATTGGTTGGCGTGACCGTTGCGGTGGCATCGATCGTTGCGCAGCCGATTCCGCCTGATAGGGTCGACGGGATCAGGCGGTGAAAGGGTGGGGCATGGCCGTGGCGAAGACTCCGGGCGTCTATATCAACGAGCTTCCGGCCAGCTCCCCGTCGATCGTCGGCGTGCCGACAGCGGTCCCGGCGTTCATCGGCTATACCGAGAAAGAGCAGACCTCGGGCGCCGGCGGGTCGCTGCTTGGGCGACCGACCGAGATCGCGTCAATGGCGGACTATCAGGCGATGTTCGGCGGTGGCGCTGGCGCTGGCGAGGGATCGATACCGATCCTGTGGGAGAGTCTGCAGCTCTTCTTCGGCAATGGCGGCGAACGCTGCTTCATCGTTCCGGTCGGCGACTTTGCCGATTTCGCCGCTGACCTGGGCGACGCGGGGCTCGATCCGCACCGGCTGCAGAGCGGGCTCGACGCGATCGGGGCGACGGCCGGTCCGACGCTGCTGCTGGCACCGGACGCATTGGCCATGGTTGCGGCGGATTATTACGCCTTCGTCGCTGCAATGATCGAGCAGGCGGCGCGGCTGGGCGACCGCCTTGCGCTTCTCGACCTGCCCGGCGGTGGGGCGACCAATGGCACGCCAGCGTCGATCACCGCAGCCGTGGCGGACTTTCGCACCGGCATCGCGGCCATCAACGACGGGCGCAGTTACGGCGCGAGTTACTTCCCCTGGCTCGAGGCAGTGATCGACGGCAACCAACGGATCCTGCCGGCGACGCCCGCCATTGCGGGCCTCTATGCGCGGAACGACAGTGTAGCCGGCGTGTGGAACGCGCCCGCCAACATCGCGCTTGCGATGGTGGATGATCCGGCGCTTGTGATCACCGATGCAGAGCAGGCCGACATGAACGCGCCGCTCGACGGGATGGCCGTGAACGCGATCCGCAACTTTCCCAACCGCGGCACGCTGGTCTGGGGAGCGCGGACGCTTGACGGGAACAACAACGATTACCGCTATGTCCCGGTACGGCGAACGCTCATCTATATCGAGCAATCGGTGAAGGCCGCGCTCGAGCCGTTTGCCTTCGAGCCCAATGTGCCGGCCACATGGAACGCGGTGACGGCGATGATCTCGAGCTTCCTGACCGGCTTGTGGCAGCAGGGCGGGTTGATGGGCGACAGGCCTTCCGCGGCATTCTCGGTGTCGTGCGGCATGGGCACGACGATGACGGCGGATGACGTGGTCGCCGGCAGGCTGCGGGTGACGATCGCCCTGGCGCTGATCCACCCGGCGGAGTTCATCATGCTCAGCGTCGAACAACAATTGATAACGGAATAGTCCGCCTTCAGACCGCGATGGGCGCCTTGATATGGGCCTGCGCTTCGTAGCCGATCAGCCGGAAATCCTCATATTCATACTGGTCGATCGCGTCCGGCTTGCGCAGCAGTTCGAGCCGCGGGAGCGGACCGGGCTCCCGCGAAAGCTGTTCGCGGGCCTGGTCGAGATGGTTGGAATAAAGATGGCAGTCGCCGCCCGTCCAGATGAACTCGCCCGGCTCAAGCCCGCATTGTTGCGCCAGCATGTGCGTCAGCAACGCGTAGCTCGCGATATTGAAGGGCACGCCGAGGAAGATGTCGGCGGAGCGCTGATAGAGCTGCAGCGAGAGCCGGCCGTTCGCCACGTGAGTCTGGAACAGGCAATGGCACGGCGCCAGCGCCATGGCGTGGAGGTCGCCGGGATTCCACGCGCTGACGATCTGGCGGCGTGAGGCGGGATTGGTCCTGATCTGCGCGATCAGCTCGGCGATTTGGTCGATATGGCGGCCGTCCGCCGTCTCCCAGTCACGCCACTGCTTGCCATAAACCGGGCCGAGCTCGCCCGCTTCATCGGCCCATTCATCCCAGATGCTCACCTTGCGGTCGCGCAGCCACTGGACGTTGGTGTCGCCGCGCAGGAACCACAGCAGCTCGACGATGATCGAGCGAAGATGCAGCTTCTTGGTGGTGAGGACGGGAAAGCCATCCGCCAGGTCGAAGCGCATCTGGTGCCCGAACACGGAGCGCGTTCCGGTGCCGGTCCGGTCCATCTGGTCGGTGCCAGTGTCGAGCGCGCGGCGCATGAGATCGAGATAAGGCTGCATCGCATCGGGATAGCGCGGGCGGGACGATGGGCCAAGCGACCGAATCGCTCCCGGCTACCGGCCGATCACGGTTACGATAACGCTGTTTCAGAAAAACCTGCCATCTTCCGAAGTATATTACAAAAAACTATAATACATCTCCCGAAACTTTCTGATTTTATTCGGCGACAACATCAATATAATCGCATGTACCACACTAACAGCAATCAAAATTACTGAAATATGATCCGAAAATGATCTGACGATACTATTATCGTTACATTTCACGTAACATTATTGACCTAATTTCTCTGTAGCGCCGCCTTCATCAGGGTCAGACGTCCGAATGAAGGGGACATTGAATGCGTACTATATCAGGCTTCCGCCGGCAGCTGCTGCTGGGCAGCGCGCTGCTCGCTGCGTCGGCTACGCCGGCGCTTGCCGCCGAAAAGCCGGCCGGCGATTCCGCCAGGCCCATCGAGGCGAGCGTCGCCAGCGATGACCCGGCCGACGCGCCGACGGCCGAAGGCGGCCAGTTGGCCGATATCGTCGTGACCGCGACCAAGCGCGAAACCAATCTCCAGAAGACGCCGATCGCGATCTCGGTGCTCAGCAGCGCCACGCTCGCCGATCGCCATGTGCAGAGCCTCTACGATCTCGCCGACGGTGCGATTCCGAGCCTGCGCGTCGCGACCTTCGAGGCGCGCCAGACCGCGCTCACCGTGGGCATCCGTGGCATCGTTCCGCTCGACGCCAACCAGCCCGCCCGCGAACAGGGTGTCGGCATCTATATCGACGGCGTCTATCTCGGCCGCCAGCACGGGCTCAACGCCGCCTTGTTCGACGTCGATCGGATCGAAGTCCTCAAGGGCCCGCAGGGCACGTTGTTCGGCCGCAACACGGAGGGCGGTGCGCTCAGCATCGTCACCAAGGCGCCGTCCGGCATCTTCGATCTGCGTGCCACCGCCGGGGTCAGCAATTATGGCGGTTACAATGCGGATGTGCATGTCGATCTGCCGGAATTCGCGAATATCAGCCTGAAGTTCGACGGCGTCGTGCAATATCAGGGCGCGACTACCAAGAACCCGCTCGCCGGGCAGAAGGGGTGGAATTATTTCGACCGTCGCGGCGGGCATGCGGCGGCACGGTGGAAGCCCTCCGACAGCTTCACCGCCGATCTCGCTTACGATGTCGGCTATGATGCCAATTCGGCCTTTTACAGCCAGCTACTCAACTACAACCCGAACAAATGCGCCGCCGGCGTGGTTCCTGCCGGGTCGACCTGCGTCCTGCCGGGCACCAACTTCACGACGCTGAGCGGCGGGCCGGTCAAGCCGCTGCCGTCGATCGTGCAGATCAATGGCACGTCGCGGATGAAAACAGCCGATATCGGCGTGCCGCAGCAGCCGAGCATCGACAAGACGCATGGCTATACCGCCAATCTGAAATGGAAAGTCGCGCCCGACCTGGAACTCCGCTCGATCACGGCATGGCGCGACGTCAGTTCGGAACAGTGGGACAATAGCGGCGGTGCGCACCGTCCGCCGGTCTATGTGCCGAACGGCGCTTTCAGCCGCTACAGCCTGGCCGATCTCCATCAGCACCAGTTCAGCCAGGAACTCCAGGCAGTCGGCAGCCTGCCGCACGTCGATTACGCGGTCGGCCTCTATTATTTCACCGAGACGGCGAACGACGATGCCGCGACGCCGAGCTCGAACCAGTGGAATGCGGACGGGACGGGCTACACGATTCTCGATCCGACCCCGCAGCAGCCGGGCCATCGCTCGATCGACCGGGCAAGCATCGCCTATGCCCACAGCTATGCCGCGTTCGGCCAGGCAACCTATACGCCGAACGTGCTGGACGAGGCCCTGCATGTGACGGTGGGCGGCCGCTACACGCATGACGACAAGCATGGCGCGCTCTACATGGTGAACAACATCGCGCGGAATTACACCTATGAACAGTCGACCAGCCGGTTCAATCCGCTGGTGATCCTGGCGTTCGACGCTGCGCCCGGGGTCAATCTCTATGCGAAATATTCCACCGGCTATCGCTCCGGCGGCGCCAGTTCGCGCTCGGTGAATTATCGCCAGTTCGGCCCGGAGGACGTCAAGGCGTATGAGATCGGCGCCAAGACCGAGTTCCTCGACCACCATGTCCGGCTGAACCTCGCCGCCTATGTCATGGACCGCAAGGACAGCCAGATCGATTTCAGCTCGGTGTCATTCGACGATGTCACCAAGACGAGCCGCAACACGATCGAGACGATCAACGCGCCCGGCACAACCAAGATCAGAGGCATCGAGGCCGACCTCACGGTGAATCCGATCGAGGGCCTGACGCTGACCGGCTCCTATGCCTATACCTACACCAAGATCCCGCCGGTGCTGAACCCGTTCACCAACGTCACACAGAACGTCTATATCGTGTTCACGCCGCGCAATGCGGCAAGTGGGGCAATCGATTACGCGATCCCGCTCGGCCTGGGCGACGCCCAGATCAGGGCTCATCTCGATGCCAATTATGCACAGGCGACCCAGACCTTCGACCAATTTGCCACCAAGAACGATTCTTCATTCCTGGTGAATGGGCGGCTCTCGATCGCGGATATCGATCTCGGCCGGCAGAGCAGCAAGCTGACCGTCTCAATCTGGTCGCGCAACCTGTTCAACGAAGCCCATGTCTATCGCCGCGATCCGTCGAACAGCCTGCCCGGCCTGACCGGGAGCGTCGCCAACGTGCTTGGCGATTACGGCAACTTCAACGCGCCGCGCACTTTCGGCCTCGAGGGCAGCATCAAGCTCTGAAAGCCTGCTGACACTCGATGACGATCACGGCTGGCCCGGGCGGAATCCTTTTCCGTCCGGGTCGGCTTTTTTAAGCTCGCAGTGGCAGCTCGACCACCGCACGCAGGCCGGGCCCGGCGTCCTCCAGCCGGAACAGGCCGTGATGCAGCCGCGCGATCGCGTCCACCAGCGTCAGGCCCAGGCCCTGGCCCGGCGGTTGGTTGTCAGCATCCATGCGTCCGAACCGCCGGATGACCGTGGCGTGATGCTCGGCCGGAATGCCGGGACCGTCATCGCTGACGGTCATCATCGCCTGGCCATCGCGTATCTGGGTACCCACCATGATCCGTGTGCCCGGCGGCGTATGTCGAACCGCGTTCTCGATGAGATTGACCAGCATCTGGCGCAACAGGTTGAGATCGCCGCGGACCGGCACCGGCCCGGCGGCGTCGATCTCCAGCATGTCGCCACTGTCCTCGGCCAGTGCCAGCAATCCTTCCGCGACCTCGGCCGCGAGGGCAGTGAGATCGATATCGACAAAACGTTCGCGCCGGTGGCCGCCCTCGATCTCCCATAGCCGTAACAGGCTCGAGAAAAGGTCGAGGATCTGGTCGGTCTGCTCGAGCAATCCCTCTATGTCCGGGCCGATCGGATCGTCCGCCGAATGCCGGGCGAGCGCCGCCGTCCTCGCGCGCAGCCGGGCCAGGGGGCTTTTCAGTTCGTGCGTGACGTCCTTGGCGGCGTGCTTGACGCTCATCATCAGCTCGTCGATCCGGTCGAGCATGCGGTTGAAGGCGGCCGCCTGGCGATCGAACTCACTACGGGATCCGTCGAGCGGGATGCGGCTGCGCAGATCCCCCTCGATCACAGCATCGACCGTACGCTGCATGGCCCGCATCCGTCCGCCGATCGCGATGGCGATGCCCAGGGCGCCCCCGATCACGATCAGCGCGGTGGTGCCGAGGCCGATCGCCTGCACGCGGAACAGCAAGGCATCGAAACTGTCCACGACGTCATTGTCCGAAACCACCACCAGCACCGCGCGGCTGGGCAGCTTGCGGGCGAAAGCGCGGCCATGCGCGACGCCGTCAACATTCGCCTCTTCGCCAAAGTCGGAATAGCCGAGCGGCGGCAGGCTCGCCAAATGGAGGCTCCCGGCGCGGCGGCGCCCGGCCGAGTCCACCAATAGATAGAACAGATCGGCAGTGTCGTGGTCGGCCTGGGCCGCGGCGATGCGCCCGATCATCGCCGGTTCGTCGATCCGGTCGCGCGGGCCGATGATCGCGGCTGCCTCGCTGGCCAGGCGTCGGTCGACCTCCTGCCCCAGGGCGTGGTGCGTCACGCTGTAATTGGCCGCCCGGACGGCGAGCAGGGCGACGAGGAAGATCGCGACATAGATCGCCAGGATGGCGCGTAGCGATCTGGGCCGCATGTCAGTCCTGATCGGTGAGCATATAGCCCACCCCGCGGACCGTGCTGATCGGATCGCGCTCGCCGGGCTGGCTCAACTGGGCGCGCAAATGGCGGATCGAGGATTCGAGGATATTGGTGGTCGGCTCGAAATCGTAATTCCAGATGCTCTGGTACAGCATCTTGCGCGTGACCACGCTGTTCATGTTCCGGACGAGCTCGCACAACAGGCGGAAGTCCATGGTCCGCAGTTTGAGCAGCCGGCCCCCGCGCATCGCACGGTATTTGATTTCGTTCACCTCGATATCGCCGGCGCGAAGCACGCCGGTTTCGTTCGATCGCGCTGCCCGGCGCAGGATCGCCTTCAGCCGGGCATCGATCTCGGCCGGTGCCGCGGGCTTGACCAGATAATCGTCCGCGCCCGCCTCCAGCCCGGTCAGCCGCTGTTCCAGGTCGCCGAGCGCCGTGAGCATGATGATCGGCATTTCGAGATTGCGGTCGCGCAGGATCCTGGCGACGCCGACGCCGTCGACATAGGGCAGCATGATATCGAGCAGGACAGCATCGAACTTGCCGTCGGTAGCCATCGACAGCGCTGACCGGCCATCCAGCGCCACCAGCGATTCATGACCCAGTTCGGCAAGATCGGCGACAAGCTGCTTTGCCGCGCGCTCATCGTCTTCGACGATCAGAAGTCGCATCTTGTTTTCCATCCTCGGCGGATATTGGATTGCCATATCCTTACAGTGCCGATCGCCCAGCCGACAGCGCGGGCGCGATTCAGCCGGAGAGCTTGCAGGGCTTGATCGCGCGGGGCTCCGGTCGGGGTCCGACCGCGCGGAACGTCGCGAGATAACCGCCGGCCGACGGCATGTCGTGCATCTCGACCTGGGTATAACCGACCGCGGCCAGTTCGCAGCGCAGCAGCCCGGGCGGCGTGCCGTGATTCTGAGTCGCGCGATTGGCGTCGACGACCACGACCAGCCCGTCCGGCTTCAGCGATGGCCGCATCCGCCACAGGAATTCATAGGGCTGCTCGATCTCATGGTACATATGCACCATCAGCACCCGATCGAAGCTGGCGTCGGGAAGGCGCGGATTGGCCGGCAGTCCGAGCCGCACGCTGACATTGTCGAGCCGCTCGCGCGCGACGCGTTCGGCCAGCGCATCGCGCACGCCGGCGACGATGTCCTCGGCCAGCACCCGCCCGTCCTTGCCCACACGGGCGGCGGCGCGGATCGTATAATATCCCTCGCCCGCGCCAATGTCGGCGACGGTCATGCCGGCCTTGATGCCGGCCTTGTCCATCACCTCGGACGCTTCGTTCAGCCGATCGCGCGCTTCCTCGGTCGACCAGCGCGACGAGATGATGTGCGCGACGGGACGGTCGGCGGCAGGGAAGGGGCCGGCCTTCTCCTGCTCGTCATCGACCCTGGGTTGGCCGGGCTCGCAGGCCGCCAGGGCAAGGCAAACCAGCAACGCCGTCCGCTTCGAGCGCAGTCGGGAAACCGCGGCGAATGCCACGGCCATGTTCCTCGACGTCGCGCGAACCGAACGGAGCGCAGCGATCATCAGTCCACGTCCTCCACCTCGACCGTCTCGCCGGTCACGCGCTGCGACAGGGCGGCCGCCATGAACGGATCGAGATCGCCATCGAGCACGTCGGACGGGCTGGTCGACGTGACCCCGGTGCGCAGGTCCTTCACCAGCTGATAGGGCTGGAGCACATAGGACCGGATCTGGTGACCCCAGCCGATATCGGTCTTGCTGGCGTTTTCCGCATTGGCCGCGGCTTCGCGGATCTGCAACTCGCGCTCGTACAGCTTGGCGCGAAGCTGGTTATAGGCCTCCGCCTTGTTCTTGTGCTGGCTGCGCTGGTTCTGGCACTGCACGACGATGCCGGTCGGGATGTGCGTGATGCGTACAGCGGAATCGGTCGTGTTGATGTGCTGCCCGCCCGCGCCGGACGCCCGATAGGTATCGATGCGCAGTTCGCTCTCGTTGATCTCGATATCGATATTCTCGTCGATCAGCGGATAGACCCAGACGCTGGCAAAGCTGGTGTGGCGGCGCGCGGCGCTGTCGTACGGGCTTATGCGGACCAGGCGATGGACGCCGCTTTCGGTCTTGGCATAGCCATAGGCGTTCTCGCCCTTGATCAGCAACGTCGCCGACTTGATCCCGGCCTGCTCGCCCGAATGCTGGTCGACCAGTTCGACCTTCATGCCGTGCCGTTCGGCCCAGCGCGTGTACATGCGCTGGAGCATGCCGGCCCAATCCTGGCTTTCGGTACCGCCGGCACCGGCATTGACCTCGACATAAGTGTCGTTGCCATCGGCCTCGCCGGCCAGCAGCGCCTGGATCTTGTCGCGGTCGGCCCGGGCGGCGAGTTCGGCGAGGCTCTTGGTGCCTTCGACCGCCATTTCCTCGTCGCCCTCCGCCTCGGCCATTTCGATCAGCTCGGCGGTGTCGGACAGCTCGCTCTGGATCGCGCGCGTCGCCGTGATCGCCTCGTCGAGGCGGCGACGCTCACGCATCACCTCCTGCGCCAGCTTGGGATCGTTCCACAGGGCCTGGTCTTCGACGCGCGCGTTAAGCTCGTCGAGCCGGCGCAGGGCGCGGTCCCAATCGAGGAAGCGACGAAGCAGCGCAAGCGCGGCGTTGATGGTGTCGGCATAGGCCTGCGCTTCGGCGCGCATGGTGGAAACTCCGGAAATAATTCGTGTCACGCCGGCGGGCCGGCTCGCAGATATAGGGCGGGCTAGTAGATTCCGCCCTCTCTTTGCAAGAAATCGCTATCCTTGGGGGCTTCGCGACGCTCGACCGGCCTGGCTTCCTTCGGCTTGTCGGCGGCTTCGTCCTCCTCGCCGCGGCGGGCGGCGCGGCGCGGTTCGCTCTCCGGCTTGAACGCTTCCCAGATCACCGATGCCTTGGGATCGGTCGTCGGCCACGCACCGAACACCGGCTTGCCCGAGGCGCGATCGATCCGCACCATGCGCATGCCGGAAGGCGCGCGGAACGGGATCTTCTCCAGCCCTTCATAAGCCTTGACCGCAAATTCCTTGAAGATCGGCGCGGCGACGGTGCCGCCCTGGGCATAGCCGCCAAGACTGGTCGGCGTATCATAGCCGATATAGACGCCGCCGATCATCTGGGGCGTGCCGCCGATGAACCACACGTCGGTCGGGCCGGAATTGGTGCCGGTCTTGCCGAACATCGGCCGATCGAGATCGCGCAGCACCGTCGCGGTGCCGCGCTGGATCACGCCCTCGGCGATATGCACCATCTGATAGGCGCTCATCGCATCGATCACCTGGCGGCCACGGGCAACCGGGCGCGGCATCGGCTTGCCGTTCCAGTCGGGCGCGTTGCAGCGATCGCATGCACGCCAGTTTTCCGGCCAGACGATCTTGCCGTGACGATCCTGGACGAAATCGATCAGCGTCGCCGGATGCCCCCGGCCCTGATTGGCGAGGATCGAATAGGCATTGACCATGCGCATTACCGTCGTCTCGCCCGCGCCGAGCGCAAAGGACAGATAAGGCGGGTATTTGCCGACGCCCATCCGGTCGATCAGCCCGACGACATTATCCATGCCGGTCTGGGAAGCGGCGCGCACCGTCATCAGGTTGCGCGACTGCTCGACACCCCAGCGCATGGTGTGCGGACCCGATCCGCCGCCGCCGAAATTGCGGAAGCATTTCTGGCCGAGCCTGGCGCCCTGATAGACGCAGAACGGACCGTCCACGATGATCGAGGCCGGCGTCATGCCCCCCGCCAGCGCGGCGGCATAGACGATCGGCTTGATCGTCGACCCGGGCTGACGCATCGCCTGAGTGGCGCGGTTGAAGGATTGCAGGCTTGAATCGAAGCCGCCCTGCATCGCGAGCACCCGGCCGGTGGCGGGTTCCTCGACGACGAAGCCGCCCGATATCTTGGGAACCGAGCGGAGCGCGAACACACCGCCCTCAGGCGCGACCGCCAGAATATCGCCGACCTTGAAGGCAGCGAAGGCAGTGCCGCCCTGGCCACGCACCGGCATCTGCGCGGCCGAGCGCGGCAGGGTGCCTGTCTGGCCGTTGCCGAAGCCGATCGTCGCGCTATCGGCGCCGATCGCCGTCACGATCGCGGCGCGCCAGTCGGTATAATCGAGCCGGACATTGGTGTTCAGCAGCGCCGATTGCCAGTTGCTGCCGGAGATCTCCACATGCCGCAACGGGCCGCTCCAGCCCCGTCCGCGGTCGAAGCGGAGCAGGCCATTGCGTAGCGCGGTCTGCGCATCGAGCTGGATCTTCGTATTGAGCGAGGTGCGCACCCACAGGCCGCCCGAATAGACGCTGTGCGGCCCGCTCTTATTGTCCTCGCCGAACTTGTCGATCAGCTGGCGGCGTACTTCCTCGACGAAATAGCCTGCCCCGGCCACCTCGGTCTTGGGCGTCTGGCGCGGCACGGCGCCGATCGGCTCGGCGACTGCCTGGTCATGCTGGGCCTGGTCGATGAACTCGTTCCGGAGCATCTCGCCGAGCACGTAGTTGCGCCGGTCCAGCGCGCGCTGCGTGCTGCGGAAGGGATCATAGTTGGACGGACCCTTGGGCAGGATGGCGAGATAGGCCATCTGCGCCAGATCGAGCTGGCTCAGATCCTTGTTGAAATAGGCATAGCTGGCCGCCTCCACGCCGAATGCGTTCCGGCCCAGCGCGATCTGGTTGAGGTAGAGTTCGAGAATCTGCTCCTTGGTGAGCGTGTCCTCGATCCGATAGGCGAGGATCGCTTCCTTGATCTTGCGCGTCGGCGAATAGACGTTGCCGATCAGCAGGTTCTTGGCGACCTGCTGCGTGATGGTCGAGCCGCCCTTGGCGCGCCGACCGCTGCCGATCTTGGACGCGTAATCGATCACCGCGCCGGCCAGGCCGGGATAATCCACACCGTGATGCTCGAAAAAGGTCTTGTCCTCAGCCGCCAGGAAGGCGCGGACGAGCAGCGGCGGATATTCCTGGTAGCTCAGCTCCACGCGGCGCTCGCGTGCATAGCTGTGGATCGGCACGCCATCGATACCGCGCACATTGGTCGGCAGCGGCGGCTCGTACACGCGCAGCGCATCGACCGAGGGCAGATCGCGGGCGAAGATCAGCCACATCAGGAAATAGGCGATGCCGGCCAGCACCGCGAGAATGGCGAGCCCCTTCACCCACCAGCGACCCCAGGCGCGTCGGCCGAAGCCGCCAATGCCCTCGACTTCGCGGCGCAGGCGGAAAGTCACGCTGGATTCGGTACTGGTCATACAGGGGGCAGGCTCTAGCAAGTTTCTCGGGGCTTGCCAGCCTCAGTCCTTTCGTTGTGCCGGCGCGCTGGCCTGGCCAGATGCCAGCGTGCGGGCGAAATAAATCTCGACGGCGCGGCGCACGCTCTCCGCGATGCGCCGACGACCTTCGTCCGAATCGATGAAGGCGGCATCCGTCCGGTTGGAGAGATAACCGGTCTCGAACAGGATCGAGGGCAGATCGGGCGCCTTGAGTACCACCAGCGAGGCCATGCGGTGGAAATTGGCCTTCATCGGCATCAGCGGCTGCGCCTCGCGGCCGAGCAGCCGCGCGAAACCCGCCGAGCTGTTCATCGTCTCGCGCTGAGTCAGATCGATCAGGATCGGCGAGATGTCCGTCGCGGTCGAAGCGAGGTTCACGCCGGAAATGATGTCGGCCCGGTTCTCGCGGGCGGCGAGCCGGGCCGATTCCTTGTCCGAGGCGACTTCCGACAAGGTGTAGACCGTCGCGCCCGCGGCATCACCGCTGCCGGCGCTGTCGCAATGCACCGAGATGAACAGAGCCGCCTTGAGCTTGCGCGCGATACTGTAGCGTTCCTGCAGGACCAGGAAGCTGTCATCCTCGCGGGTGAGCGCGACACGGACCCGGCCGGAGCGCAGCAGCTCATCCCGGATCGCCCGCGCGACCCGCAACGTCACATCCTTTTCGCGGCGACCGTCCATAGGGGAGACGGCGCCGGGATCGAGGCCGCCATGCCCCGGATCGATCACCACCAGCGGCCGGTCGGCATCGCCATGGACGCGCGGCAACGGCTGGCTGCCGGCCGATCCGGGGATCGGGATCGTCACCGCATAGGTGTCGACCGGGATCAGCGCGCCCATGTTGAACGGAGGCAGCAAGCGCAGCTGCCGCTCGGCCGCCGCGCGGACGAAGCCCGGCTCGTCGACGGTCCGCAGCTCGAGCGTCAGGTCGCGGCCGTCCGGGCCGAGCGATCTTGCCGCGACGATCGCCGGCCTGGTCAGATCGAACGTGATTCGTGAACCCGCATCGGCGGCCCCGTCGACACTATCGTCGGCGCTGGTTTGGGGCTCTGCGAGCAGGAAGCGGGAGGCGTCGGCCACATCCCGGCTGAAGCGGATGACGACGCGATCGTGCCGGAGATCGACGCGCTCGACCTTCGCCGTCCAGGCGGGCGCACCGCCGAACCAGCAGGCCAGGAAAGCGAGAAGGAAGGACACCGCGAAGTAATGCCGTGCCGGTGCGGCAACGGTCCAGTGAAAAGGCGCGGCTCAAGCACCGCTCCGCCGGGCAACAGGGTAAACTGTCACCATCAAGGGCCCATTAAATATAAAATTGCTGTCCGGGCGGCCGGAACGTGCCAGTTGCTGCGCGCCCGGTCCGGTGCTAGGCACGATACTGCACCGGAAAGCGCCTCCCTTGGCGCCTGCCCGGTCCAACGGCCCCACCGGTATTCGCCGGGCGCGGCTCTTCAGGTTGACGTTCGCATGATGCATTTTCCCTGCCCTTCGCACCGCCCGGTTAACGCCGGCGGGATCGCGAGCGCGCAGGGTGCCCAGGGCCAGATGCCGGGGCGTGGATCGCGAGCAGAGGCATTTTTCGAAACCACAAGCGGCACGGACAAGGGCGGCAATTCCGCCACCACGTCGCCGTATCACAATTGCGCGCGGCGGTTGCCGCCAGGCCCCGGACCGCGCGCCCGGAGAATAATACATGACCATGCGTATGCTGATCGACGCGCGGCACCGGGAAGAGACCCGGGTTGCCGTCGTCAAAGGGAACCGGATCGAGGAGTTTGATTTCGAGTCCGCTGAGCGCAAGCAGCTCAAGGGCAATATCTATCTAGCCAAGGTTACCCGGGTCGAGCCGTCGCTGCAGGCGGCGTTCATCGATTACGGCGGCAACCGGCATGGCTTCCTCGCCTTTTCGGAAATCCACCCCGATTATTATCAGATTCCCAAGGAGGATCGCGACGCTCTGCTGCGCGAAGAGGCCGAGCACGCCGCCGAGGAAGCTGCGCTCCGCGCGCAGATGGACGCCGAGGACGATCTCCACGACGATGAACATGGCGACGATCATGAGGACGGATTCGAGCCGGACGCCGAATCGGTCGAGCGGTTCGAGGATGATGGCGGGAACGATCCCGAGGTAGCCGCCGAGCAGGAGCGGGGCCAACAAAACGGAGGCCGCGGCCGCCGCAAGCGCAGCGCATCGGACGACGCCGTCGACGATCTGCGCGAGCGCCGGACGAGCCTGCGCCATCGCTACAAGATCCAGGACGTGATCCGGCGCCGCCAGGTGCTGCTGGTCCAGGTCGTGAAGGAGGAGCGCGGCAACAAGGGCGCTGCGCTGACCACCTATCTGTCGCTCGCGGGCCGCTATTGCGTGCTGATGCCCAACACGTCGCATGGCGGCGGTATCAGCCGGAAGATCTCGAACGCGGGCGATCGCAAGCGCCTGAAGTCGATCATGGCCGACATGAAGCTGCCCCCGTCGATGGGCTGCATCGTGCGCACCGCCGGGCTGCAGCGCACCAAGGTCGAGATCAAGCGCGACTTCGATTATCTCGCACGTCTGTGGGACGGCATCCGCGAGACCACGCTCTCCTCTTCAGCGCCGGCCCTGGTCTATGGCGACAGCGACCTGCTCAAGCGTGCGATCCGCGACATCTATAACCGCGACATCGACGAGGTGATCGTCGAGGGCGAGCAGGGCTATCGCCAGGCCAAGGAGTTCATGAAGCTCCTGATGCCGAGCCATGCCCGCAAGGTGAAGCATTATTCCGATCCGGTACCGCTGTTCCAGCGCAGCCATGTCGAGGAACAGCTCGCCGCGATGTATCATCCGGTCGTCCAGCTGAAGTCTGGCGGTTACCTGGTGATAAACCCGACCGAGGCGCTCGTCTCGATCGACATCAACTCGGGCCGTTCGACCCGTGAGCACAGCATCGAGCAGACCGCGACGGCGACCAACCTCGAGGCTGCCGCCGAGATCGCCCGCCAGCTGCGCCTGCGTGACATGGCCGGCCTCGTCGTCATCGACTTCATCGACATGGACAATGGGTCCAACGTCCGGAAGGTCGAGAAGGCGATGAAGGAAGCGCTGAAGAACGATCGCGCCCGCATCCAGGTCGGCCGTATCTCGAGTTTCGGCCTGATGGAGATGAGCCGCCAGCGCCTGCGCACCGGCGTGCTCGAGGCATCGACCCGCCAATGCCCGCATTGCGAGGGCACCGGCCTGGTCCGCACCGCTTCGTCGGCAGGCCTGTCGGCGCTGCGCCTGATCGAGGATGAGGCCGCCCAGGGGCGCGGCTCGCAGCTGCTGCTGCGCGCCAGCCAGGAGGCCGCTTTCTACCTGCTCAATCGCAAACGCGCCGAGCTGGCCGAGATCGAGGATCGCTACGGCGTGACGATCGAAGTCGCACCGGATGGCGAGCAGGAAGGCGCGCGCATGTCGGTCGAGGTCTCCGGACCGCCGCCCGCCCACGCGCCGCGCTTCGATGCGCCGATCGAAGAGTTCGACGAGGATCTGCCCGAGGATATCGAGGACGAGGTCGACGAGATCGAGGAAGAAGAAGAGGACGAAGTCGAGGAGCCTCGTGCAGCCCGCGAACCGCGCGAGCGCGGCGAGCGGCCGGAACGCCCCGAGCGGGCGGGTGAGGATGAGGCCGGTTCGCGCCGTCGTCGCCGTCGTCGCGGCCGCCGCGGCCGCAATCGTCCCGAGGGCGAGGAGAACCCGGTCGAGCGTGCCGAGGGCGATGAGGGCGAAGCCGAGACCGAGACCGAGACGGAGGCTGAAGCCACCGAGGTCGATGCAGAGTTCGCCGGCGAGCAGCCAGTGTCGGGCGAAGGCGGCGAAGCCCGTCGTCGTCGTGGTCGGCGGGGGCGTCGCGGCGGTCGTCGCAACGAGGGCGATCGCGCCGAGGGTGGCGATAACGCTGTCGAGGCAGGCGCTGAAGCCGGCGAGGCGGAAGCTGTTGCCGAGGCGCCCGTGGTTGAGGCACCGGTCGCCGAGGTCGAGGCGCCCAAGAAGGGCCGTCGCCGGCCAAAGGCACGCGATGCCGAGGTAGCAGCGCCGGCACCCGAGCCGGTCGTCGAGGCTGCGCCGGTCGAGCCCGATGCGCCCGCCGCCAAGCCGAAGCGCGCTCGTCGCACCAAGGCGTCGGCTGCGGCCGAAGCTGAGGCCGTGGTCGCAACGCCCGAACCCGAGCCCCAGCCGGAGCCAGTCGTGGCCGGGGCAGTGGCGGAGGAAGCTCCGGCCAAGCCCAAGCGGTCGCGCAAGAAGGCGGCTCCGGAGGGCAAGGCACGCGTGGCGAAGTCAGCGCCCGAGGCCGAAATCACGGCTCCTGCAGCAGTGACGGCGGATGCCGAACCGGGCGCTTCTCCCGACGCCGATGGCGCGGCTCCGGCCGACGCGATGGCGAGCGGTGGGGTCGATCCGGATCCCGGCGAAGCGGGTTCCGCGCGCCGCGGCTGGTGGCAGCGTACCTTCGGGCAGTAAGTACGGGGGGGGCGGAGGGACGATTCCTCCGCCCCTTCTGCTTCACCCGCCATTCAGCGCTTGCCCGGCAGGGATCGCCCCACTCCAATTGCCTGTGAGGGATTTCTCGGCGATATGTTGGCCATGAAGCGGCTCATCGCGGCGTTCGCGGTTTCCATCCTCCTCTGGGTCCAGCCCGTCGCCGCGCAATCGATTCTGCGCGACGCGGAGACTGAGGCGCTGTTCGCCGACATGTCCCGGCCGATGATCCTCGCGGCCGGCCTGTCGCCCAACACCGTCCGGGTCATCCTGATCAACGACGATTCGATCAACGCCTTCGTCGTCGGCGGCCAGAACGTCTATGTCCATTCGGGCCTGCTCAAGGCGGCGGACAATGCCAATGAGGTGCAGGGCGTGATCGCGCATGAGCTCGGTCACATCGCCGATGGCCATGTCATCCTGCAAAGCGCCGGAACCAGGCCCGCCATCGGCATAACGCTGTTGAGCATGGTGCTGGGCATCGCCGCGATGGCGGCCGGTGCCGGCGATGCCGGTGCGGGCATCATGGCCGCTGGGCAGGCGGCGGCGATGGGCAAGTTCCTCGCCTTTACCCGCGTGCAGGAAGCGACGGCGGACGCCACCGGCGCCAAGTTCCTGCGCGAAGGCGGGGTGAGCGGGCGCGGCATGTTGAGCTTCTTCAAGAAGCTGCAGAGCCAGGAATATTCCTATGGCCTCGCCAATATCGATCCCTTTGCGCAGAGCCATCCGCTGAGCGGGGCACGCATCGCCAATCTCACCGCCGACGTCATGGCGTCGCCCGCCTGGAACAAGCCGAACGATCCAGTGCTGGAGGACCGGTTCAAACGAGTGAAGGCAAAACTCGGAGGCTATGTTGCAACCTATCAGCAGACGCTGAACGATTATCCGGAAAGCGACCAATCGATTTATGCGCATTATGCCCGCGCCTATGCCTGGCATAAGGCCGGCTATCCCGACAAAGCCGATGCCGAGGCAGAAGCGCTGGTGAAGGCGCTGCCGCACGATCCCTATTTCCTGGAGATCAAGGGCCAGATCCTGCTCGAGGCGGGCAAGCCTGCCGCGGCGCTCGGCCCGCTGCGCGAAGCGACCGAGCGATCGAACAATGCGCCGCTGATCGCGACAACGTTCGGCCACGCGCTGATCGCGACCGACGACAAGGCGAACCTGCCCGAGGCGATCCGGGTGCTGCGCCAGGCGGTGGCGCGCGACGACGACAATCCCTTTGCCTGGTACCAGCTCGGCACCGCCTATTCGCGGTCGGGCGACGAGCCGCGCGCGATGCTCGCGACGGCCGAGCAGGCGAGCCTGACCGGCGACGTCCGCACCGCGGCCTATGCCGCGCGCGGCGCGATGCAGGGCATTCCGTCCAATACCAGCGACTGGATCCGTGCGCAGGACATTGCGATGACTGCGCAGAACGAGATGGACGACAACCCGAAGAAGTATAAGCGCCGATGACCGATCGCATTTCGAAACACCCGCTGGCGCTCGCGGCGCTGGCGCTGGTGGCGGCGCTGATTGGAGCGGGGGCATTCTGGCTGGTCCAGCGCGCGGCGCCGTCCTCGCTCGGCACCGCCGATCGGGCTCGCGTCGAGCGGGTGGTGCGCGATTACGTACTCGCCCATCCCGAGATCATCCCGGAGGCGATGGACCTGTTGCGCGCGCGCGAGACGGGCAAGGTTATCGATGCGAACGCCGATGCGATCCTGAAGCCGTTCCATGCGGCCTGGGCGGGCAATCCGGACGGCGACGTCACGGTCGTCGAATATTTCGACTATAATTGCGGTTATTGCCGGGCGAGCCTGCCCAATGTCGCGCAGCTGATCGCGTCCGACCCCAAGGTGAAGATCGTCTATCGCGAGCTGCCGATCCTGGCCGAAAGCAGCGCGACGGCGGCCAGGCTGAGCCTCGCGGCGGCAGAACAGGGCAAGTTCACCGCTTTTCACGATGCGCTCTACGCCGCCGGCCAGGTGACGGACGCGACGATCGCCGCCGCCGCCCGGACGGCGGGTGTCGATCTGCGCCGCGCCGCCGCCTTTACGCCACGCGCAGATGCGGAGATCGCCAGCAACCTCGCGATCATGCGCCAGCTCGGCATGACGGGTACGCCAAGCTTCGTCATCGGCAACCATGTCGTTTCCTCGGTCCTGTCGCTGGAAGAGCTGCAAAAGGCCGTGGCGGCGGCGCGCGTGAAGAACTGATCGTCGCTGCTGGTTGTTGCGGCGATCCGGCGACCCTATCTGCGCCCCAACGAAAAGGGGCTTCATGGAAACCATTCTTTCGGTCGCGGGCGTCTCCAAGATCTACGCCTCCGGCCAGCGTGCGCTCGAACCCGTCGATCTGGACATCCGCAAGGGCGAGATCTTCGCCCTGCTCGGGCCGAACGGGGCCGGCAAAACCACGCTGATCAGCATCATCTGCGGCATCGTGACGCCCAGCTCGGGTACCGTCACGGTGATGGGTCATGACGCGCTGACGGATTTTCGCGCGGCCCGGCGCCTGATCGGCCTGGTGCCGCAGGAATTGTCGGTCGACATGTTCGAGACAGTGCTGGCGACCGTGCGGTTCAGCCGCCGGCTGTTCGGCAAGCCGGGCCATGACGCCTATATCGAGCAGGTGCTGCGCGACCTGTCGCTGTGGGACAAGCGTGACGCGAAGATCCGGGAATTGTCGGGCGGCATGAAACGCCGGGTCCTCATTGCCAAGGCGCTGAGCCATGAGCCCGACATCCTGTTCCTCGACGAGCCTACCGCCGGCGTCGACGTGTCGCTCCGGCGCGACATGTGGAAGCTGATTCACCGGCTGCGCGAGAAGGGGACGACGATCATCCTGACCACCCATTATATCGACGAAGCCGAGGAAATGGCCGATCGCGTCGGCGTGATCGACAAGGGCAGGATCATCCTGGTCGAGCGCAAGGCCGAACTGATGAAGCGGCTCGGCAAGCGCCAGATGCTCATCTCGCTGCAGGAGCCGATGGCCGCTGTGCCGGCGGCGCTCGGTGAGTGGCAGGTCGAACTGGCGGACGAGGGCAACACGCTCAGCTACAGCTTCAACGCGGAGGACGAGCATATCCCGGCGCTGCTGGGCAAGCTCGGCGAACTGGGGATCGGGTACAAGGACCTGGAGACGCACAAGAGTTCGCTCGAGGACATCTTCGTCGACCTTGTCGAACACCAGCCAACGGAGATTGTCGCGTGACGACCCCCGGCATCAACACGCACGGCATCTGGGCGATCTACCGTTTCGAGATGGCCCGCGCGCTCCGCACGTTCTGGCAGAGCCTGGTCACGCCGGTGATCACCACCTCGCTCTATTTCGTGGTGTTCGGCGGTGCGATCGGATCGCGCATGCAGGAGGTCGGCGGGGTAGGCTATGGCAGCTTCATCGTTCCCGGCCTCATCATGCTGTCACTGCTGACGCAGAGCATCGCCAACGCCTCGATCGGGATCTACTTCCCGAAATTCACCGGCACGATGTTCGAACTGCTCTCGGCACCGGTCTCGGCGATGGAAATGGTGGTCGGTTTTGTTGGCGCGGCGGCAACCAAATCGATCGTGCTGGGACTGATCATCCTCGCCACGGCCGCGTTGTTCGTCCCGCTGCACATTGCCCACCCCTTCGCGATGCTCGCCTTTCTGGTTCTGACCAGCGTTGCGTTCAGCCTGTTCGGCTTCATCATCGGCATCTGGGCCAAGGGGTTCGAGCAAATCTCCTTCGTGCCAGCCTTGCTGATTACCCCGCTGACCTTTCTTGGCGGTGCCTTTTATTCGATCGACATGCTCCCCGAGCCGTGGCGGACGGTAAGCCTGTTCAACCCGGTCGTGTATCTCGTCAGCGGGTTCCGCTGGAGCTTCTTCGACAAGGGCGATGTCAGCATCGTGGCGAGCCTGGGCGTGACGGCCTTGTTCCTGGTGGCGTGCCTCGGGCTGGTGGCCTGGATCTTCAAGACCGGTTGGCGGCTCAAGAACTGAACTATTCCTCCCCGTGCCGGGGAGGATTTGATCACATCACGGGCAACGTCACCTTCGAGCCGGCACACACCTTCTGCGTCGCCTTCACGAAGTCGCCAGCCTTTGCGCGCGCGATATTGGGCACGAATTTCTGCGGGTTGCGGTCGATCATGGGGAACCAGCTCGACTGGACCTGCACCATCAGACGGTGGCCCTTGAGGAAGACATGGTCGTGCTCGCGCAGCGGCACGTCCCAGGCAACGACCTTGTTCGGGACGAGCGCCTGAGGGGCGGTGTCGCTGGCCAGGAACCGCCCGCGGCGAACATCCATCGCGATCGGCAGCTGATAGCCGTTGAGCGACCTGGCGTAATCGCCGGGCTGCGGCTGTTCTGGCGGTTTGACGTAATCGTCGGGGAACACGTCGATCAGCTTGACCACGAAATCACTGTCGGTGCCGCTGGTCGATGCCATGAGTTTCGCCGCGACGGTGCCGGTGACGGTGAGATTCTCGGTCAGGGGTGCGCTCATATAGCTGAGCACATCGGGTCTCCCGCCGAGAAAGCGCTGATCGGCCGCCTCCCACCATTGCCAGTCTGCGCTAAGATAGGTGCCCGACATCGGGCGTTGCCGGAACGGCACGGGATTGGCCGGATCCGATACATAATCGCGGCAGGCTTCGCCAGCGACGGGCGCGGTAAAGGACAGCGATCCGTCAGCGCGCAGGAACAGGTCGGTCGCCTTCGCGCCGGCGACCGGCCAGCCCTTATAGTCGTGCCAGGTCCAGCTGCCGCTCTGGAAGCTCTTCACCCCCGCTTCGGGACGTTGGCCCTTGCCGTGGAGCCAATAGGCGAAAAACGGTGCCTCGACATTCTCGAGGAACTGCTCGCCACTCGGCACGCCGTATGGGATCGGGCCGAGATTGTTGGCCGTGCCGCGGCTCCAATAGCCATGGCTCCAAGGCCCGGCGACCATGATCGCCAGATGGTCTGGGTCGTTCTGCGCCTGTTTGAAATAGATCTGCCAGGAACCCCATGGGTCTTCCTGATCCCAGTAACCGGCGACGTTGAGCGTCGGCACCACCGTCTTGCCGAGTGAATCGCTCCAGCGTTGGCTGGTGTAGAAACTGTCGTGATTGGGGTGGTCGAGCAACGCCGTGAACATCGGCACCCCACCCTTGAAGTGCAGCTTGTCGATATTCTCGACTGGCCCGGTCTTCAGGAACCAGTCGTAGGTGTCGTAGCTGTCATAGTCGAACGCCTTGTTGTCGTTCTTGTCGATCTGCAGCCCGTAAACCCAGTCGGTGGCATAGCTCAGCCTGAGCGCACCGTTGCGGTGGAGATCGTCGCTCATCCAGTAATCGATCCATGCTGCCTGTGGGCTGACCGCCTTCAGCGCCGGGTGCGGATTGATCAGCGCGATCGCGGCAGCGAAGCCGGGGTAGGAGATGCCCTTCATGCCGACCTTGCCACTGTTGTTCGGAACGTTCTTCACCAGCCAGTCGATCGAATCATAGGCGTCGGTCGCCTCATCGACTGACTTCGGGTCGCCTGGATGCACCGCGGTGGAGAGGGTGAAGACGCCGTCGGACTTGAAGCGCCCGCGCATCGATTGCGACACGTAGATATAGCCGTCCTCATCCAGCGCCGCCCAGCTCCGCGGTACCGACGCCGGTGCTGTGGTGCTGATGCCATAGGGCGTGCGCGAGAAGAGGATCGGCAACGGCCCGGTCTGGTTGCGGGGGCGCAGGATGACGGTCTGAAGCTTCGCGCCGTCGCGCATCGGCACCATTACCTCTTCGAGGATATAGGGTGACTGCACGGCGGGGTTGACGGCTGGCGCAGCCTGGGGTGCGTTTGCGACGGCGGCTGCGCCGATGAGCAGAGCGGCGAGTGCGCCGGCAGATTTCAGATATCGCACGGGCAACTCCCTGGCTGGATGCGGTGCATCTCTGCGGCCGGCAAGGTGGAAGTCAATCGCGCTTTCGGCGGGCGGCCGCCTGCGGGGGGTATGCCCGCGCGCGCACCGGATGGGCCGACCGCAAATAGTGCGGCCGAAATGGCACTTATCGACGACTGGGGGGTTTCACTCCTCAATCGTAACAAACGATTAGAGCCTCAAGAGCCTCAGGAGCATATCATGAAGATCATCACCTTGTGCAGCGCGATCGCGCTTGCCGCGATCGGCAGCGCGCCCTTGGCTGCGCAGCAGAATCGCGATTGGCGCAGCAACAACAGCAGCTCGAGTTGGGACCGCGACGCATTCTGGCGCGGCGCATCGGAAGATCCACGGCAGCGTATTTCGTTCCTGCAGCAGCGGATCGACCGCGGTGTTGCCGATCGCAGTCTCGACCGGCGCGAAGCGCGCCGCGCTCAGGCCGAGCTCAACAACATCCGCACCACCGTCAATCGCTCGCGCGGCCGGATGAGCCAGCAGCGCCGCGACGACGTCCTGCGCCGCCTGGACGACCTTAGCCGCTCGCTGCGCTGGGCACGGCAGAACGACTGGGATCGTGGCGCGGTTGCCGGGCGCGACGACGATCGCCGCTTCGCCACCGATTACGACGCCTCGCGTTATTATCGGGAGGATCCGCGCTACACCGAACGCCGCCTGTCATCGCAGGACGAGGTCTATCGCGGTTCTGACGGACGCTATTATTGCAAGCGCAATGACGGCACGACCGGCCTGATCGTCGGCGCCATCGGCGGCGGCATTCTCGGCAACGTCATCGACGGCGGCCGTAACCGGGCAGCCGGCACGCTGCTGGGCGGCGCGCTCGGCGCGCTCGCTGGCAAGTCGATCGATCAGAACAACAGCGACGTTCGCTGCCGCTGATTGGCGTCGCGCGTCTGATACGCCGATAAAAGAAGGCCCCGCCGGAGTTTCCGGCGGGGCCTTTTGATGCGTTCGGCCTACAAATGTCGATGGGTTTCACGGCGGAACGTGGGGGGCTACGCCCGCCGGGAACCAATCTTCATGAGGCCGAGCGAATCAATTGCGCTCGATCGTCGCCTTCTCGACGGGCGTTGACCGAACCGCTTCGGTGCGGGCCAGATCGGCCGAGCGTGCATCGCATTTCACGATCGGGGTGGTCACGCCCTTGCCGTGCGGCATCTGCTGATGCGTCAGGATGCAGCGTGCGGAATCGCTCGAGCGATCCGTCGGTGCTGCGGCGAGAGCGGGAGAGGCGCCGAGCAGTGCCGCGGCGATAGTGATGCGGACGAGCATGTTCTGTTCCTCGTTAATGGAGTACGAGGTTGCCAGATAGGGCGCGGTCTTTGCTGACTCTGAGCCAGTCCGTGACAAAGTGTTGCTAAGCGCGCTATGGCGTTGTCAAGCGATTGACCGGCTTGTGTCGGCCACTTACCTCGCACCGCAACATGACAGCCATGCCCACCATTCCCAATTCCAGTTCAGGTCTCAGCCCGGCACCGACGATTCTTCTGGTCGAAGATGATCCAGCACTTCGCACGCTTTCGACCCGCGCGCTGCAGGAGCATGGCTATGTCGTCCGCCCTGCCTCGGCCGCGCCGGAGATGTGGCAGGCACTGAAGTCCGGCCCGGTCGATCTCATCCTGCTCGACATCATGCTCCCCGGCACCAGCGGGATCGAGCTGTGCCGTCAGCTGCGCAAGACCAGCGACGTGCCGATCATCTTCGTCAGCGCGAAGGGCAGCGAGACTGACCGCGTGATCGGTCTCGAGCTGGGCGCCGACGATTATCTCGCCAAGCCGTTCGGCACGCGCGAGCTGACGGCGCGAGTGCGGGCCGTGCTTCGGCGCGGTGCCCTCGACCGCAGCAGCGGCGAACGCGAGCAGGGCGTGCTCAGCTTCGACGGCTGGACCGTCAACCTGCCGCGCCGCGAGCTGCTGTCGCCGGCCGGCGCGGTGGTTGAGCTCACCGGTGCGGAATTCGACCTGCTGATCAGCCTGCTCGACAATGCCGGTCGCGTCATCGCGCGCGAACGGCTGATCGAATTGTCGCGGACCCGCATGGCGGACAGCTCGGATCGCAGTGTCGATGTGCTGGTCAGCCGGTTGCGCCGCAAACTGACCACCGGCGACAAGGCCGCACCGATCGTGACGGTGCGCGGTATCGGCTATATGTTGAACACGGGCGTCAGCCGAAGTTGAGGCAATTGGTCCGCCCCTCGATCGGCCTGCTTGGGCAGATCGTGGCGATCCTGCTGCTGGTGGTCCTCGTCGAATTTACCGCCAGTACCATCCTCTACGAGCGCGCCAGCCAGTTCTCGGCGAGCGACGACCGCGCCCGGCGCCTGGCCGAGCATCTCGTCATTGCGCGCCGCCTGGTCGCAGAATTGCCCGCTGAGCAGCGACCCGCGATGGCGGCTGAGCTCTCGACCGACCACTACATGATCGCCTGGGAAGGCAGCCGTCCGCCGCCCCCACCATTGGCCCCGGCGCTCGACCAGATGCGCGAACAGGTGGTGTCGTGGGAGCCCTCGCTCGCGCCGACCGACCTGCGATTCCGCCTGGTACCTTTCGGCAATCGCTCCGTGGTGGTGGGGGGCGTAACCCTGCCCGACGGCACCTGGCTGCATTTCCAGACGCTCAAGCCGGTCGGGAATTTCGATTTCGTCGGCAACCGCATCCTGGTGGCCTCGCTGCTCGCCCTCGCTGTGCTGTTGCTGGGCGGCCTGCTGATCCGCCGCACCCTGCAGCCCATGCGCCTGCTCGCCGACGCGGCTGACCGTTATGGCGGACCTGAGCAGGTCCAGGTCAAGGAGGCCGGGCCCGGCGAGGTACGGCGCGTGATCGGCGCGTTCAACCGGATGCAGGCGCGTATCCACCGGCTGATCGTCGATCGGACGCAGGCGCTTGCCGCGGTGGGCCACGATCTGCGCACGCCGCTCGCGCGGTTACGGTTGCGCGCTGACCGGGTCGGCGAAGCGGACTTGCGTGAGACGATCCATGGCGACGTTGCCGAGATGGAGGCGATGGTCGACTCGTTGCTGGCGTTCCTCGGCGGAGAGGGGGATGCCGAAACACCCGTCCTGGCTGATCTCGCCGTGCTGTGCGCGACCATTGCCGACAATGCGTCCGATACGGGCCATGACGTGCGGTATGCGGGCCCGGCCCACCTTGAGACCTTCATCCGGACATCGGCGATGCGCCGGGCAATCGGCAACCTCGTCGAGAATGGCCTGCATTACGGCGATGCCGTGGTCATCACCCTGGCGCAGCGGGCCGGCCGGATCACCATCCGGATCGAGGATGATGGCCCCGGCATTCCCCATGAATCGCTCGAATCGGTGCTCGAACCGTTCGTCCGGCTGGATAGCGCGCGCAGCCGCGACACCGTTGGCTTCGGCCTGGGGCTGCCGATCGTCGTGAAGGCGATCGAGAATGAGGGTGGCTCGATCACCTTGTCCAACCGTCGCGAAGGTGGTCTGCGCGCCGAACTCGTCCTGTTCGCGCGGGAGACATAATTCCTTACAAGGATGCGGCGTCGCAGCAAAACTGGATTCCTAGATACCCTGCCTAAGCCGCCCCACCTGTCGGGGCGGGCAGCAGGAGTTCGGACCAGTGAACGATCTTATCGGCCGCGTGCTCAGCTTCGAGAAGCAGATTTTCCCTAATCAGAGCGCGCTTTATACAAAGCTTGCCACCGATGGGCAGAGCCCCAAGGCCCTCATGATTTCCTGCGCGGATTCGCGCGTGGTGCCTGAACAGATCATGCAGGCTGCCCCAGGCGACCTGTTCGTGTGTCGCAACGCGGGCAATGTCGTCCCGCCCTTTTCCAACGCCAATGGCGGCGTTTCCTCGACCGTCGAATATGCCGTGGTCGCGCTGGGCGTCCGCGACATCATCGTGTGCGGCCATTCCGGTTGCGGCGCGATGAAAGCGCTGATGAACCCCTCCAGCCTGGAGCGCATGCCCAATGTCGCGGCCTGGCTGCGCCACAGCCATGCCGCTGCGAGCGTCGTGAACGAATGCTATCCGGAAATGGACGAGGCGGAGCGCGTCCACACCGCCGCGCTGGAGAATGTCGTCGCCCAGATCGCGCATCTGCGGACTCATCCGTCGGTCGCCTCTGCGATCGCTCGGGGTGAGCTTGCGCTGCACGGCTGGTTCTTCGACATCCACCAGGGCACGATCCTGGCGCTTGACGGTCTGTCCGGCCGCTTCATGCCGATCAGCGACGATCGTCCGCTGCCGATCGCGTTGCCCGCGGCGCAGCGCCTCGCTTCCGGCTCCGCCTGGCTCGAGGCGGCCGAATGAGGATCGCGGGTTTCGAACTGCCGTCGTTCAGCGTGTTTTCGCGCGACTTTACTGCCTCGATCGTCGTCTTCCTGGTCGCGATGCCCCTGTGCATGGGCATCGCGATCGCGTCGGGTGTGCCGCCCGAGCGCGGGCTGATCACGGGGATCATCGGCGGTCTGGTGGTCGGCGCAATCGCCGGATCGCCGCTGCAGGTCAGCGGCCCGGCCGCCGGCCTCGCCGTGATCGTATTCGAGCTGGTCCGCGACAAGGGCCTGTCGGCGCTTGGGCCGATCCTGATTCTCGCCGGGCTCATCCAGGTGATCGCCGGTATCATGCGGCTGGGCGGATGGTTCCGCGCCATCTCTCCCGCCGTGGTCCACGGCATGCTCGCCGGCATCGGCGTGCTGATCGTGGTCGGGCAATTCCATGTCCTGTTCGACGCGCAGCCGCTGTCCAGCGGCCTTGCCAATATCGCGGCGATGCCGGGCCGTTTGCTGGGGCTGTCGTTCGACGTCTCCACGGTCGAGCGCGCCTTTGCCATCGGCCTGCTCACCATCGGCACGATGCTTGGATGGGAAAAATTCCGTCCGGCCGCGCTCAAGCAGGTGCCCGGCGCGCTGATTGGCGTGGTCGCCGGTACGCTGACCGCTTTCCTGCTGGGCCTGGATGTGACCCGGGTCGATGTGCCCCAGTCGATCGGCTCGGCGATCTCGCTGCCTGGCGCCGATCTGCTCTCCCGCTGGATGGATCCGTCAGTTGTCGTCGCGGCGCTTGCCATTGCCTTCATCGCCAGCGCCGAGACCCTGTTGTCCGCCGCCGCAGTCGACAAGATGCATGACGGCGTGCGCACTGACTATAACAAGGAGCTTCGCGCCCAGGGCGTCGGCAATCTGTTGTGCGGCGTCGCTGGCGCCTTGCCGATGACCGGCGTGATCGTGCGCAGCTCCGCCAACGTGCAGGCGGGCGCGACGACACGGCTGTCGACCATGCTGCATGGTGCCTGGATTCTCGGTTTCGTGGCGCTGCTGCCGTGGCTGCTGCGCGAGATCCCAATGGCGGCGCTGGGTGCGGTGCTGGTGGTGACGGGCTGGCGCCTGGTGAGCGTTGCGCATGTCCGGCATCTGTTCGGCAGCTATGGCGTGTTGCCGGCCGCGATCTGGGCGATCACCCTGATCCTGGTGGTGGTGGAGGATCTGCTGACCGGTGTGCTGGTCGGTATCGCCCTGTCGCTGCTCGAACTGCTCCCCCATGCCCGGCGCCTGCGCCTGAAGGTTGCGGCGCATGATGATGAGGAAGGTCGCGCGATCCAGTTGTCGGGCAGCGCGACATTCGTGACCCTGCCCAAGCTCTCGGATGCGCTCGAAGGCGCCTCGACGGGCGAGAAGGTGCGCCTCGATCTGTCGCGCCTGGCGACGATCGATCACACCTGTGCCGAGTTACTGAAGGACTGGCTGGCGCGTCGTCGCGCGGCGGGACAGGCCGTCACCGTCATCGGCGGGTCCCCCAAGACCGCGGCCTTCGCGACCTAAGCAACAATTCGTTACGAAGCAGCAATCACGGCGAATCCGTGACTCGCTAGATGATTCCTGACCGGGCCGACCGTTTCCCGCCACCGATTCCCCGCGGTGGCGAGAGCAAATGGCGGACCCGGCGCAGGCGGGACCCTAACAATCAAAAGGGGTGTCCCATGAAAACTCTCTACCTCCTGAGCGCTGCCATGCTGTCCGTGGCTGCAATGCCCGCGGCTGCACAGGATACAGCGCCGCCGCCGCCGATCACGGTTAGCGGGAGCGTCGGCCTCGTCACCGATTACCGGTTCCGCGGCGTATCGCAGAGCGACAAGGAAATGGCCGTGCAGGGCGGCATCACCGTCGCGCATGAGAGCGGCTTCTATGCCGGCGTATGGGGCTCGAACCTGGCTGGCTGGGGCACGTTCGGCGGCTCCAATATGGAGCTCGACCTGATCGGCGGATTCAAGATGCCGCTCGCTGGCGGCACGCTCGACGTCGGCCTCACCTGGTACATGTATCCCGGCGGCGCCGATAACACCGATTTCGCTGAGCCTTATGTGAAACTGAGCGGCACGGCCGGCCCGGTCAACCTGCTCGCGGGTGTGGCGTTTGCGCCGAAGCAGGAAGCACTCGGCAATTTCTCGAACACGCCGCAGAGCAACGGGCAGAGCAAGCATAACCTGTACCTCTGGGGTGACGCGAGCGCCGGCATCCCGGGCACGCCGGTTACCGCCAAGGCGCATATCGGCTATTCCGACGGCAATCCCGGCCTGGGGCCGAATGGGACGAGCGTGGCGCCGACCGGCGAATATTTCGACTGGATGCTTGGCCTCGATTATGTGCTCGGCCCGGTCACGCTCGGCGCGGCCTATGTCGATACCGACATCACCAAGGCCGAGGCAGCGTATCTGCAGCCCAATTTCTCGAGCACCAAGGACGGATCGTCGATCGCTTCCGGCAAGGTCGTGTTCTCCGTGACCGCAGCCTTCTGACGATTGGGCGCCGCCATGAGCCGGGGGGCTCATGGCGGCGCCGACCCTATCGGGCGGGGGCGCGCAGCGCGCCCGTCAGCGGTGCGACCGGCGCGGTGCCGCCGCCGGCATAGCTCGCCTTCTGGCTGAGCAGCCAGGAGAAGTCGGCGGTCAGCTGGCCCGATTGGTTGCCGGTGCCGCTCGAAGGATCATAGCTGGTCCAGATCCCGGCCGAAGAATGGCAGCCGGTGCAGCTTTCGGTGATGAAGGTCTGGGTGTTGACGCCCGGCGTCACTGGGTTGCCGAGATTGTTGAGCGTCGAATTCCACACCGGCGGCTCGACCGCCCCGGTCGGGCAGGTGAAGCTGTTCGGCGTTTCCTCGCCCTTGCAGGCCGGCTGATTGCCCTTCTGGAAATAGGTTTCCATGGTGATGTTGGTGAGGAAGGCCGGCGTCGGGCGACCGCCCGGCTTGTTGGTGATGGCGTCGGGCAGGCCGCCATCCCAAGGCGAGGGCGCCGCGCCGGGATCGGTCGGCCACTGTGTGTCGATCAGCTGATAATATTGCCAGACGCTGCCCAGCTTCGCGAGAACCGCTTGTGCTTCAGCGTTCAGCCGTTGCTTGTCCGCCGGGATCGGGATCGCGCGCCAGGCCTGGGTCGGGATGCGCGGATAGACGCCGCTGACCTTCTCCGGCAGTTGATTGACCGCGCAGATCGGGCAGTTGGTATCCGTGAAGGACGGCCGGAGTTTCGGATGTGCCACGGCATCTGCCTCCAGATTGTCGACCTGTTCGAAGGTCGACCAGATCCATTGCGGCGACGTCGAGCTCTTGTGGCCGATATGCATGCCGACCATGCCGACCGTCACCTTGCGCTCGACCTGTGCGCCGTCGGGCCCCTGATCGATCACGACCGCCGGCATGGTGTAGAAGCGGCTGAAATCGTCCTTGCCCTCCTTCAGGATGCGCCAGGCGAATTTCAGCTCGGTCGAACCGCTCCAGTCCTTGTCGGGCGTGCCGAACGGCATCGCCACCTTGCCGCCCGCTGAGTTGAAGGCGACCTGGCCGTTGATGTTGTAGAGCTTGTTCGCGCAGAGATACGCGACCTCGGTCGGGTCGATCAGAATCTCGTAATAGACGAACTCCCCGTTCTGATCGATCAGCGGCCCCGAAAACGCCTGATCGATCTCGCCGAGATTGGCGGCATTGAGCTCGCCCACGGCCGAGATGACGCCAAGGAAGCGCGTCTGGCGCGAATCCGCGTTCGCCGTCGCCTGGGCGGAGAAGGCCTTCAACCCGCGGCTGACCGGTTTGCCGAGGTCCCGGTGCAGCACGAGATTGCGGGCGCCGGCCTTGGCCTGGCAGGCTGCCGGTGTCGCCCCATCGGCCTGGAAGATCGCGCTAGAGGCGGGCCACAGCGTCCAGTGCGGCGCGCCGAACGCGGTATCGGTCAGCTTCGGCGCGGCCTTGCCCTCATTGTCGGTCGGCCAGTTCAGCGCGAGGAACAACTGCCACGAATAGAGATCGAATTCGCGCTGCACCTCCGCAAACTTTTGTTCCTTTTCGAGCCGCGACTTGAGCGACACATCGACGTCGCCGGGGAATTGCGCGGTGATGTCGGGCGCGAAATTCGGGAAGGCGGCGAGATAGGAAGGGCCGGCCGGCTTCACCGGCTTCGCCGTGCAGGCAGCCAGCAAGCCGATCGCCGAAATCGCCGCGACCATCGCCGCAGCCCCGCGCCGGCCGATCCGGCGCCGCTTGATCGAGAATGTCATTATCGTCCCCTATGTCGAATTCACTGAATTCGGCGACGATGACGCTGTCGCCGGCGTTCGCCTCCCGCCAGCGGCGGGGCGCGACGGGGGACGATATGCCTCCGCGATTCAGATGCAACGGGAGACGAAATCGTTTCGGTGCGAAAGCGTAACGGGTTTGGGGTTATTCGTTCGATCGCGTCGCGCGGCGGAGGAAATGGCCGCTGGCGAGGGCGCGGAGCAGGCCAAGGCGATAGCGCGTGGTGATCCGGGGCTGCTCCCAGCCCTGCGCCGGCCAGTCCTCGATCATCTGTCGTAGCCTGGGCAGATCGAGAAGCGTTCGGGTGTCGGCGCAGGCGTCCAGCCGCGCCAGTTCCGCCGCCAGCAGATCGGGCGCGGCGGCCATGCCCAGATGCCAGTCGGCCGCCTGCAGGCCCTTGCTGCGCGACTGGACGACGGCCGCGGGCAGGCGATCCGCCAGGCTATGGCGGGCCAGTGCGGCAGATTGGCCGTCGCGGAAATACTGGTCCTCCGGAACCGACAGGCAGAATTCGACGAAACGCCGGTCCGCCGTCGGATCGCGCTGATCGATACCCCAATGGGCGAGGATGCCCTTGGCATAGTTCGCCGGATCGACGTGGCGGAGCGCGGCGAGGCGATCGGCGTGGCTGTCGGCGCCGCGATTGGCCGGGGGTCGGAATTGCGGCAGGCCAAGATCGGTGCGCAGGGCCGGGTTGAGCAAGGTGGCGTCGAGCGGATCGGCGGGGTCGCTGCGCCTGAACCAGCCGCGTATCCGGCGGGTCGGTGCTGGGCCGATGATCTGCGCGACTACGCCGGCCACGCTGCTGCCCGCGCGGCGCAGAGCGTAAGCCTCGCGCGCCAGCCGCAGGAAGCGGCCGCGCCGTAACAGCGCCGGCAGCAGCCGGGCGCCGTCATAGCTGAGCGTCAGGTTGCCCATCTGGCCGGTGAGCATGACGGTCAGGCCACGGGCCCTGGCGAGATCGGCGATGTGATCGGACCAGACCGCGTTGCACGGGTTCGGCACCGGCTGCTCGTAGAGGTGGAAGGCGCGGTCGAGGCCGTCGAGCGGGGAGCGGCCCTGCGTGTGGACCAGCACATGATCGATATTCGGGTGGAGCGCGGCGGTCTCGGCCGCGAGCGGGCCCTCGTCGATGATCCGGCCGGACGGGGCGATGCCGTCGAAGCCGGGCACGGGCACGGCGGTGAAGGCAATGACCCGGCGGTCGGTGCCTGACAGGAGCCGCGCCGCCGTCGCGGTGACGGCACTGCTGTCGATCCCGCCGCTCAGCTGCGCCCCGACATCGCCGGCGCCGCGCAGCCGCACCGCGACGGCGCGGTCGAGTTCGGCGCGCAGCCGGGCGTGATAGTCCGCCGCACGGGGCAGCTCGAGCAAGGCGGGGCTGGGGTTCCAGTGGTGATGATGGGTGATGCCGGCACTGGTGACGACGGCATATTCGCCCATGCCGATCCGGGCGATGTGGCGGAAGCTGCTCGACCGGGGATCGGTTGGGAGCAGATCGAGCGTGCGGGCGAGCGTATCGGTATCGGGCTCGTAGGGGATTTCGGGGAGGGCGTGCAGGCCCTTGGGCATCGAGGCGAAGGCGAAGCAGCGATCGCTGCGGTGATAGTGGAGCGGCTTGCCGCCCAGCGCGTCGCGCGCGAGGATCCAGCGCGGCTCGGCTCGGTCCCACACGGCGAAAGCGTAGCTGCCGTAGAGGTGGTCGAAGCAGTTCAGCCCCCAGCGCTCGAACGCGGCGAGGACGAAGGCCGCATCGCTCATCTCGGCCGCGCGGGAATCGAGGACGAGGGCGGCGGCCAGATCGTCTCGATTGTCGAGGAAGGCGTCGGCGACTAGCGTGAAGCGGCCGTCGCGGCTGATCAGCGGTTGGGTGTCGAAGCGATCTTCGGGCAGAATCCGCTTGAGCTGGCGGCCCATTGCCACATTGCTTTCGGACCAGGCCGCCATGTGATCCGGCCCGTAGAGCCGCTGCGCCGCGAGCATCCGGTCGAGCGGATCGCGGGCGGGGCAGCCATCGGTGTACCAGAGCCCGGCGAGCGCGGTCACACGGCTCCGGGCCGGACGATGCTCATCATCCCGCCGGGCTGGAGGATGACGACCCAGTCAAGCGCCCGCTCGCCCTTGCCGGGGGCGCAGTGGGCGGTCCAGGCGTGGCGGCCCCCGACAGGGGCGTGGGGGGCGGAGCCAGTGACGGCCTCGCAATCGCCGCCGGCGTCCTTGATCGCCTTGAACAGGACGGCGTCGCGCTGCTGCTCGGTGAGGGCGTTGATGCGGTCGGCGTAATAGTCCTTCTCGGCGGGCGCCGGCGTCGCCTGGGCGGCATTGTCGGCGGCGGGGGGCGGCTGGCAGCCGGCGAGCAGGAGGGTGAGGGCGGAAGCCAGGGCTGCGGTCTTCATCGGTGCGCACTCCGGTTGGGCGGACGACCCTGGGAATGAACGGGGAGGGCGGGGGTCGTCAATGCCATGGGAGTAACCGTACACGGGAAGGCCATGTCCGGGAGTCGATTTTTTGCCTTATATCATTGATATATAACGATATTGAATCCGGACACCGAATCAGCGATCGTCCCGCAGAATCTTGTGCGTCGGGCCAGTCGGGCCGGGCGAAATGACGGCCGAATAGACGATCGCGGCGATCGCGGCGGCCAGGGCCGGCAGGAGCAGGGACATCACCGCGAACAGGCGGTCCTGGAACAGCCAGCCGCCCAGGATGGCGATCCCGCCAGCTGCCACGAGCCAGGTGCCGACGACCCGGTGAGTCCGATCCCAGACCCGTTCGTTCCGCACCGTCCAGGGCGTGCGTACGCCAAAGACAGGGTTGAGGCGGACCTTGGGCAGATAATTGCCGACCACGACGAGCAACGCGCCGCTCACCACGACGCAGGCGCGGACAATGTCGATGCCCGTGCCCATTACGCCGGCGAGCAGGATCAGGTGAAGCGCCAGCAAGGTGGCGAGCACACCATGCCACACAAGCATGTAAGCGAGCGTGGAGCGGCTCAAGGCACCCTGCATCCGGGCGATCGTCGGGAGGGTCGCGAAAACAAGCCCGACAAGGGCCGTGGTCGCGGGAAGCAGGAACAGGATAAAATCCGGGAGCTGCCCGGGGATCGTCTTGCCGAGGATGGTCATGTGCAGGCCAGCCGACTCTCCGCGCGGCGCAGTGCGCACCCAGGCCGTGGCGGCCATCATGAAGGCGACCACCGCTACGGTAAGCGCAACGGACCTGGCATGTCTCATGTCTGGGGTTCCTCGGCCGGCGACCGGCGGCCAGTGGCAAAACCGAACGCATCCATCGATTCGAGCAGCGCCTCTTCGAGCACCGAGGCATTGAGGCGATAGATCAGGGTCGTGCCGCGGCGCTGCACCTCGACGAGACCGGCATCCCGCAGCGCGTTGAAATGGCCGGTCATGGTGGGCTTGGACGAGTCGAAGCGATCGGCGATGTCGCCGGCGCTCATTTCGCGGTCACGCAGCAGCCGCAGGATCGCGCGGCGTGTCGGGTGGGACAGGGCCTTGAAGACCTTAGACATGGTGCCCGCTCACCCCGCCGCACCACCGGGACGGGCCGTCAGCGGGCGCAGCAAGTGTTCGTCCGAACCGGCCATGACGTTCAGTACCGTGGCCTCGTCGCAGCCCGCGGCCGCGAGGCAATGGCCCATGCTCGAATCGATGTACATCGCCTGGCCCTGGCCCAGCATCGCCGGATCGTAGAATTCGGTGTGCACGGCGATCCGCCCACTCAGCACATAGATGAATTTCTCGCCGGAACAGCGGACGAACGGGCCGGTTTCCGACGCCGTGGCACGAAGCCTGGTGATCACCGGGATCATGCGCTTCCGTCGAAGCTCGGGGCAGAGATAATAATAGTCGCGGTCCGGCGCCTCCACATGGGCGGCACGATCCAGATCGCCAAGACTGCGGCGACCAGTTACGGACGGCCCGGCGCCCTTGTCCGTCTGGGCAAGCAATTCGGCCATGGACAGGCCGAGGCGCTGGCTCACCGCACAGACCTTGTCATAGCTCAGGGTCAGCCGGCCGTGTTCGATCTTGGACAGGGTCGAAACGGGAATGCCGCTCTTCAGGCTCATTTCCTTGAGCGTCCAGCGTTGCCGGCCGCGCAGGTTGCGGAGCAGCACGGCAAGCGTCGGGGGCGCAACGGACCCGCCATTCCCTCGCCCGACTGCCTGCACGTCCGTCGCGTGATGATCCACGCCGCATCTCCGATCGAATTTAGGCGAATCGCTAATTAGGGTTTAAACTAACGAACCGGCATTGCAACATCGCCTCAGTTCAGCCTGAGGCCGAGGCG
Source organism: Parasphingomonas zepuensis (assembly GCF_036663735.1). Taxonomy (NCBI): domain Bacteria; kingdom Pseudomonadati; phylum Pseudomonadota; class Alphaproteobacteria; order Sphingomonadales; family Sphingomonadaceae; genus Parasphingomonas; species Parasphingomonas zepuensis. The sequence continues at coordinate 102,618 of NZ_JAXOJO010000008.1, read as the reverse complement.
GACGGTGCGGCCGGGGGCGGGGAGGCCGAGCTGGGGCTCGACGCGGGTGTCGGCGAGGTTGTCGACGCGGGCGAACAGCTCGATCCGGGACAGGCGATAGCCGAGGCGGGCGTTGACGCTGGCCGAGCGGCGCAGCGGGAAGAGCGCGCCGGCGGGATCGGCCGAATAGGCGCGGCCGGTGAACTGCGCCTCGACCCCGGCCGACACCCCGGCGGGCGGCGCGTAGCTGGCGGCGACGGTGGCGAGCAGCGCCGGCTTCTCGGCCAGACGGTTGCGCTGGCCAGCGGGCGGAGGTTTGCGGCGGACACGCGACCAGGTCGCGTTGCCCGACAGAGCGAGATGGCCGAACACTCGCCAGTCCGCGCCGAGCTCGATCCCGCGCACGGTGGAGCCCGGCAGGTTGAAGCGCTGGCGGAGCTGGCCGACATTGCGCTGATCGATCGTGCCGGTGAGATCCTGGACGAAAGGGATGAGATGGAAACCGCCGGCCGGACCGCGCCATTCGGCGCCAAGCTCGGCCGTCACGATCCGCTCTGGCCGGAGCGCGGGATTGGGCAGGAAACGGCTGATGCCCTCCCCGAAACGCTCGCGCATGGTCGGCGCGCGCATCTTGCGGCCCGCCGCGCCGCGCAACCGCCAGCCGCTACCGGCATCGAACACCAGCCCGACGCGCCCGGTCCAGTCGTGCGCGGCGGGGACCGGCGGCTTGTCTCCGGTGCGCAGGTAATCGACCCGGTCATAGCCGAGGCCAATCTCCCCCAGCAGCCCCGGCGCCAGCGCATATTCGAGTTCCGCGCCGATACTCCAGGCGCGCTGGCGATAGAGCAGGGCGGCGGGCAGGACGGCCGGCGGCGCGCCGGCGACATAGGCGATGTCGCGCTGCCGGTGCGTGGAAGCGAGCAGGTTGAACGATCCGACCAGGGTGGCCGGGCCGGTGCGGTGGGTGAGCAGCTCGCGCACGCCCCAGCTGCGATCGCGATCGACCTGCCGCGCGGTGATGCGGGCGTAGGCAGCGCTGGCATAGCTGTCGATCGTCTGGCCGAAACGCTGGTGCCAGAACGCGCTGTCGAGCCGGGTCGTCGGGCCGAGCCGGCTCGCGACCGAACCGACGAGCAGACTGTGGCGGATCGCGGGATAGCGCCAGAAGCGCGCGCCCGATGCGCGGTTGCCCTCCGGCGCGATGCCCTTGTCGCCCCAGACATGGAAGGCAGTGAAGCGCAGATCCTGCCCGGCGAGCGATCCCTGAACCCGACCGAACAGACTGGACAGCTCGCGATCGGTGTTGGTGCGCAGGCTCGTGCCGGGCTGGGAAAAGGGGAGGTCGGCGCGCCGCGACAGGGGTTCGCCGTCGCGCCGCGCATAGCTGCCGCCGAGCAGCGCCGGGCCGAGCGGGACCGCGAGGTGCGCCTCGGCCAGATCGCCCGAGCCATAGGCTGCGCCAGCGGCAAGGCCCGGGGCGGGCGACAGGCTGATCGCGCCGAGCGCGTTGACGCCGTAATGCGGGGCGAGCGGGCCGGCGGCCGTCCGCACGCTGCCGATCAGCCCGGCGGGCAGCAGCGACAGATCGAGCCGGTTATCCCAGGGGATGTTGATATCGGCCCCTTCGTAGAAGATCGCGACCTGGCGCTCCGCGGCGTTGCGCAGGAAGGCGATGCTCTCCCCGCGCGAATTGACCGGGACATGGACGGCCGGCAGGCGGCGCAGCACATCCTCCGCGAATATTCCGTCGAGCGCCGCAACCGCAGCGGCATCGAGCGCATGGCGCGTCTCGAACGAGGCCGCCCCGGGGGGCTCGCGATAGCCGCGCACGACGATCGATTCGGACAGCGGGGGATCGGCGCCGGACGGCTCCTCCTGCGCAGCGGCGGGAAGCGCGACCATCGCCAGCGCGAGCGGCGCGAACCGGCCGGCCGGGCTCAGGGATCGCGGCCCGTCGGGTGGCGGCCGATGCCCACGGCGGCGATCAGGCCGGAGGATGCTGCGCCAGTCGCATCCAGGTGGCAATCATTGCATTCGATCAGCTGAGCGCTTTCGATGTCATGGATCTCATTATGCTGGTGGCTCGAATCGGTGACCCAGCGGCCAGTGAGGTTCATGATGCAGCCACGCGTGATCGCTTCGCCGCGCTCGTCGAAATCGCTCGCCGCATCGATGATCCAGCCGATTCCGGCGCCGATCGAATTGCCGACGATGCCGCCCAATGTCGCGCCCGCGAGCACCGCGATCGCGACGATCAGCAGGCACAGGGCAGCGCCGATGCCGAAGGTGAAGATGCCGATCGCGACACAGGCGGCGATGCCGAGCGCAGCGCCGGCCACCGCGCCGGCGGTCGCGCCGACAGCGCCGCCGATCGCGGCCGCATCGCCGATGGCGGAGCCGATCTCGCAATGCAGGATCGACCGGCCCGACGACGGATCGACGACCTTTTCGGCGGGGCCGTTGCCCGGCGCATCGCGCGTGCGCACTTCATCGATATCGAGCCCGGCGACGATCGGCGCGAGCACGGCCCAGCGCGGCTCCCCGATGTTGAAGGTCCAGTCATTGTCGTTGAACGGCGGATAGCCGGTGTTCTTGCCGGCGCACTGGACGCAGCCGGAAATGGTGATCGTGCGGGGATCCTGCACGTGCAGGCGATCGAACCAGTTGACCGCCCAGCCGATGAAGAAGGCGAGCACGGCGCCGGCCAGCGCGGCGACGCCGATCGCGGCGAGCGCGGTGCCGAGCGTCGCGAAGCCGCCGGCGAGGATCAGTTCGACGATGACATAGCCAGCAAAGGCGCCGGCGCCGCCAAGCACCCAGGCGATGACGCGCCCCGCCGCCGAATCATAATCGCCGACGCCGGGGACTTCGGGCGTGGTACCGCATCCGGCCATGTCAGCCTCCTCTCGTGATGAGCAGGGTCACGCCGCCAGTCGGCACGCCGCCCTGGCGCACGCTGACGTTGAAATGGCCCGGCGGCCCGGGATCGTCCGGCGCGGCGACATCGAGCCGGACGTCGCGGTAAGCCTCCCCCGGGAGGAAGGCGAAGAGCGGCGGCGTGACGGTGGCGGGCCACACCGGCGCCTGGCCGGCAAAGGCGGTGGCGGGATCGAAATCCTTGCCGATCTTGTCTTCGAACACATAGGAATCGACCGTGACTTCGACCAGGTGGCAATCGATCCGGTCACGCTTCGGATCGCGGCCGCGGCGCGCGTTGCGGCCCCGGGCGAGCGCGGCATAAGCGGATTCGAAGAACAGGCCGGCCAGCGCGCCGATCGCGTAGCCGAGCACGAGCAGATAGAGGAAACGCAGGACCAGCGGGGTTTCGGCGACGGCCAGATCGTGATGGCCGCCATGGAACAGGAACAGCGCGGCGACCGCGCCGACCATGCCCCAGCCGAGCAGCACCCGGTGCGGCCGCAGCACCGGCCCGCCACCTTCGCGCACCGGCGGGCAATCGCCGGGATATTGATTGAAGACGCGGATTTCCCGCGTGACCGGCGAGTGGGCGGCATGGACCTGAGTGTTGTTCCAGCCGCGATTATTGGCGGGATTGCCGTCTTCGGGATGCGCCAGATCGACCTCGATGCAATAGTGGCCGGGCAGATCGGGCGTGCGCCACGGCACGGCGACCGTCGCGGTGCCGGGCCACAAGGGCACATCGGCCGGGACCGTCGCGATGGCATGCCGGATCTGCGCGCCGGCGCCGAATTCGATCCAGTCGACCGCCACCTGCGTGCCCAGCGCCGGCTTGTCGCGCGAGGAATTATGCACGGTGATCTCGACGACGTAATCCGTGCCGACGGCGAGATCATAGGTATATTGTTCGACCCCGTTGAGGAAGATTTTGACGTCGGGATTGTCCCAGGTGACGGGCTGGCCGAGCTGCATCAGCATGAACTGGCTGTAGATGCAGGGATCGGGCTTGCGGATGACATGGCCGGGGACGACGACGCAGGGATCGCCATAGGGCGTCTTGCGCTCCTTCAGGACCCGCCAGATGCTGCACAGGATGCAGCCGCGGCGCCATCGCGCCGCTCCCCGGATCGTTCCCTGCTCGCCTGCCGGCCCGCAACATCCCATATCCGCACCTCCCGACTCTTTGGCCAGACGCTTCCGCGCGGGCTTGCGCGGTGGCGCGGCCCGGCCTGACCGGAGCATGTCGGCCGACAACGGCATCGGCCCGCCCCGGCTTTCGGTATCGCATCGGGAAAGCCGAAAACCGCGACGTCGGTTTTCAGCCCGATGCCCTATGTCCGCCCGGCACCCGGCGCGCGATCATCCTTGCGCGATACGAGTCCGATGGCGGCATCCAGCACAAACCAGGTTGCGAGGAACGCCCCGCATTCAAGCAGGAAGCTGTGGAATTTATAGAATATCTCGGCGATCAGCAGCGCGGCCAACAGGCTTGGCAATTGCCGCTTCAGCAGCTCGCCGCGATCAAGTCTGACAAACAAGCTATACATTCGGACAAGCTCCCGAGCTGTACCGTAGATATGCTATCGCAGATGAACGACTCTAATGGTTAATGTTATAGACGATTTTGGGTAGGATTTATACCGGGGAATCGTGAATTGGGACCAGTGTGGGGGTTTGTCTTTGGGGTGGAGGCCGAAATGGGCGGTGGTTCGTCGGGTGTTTCCGACAGGTCGGCGGCCAATCTCGGCCTGCAGGCGCGGCGACACGATCCGAAAGCCGAGGTTCCTTCACGTCGGGGCGTTGGACACGAAGGGGTGGAGAACGGACTTCCATCGCCACCGTCCGAAAATTTCTTAGACGCAGGCGCAAACACGACGTATAGGCCCGAGATCGAACACGAAACCGGAAATTATTCCGGTTCTTCCAGCTTGCCAGGGGACTTGCGCCATCATGAGAGAATTTCACTCCTATCGCCCGGCCGCGGGCCATCGTCTCAAGCATGAGCCAGCCAATTCGATCGTCGCGCCCCGCCCGATCGGCTGGATCAGCACGGTCAGCACGGAGGGGGTCGCCAATCTCGCTCCGTTCAGCTTGTTCAACATCTCCAGCTATCGCCCGCTGATCATCGGCTTCTCCTCCGGCGGGGAGAAGGACAGCGTCCGCAATGCGCGGGAAACCGGTGAATTCGTCTGGAACCTGGTTGGCCGCGATGTCACCGACGTGATGATCCTGACGGGGGACGAGGTGGGCCCCGACGTCGACGAGTTCGACATGGCGGGGATCGAGAAGATCGCCTCGATCGATGTCGCACCGCCGCGCGTGGCGGCGAGCCCCGCCCAGTTCGAATGCAAGGTGACCGAGATCGTCCACCTCAAGGATCTGGACGGCGTCCCCAGCGACTTCCGGATGGTGTTCGGCCAGGTCGTGCATGTGCACATCAATCAGGAATGCATCCTCGACGGCATCTATCAGACCACCCATGCGGTCCCAGTGTCGCGCGGGGGCGGTCCGGCCGATTATTATGAGGCGCGTGCCGATGCCCTGGTTCAGAAATGGCGGCGCGGCCCGATCACGCCGGTCAACCGCAAGCGAGAGTTTTCCAAGTGACTTGCCCGCTCGAAATGCGCGCTTGAGGAGAATCCGGTCTCACCCGTTCTAACAGATGACGACGGGAGCCGAGAGCACGACGACGGCGTGGAGGACGCTGGGCATCTTCACAGGGCCTAGCCACGCTTCCCCAAGTCTTTCAGGCGGACGACATCGGCAACGACGACGTTTGAAGCGGTTGACGGGTGTGAAACGTCAGTTGCCAGGTCTTTTGGATTTGCAGGACGATGGACTGGGATTGGGGTGGTTAGCTGCCATTTTCCGCCGCCTGGCCACGCGTGAACGAGCGTCCGGTTTCGGGTAACATGAAAATCAATGGCATCCGTTTCAGCGTTCGAACAGCTTCCGGAGAAATACAGTTTCCACTTCGCGGCGCAGGTCGTTGTTCGGCTTTTTGAGGAAGCCGTGCCCTTCGTCGGCAAACAGGACATACCATGTCTCGTTCCCGTTCGCGCGCAGCCGTGCAACGACCTGATCCGATTCGGATTGCGGCACGCGCGGATCGTTGGCGCCCTGCATCACCAGCATCGGCCTGGTGATCCGCGAGACATTGGTGATCGGCGACACCCGCGTCAGCACCGCGCGCATTGCCGGTTCGCGCTCGTCACCATATTCGGCGCGGCGGTTGTCGCGGCGATAGGCCTCCGTGTTCTGGAGAAAGGTGTTCCAGTTGCTGATGCCGTAGCGCTCGACGCCGCCGACCAGCCGGCCCGAATAATGCGTCATCACGGCAAGGCTCATATAGCCGCCATAGGACTGGCCATAAACGGCGACGCGGCCCGCATCGAGGCCTGGCTGTGCGCCGATCCAGTCCAGCAGCGCGCCGATGTCCTTGACTGAATCCTCGCGCTTCGCCCCGTTGTCGAGGTTGAGGTATTTTTTGCCATAGCCGTCACTGCCGCGGACGTTGGGCAGGATCACCGTCGCTTTCAGCGCGTCGGCGAAATATTGCGCGCCATAGTTCCAGATCGGCCGCGTCTGCGCTTCCGGTCCGCCATGGATATCGATGATCACCGGCGTACGCGTGCCCGCAGGTATGCCCTTCGGCCGATAAACAAGCGCCGGGATGGAAAGACCGTCGAACGACTTGAAGCGCACCAGTTCGGGCTCGGCGAGCGTCGCCGGATCAAGTTCGCCCAACTCGGAGGTCGTCCAGCGCGTCAGCACGCCGCCGATGACGGCCCAGCTCCACACGTCACCCGCCGAGGTCGCCGAGGTCAGGCCAATCGCGAGATTCTTGCCGTCGGGCGAGAACTTGAGCGCGGTCAACACGCCGCGCGGCAACATCGGCTGCGGCAGCGCTCGGCGGGTCACGCGGTCCTGCACCACCACGCGCGAGAAGCCGTCCTCGTTCACGGCATAACCGAGCACGCGCCCGTCGGCCGACAGGTCGTAGTCCTCGACATCCCATTTGAGATCGGGCGTCAGCACCGTCTGTGCGCCGGTCGCGATGTCGATCTCGACCAATTGGCGCGTGTCGCTGCCGCGGTCGGAGATGGCGACCAGCTTCCGACCGCCGGGCAGGTAGCGGGGCTCCATATAGACTGCCGCCTCCGCCCTGGGGGCGATACGGCTGGCTTCGCCGCTCTTCAGATCCAGCTCGAACAGCTGGTCCTCGCGGTTGGAGAGGCTGCGAACGAACACCAGCCGCGATGCGTCTGGCGCGATATCGGCGGGGGCCACTGCACCATCGGACTGGTAGAGCGTCCGTGGCTTCCCGCCCGCTTTCGGATCGACGCCCATGATCGCGTAGGCGGCGCTGCCCTTTGTCGCCCGCGCCCAGGCCATCAGGGCACCGTCCTTGCTGAATACCGCGGACTGATTGCGCGTGCCGGCTTCGGTCAGGTGCGTCGCGACGCCGGTGAGGCCGCGCGTGTAGAGCTGGAACCATTCGTCCCCGCCCGTGTCGCGAGTCATCACGAAGCGGTCGCTGCCGGGTATCGTCGTGGCGGCGGCGATCGGCTCGGCGCCGAAGGTGACCTGCGTGCGCGCGCCGCCCGGGGCGGCGACGTGATGGAGCTGCTGCGTCGCGCCGAAGCGCGTGGCGATCAGCATCGAGCCGTCCGGCAGCCAATCTTCGAACTGCGCGGCGCGGCTGTTCTGGTAGCGCTGCACGGCCTCGCGCACGTCGGCGGGAATCTCGGGGACCCCGGAGAGCGTGGCGGCGCCGACCTGACGGGTGGGGACGGTCTGCGCGGCGGTTCCGGCGGTGAGCGCGAAAAGCGCGACGGTGGCTGCGAGATGCTTGATCATCTGTCGCTTCTCGAATGCCGGCCCGCGCGCCGTCAAGCGTGAATGGTAATCGTCGCGCAGCGTTGCCGACGCAGCAAGGCGGCTGGCCAACGCGGATCGCGCGCGCCGAGCAGACAATTCCGCCTTCGATCCGTGCCGATCAATCGACGTGAACAAATGTCGGAAGTTGGGAGGCGCCTGAGCGTCGGTGAATGGCGAATTGTGGGTCCTCACCGCCGGAAGCTGTCGGGCGGGAGTCGACGATCAGTCGCCGTTTGCATCCACCACGAAGACCATCGGCTTGCCGCGGGATGCCGGCTCCCACCCCGCCGATAGTGCCGCGCGAATGCCGCGGGCGGCAATCGCGTCGTTTATCTGGGAGCGGCCCTTGGGCAGCCCCTTCAACAGGCGTTTGGGCGTGGGGAATTCCAGGAGCGCCTCGCGCTGGGTATCCACCTGCCGCAACGAGACCGTCATGCCCTTCCAGCCATCCGCCGTGAATTGCGGCTCCCGCTGGAGCTCCCACTCATATTTCAGGCCGTCGATGTCGACGGTGCCAGCCAGACTACGCAGATGAACCATGACGCGCCGTAACAGGTATAGGGCTGTTTTCCATCAGGGCAGGCTTTCCGATCGACGATGGCGCGTTCCGGAAGCGGCCGACCTGATAGCTGCCAGTCGGGAAGCGCCCCGATTGCGGTCGTTCACGTTTCGCTGAGTTTGCCGTGATAGTTGCCGTCATCTTGCGGGGAGATGACGGTGCGAGAGCTGGCGCTTCTAGGGGTGCATGGGGTGGTCAGCACCGTTTTCACGGTTGGCGCAGTGATCATTGGCCCTCGTTCGATCGAGGCTCAGACCGAGCATAATGCTCTCGTGACCTACACCCTGCTCCAGATCTTCGCGGCACTCTTGATTGCTGCGGCTGCTCGACCCGGCTCGAAGGTGCCAATCGCTGTTGGGGCGGCGGCGGCGGCAGCCTGGGGTGTTTGGTGCACAATCGTGGCTGGGATGGCGTTTAGCGGCAGCTGGCTATGACCGCTTCCCATCCACCCTTTGCCGTTCAGCTGGCACCACCTCTGAGCCGGAAGCGGTCATCGGGTCGACATTAGTGAATGGCAGCATCCGGGACGCCGGGAAGTGACCGTGAATGCCCGGGTTCGGGCCCTCGCCGGCGAAGCTGCCGGGGCTTCGACCGGCTGGAAACGGTCACCCATGGCTACTCGATCTGTCGTCCCACAGATCCGCATCCCGCATCGATGACACTCAGCACACACGCTCTGCCCGCCAGCGTGCGATCAATCGAGGGCGGCGGCGATGCGGGCGGCGAGGGCGAGCAGGGTTTCCGGCCTAGCCATCGGCGCCTGGCCGTGGCCCTTCATCGGCAGGTCCTTCCAGCTGGGGATGATGTGGAAATGCAGATGGAAGACGCTCTGGCCGCTGGCCGCGCCGTTCAGCTGCACGATCAGGAAGCCGTCGGGATCGAGCGCGCCGACCACGGCGCGGGCGGTGCGCTGGGTGGCGGCGGCGAGCCGGGCGAGCGTTTTGGGCTCCACCTCCAGCAAGGTGCTGGCGGTGGAGGTTTTCGAGATCACCAGGACGTGGCCCTCGGACTGGGGAAAGGCATCCATGAAAGCGAGGACATGATCGTCCTCCCAGACCCGGGCGGCGGGGACCTCGCCGCGCAGGATGCGGGCGAAGATGTTGTCCGGATCATAGGGCGAGGCGATGGGCATCTGGGGCTCCGGCTGAGAGGTCGTGCTGCGCCAGGCGATAGCGCGCCGGCGAGCCTGAGCCTCCGGTGTGACGGGCCGGCTTCAAATGCCGCGCCTTGGGTGACGTTTGAAACCTGCGGCGTCTGTTCGGGCGGGGTCGATGTCAGTCGAGAGGGCGTCAGCGCAGTGCTGCGATGCGCCTCTGGCGTATGTCGCGAAGAATCCGCACGCGGTTTCTCGTCTCGACATCGTCGCTCAGGATGCAGCAATCCGTCGTGCAGGGCGTCCCGTCCGGACTGAGCAGATAGATATAGGTCAGGAGGGAATGTTCGCATTCGGGCGTTGGCCAGATGTCGTAACTGATGAGGTCGATGCCGGTGTCCACCTGCGTGTAAAGCCCATCCAGACTGGAGGCGATTACGTCCAGCTCGTTGATGTAGCGGTGGCTGTCCGGAACCCTATCGTTGAACTCCTGCGCGAACGTCTCGTCGCCGGTGGCGGGCGAGGCCGCGGTGACCAGCCTGACCTTGAGATTGGGTGCGGATACCGAGAGATCGGCCGCGATCAACGTCGCCATCGATCCGCCCAGGCTGTGGCCGACGATGACGATGCCCTGCTGATTGCCCCGCACGACATCCAGAGTCGTTATCGGGTTCGTGCCGCTTCCCTGCGGGGACAGCCACTGGATGCCCTGGTAGAATTCGTAAAAGCCGGTTTCGACATAAACCGTGGTCTGGTCGTTGCTGTACGGCGGAAACGCGATCGGCAGGAGATCGGCGTCGGTGTACCATTCGCTGATATCGTAGGTGCCGCGGATCGCCAGGATTGCCGGGGCCTGAAGTTCGGGGGATCCCGCCAGGAATCCGAAAAACACCCGCTGGCCGGAATCCAGATCGACGCTGCTCATATAGGCAGTAACGGTGTAGCCGCGCGGAAAATCTATCGGGGGCGGACGAAGATTCGACCCGTCCTGACCGAACATCAGATAGGCGCTGTTCACGAAGTTGAGGTATTTGATGGCCTGAGCGTTGCTTAGCGACATCGGCGAATCCTCATTCGCTGTTTGCCGAAGAAAGCTGACACGCGGCGGCAGCCGGCACAACATCGATCGAAGCCAATCTGGATGTTGCGCCGCAAAGTTCGGACGTCACACGGGTTGGCGACTCTCGGTGGCTCCTCGCCATCCTGCGCCGCTCCGCGGGCCGGCACCCCGCGCGCTTGTCATCAGCGTGTCACAGGCAGCGCCTTAGGCATCCGCGCCCGCCGGCCATCGGCGCGCCCGGACGACAGGAAAGAGCAGCGGCGACGTCGATGGACGATGAGCGCGACATCATTGCCGGCTGGATGGCGCGGGAAATCGTTCCGCACGAGCGCGGCGTCCGTTTGTGGCTCGCGCGTCACTGGCGGCATGTGGATGCCGAAGACGTGATTCAGGAGGCCTATTGCCGGATCGCCAATCTTGCCTCGATCGATCATATCGAAAATCCCGCCGGCTATTTCCGGCGGACAGTCCGGGCGGTCGCGACCGACCTGATGCGCCGTGCCGGCGTCCTTAATTTCACGTCGCTGAGCCAAAATGAATGGTCGACCGTCAAGGACAATGAACCCTTGCCCGATCGGGTGATCGAGGCGGGGCAGGAACTGAGGCGGCTGGACGGATTGCTGTCCAAATTGTCCGACACGTGCCGGCGCATCATCGAACTGCGCCGCATCGAAGGACTGTCGCGAAAAGAAACGGCCGAGCGCCTGGGATTGACCGAGAATGAAGTGAAGAACGACCTGGTTCGCGGCTTGCAGAAAGTCATGAGAACGATAGCGGAGCAAGACGCGGACATGAGCGGTTGTGAACGAGCGGCGATCGAGCGGAAGGTGGAAGCGATTGGCAAGCGCCGGCCCCTCTAACAGCATCAACGATCGGGCTGCCGAATGGGCGGTGGAGACGGCATATGGCGACCTGACGCCCGATGCCCGCACCGACCTCGAGGCCTGGCTCGCAGCGGATAGCCGCCATCGCGGCGCGTATATGCGCGCGTGCGCCTGGCTGCGCGCGACCGAGGACGGGGTCGTGGCGGGCACGGCGTCTGCACCCCGCCTGTCGGCATTGTGGGCCACGACCGCGCACCAGGACGGCCCGAACGGCAATGCTCAGGCCCTGCCCGTCGCGCATCGCCACTGGAGCGGCAGGACCGTCGGGGCGGGGGCGGCGCTGGCGGCGTCGATCGCGGGGCTGATGGTGGTGGCGCTGCCGCTATTCGGCCCGTCGGGACCGGCCCGATCCAGCGCAGCGCGCAACGTGATGACCCTGAACGACGGAACGGTCGCGACGCTCGGCCAGAATGCGCAGATCGACGTCGCGATGACGGACGAAGTGCGCAGGATCACGTTGCTGCGCGGCGAAGTCAGCTTCCGCGTCGCGCACGACAAGGCCCGCCCGTTCGTCGTGCGATCGGGCGAAGTCTATGCGCAGGCGACCGGCACCGTCTATTCGGTCAGCCGCGTGGACAGCACCGGCGGCACGGTGAAGGTCACCGAGGGAAGCGTGCTGGTATGGCCGCGCGACGAGCGCGATCAGGCGGTGCTGCTTCACGCCGGCGGCACCGTGACGCTCGATCCGGGGCCGAACCCGGCCGTGCGCAAGCCGGCGGCATCGGCACCGCCGCGCCTGCCGCCGCCCGAGCTGGCGCAAATCTCGCTCGATGACGTGACGGTCAGTTCGGCGGTGGCGCGTTTCAATCGGGTCAACAGCGTCAAGATCGTGGTTGCCGATCCGAAGATCGGCAATACCCGGATCATCGGACTCTATCGCGCCAACGATCCTGAACAGTTCTCGAAAGCCGTCGCTGCAATATCCGGCGGATATGTTGAACGTGACGGCAATGAGATTGTAATAAGAGCGAAATAATATTGTAAGATAACATAAATTATCGCCAATTCTGATCCAGAACTGGTTTCCCCGCGTCATTGGGTTTGAGCGGATCAAACTGTGGGGAAATCAAATGAGTTTTGTCGTATTGCGGCAATCCGTCGCGGTGGCGGCGGTCGCGGTGGCAATCTGTGCGCCCGCCACGGCGCAGGCACAGGCCCGCACCTTCAACATTCCGGCGCAGTCGGCGTCGAGCGGAATCCGCGAGTTCGCCCGGCAGGCCGGAATCCAGGTCACGCTGGCCAGCCGCGATGCGCAGGGGCGATCGACCAATCAGGTCGAAGGCGTGCTCGGCATGCGCGAAGCGCTCGATCAACTGCTTGCGGGATCGGGACTGGTCGTTCTGTCGCTCGACGGGAAAGTCGCGATCCTTGGTGCCGCCGCGGCGCAGGCTACTGCCGATGCCGGGGAGGACGTGGTCGTCACTGGATCGCGGATCGCACGCCCCGAACTGGAATCGGCGATGCCGATCGGCGTGGTCGACATGCAGACCGCGCTGCGCGCCGGCAATACTTCGGCCTATGAGACGATCCTGCGCGACGTGGCGGTCGGCCCCGGCAACGGCCCCTATAACAGCGCGCCCGAGGGCCAGTATGACGGCGGCATCGCCACGATCGAGTTGCGCAACATGGGGGTCAGCCGATCGCTGACACTGGTCGATGGCCGGCGCCGGGTATCGGGGGCAGCGTCTTCGTCGGCGGTCGACATCAACATGATCCCGGTGGCCCTGATCGAGCGGATCGAGATCGTGACCGGCGGCGCCGCGGCGATCTACGGCGCCGACGCCGTGACCGGTGCCGCGAACATCATCACCCGGAAGAATTTCACCGGGCTCGAGCTGTCGGCGACGGCCGGCACGACCGAGCAGGGCGGCGGCAGCAAATACCAGGCCTCCGTGGTTGCCGGCGGGAAATTCGCGGACGATCGCGGCTCGATCGTCCTGGGCGGCACCTGGATGAAGAACGACCCGATCTATTTCCACCAGCGCTTCTCCAAGGACACCAATATCAGCTACCAGGTCAACCCGGCGAGCACCGGGCCGGCCGACGGCATCCCGGATCGGACGATCCGGTACCACATGACCAACATGTACCTGCAGCCGGTCGCCAATATCTATGTGAACAAGAACACCTATCTGCTGCAACCGGACGGCTCCGCGCAGATCGGCGCCTATGCCAATGGCTGCATCTCGGGCTGCGGCACATCACGCGACGGCGGCGATGGCGGCTTTGCCCAGAGCCAGTATTGGAGCGATTTCCTGATCGCGCCGATCGAGAATTATTCGTTCATCGGCCGCTTCGACTATGATCTGGCGGACTGGGTCAGCCTGGGCGCCCGGGTCGATTACGGGCGTTCGCGCTACGATGCCTATCGCAGGCCGTACCGCGACGATGACCGCCTGACCTGGCTCAACGGTGCGGGTGGCGCGACCGCCTATCTCGACAATCCCTATCTGCCGCAGTCGTTTCGACAGATCATGGTCGGCGCGGGCCTGACTTCGACGCCGGTGCGCCGCAGCTACGAGAATTTCGGCCAGATGAGCGACTATAGCGATCGCCAGAGCCTGACGGTGGGCAGCAACCTCACCGGGAAACTGCCCGGCGGGTTCACCTGGGAGGCGTTCTGGCAATATGGCCGGAGCACGAACGACATCCATGCCGACAACGTGCCGATCGCATCGCGGTTTATCGCCGCGCGCGACGTCATCTCCGATCCCATCAGCGGCCAGGCGGTCTGCCGGGACAAGGCGGCGCGGGCGATCGGATGCGTTCCGTTCAACATCTTCAGCACCGAGCCGCTGACCGCGGAACAGCGCGCCTGGATGATGGCGACGCGCCGCAAGCAGCGCGAGCAGAAGCAGACGCTGTACGGCGCCAGCCTGGCCGGCAGCCCGTTCTCGCTGCCGGCGGGCAAGGTGCAGGCCGTCCTCGGCCTGGAGCATCGCAAGGAATCGATCCACAATGTCGACGACAATGGCGCAGCCCCGCCGGCCAAGGAGCTGTCGCATCTGGGGGCCTGGGCGCCCTATGAGCCGGAGCTGACAGCGTCCAACGACGTTTCCGAAATCTATGGCGAGCTGGTCGTCCCGGTGTTGCGCGACCTGCCCTTCGTTCACCGGCTGACGATCGAGGGCGCCTATCGCTATTCCAACTATAGCGACTTCGATGCGACCAATACCTGGAAGATCGGTGGAAGCTGGGCGCCGTTCAAGCAGCTGACGTTGCGCGCCGTGCGATCGAGGAGCGTGCGCGTGCCCAATTTCGGGGAGCGTTATTCGTCGCGCGCCATCCAGGAAATCGGCGTGCGCGATGCCTGTCTGCAGACCACCTACAATGCCAATCCGACCCGGCAGCAGAACTGCGCGACGCTGATGAAGCAGCTTGGCGTTCCGACTCCCTATCTGCCGAGCGAGATCGGCACGGGCTATGTCGTTAGCGGCGGCAGCGCCGATGTGACGCCGGAGAAATCGGACAGCCTGACCGTCGGCGCGGTCTGGCAGCCAAGCTTCCTTCGCGGTTTCGACCTGACCGTCGATTACTGGGATATCAAGATCGGCAACATGATCGCTGCGATCGGACAGCAGGATATCCTCAACCTGTGCGTCGATCTGCCGTCGCTCGACAATCAGTTCTGCGATCGCGTCACGCGGGACTCGCGAGGCTATGCCGAGGGTGTCGACCAGAGCTACATGAACGTCTCGCAATCGCGGGCGCAAGGCATCGATTTCGGCGCCAGCTATCGATCCACCCTCGGCGCCGGCAAGGTCAGCGTCGCGGTGCGCGCCAGCTATCTCCTGAAGTTCGAGACGACGACCCTGCCGGGCGTCGACACCAGCCGGATCATCTATGACGGCGGCTATCAGAACCCCCGAATCCGCGGCAACATGTTCGCACGGTACGAGCTGGGCGACTGGGACGTCGGCCTCAACACGCGTCTGTGGGGCAGCGCGGTCAACTACACCAATGTCTCCGACGAAGCCTATGAGGCCAACAAGCTGCCGGCCAAGGTCTATAACGACCTGAATATCGGCTGGAACCTCAACGAACGGGCAACCTTGCGGGTCGGCGTCAACAACGTGTTCGACGTCCAGCCCTCGTTCCGGCCGCGGACCTATTACCAGGGCGGGGGCGGCGTTTACGACGTCTATGGCCGCTATGTGTTCACCAACGTCAACTTCCGTTTCTGAGGGGCGTTGATCATGACGAACACGCAAAACACGCATCGCGCCCGCCACCGGAATTGGGTGGCGGGGGGGATGGCCGCAGCGATCATGCTGCTGTCAGCGCCGGCCCATACCCAGGATAAAAAGCCTGTGGCGGCAGCGCCGCACATCGCGGTGATCGCGCACCGCGGCGGCGCCATGAGCCGCCCGGAGAATACCATGCCGGCGTTTCGGCACGCCGCTGCCCTGGGGGCGGAGATCATCGAATTCGACATGGAGATGACCGCCGACGATCGGATCGTCGTGTACCATGATGCGGACATCAATCCGGCTTTCTGTTTTCCGCCCAAGGGTTCCAAAATCGTCCCGGGTCCGGTGCGCGGGCTGAGCTTTGCCGATAGCCAGACGTTCGATTGCGGTTCGGGCGTGCGACCGGCTTATTCGGTCAAGGGCCATGTCGCCGTGCCGGGTGCGCGCATCCCGGCGCTCGATGAGGTGCTGAGCGCGTTTCAGGGCGGCGATGCCATCCTCTTCGCCGAGACCAAGATTCCCAAGCCTGCGCCAGGCCTGGCCGACATCGATCCGGTCAAGTTCGCCACGATGCTCGATACCGCGGTCCGCAAATACGGGCTGGAGGATCGGCTGATCCTGCAATCCTTCGACTTCCGCACGATCGATGCGCTGCACGACATCAACCCGCGCGTCCGCACCTGCCTGCTCGGCGCGCCAAAGTTGACGAGCGACTATCCGGCGTTGCTCCGGCAGCATCACGCTTCCTGCATCGTGTTGGGCAGCGCTCAGGTCGATCGGGACGGTGTCGCGCGGTTGCGCGAAGCGGGCGTCCTGGTGTTCTCCGATGTGGTCGATACGCCGGCCGATTGGGAGAAGGTCAGCGCGCTCGGCATGGATGCGATCTTCACCAACGATCCGGCCGGCCTGATCGGGTTCCTGAAGCAAGCCGGATTGCGCCCGTAGCAGCTTCCCGACCGACGTACCGAGGCGGCGGCGCGATGTCGCCGCGCTCCGGCGATCGGATGCCATGCTGTTTTCCAGACAAGGACCCGAACCGATGAAATTCGATCGTCGAGAACTGCTCAAGGCGGGCGGGGGACTGGCCATCTTCACCAGCCTGTCCCGCGCGCCGCTCCACGCAAAGCCGCTCGGCGCGAACCCGTTCTCGCTGGGGATCGCCGCGGGCGACCCCTGGCCGGACGGCTTCGTGATCTGGACTCGGCTGGCGCCTCGCCCGCTGGACGAGCATGGCGGGATGCCGGCGGTCGCGGTGCCCGTCCGCTGGGAAGTGGCGGAAGACGATCGCTTTGCCCGCGTCGTGCGAAGCGGGGACGCGGTCGCCGTTCCGGAACTCGCGCACTCCGTGCACGTCGAGGTCGCCGGCCTGCAGCCGCACCGCCGATACTGGTATCGGTTCATCGTCACCGGATCGGATGTCAGCCCGATAGGCACCGCCCGCACCGCTCCCGCGTCAGGGGCATTGGTCGATCGGCTGCGCATCGGCGTTGCCGGCTGCCAGAATTACGAAATGGGCTATTACGACGCGTGGAAGCATCTGGCGGCCGAGCCCGACCTGGACCTGATCTTTCATTACGGCGATTACATCTATGAGGGCGGCAGATCGACGCTCGGGATCCAGCCGAACGGCGCCAATATCGTGCGGCAGCATGCCGGCGACGAAATCTACAGCATCGACGATTACCGCCGACGCTACGCGCAATATAAGAGCGACCCGCACCTGCAGGCAGCTCATGCCGCCGCGGCCTTCGCGATATCCTTCGACGATCACGAGATCGACAATAACTGGGCCGGCGCCTTCGACCAGGACGGCACCACCCCGGAGATATTCGCGCTGCGGCGCTTCGCCGGCCTTCAGGCCTGGTATGAGCATATGCCGGTGCGCAAGGCGCAGTTCCCGACGCTCGGCGGGCTGACCGCCTTTCGCCGACTCGATTATGGCCGGCTGATGCGCATGCATGTGCTCGATACGCGATCGTTTCGCTCCGACCAGCCCTGCAACGACGGCAAGATCAAGCCATGTCCGCCGGAGGCGCACGACGCGCCAGAGATGCTCGGCCGGGCGCAGGAAGCCTGGCTGCACGAAGGACTGGGTAATAGCAGCAGCTGGAACCTGCTCGCCCAGCAAGTCATCGTGATGCCGGCGGATCTACGCGCGCTGGATGCGACGGAGGCGCGCCATGCGACGGATCTGTGGGACGGATATCGCCCGGCGCGCCGGCGATTGATCCAGTCGATCCGCGACCATCGGCTCACCAACGTCGTCTTCGCGACCGGCGACCATCATCGCCACCTCATCGGATCAGTGCCGGAGCGCGACGAGGATCCCGAGGGCAGAAAAGTCGCGGTCGAGTTCCAGGCTGCATCGATTACGACCAACGGGAATGGCAAGGGTGAGCGCGCATTTGCGCATGTGCTCAGGAACAATCCCCACTTCGATCTCTACACCGACCAGCGCGGATATCAGCTGTTCGACGTGACACCGAAGGCGTGGACCACCGCGGTGAAAGTAATGGATCGGGTCGAAGCCCCGGGCGGGAGCATCAGCACGCTTGCCACGTTCGTCGTGACGCCCGAGGCGCCGGTCCTGCATCGCGGCTGACCGACATCGCTGTTGAAGGTCCGCTTAAACGGATCCGTTGTTTGAAATTCCGAAAGCTGCCGGGCTGATCACGGCCGCGAACGGCATCGCTCGACGCTCAGCACGAACGCCGCGCCGGCCAGCGCGCCGCCAAGGAGGTAAAGCGGCAAGGTCGCGCCATCGAACCGGGTGCCGGTCAGCGCGGCCGCGAAACCACGGGAGAGATCCGGCGGGACTAGGGTGATGGTCGCAACCATCACCGCCATGCCGAGGGCGACGCCGCCGGCGAGGCGTCGTCCCGGGCCGGAGAGGGGCGACCGCAGCAATCCAAGAAAGCACAGGAGCAGCAGGCCGCCGATCATGAGCTTGACCGCCGGCCCGACATCGTCGGCGACTCGCCAGGTGGTGGCGAGGAAATGATCGAAGCCCGTGCCGATCGCTGCCGCCGCTGGCGAGAGGCCGAGCCAGGCGATGAGCGCGCTCGGCAGGAACACCGCCACGGCCCAGGCGGCAATCCAGGCGGGCAGGAAGCATCTGAACGTCATTTATCGCTCCGACCGGGCCGGTTGCCGGCCCGGCACTGTCCGCCGGAACCTATGATGAGCGCAAGAGGCGGCAGCGATCGGGCGCGTCGTCGTGTCGGATCGTTCACCAAGGTCGGCCGCGGACTGGAGGATCTCCGCGGCCCGCCCTGGTGCCGGGTCATTCGCCCTTATTCTCGATGTCGGGGTCGATCAGCGTCGGCAGGCGATATCTGCCTTCGATGAAATCGACGTAGAGATTGATCCCGTGCCGTGCGTTGGTGGCCTTTGGCTCGATCGCCTGCGCATAGAAAGACACCGCCCGCAGCTTGCCGTCCGTGTCGAAATGCTGCTGGAGCTTGCGGTAGCGCTGGTCCGAATGCTTGTTCTTGGTGCGGATCGTCTGACCCTGACCCGAGGGCGGGTTCGGCGCGAATTCCCAGAACTTGCCGATGAGTTTCAGCACGACGCAGCACGGCTTCTGCAGGGGAAAATCCAGCTGAGTCGGATCCCGGTGCAGGGGAAGCGGCAGTTCAGGCGCCGCGTCGACGAACTTGCCGATATAATCGTCGATCGCGTTCGCGCCGACATCCTTGCCGGGGCCATCCTGATCTTCCTTTTCGAAGCCGTAGATGTGGAAGCGCAGATCCTCGAGCGGACCTTCCCGCTCGCCGGAAACATAGATCTGCAAACGCTTGATGTGTGTGACGCCGGTGGGCGCGGTCGAGGGGATTTCATAGTCGGTCATGGCATGTCTCCTTCCACTGTGACGAGTTCGGCATTCATTCTCTTCAGGGTCGCCGCGAGTTCCTGATCGTTCGGGTCCGCGGCGACCAGGCGCCGCAAAGCCGCCCGGGCACCGCGAAGGCGCGCAGTGCCCGTCGCAGTATCCCCCATGCGCAGCTCGATCCTGGCGAGCGCCCGATCGGCCCAGATGCGCAGGCGATGGTTCAGAACGTTGCGTGGATCGCGTGTGGAGAGCGCGTCCAGGATCGCGATCTGCGCCAGGCGCTGCCGGCGTGCCGCTTCGAGATCGCCGACCTTGACATAGGCATCGGCGAGCCAGCCGCGGCGATTGACGATATCGCGCTGTGCCTTGTCGCCGGGCTGGCGTCGCGCGACTTCCGCCATTGCCCCGAGCGACCGGGCGCACAGGGTGACGACATGGGCCTTTTCATCCTGTGCGAGCCGAAGCGTGCAGAGATTGCCCGCAGCATAGGCGACTTCCTTGAGGCCGCGCGGATCATCCGGCGTGAGGAGGGCCAGCCGCCCGGCGAGCCGCTCATAGGCGATGAAATGCTGCTCCGCCGTCGTGAAGTCCTTCGCGCCAAAGGCCAAGCTGCCCATCCAGAACTCGCTTTGCGCATGGGCGAAGATTATTTCGGGATCGTCGGGATCGCGCGCGATCAGCGCTTCCGTCGCGCGATAGGCCTGGTTGAAGGCCTTCGTCGCGCGCGCCGGTTCGCCGGCCTTGTCCTCATCCTCGCCCCACGTCATCATCGCGCGTGCCTGGCGCGCCAGCGATGTCGCGGGCTGATCGTCGAGATCCTGGCCGGTATAATAAGCGAGCGCGCGCTCATTGGCCGACCGCAGCACGTCGAGCCGGCCGACCTTCTTGAGTTCATCTCGCAAATCGGTGAGCATGAATTCGACCAGTTCCTCTGCGCGCACGCGCTGATCCTCCGCCTCGGCGCGGGCCCTCAGTGCGACGATCGTCAACGCCGCCATCGCTAGCACCGCCGCGAACGCGACGAGCGTGACGGCCATCACATTCCTGAGACGCGCCTGCGCGTCGCGCTGCACCAGCGTATCGAGCGGCACGCCGACCACGCCGGCCACGAGCTTGAGGAGGCCGAGCCTTCGCCCGTCGCGACCGCGCCGGAAATCGGCAGCGAGCGGCTCGGCGGCTTCACCACGGGAAGACTGCCACAGGGGCGCCGGGATGGCCTGGGCCGGTTCGCCATCGATGAGAGCGGCGAGCACGGGGCCGCCTGGATTCAACTGGCGGAAAAGCTCGATCTCACGCGCGACCCATTGCGATGCAGCGGCGGCAGGCGAGCAGATAACGATCAGGCTGTCGGATGCGGCGAGCGCGGCGCGGACCTCGGCGCTGAGGTCGTCAGCGGCAGGAAGTTCGTCGAGATCGCGAAAGAGGCGCCCGAGGCGGGAAGGGATGGCGCCGCGCCTGCCGTCGGAGCCGGCGAGTTTCCTCGGGATGCGATATCGCTCGAGCCGGCGATGAAGCTGGCGGGCCACGCGCCGATCGACATGGCTGTAACTGATGAAAGCGCCGTAGCGCGTCTCGGCTGAACCCACTGATGTCACGGTGCTGTCCCCCGGTCCCGTTCAAGCAACATGCCGGATGCCAGAATAATCGACAAGGGCGTGACCGCGATCACGCGCACCGGATTTTCCACCATTTAAGTTACCACATGCATTCAAGCCCGATCGCGGATGCGCTAATATTCAGCATCGGTGCGAACATTGTGGAGCATTGCCTGAAGCATATTTTTAGAGTCGGAGGAGGAAGGGATGAACTATCGTCTTGTCGCCGCAGCCGCAATTCTCGGCTGCTATGCCGCGCTCGCCGGCGTTCTGTTCGCGATGGCCCCCGACATGACGGAGGTCGCCTGGCCCCGCGTGCTCAGCGTGTTCAGCGCATTCGGGGCAATGGCGACGGCCGCCGCCTCGGTCCTGCTCGGGGTCGAGGTGCAGCGGACCAATGTCGATGCAGCGAATGCGCGGACCCTGCAGGCGACCGTGCAACTCGCCGCCTCGCGTAACGCCATCCGGGATGCGCTGGCGGCAACGACCCGCGTTCCAGTCAGCGCCGCCCAGGCTACCGACGATGCGCGGCTGGGAGAGATCCAGACGATCCTCGCGCGCGCCGCGTTCGAAACGGACGTGCGCTGAGGGCCCGCGATCCAGTGATGAAGCCGCGATTCAAACCAGGGAGATTGGTGAGATGAAACATATTCTGCTCGGCGCACTGGCCTGCTTGCTCAGCGCGTGCGCGACCGATCGGCCGCTCGACTTCGCGTGCCCGCCTTTCGACGAATTCCGCATCCCGATCGCCACCACGCCGGGGCAAAGCGACCAGACCGTCGCGCGCGCGCGGCCTTCGCCCCTCACCGACGCGATCGAGCAGAGCTTTGGCCGCGTTTCGCGGGACGGCGTGACGGCGGCGGCGCCGGGCCGGCCACAGGTCCTCGTGCTGTCGGGCGGCGGGCAATGGGGTGCCTTTGGCGCGACCTTCCTGCAGGAATGGTCCGCACGCGGGAGCGGAGACGCGGCCCGCCCCCGCGCGTTCGACACGGTCACTGGCGTAAGCACGGGCGCGCTTCAGGCGACTTATGCCTTTCTCGGGCGTGACTATGACCAGAAGCTCGTCGATGCCTATACGATCACCAGCGAGAAGCAGCTGGTCGACCGCCACGGATCGCTGTTTTTCGTAAGCCATGCATCGATGGCGGACATCAAGCCGCTCGAAACCTATGTCCGGACCAATCTGCGCCCGTTGCTCAAGCAGGTCGCGGACGCCGCGCAAGGCGGGCGCAAGCTGTTTGTCGGCGTGGTCGACGGGCTCGACGGCCGCGCCTATGCGGTCGACCTCACCGAAATCGCCAGGCGCCTGAGCGGGACGGAACGAGAGACCTGCTATGTCGGCGCGTTGCTCGCGTCGTCCGCGGTTCCGGTGGTCTTTCGTCAGGTCACGATCAACGGGCGGCCCTATCTCGACGGCGGCGTGCGGCATTCGGTGTTCATCACCGAGGTCCAGCAGGCAGCGGGCGAGGCCGCGAGCCGCCGGCAGGTCGAGGGCGATCTGTATATCCTGATGAACGGCGACCTCAGCCCGACATCGGTCCCCACCTTGCCGGCAAAGCTGCTCCCCACGCTCAACCGCATGCGGACGATCGTCTTCAACCAGATCGAACTGGCATCGGTGTTCGGCACCGCGAGCCGCTATCCCGGCCTGCGCACCCGCGTCGCGACCGCGGCGGGAAACACGTGCGAGACGGTGTCCGACGAGGAAGCCGAAATCTTCGATCCCAAGGCGATGGAATGCCTGCGCGCCTATGGCCGCGAGCGCTGGAAGCAGGGCGTGCCCTGGTCCGAATATCGCGTGCCGCAGAAGTGAGCTTCCGATCCTGGCGCTCTCAGCGGCCGGCGTTGAGGGTGAAATCCGCCATGGCCGACCAGTCGCGGTCGCCCATGCCGGCATCGAGGGCAGCGGTCATCTGCGCGCGGACGGCGGCGAGGAGGGGGAGGGGCATGGGCAGGCCGGCGCTGGCTTCGCTCGCCAGGCGCAGGTCCTTGAGGCCGAGCGCCAGGCGGAAGCCGGCCTCGAAATCGCCGGTGACGATCTTGCCGCCGTAATTCTCA
Source organism: Parasphingomonas zepuensis (assembly GCF_036663735.1). Taxonomy (NCBI): domain Bacteria; kingdom Pseudomonadati; phylum Pseudomonadota; class Alphaproteobacteria; order Sphingomonadales; family Sphingomonadaceae; genus Parasphingomonas; species Parasphingomonas zepuensis. The sequence goes on along the minus strand of NZ_JAXOJO010000008.1, from coordinate 79,568 downwards.
TAGACGCGGCCGCCGAACAGGGTCTGCGTCATCAGATCGAGAAACGCCTTGCGATCTACGCCCTGCGCCTCGGTGATGGCGACGGCCTCGGCCATTGCCTCGATCGCCAGTGCGATCATCATGTTGCCGGCGACCTTGGCCGCATTGGCCTGGGCCGGTTCCTCGCCCATCACGAAGACGCGCTGGCCGATCACGTCGAACAGCGGCGTCACGCGATCGATCGCGTCGGCTGGGCCGGCGGCCATGATGTTGAGCTTGCCTGCCTCGGCGACGTCCGGGCGGCCGAAGACCGGCGCGGAGACATAGGCGATGCCGCGATCGGCGTGGAGCGCGGCCAGTTCCTGCGCGAAGGCGACCGAGATGGTCGCGGCGACGACATGTACCAGCCCGCCGCGCGGGGCGGCGAAGGCGTCGCCGTCGAGCAGCACCGTGCGGATCGCGGCGTCGTCCGAGAGCATGGTGAAGACGACATCGGCGTCGAAGACTTCGGCCGGCGTTGCCACGATCCGGCCGTCCGGGATGGCGCCGGGCTCGACCGGGGAGCGGTTCCAGGCGCTGACCCGGTGCCCGGCGTCTGCCAGGTTGCGGGCCATGGCGAGGCCCATGCGGCCGAGGCCGATAAATCCGACGTCCATTGGGATTTCCTTTTCAGCGAGCGGCGGATCACCAAAATCGATCGATTGGCGTGAGGCTCCATATGTAACCAAGGTTAGGACTCAAAAAACAATATATGTTACCGTGCGATATCGCCGATCTTCACTCCAAGCGATTCGGCGACTGAGGGCAGATGGAGAGCTCCCCGCTAGACAACGGGGGTTGCCATGCCCAACGAACAGGACCGCGACTATTTCCTTCGCCGCGAAGCCCAGGAACGCGCGGCGGCCGTGAAAACGGCGAGTTCGGCGAGTGTCATCCATACCGAGCTGGCCAATCTTTACGCCCGGCTGATCAACGACCCTGAGTCGCCTGAAGTGGGCGGTACGCCGAAGCGCTAAAGCAGTCCATGCCGGGAAAGGGAACGATCGAGCGGGCGTTCGAGCTGGCGCGAAGCGGCTCGTCACTCGACCGATGACATCAGGCGCGTCCTGACGCGGGAAGGCCATGAGAGCGTGGCATCGCATCTGTCGGGCAAGACAGTCGTCAAGCAATTGCGGGCGCTCATCTCGGCGGCGACGCCGAAGGGCTGAGTGGTTGGGGCTGGACAGGATTTCCCCCCATCATAGGATACCGTATGTAGCGGCCGAAGGAAGTGAGTCGATCGATCCGGCGCCCCTCAATGCCATGCGAGGCCGTAGAACAGGGACATGCCATCGGCTCCCATGATTGGACAGACCCACAGGATCGGATCGTGGCAGTTCGACGCGGCGACGGCCACGTTGCGGCACGCTGGGGTCGAGAAATCCCTCGAGGATCGATCCGCCCGCGTTCTCGAGCTGCTCTGCCGCCGTCGTGGCGAAACAGTGTCGAAGGACGAGCTGCTGCGCGAGGTCTGGCAGGGACGTATAGTGAGCCCGAACAGTGTTGCCATCGTGATCGGCGATCTTCGGCGCGCGCTGGGCGACGACCCGACCCAGCCGGCCCATATCGTGACGGTTGGGAAAAGAGGATATCGGCTCACCCCCACGCCCGAACAACCGGCTCCCGGCACGTCACGCAGCACGCGCCGGGCCGTTGGGGTGGTGATCGCGACGATCGTGATGCTCGTCGCCGCGCTGGCGCTTCGCGAGCGCGCGGCGACGCCGGTCGACCTGGCCGTGGCGCCTGTCCGGAACGAGACCGGTCAGGCGCGGTACGACGATCTCGCGCGATCGTTGACGGCGGTGGTGACGGACTGTGCGGTGCGGTTTCGGGGCGTGCGCGTGCTCTCCGGCGACGCCGCATTGCCCGACAGGCGCATCGTCTATCTGAATTCCCGGCTGATCCTCTGGAATGGGGCGCCGGAACTGGCGATCACCGCCACTGATGCGTCCAGCCATTCAGTCCTGTGGTCAGGTTTCGCGAAGGGCGATTCGGGCAATCTCGCGCGGGACACCGCCGAGCGGCTGGATGGCCTGCAGGAGCGCCTCGCCCGTCGTGCCAGGTGACGACGAACCGTTCTTGAGCGCTTCTTGAGTCGTTCAAGCGAGTGTCCGCGGCTTAGCGGGATGATCCCGTCACCGAGGATTGCCCCATGTCTCCTTCCGGATTTCTCTGCCTCACCCTGTCCTGCTGTGTTCTTGCCATGTCCGCTCCCGGCGCCCGCGCCTCGACGCAGACGGACGCGGTCGACGTACGACGGCTGATGGAGGAATATCATTCGGCCGTCGTCGGCCATGACGGCGCGCGCCTCGCAGGACTCTTCGTTCCGACAGGCAGTGCATGGTTCAACGTCCTTTCCGGCCCTGGCTATGCCGTCGCGCGTGCAAAGACGCCGGATGCGCCGAAGGTCCGTCCGGGCACCGTGGATGGCTTCGTCAGATTCGTGAGCAGCAGCAAGGCGAAGCTCGATCCGCAACACGGCCCGGTCACCATCCGGGCCGATGGCGCGATCGCGTCCGTCTATTTCGACTTTCGCTTCCTGATCGACGGCAAGGTCCAGAACCAGGGCAGCGAAAGCTGGCAGCTCGTGAAGTTCGCCGATGGCTGGCGGATCGCGTCGATCGTCTATTCCTCGACGCCGCCCGCGGCCTGACCGCAACCGGCTCCCCATGCCCGAGCCGGTCCGGGCGACGGTTCGCCACCGGAGACCCTCCGGTGGCGGCGACTGGAGCAGGCTGCGTAAAATCCGACGCGCTCCGCCTGCTCTAGATATTTGTTATCGCATCGTTTTTGCGAAAAACCGGTTCCCACTTTTTCTCACGATGCTCTAGCGGCGGATCAGGTGCCGCGCAGCGAGCGGAAGGTGGCGCGCAGATCCTCCGTGAAGGCCTGGGGCTGCTCCCACGCGGCGAAGTGCGTGCCCCTGGCGTGACGCTTGTAGAAGACGAGGTTGGGATAGGCCTTGCGCGTCCAGCTTTCCGGCGCCTGGTAGATCTCCTCGGCAAAGGCGCTCACCCCGGTCGGCAGCTCGATGCCCTTGGGCGCGAAGAAGGGCAGCTTGCTTTCCCAATAGAGCCGCGCGGAGGATACGGCCGTGTTGGTCAGCCAGTAGAGCGTGACATTGTCGAGGATGTCGTCGCGGGTCAGCCCTTCGCTGGCGCCGTCGAAGACGCGGGCGATCAGCTTATAGCTGCGGATGTCGTGATCGAGCATCCATGCGGCGAGGCCGACGGGCGAATCCGCCAGCGCGTAGAGCGTCTGCGGCCGCCCCGCCATTTCCTGCGCATAGCCGAGGCCGTGCGCGTAGAAATCGACGAGCTGGTCCCAGGCATATTTCTCGTCAGCCGACAGGCCGGCGGGCTCAGGCCCCGCCGGCAGCAACGCCGAGATGCTGTCGGGTACGGTTGCCGGCATGTTGGTGTGGATGCCGACCAGCCCGGCGGGCTTCTGCAGCGCCATCTGCTCGGTGACGGCGTTGCCCCAGTCGCCACCCTGGGCGACGTAGCGGGTGTAGCCGAGCCGGGTCATCAGCGTGCCCCAGGCCCGCGCGACGCGCTGCGGATCCCAGCCGGTCGCGGCCGGCTTGCCCGAAAAGCCATAGCCGGGGAGCGACGGGATCACGACATCGAACGCATCGGCGGCGGTGCCGCCATGCGCGGTCGGATCCGTCAGTGGGCCGATGACCTTGAGCTGCTCGATGATCGATCCCGGCCAGCCATGGGTGATGATGACCGGGAGCGCATTGGGATGCTTCGATTTCACCTGGATGAAGTGGATGTCGAGGCCGTCGATGGCGGTGAGGAAAGCGGGATAGGCGTTGAGCTGCGCTTCGGCGCGGCGCCAGTCATGATGATGCTGCCAGTAATCGGCGACCTTCTGCATCGTCGCCAGCGTCACGCCTTGCGACGTGTCGTTTACCGTCTCGCGCTCGGGCCATTTGGTGGCGGCGAGGCGGCGGCGGAGATCGGCAAGCGCTTCGTCGGGCGCGTGGTAGCGGAAGGGCCGGATGGATTCGTCGCCGGCCGGGACAGCCGTGGCGGCGGCAACGACAGCGACGCTGCCGGCGGCGGTGAGATCGGCCCGGGCGGACGCCGGCGTCTGGGCATCGGCAGGTCCGGTCGAAGGTGGTGCGGTGGTTTCAGCATGCGCGGCGCTGCCCGACAGGATTGCCCCGAACGCACCCACCACGGTCGACGCCAGAAGCTGGCGCCGGCCGATCGAAGACCATAATATGCCCATGATCACTCTCCCGATCGGGCGGGCAGGAATGATGCGTTCGCTTTTCGAAAAGACCCTGACCAGCGCACGCGCTTAAGGGGGCCGCCCGTGCGGGGATGATGCCCGAGCGCGGACGAGTCGGTCAAATATGGTTAACCTGTCTGAGGTTCTCCTACGCAGCGTCGCCGCCCGACTTCAGCCGCCCGCGACGACGATGCGGGGCAGGGCGCGGATCGGTTCGACCGTGATATTGCGGAACCAGGTTTCGGCGCCTTCGGACTGGAACTGGACGTGGCCGTGCGTCAGCGGCTGGCGCGAGCCGTCCGGCGCGATGGTCGCGAGGCCGCCGAGTTCGGCGACCGGCACGCCGTTGACGAGGTGGATTGCGCGGTCGCCGAGGACGTAGAGATCGAGCGTGTTCCATTCGCCGGCGGGGCGTTCGGCATCGCTGGCGCCCTCGACATTCCAGGTCGGGGTGCGGTTGATCATGTCGACCGGCTGGCCGCCGACGCGGAAGCGAAGGTGCGGCGCGATCAGCGACGGATCGAACGCCACAGTGGTGCGGGCGCGCACCTTCGGGCCGACCATCACGATCATGCCGGTCGATCCCTTCATGATCTCGAATTCGACCGAGGGCCGCCACGTGCCGAACACTTCGCCGGGCACGCCGTGGCTGTGGTAGAGCAGGCCGTTGTTCCGCGGCAGCTTTTCGCGCGGCGCCCAGGTCTTCGTGCCCCATTTATACTGGAGGCGGAGATGATAGTCGCGCAGATCGGCGTGGTGGACGAGGCTGCCCCAGGTCTCGCCCTTCACCCAGATCGCGGGCGCGCCATCGACCTGACGGACGGCGAAGTCGCCGCCGGTGTCTCGGCTCGTGCCGATCGGCGTGGCGCCGGGATCGGCCTTGTAGGTCACGGCGGGATCGGGATAGCCGAGCCATGCCTGCCAGCCCGTGAGGCTGCGGCCGTCGAACAGGGCGGTGCGCTTGCCGGTGGGCTTGGGCAGATCGGCGATCGTCAGGCGCTGGGCAGTCGCGGGTGCGGGGCCCGCGACAGCGCGTGCCCGCTCAACCGAATCCTGCGCCAGCGCGGTGGCGGGCATCAACAACAGAGCCAGCAGCGCCCGTTTCATCGCCATGATCTTTTCCCTTCGGTGACGCGCCCTTTTAGGTCCAGGCAGCGGCCCTGCCCACCGCGACCATTGGCGGGGGTCTGAGGGCCGACCATCCGGTCCGGAACCCGGGGTGCTCGACCGACGTTCGCGCTGCATGACATCCATCGGCTATTCTCACCCTGCCAGGCGCAGCGACCTGCAGCGCACGGCGATCCTCCTGCTGGCGATCCTCCAGGTGCTGGTCACTTTGCTGCCGTCGCTCGGGCTTGGCGAGCCGATCGGCGAGCGATCCGATGCCGTGCGCACCGCGATCACGCCGGCGGGCTGGGCCTTCTCGATCTGGGGGCTGCTTTACGCGGGATCTCTTGCCTACGCGATCTATCAGTTTCTCCCGGCGCAGCGGACCAATGCGTTGCTCGCGAGGATCGGCTGGGCGAGCGCCGGCGCTTTCCTGGGCAATGCGCTGTGGGCGCTCTACACGCAGTTCGTCGATCTGAACGCGCTGTCGGTGGTGATCATCACGGGCACGTTGTTGTGCCTGCTCGCCTGCTATCGGCGCTTCGCCACCCTGCCGCGGCGGTTGACGCGGGGCGAGCAGTTCCTCGTCGCGCTGCCGCTGAGCGGCCTTGCCGCCTGGCTGACGGCGGCGACGATCGTCAATATCGCGGCGTCGCTGAAATTCCACGGTGTCGATCCGGGCGAGACGGCGCCGCTGGCTGGGGCCGCGGTGGTGGCATCGGGTGGCGTGATCGCCAGCGCGGCGATCTGGAACGGTCGCGGCAATCCCTGGTACGCGCTGATATTCCTGTGGGCGCTCGCCGGCATCCACGCCCGTCAGACGAGCGCTAACGGCATTGCCGTGGCTGTGATCGCCGCCGCCTTGCTGGTCGTTGCCAGCACGCTGGTGCGGCTTGGCCGTGCGGCCGACCGCGAGCGGTGGTTCGGCACGGGCGGCTGACGATTTCGAGCGGGCGGCGCCACAAATCCTGACAGGTTCGGTGGGGCCCCTCGATCTATTTGCAATAGACGGCCCGGTCGGCTGGCAGTAGCGTTTCCCGCGTCGCACCGCGACCTTTTGCAGACGAGGAAACAGTGCGCGAAAACATGGTGGTGAGGCGAACGGGCGAGCTTCTCCAGGCGGATGTCGACGGAGAGACGGTCGCCCTCAGCATCGAGAACGGCACCTGCTACAGTTTCAACGATTCGGCGGCGCGCGTCTGGGCCCTGACCGAGCAACCGCGGACTGTCGGGGAAATCCGTGACGCGTTGGTCGCCATCTATGCCGTCGACCGGGAAACCTGCGAGCGCGGCCTGCACGCGATCCTCGATGAACTTGTCGCGGATGGCCTCGTCGAGATCTCCCCGCCCGAAAACCAGCCATAGGTTGAGCCATTCGCCGACGCGCCGGAGTTCGCCGACCGTCTATCAAGCTCGGCGCTACAGCGCGGCCTGGCGGAAGATGTCGGTAATATAATCGAGGAAGACGCGCAGGCGCGGGGCGAGATGCCGGTTGTGGGGATAGAGCGCGGATAGCGGCGTTGGTGTGGGCGGATGATCGGCCAAGACTTCGACCAGGGTTCCCGCCGCCAGCTCGGCGGCGAAGCGATAGCGTGGGGCCTGGACGAGGCCGAGCCCGGCGCGGGCGAGATCGGCCGAGGTATCCGAATGATTGGCGCTGACCTGCACCGGCAGGCGCACTTCATGGGGCGTGCCGTCCACCGTGAATTCGAGCGGCATCACGTCGCCCGTCAGCGACGACAGGAAGCCGATCATCCTGTGACCGGCGAGATCGTCGATCGATCGCGGCACGCCGTGCCGTGCGAGATAGTCCGGGCTGGCGACGGTGACTTCGCTGATCATGCCGAGCCGCCGCAGCATCAGGCCGCTGTCGACTGGCTCGCCGACGCGGAGGACGCAGTCGACGCCTTCGCGTACCAGATCTACCAGCCGGTCGGTCTGGCCGATATGGAGCTGGATGCGGGGATAGCGCGCCAGGAAGGCAGGCAGGCCGGGCAGCAGGAAAGTCCTGGTCAGCAGCCCCGGCGCATCCATGCGCAGCCGCCCATGCGGTTCGCTGTCGCGCAGCACTGCCTCGGCATCGTCGAGCTCGGCGAGGATTGCGGTGCAGCGCTCATAATAGAGCTGCCCGTCGGGCGTCGGCGCGACGTGCCGGGTGGTCCGTTCGAGCAGCCGCGCGCCGAGCCGCCCCTCGAGCCGGCGGATCGCCTCCGTCGCGGTCGAGCGAGGGACGTTGAGATCGGCGGCGGCCGTGGTGAAGCTGCGGCGTTCGACGACGCGTGCGAACAGGCGCAACGATTGGAGATGGTCCATGGCCGTTGTTCGGATATTCCGAACATAGTTGTCAATTCACGAGCGATTATCCCGGATCTGGAAAAGCCTATCTCCTCAGCGAAGGAGACTCAGCATGTCGAACATCGCACGCACCGCCATCGTCACCGGCGGATCAAAGGGTATCGGGGCCGCGATCAGCCGGCGGCTCGCAGCCGACGGGTTCGCCGTCGTCGTCAATTACGCACATGGGCGGGACGCAGCCGAAGAGGTTGTCGGCACCATCGCGGCGGCGGGCGGTCGCGCCATCGCAGTCGCCGCGGACATCGCCGAGCCCTCGGGCATGCGCACGCTGTTCGATGCCGCCGAACGGGCGTTCGGACCAGTCGACATGCTGGTAAACAATGCTGGCATCATGACGCTTGGGCCCATTGCCGAGCAGGACGACGAGGCCTTTGCGCGGCAAATCGCGACGAACCTGGGCGGCGTGTTCCGCGGCATGCGCGAGGCAGCCAGGCGGCTGGCCGATGGCGGGCGCATCGTGAGCTTCTCGTCGAGCGTCGTCGGGCTCTACCAGCCGGGCTACGGCGTCTATGCCGCGACCAAGGCAGCGGTCGAGGCGCTGACTCATGTGCTTGCCAAGGAGTTGGGCGCGCGCGGCATCACGGTCAACGCCGTCGCACCGGGGCCGGTGGGGACCGACCTGTTTCTGCACGGCAAATCCGACGAGCAAATCGCCGCCATCGCGAAGATGAACCCGTTCGGCCGCCTCGGCGAACCCGACGACATTGCGCGTGTCGTCGCCTTCCTCGGAAGCGCCGATGGCGGCTGGATCAACGGCCAGGTGATCCGCGCCAATGGCGGTGTGATCTGATGAGCAGCATCATCCTCGTCACCGGCGCGTCGAGCGGCTTCGGCAAGATGATCGCGCGCGGCCTCGCCCGGGCGGGACACAGCGTCTATGCCTCGATGCGCGGCACGGGCGGGAGGAACGCGGCCGCAGTCGCGGCGAGCGCCACCTATGCCGCCGAGCACCGTATCGACCTGCGCACGATCGAGCTCGACGTGCAGGACGAGCCGTCGATCGCGGCCGCGACGGCGGCGATCCTGGCCGAGCAGGGGCGGATCGACGTGGTCGTCCACAATGCCGGCCATATGGTGTGGGGGCCGGGCGAAGCCTTCACGCCGGAGCAGCTTGCCGAGCTGTACGACATCAACGTGCTCGGCACCCAGCGAGTCAACCGGGCGATCCTGCCGCCGATGCGCGCGGCGGGCAGCGGCCTGCTGATCTGGATCGGCAGCAGCAGCGTCGCGGGCGGCGTGCCGCCGCTGCTCGGCCCTTATTTCGCGGCCAAGGCGGCGATGGATGCGCTGGCGGTATGCTACGCGAAGGAGCTGGCGCCGCTCGGGATCGAAACCTCGATCGTCGTGCCGGGGGCCTTCACCACCGGCACCAACCACTTCGCCCATGCCGGGGCTCCCGCCGACGCCACAGTCACAGCGGCCTACGACGATGCCTATGCCCCGGGTTTCGCCGACGCGATGAAGGCAGCGCTGGCGGCCACCGTGCCGGGCGACGCCGACCCCGGCGCGGTGGGGCGGGCAGTGGTCGACCTGGTCGCCATGCCCGCCGGCGCGCGGCCGCTCAGGGTGCATGTCGATCCCGCCAGCGACGGGGCGGCGGTGAGCTTCGCCGTGATAGACCGGGTGCGCGAGGAGTTCCTGCACCGGATCGGCCATGCCGATCTGCTGCACCCCGCCCGAGCGTCGGGCGCATGATGCCCGGTGCGGACGGGCTGGCGCGCCTTCAGGCGGCGGGCGAACCGCTGGCCTATGCAGCGCTGCGGATCGGTTTCGGCCTGACGCTGATGACTCATGGCCTGCCCAAGCTGTTCGGCCTGCCGCATGGATCGATGGCTGATCCGATGGCCGGCTCGATCCGGCTGATCGATACGGTGCTCGGCCTGCCGTTCGCGCCGCAGATCGGCCTCGTCATCGCGCTGCTCGAAGGGGTGGGCGGACCGTTGCTGGCGCTTGGCCTCGGCACGCGAGCCCTCGCTCTGGCCTTTGGGCTGCAGATGGTCGGCATCTGCCTGGTGCTCGGGCCGACCTATCCGTGGATCGACCGCGGCATCGAATATCCGATCATCCTCGGGCTGGTCGCCCTGGCCATCGCGCTGCGCGGCGGTGGCCGCTTCGCGCTCGACCGCCGGCTGGCCCACGCCGTCTGACCATCATTTCGACAAGGAGAAAACCAATGCCGTTCGTGAACTTCAAGGTACCCGAAGCAGCCCTGACTCGCGCGCAGAAGGAGGAGATCGTCCACCGCACCACCGACATGCTGGCCGAATATTTCACCGAGGCAGCCCGCCCGCACACGATGGTGCTGATCGAGGAGGTCAAGGACGGCGGCTATGCACGCGCCGATACGGTGTTCGTCATCCCGGACGCGTATCGCGCCAGAGAATGATCCCCAGTCATGTCGTTTGGGCGGCGGGCTCAGCGTCGAGATCGGCATCCGGATCGCGGCCCTGGGACCGATCCAGCGTTCGCATGATCGGCGTGACCGTCAGGCCGTGCAACAGGATGGACAGCAGGACGACGAGCCCGACCACGCCCCATAGCCGCTCCGCGATGTCGATCTGCATGTGGTTGAGGCCGTAGGCGAGATAGTAGATCGACCCGACGCCGCGGATGCCGAAAAAGGCGAGGGTCAGCTTCTCGCCGCGGGCGGCTGGGTGCCCAGTCAGGCCGATCAGGCCCGTCACGGGGCGGATGACGAGCAGGATGACCAAGGCGACGACGATATCGATCCAGCCGATCGTCGCGAACAGGCCGCTGACGATCGCCCCGCCGAAGAGCAACAACAGGATCATCATCGCGAGCCGCTCCACCTGCTCGGTCACGTCATGCATGTCTCGCTGGAAATCATGTTCGCGGTGCGTGTGGCGGAAGCTGAGGGCCGTTACGAACACCGCAAGGAAGCCGTAGCAATGGATGATCTCGGTCAGGCCGTAGGACACGAAGGTGGCGGCGAGAGCGATCAGGCCGTCGCCGGTCTTCGCCAGCTTCGTTTCCGCCGGCACGTGGAAGGTGAGCCAGCCGAACAGGCGGCCGATGAGCCAGCCACCGACGACGCCGGCGCCGATCTCCCATAGCACGCGGTATCCCAGCCACTCGAAGAACCATGGCTGGTTAGTCCCGGCGACCGCCGCGAGGACGACCGCCAAATGGACAAACGGGAAAGCGAAGCCATCGTTCAGGCCGGCCTCCGAGGTCAGGCCGAAGCGGACTTCATCTTCCTCGCCGGTCTTGGGTGGGCCCACCTGGACATCGGCGGCGAGTACCGGATCAGTCGGCGCGAGGCTGGCTGCCAGCAGCAGCGCGATCGCCCAAGGCAGTCCCATCGTCCAGCCGGCCAGCAGGGTGATGGCGAGGATCGACAGCGGCATCGTCACCGCGACCAGGCGCCAGGCGACTGACCATTGCCGCCAGTTGAAGATGCGATCGATCTTCAGGCCCGCTCCCATCAGCGCGATGATGACGACGAACTCGGCGAAGCGTTCGGTGATCTCGGGATAGAGCAGGGGCAGGGGGCGCAACGTCACCTGCGGCAAGGAAAACAGCGCCGCGCCGATGCCGATGCAGACGATCGGCAGCGACAGCGGCAGTCGCTTGAGCGCCAGGGGCAGCCAGGCGACAAGGGCGATGAGCAGTCCAAGGCCCGTCAGGACGAGGATATAGGGATCGGGCAGCAGGTTATCGGGAATCATGGGTCGGCAACGAGCGACGGACGGGATCGGGCACTATCGCATTTAGAAAATGGCAGCCGCCCGGGTTTCGTGCGCGCGCGCGATGGCCAGCTTTGCGCGATAGTGTTCGAAGGACGCGATATCCTTGGCGAAGAAGCGCGTCAGCGCCGCCCGGCCCCACAGGCGCGTGGGGCGGGGAGGGCCCTGGTTGATGCGGCGGTCGTTCGCGATGCGGATGCCGAGGCCGGCGTTGAGCAGATCGAGCGACTGGTCCATCAGTTCGACCACGCCGACCATGTCGTGCTGGTCCAGATTCTTCGGCAGATAGAAAATCTCGTCGATCGGGCCGTAGATCGTGCCGTCGCGATCGAACCGGATCTGGCCGTCGCAATCGAGGAAGTGGCGGACGAAGCCCGCCAGATCCTGGCTGAACAGCGCGACCATCTCCGGATAGCGCTCACGGTAGCGCACCCGGCCGGTGCCGACGCCGGACTGGGCTGGAGGGCAGGTGAGATGGTGGTTTCCGTAATAATAAGCCGAGTAGAAGCGGTCGACCGGGTGGCGGATGAAGGTGAAGGAATAATCGCCGGCCACGTGTTGAAAACGCTCCGCGGCGAACACGCCGAAGGAGAAATCGATCTTGCGCAAATGGGTCAGATCGAAGCGGGACAGCGGCTCGCCCGCGGGCTCGAACAGGATCGGCAACTGGCCGGGCGGCTGCACCGAAAGGAGCTGCATCGGTTCGTAATATTGCTTCGTCCGCTTGCGCCGCAATTCGGCCAGCAGCTTGACCGTGAGGAAGCGGCGGGCGGCCTTGGGCAGGCTGTGGAAGACGATCATGCCGCCACCCCGGCCGATGGATGGCGCCGTTCGAGCCAGGCGAGGCTGGCGGCGGCATCGAGCAACGGCGGGACGATGCTGCGGACCCGGCGGGGATCGAGCAGCAGCGCCTCCCGCAGCCGGGCCGCCGGAAGCCGCGGATGGAGCGCGCGCAGCAGCGCCAGCGTGCCGGTGACGAATGTGGTGGCGACGCTTGAACCACCCATGATGCCAGCGCCGTCCGGCGCCACCGCGCCGCGCACGCCGGAAGGAGCGCGGAGGCCGCGGCGGCCGATGCCGGGCCCGAGGTTGGAGCGCAGATCGATCGCGCCGTCGGCCAGGCAGGCGGCGACCGGGATCACCCAATCATGCGCGAAAAGCCAGACCGGCCCGAGCCGCCCCTGATTGCCCGAGGCAGCGACGAGCAAAGTGCCGGTCGCGCGTGCGCGATCGCATGCCTCGACCATTTCGGGGATCGGCCGCGGGCTGCCGGCAGCGATGCCGACGCTGAGATTGATCACATCGGCCCGGGCATCGATCAGGCGGTGGATCGCCGCCGCCAGCAGCGCCGGATTGACCGCGGGAGCGCCTGCCCCGGCCGGCAGATCGGCAAAGACCGGGAGGCTGACCAGCGTTGCCTGCGGGCAGATGCCGTGGATGTCGAGCGCGCCGTTGCCGACCAGCAGGCTGGCGAGGAAAGTGCCGTGCCGGCAGCCGATGCTGTCGGCGAGCAGGCAGCGCGCGCCGTCCCCATCTCCGGCGGGTGTCTCGATCCGGGCGGTGGCGAGCGCCGGGTGGCTGCCCTCGACCGCGCCGTCGATCAGCCCGATCCGCACCCCCGCCGCGCCGCCCGCCCGGTCCATCAGGCGATCGAGCCGGGCCAGCGCGAACGCCGGCCGGGTCACCGGATGGCTCCGGCATGCGGCGCGGCCAGCACGATCAGTCCTTTTCGAAGACGGGGCGCAGCGCGCTCACCATGAAGGGGAACATGCCAGTGACGTCGACGCGCGCCGCGTAGAGCTCCCGCACGTCGGTCTTGCGGCTGACGAAGCGGAGCGTGACATCGACGAGGCGGCGCTGTGACCGAGTCGAGACCGGGCTGATCCCGACGCCCTGCAGGCTGAGATCGCGGCCGTAATTCTCGACCACCAGGCTGTAGATCGCGGGATAGCGCATCGCGAGATAATTGACCGCGCGGTGTTCGTCGAGATCGCCGACATTGTCGATCAGCTGCGTGATGCGGTTGAGCAGATCCTTGCCGGCGGCGACCTGGCCCTGATCGAGCGGCAGCGCCTTCACGAATTCGTCGATGCTGAACGAATAGATCTTGCTGGCGATCACCGTCGGCAGCGACAGCCCGCCACAGGCGCTGGCCGGGATCGACAAGGCCGAGCGCGAGCCGATCAGCACATTGGTCGCGCCGGGATCGGAGCCGAGGCCGAGCGAGCCTATCAGCTCGGCCAGTTCGATGCCCGATTTCGGCAGGATCGTGAACGTCTCGACCCCGCCGACACTGAACACCCAGCACATCTCGCGCGCGATATAGGCGTTGTCGGGCTGGCTCAGCACCTGATGCAGCACTTCGCGATCGGACAGGTTCACGGTCTCGGTCGAGCGGACGACCTGGGCCAGTTCCTTCTCGATATCGATCGACGGGAAGCGCGCGTTGATCCGGCCGATCGCATAGACATGGCCCGGATCGACCGGCCCGTCGGCGCAGCTCGCGCAGCCGCATCCGCCGGAACCGGCGGGGCTGGCATGATCGCGCGTGTCGCTCATCGGCGCGATGCGCGGGTCGGCATCCTGCGTGGCATAGGTCATTGATGGTCCTCCTTCGGATGGTCGGGATGAGATGGCGGTTGGCGTCATGGCGGCAGCGGGGCCGTCCGCCGCGGAACCCGGCGGGATCGTGAGGAAACCCTTGCGGACGAGTTCGCCGGCAAGCCCGGCGCGTTCGGCCGCAGAGGCGAGACCGGGGATCGCGCCGACCGCGAATCCGTCGGCGGTGGCGAGGAAATCGAGCGCCGGGCGCGCGGCGAGCGGGCGCCTGACGCTATCCTCCAGGAAATGCAGTACTGCCTCGTCGGCCGCGATCTCGACCGCGGCGACGAGGCCGGTGCGACGGCGCAACCGGGTTGCCTCGCCGAGGGCCGCGGCGCGATCCAGCGCCGCCCAATAGCCGTCCGGAACGGGCTCCTGTCCGCCGCGATAGCGATCGTGCCAGAGCGCGATGCCGCGGGCGAGATCGAACTCCCCACCGACCCGCGCCACCGCTTCGGGGGCGGCGGCAAGATCGTGCGTGCCGGTGCCGTCCGCTGCAAGGACGAGCGGGATCGCGGCGCGCAGCCGGTCCGAATCCAGCGCGTCGCGCGCGAGCGCATGCTCGGTCGCGTCGAGCCAGGTAAGGCCGTGCAGCGCGACGGTGAGGTGGAGGGATATCTCCTCCCGGTTGACCACTTCGTGGCCGAAGCCGCGCGGGACATAGAGGAGATCGCCGGGGCCGAGATCGAATTCCTCGATGAACGGCCCGGCTTCCCAGCTGTCCGCGGCGGGCAGCGCCCGTTCGGCGAGCTCGATCATGCGGCGGACGGGGTGCACGCGGTTGCCCGGCCCGAACAGGCGCCAGCGCTTCGTGCCGTGGAGCTGGAAGATGAAGAAGTCGTGGGTGTCGTAATGCTTGGGATAGGCCTGCCCGTCCGGCGGGGAGAGATAGGCATTGGTGGTGACCGGGCAGGCGAGCGCGCGTTCCAGCTCCCGCGTGACGACGGCCATGGCGGGCAGGCGCTTGTGCAGCCCGTGGATGACGATCGCCTGGCCCTGTTCGAACGCCCGGTAGAATTCGGTGACGGGCGGCGCCTTGTTCATCTCGTCCCGGCCGCGGAACTGGAGATCCACGCCCTCGCCGCTTTGGGACAGGCGGTATTCGCCCGGGCGCAGGCGCCCGGCATAGAGCAGGGTGTCGATGTCGGCGAGCGACAGCAAATGCTGGTAGAACAGCGGCTGACCGCGGCGCACGAGCAGGGGCCTGTCGCCCCAATAGCCGGACAGGAAATCGGCCGGCGAAACGTCGTGCAGCAGCCGCCGCAGCGTCATTTCGTCGGGAGTCGGGCTGAGATCGCCGCTCATGCCGGTGTCCGATGCGACTGGCGCGGGCGCAGATAGGGAAGCGACGCGACACGCATTGGTCTCATCCGCACATGAAGGTGATGACAGGAGCCCCGCGGCGCGGGCCATGCCCGCGCCGAAAGCAGATATGCCGGGCGGGTGCCCGGGGCCGTGACGGCGCCGATCAGGCGCGCGTAAGGCGTGGCGCGGGGGCGTCAGGTGCCCTTGCAGACGTCGTTGAGCATGTTCCCGACATTGCCGCCTTCGGAGCAGACCGTCTTCATCAGCGGATAGAAAGCGGAGACGACCGTGGCGCATTTGACGGCACCGCCGGAATCCGTTCGGTTCGACTCGATGCATTTCTGCACCATCTGGGCGTAACTTGCATTCGGGCTTCGGCCGTCGCAGCGCATGAACTGGCCGATCCAGGAACTGCAGGCGAAGCCGCGCGAGCCGCTGCCGCCCTGCATGTTGCTGATCACGTCGCCGAGCCCGTTCATCGCGGCGCGCGCCGCCGCGGACATGCCGTCCTTGATCGCTTCGATCGCCTCACGGATGAAATCCAGGAACTGCGGCTCGACCATGCCGTCCGATTCCACGAGGAGGCTGGGGCCGCCATAATAAGCCGAGGTGCTGGGCGCGAGGCTGTTGGTGGCGGTGAAGCCGGGCATGCTCATGTCGTCGATCCCCCTTTCGGCCGGTGCTTGGCTGAACTCATCCTCCGCCATCGGCCGACCGGCGGGGATGCCGCACTTTCATGCTGTCCACAGGCGCTTCCTAGCCGCGGAAAAGTCGTTACGGGGCCGGCACTGCCCCAACATGGGTAGTGCCATAAATGGGGGTAATATCGCGGGGACCGGGGCCTGCCCGATCCCCGCCGACGATCAGAAGGTGACGCGGCCGCCCAGCGAGAGGACGACGGCGTGCGCGTTGCGAATCTCGCCCGAGGTGAGGATCGGCGTCTGCGCCGCGGTGCCGACATAGGCTGCGGTGTTGCGGTCGATGCTCTGATCCTCGAACGACACGTAATTCGCGCCGGCATCGATCGCGAAGCGCGAAGTCAGTTTGTAGCTGGCGCCCATGCCGTAGTTCCACCGGTTCGAATCCGGCACGCGGGCATCGCGGTCGCCCGTTTGAGTCGGCGTCTGGCCGCGCTGGACACCGGCGCGCACCGTCAGCCGGGGCGTCGCTTCATAATCGACGCCGCCCGCCACGCTGAGGCTGTTGCGGTAGAGCTCCGGGATCGCCGCATTAAGCGGGGCGCCGAGCCGGATCGCATCGAAATCCGCCCAGGTGAAGCGCACTGCCTGCGCATTGAGGGTCACCCGCGGCGCGACCTTCAGCCGGGCGCCGACGATGATCTGCGCCGGCGTGCTGAAGCGCGCCTCGATATCCGATACGGTCCCGTTCGAGCCGGCGAGCGGGCCGACCAGGCCGCTGATCGTGACGTCCCCCTTCAACGTGTGCTTGATGCCGGATTTATAGGCGATGCCGACGGTCACGACATCATTGTGGAGCTGCACGCCGGCGCTCCAGCCGAGATCCCAGCCATTGCCCTTCAGCTCCTGCCGTCCGTCCGGCAGCGTGGCGAGCACGTTGGGCAGCGCATTGCTGAGGGTCGCATCGGTATATTCGACGTTCAGCGCCGCGCCGACGCGCAGCCAATCAGTGAGCGCGACACCGATCGACGGCTGGATATCGATCGTGAGCAGCTTGGTGCGATCGGCCGAATAGCGTGCCCAGCTGTCGGAATCATAATCGGTGGTGAAGCTGTAGGGCGAACTGACGGCGAGGCCGAACGCCACCCGGTCGCTCAGCGGAATCGCGATCGCGCCCGACGGGAGCACGCCGTTGGAAATGGGATTGCGCGATTCCGACTGGCCGCCGACCGGCGCGAAGGGCTGGCCGGGCCGGGCGATCAGCGTGCCGGTGTCCACGACCTGGCTGCGCGGGAGGATGGCGGCGGCGGCGACCACCGCCTCGGCGTCGCTAGTGCCCGCGATGGCGGCGGGGTTCCACCAGAGCGACGGCGCCCCGGTATCGGCCACTTCGCCCGAAAAGGCACGGCCGGCGCCGCGCGCGGACTGTTCCTGCAGATAAAAGGCCTGGGCATGGGCCGCGCCCGCGCCGGCGAACACCGCGCCGAGGGTGGACGCGGTGAGGAGGGAAGTCCTGAGATATGACATGATGGTATTCCTGTAAGCAGTACGCACCGATGGCCGGGATGGGATCAGCCCACTCGGGTCCAGGTCTGGGTCTTGCAGAACGGCTTGAACACGCAGCCGCGCAGCTTGAGTTGGTTCGCGCCGGCGAGGGTGATTTCGGCGTTATAGGTCTTGCCGTCCTCGGCATTGTAGATCTTGCCGCCGTACCAGCCGCCGTCCTGCTGTTTGAAGCCGCCGAGGATCTGGAGACCGCGCAGCGGCCGGTTGCGCAAACTTGCGTCCGGATTGCGGGAATCCTTGAAATTCGGATTGGTGCGCAGCGCATCCGAGGTCAGCACGCGGCCGCAGATCGACGGACCGCACCGCGCGATCTCGACGATGCCACCGCGGGTCTCGGTCTTCCAGCGGCCGACCACTGCATCGGGTTGTGGCGCCGCCTGCGGCGCGCCGGCGAGCGCGAGGGCGGCGAATAGGGAAATCATAACGCGATCTTTCGTGTTGCCGCGACCGCCGGTTCGCCCGGCGCCCGCGGTGCGTTGCCCGTTCATCGATGCGTCAAAAGGCGTCGGAGGGCCCGGCGGATTTTGGCGTAGCCGTCAGCGGCGATGCCCGTTTGCGATTTGCAAAGCGCGCGAAAGCGCTTCCGGGTCCAATGCCCGGATCATTTCTTTTCCACAATGCGACGAGCCGAGGGACGGCTGGCAAAACGGGGGCTGGCAGGAACGGGGCTGGCAGGAACGGGGGCTGGCAGGAACGGGGCCGGAAGGAATGGGGCAGTCCGATCAGCCCGGCGATATCGCGACCGGGGCGGCGAGCACCGGCGCGCGCCAGGACAGGGCGAGCCAGCGCCCGTACAACAACCCGTCGACCAGTCGGCCCGCAGCGACCCAGATGACGATGGCTGCCAGCGCGCCGGTGATGCTGTCGATCGCATAATGCCAGTTGAGATACACCGAGCCGATCGCGATCAGCACGGCATAGCCGCTCATCAACAACCCGACCGTGCGGTTGATGCGGAAGCTGGCGAGCGCGAACAGTACCGCGAGCGCGTTGTGGACCGATGGCATGCCGGAAATGCCGCCACCCATGATCAGCACCGGCCTGTTGTAGCTGGTCAGGAGCATCTGCTTGATCTGGACCGAGGACAGGATCTCCCCGTTAGCCGCCTGGTGCGTTGCGAGGATATGGTTGATCCGCACGAAGGGCTCGGCGCCGACGGGACCGACCAGCGCGTCATAGAAGCAGGGCCCCGCCGCCGGCACGAGATAGGCCCCGACCGCGCCGAGCAGGATCCAGATCCCGACATAGGCCGTCATATATTGCGCACGGGTGCGCGAGCCAGCGCACAGGGCGACCAGCGCGACACCGATCGCCATGGGGAAGAACCAGGCATGGTAGATCGTATCGAGCATATACGTGACGGCGGGGCTGCCGATCTTGTCGTGCAGCCACAGCCCCGGATCGACCCCGAACAGGCGCCGGTCGACCGCGGCGAGCCTGGCGTCGAAGTGAAAGCCGGCCTGGGGCAGGATACGCTGCTTGAACGCGTTGAAGCTGGCCATCAGCAGCGGGAACAGCAGCATCGGCCACAGCAGGGCGAACAGGCCGCCTTCCCGCAGCCGGCGGCGCAGCGCCGCGCCAGTCGCCTGGCCCGGTGCGCCGGCCCAGCCGCTGGCGACGCCGGCGCGGCCGAGCTGCCACGCCGTGAAGCAGACGATTGCCGCAAAGGCGAGCACGATCGTCATCTGGAGATACCCGCTCAGCAGCGCGGCGAAACTGGCGAAGGCGATGCCGCGATGATCCAGCACATAGGCCATGAACACCAGCACCACGGCCAGGTTCAGGGCCGCGACCAGGCGTTCCCGGCGAAGCGGCGCGGGAGCGGAAGTGGCGGAGGCGGGCATAGCTCCGCGCTTCGCATAACAAGGTTAATAATTCCTGATCTCCGACTGCGCGTCCGGGCGGCTTTCGCTGCCGCAGGCGCCCTTTCGGTTGGGGCGGATCATACTTATGTCTAGCTCGCACCCGGCGCCGTGCCACCCATGTTGTGGGGCGGGCATCGCCGCGACCATCGGATCGCGCCGGGGCCATTCATCTGGAAAAAGGCAGATCACCATGCGCATCCTTTCCTCCTTCCTGCTCGGCGCGGCCCTGATCGGTTCGGCGGTGCCGGCGTTTGCGGCCGAGCGCGACACGGCGCGCGGCGAGGCGGCGCTGGCCAAGGCGCTGGCCGGGCGCGTCGCCGAGAAGCCGGTCAGCTGCATCAGCCAGATCGGCATCAGCTCCAGCCAGATCATCGACGGCACCGCGATCCTCTACCGCGTCGGCAGCAAGATCTACGTCAACCGCCCGCGTATCGGGGCCGACTCGCTCGACGACGACGCGATCCTGGTCAGCAAGACCCAGGGCGATCAGTTGTGCAGCCTCGATTCGATCCGGTTGCTCGACCAGGGATCGCGGTTCGAGCGCGGCTTCGTCACGCTGGGCGACTTCGTGCCCTACAGCAAGGCGCCGAATTGAGCCGGGGCGCCTAGGACGGGATCAGGCCGGCGGCGCGGTAGCTGTCGATGATCTCGTCATAGACGGCGATGTCGCCGCGGCTGCGCGCAGTGAGCTGCGCACCGCCGATCGCGGCGAAGATCGCGCGTGCCCGCCGTTCGGCCGCGGCGGCGTCACCGGCCGGGTCGGCCGCGACCAGCACCCGGGCCAGCCAGGCGATGTTGATATCGGCAAAGCCCTGCACCTCGACCCGCACGGCCTCCGGCAGATCGTCATATTCCGCGGCCATGAAGCCGCACAGGCACATGCGGTTGTCGTTTTCCAGGGCCAGGCGAAATACCGCGGCGTATTGCTGCAGGCATGCCGCCGGATCGGGCGTTTCGACCCATAGCCGATCGAGCGTGGCGGCGGCGTCCTCGGCATAGCGCCGGGCCAGAGCCGCGCCGAGATCGCCCTTGGTCGGGAAATGATAATGGATGCTGGCGCTCTTCACGCCGACGGCGCGCGCGAGCTCCCGGAAGCTGAGGCCGTTATAGCCATGGGCCTGAGCAGTCGTCCGGGCAACGGCCATGATCGTTTCGCGCGTATCCAGCATGGGGTTCCTTACACCGATCGCAGACTGGCTTGACAGACCCGGCGTCGTTATCGCTATACCGCACCTATCTACTGATAGATAGGGAATCATATGAAGCTTCATGATCGCCAGGGAACACCCAATGCAGCGCGCATCCGCATCGTGCTTGCGGCCAAGGGTATGAACGACGACGTCGAGTTCGTCAGCGTCGACCTGATCGCCGCCGAGCAGAAGCAGCCGGCGTTCCTGGCGCTCAACCCGATCGGCAAGACCCCGCTGCTCGAACTGGAAGACGGGCTGGTGATTTCGGAATCGACCGCGATCACCGAATATCTCGACAATCTCGACGGCGATCCGATCCTGACGGGGCGGACGCCGCGCGAAAAGGCGATCATCCACATGATGCAGCGCCGTGTGGAGATGCTGCTGCTCGAGCCAGTCGACGATTATTTCCATTACGGCACGTCCGGGCTCGGCCCGGCGCTGCGGCCGTGGCGCAAGCCGGACTGGAGCGGCGCGAAGGAATGGGGCGAGCGGCGCGGGGCCGAGGCCGTCGCGAACCTGCCCTATTTCGACGCGGTGCTGCGCGAGCGGCCTTTCCTGGCCGGCGAGACCTTCACCATGCCCGACATAACGTTGTTCGCCAGCCTCGTCTTTGCCGCCGCGGCCGGGTTGCCGATCGCGCCGGAACTGACCGCGCTTGCCGCCTGGCGCGCGCGCGTGGAGGAACTGCCCGCGGTGAAGGATCGCAGCGGCCAGACGCTGCTGCCCGAGGATCTCGCGCGGCTCAGCGGCTGACCGGGCGCGGTGATCCGTCCGGACCGGGTGATCCCGGTCCGGACGAAGCGCCCGCGATTCAGAGGCGTACGCGCGCGGTGAGGCCGTAGGTGCGCGGGTTGCCGGGATAGCCCTGGATGATGCCCGTCGACTTCGTATAGCCGAGCAGGTTGATGTAATAGGCCTTGTCGAACAGGTTCTCGACCCAGATCTGCAGATCGAGCTTGTCGTTCATCAGCAGCGTGCCGACCCGGGCGCTGGCCAGGGCATAGCCCTTGATCTCGGCCGCCGGATCGAGCGTGATCGTGGTGTTCTGCTTCGAACGCCAGTTGATGTCGACCAGGCCGTAGAGCTTCGCATCGTCCGTGATGCGATGCGTGTAATCGGCGGTGAAATCCGCGGTCCATTCCGGCGCCCATGCCACCTGGCGACCGGTCAGGTCGCAGGTCAGCGCGGTCGACTGGCCCGGGCAGACCGAATTGTGGAAGGACGAATAGACCGCCTTGTCATAGGCGACGAAGCCCTTGGTGTGGAATCCCGGGAACAGCCAGGTCTGCGCTTCGAGCTCAATGCCCTTCGACGTCAGCGAGCCGACATTGGCGAGGAACTTCAGCGCTGTGTTGCCGACGCCGACCGCCTGGTTCGCCTGGTAATCGCGCACCTTGGTGTGGAAGGCCGTGAGGTTGAGCAGGATCTTGCGATCGAAGAACTCGCTCTTCACGCCGATCTCGAAATTGTCGGCCGTCTCGCCCTTCACGGTCTGCGCGGCGCCCAGTGCGATCGCCGAGGCGACGCCCGAATCCGGGTTGGTCGAGTTGTAGGGCAGCAGGTTGAAGCCGGCCGATTTGTTGCCGCGGGCATATTTGCCGTAGACGAAGACATCGGGCGTCACCCGGTAGTTGACGCCGATCTCGCCCGACAGCGAGCTGTCTTTCAGGCTGGTATCGACATGGCCGAGCTGAGCGTTGGCGCCGCTCGGCGACAAGGCCCTGAGCTGAGCGGTGGTCAGGCCGCCGGGGTTCGACGCGACGACGCCGTCATAGAGCTGTGAGCGGCGTTCCCAGGTCTGGCGCAGGCCGATATCGATGGCGAGGCGGCGCGCCTCGTCGGGATGCCAGGTGACGTTGCCGAACAGCGCGTCGGTATCGGTGTGGAACACCGCCTGGCTGCGGAAGCCGG
Source organism: Parasphingomonas zepuensis (assembly GCF_036663735.1). Lineage (NCBI taxonomy): Bacteria > Pseudomonadati > Pseudomonadota > Alphaproteobacteria > Sphingomonadales > Sphingomonadaceae > Parasphingomonas > Parasphingomonas zepuensis. Next base: position 57,060 of record NZ_JAXOJO010000008.1, on the reverse strand, counting down.
CGCCGGTCAGCTGAGCGGCATAAGCGCCCTGCGCCCAGGTCTTGCCGCCGAGCGTCGGGAACTGGGTGGCCGACGGGTTGGCCGCCCAGATATTGTACTGCGTACCGAAGCGGACCCGCGAATCCACCTGCAGGCGCTGGCGGCTGAGGAAACCGCCGACCGTTGCCTCGATCGGCTGGTCCTTGGGGCTCGACCAGCGCAGCTCCTGCGAGAACTGATGTTCCTTGTTGCACGAGCCGTAATCGGCAAGCGCATCGAGCTGGGTGTAATCATTGTCGTTGTTGGTGAAGCAGGACCAGGCTTCATAGGCCGTGATCGAGGTGAGATCGCCCAGTTTGCCCAGGCCTAGATCGATCTGCGCGCTGCCGGAATCGAGCTTGGTCTTCGCGTTGAGCGGGCTGTCGATGTTGATCAGCCGGTCCTCCGCATTGGAGGTGAGCAGGGTGTAGCCCGCCGCCGTCATGCGCGCCTGCAGCGCGGCCGGGTTATAGACCGAGAGGATCACCGGCGAGATGGTCGGGAAGCTCTGCCGCCCATGCGTCCCGATCAGGCGGATCGAGAGATTGTCGGTCGGCGTGGCGAGGATCTGGCCGCGCAGGCCCCAGCCCTGACGGGCATTCTGATCCTTGCCGTTGAATATGTTGTGATAGGTGCCGTCGCGATCGCTGTAGAAACCGGACAGGCGCACCGCGAGCTTGTCGGCGATCAGCGGGCCGGTGACGCTCGCCTTGAATTCGTGGAAGCCGAAATTGCCGACGCTGGCCTCGGCCGTCGCGCCGAGATCGAAGCTCGGCTTCAGCGTGTTGATGATCACCGCGCCGGCAGTGGTGTTCTTGCCGAACAGCGTGCCCTGCGGGCCGCGCAGCAATTCCACATCGGCGATGTCGTTGAAGTCGCTCGACACCATGCCCTGGCGGCCGGTGTAGACGCCGTCGACGAAGATGCCGACCGATCCATCGATACCGTCCGTGTTGAAGCCGTTGTTGCCAATGCCCCGGATGCCCAGGTTCAGCTGCTTCGGGTTGGTGAGGTAGACCGAGAAGGCGGGGAATTTCGACTGGAAATTGGTGAAGTTGACGAGATTTTGCCGGGTCAGCTCGGTCGCGGTGATGACGGTTACCGGGATCGGCACCTGCTGGACATTCTCGGTCCGCTTGCGCGCCACGACGGTGATATCGGCCTGGCCATCGGCGCCGTCAGCGGGCGTTTCGTCGGCGGCGGGCGCCGCAGCCGCGGCGGATACGGGGGTTTCGGCCTGCGCGATCGAGGCGAAGGGCAGCAGGCTGGCGGTGAGCATCAGAAAACCGCCGAGCTTCCTGGTCGAGCGCGAAGAAGATGAAGAAATCATCAGGTATAACCCCCAATTTTGTGATGGCGCGGAAGCACGGTTCCTCAATCTCGCAAATGGAGTTGAAGAGTTACACGTTGGACGTGTTTATATGTGCGTGCGGCCGTCTTGCCGTTGGGAGGCCGTTATGATGGTTTCGTGTATCTATTGTGACAAAGTGTTGCTGGTTTCATAAATTATATGGCCTCGGCATGCAGCCCCGGCTGACCGGGCTGGAGCGAGAAGCGCGCAATGTCCGCGATCGACGAATTCTCCAGCCGGGAATCGGCGAGCCCGCGAAAGACCACGCCGCCGCCGCGCGGCGTAAGATCGACCCGGCCATAGCCGCGCACCGCTTCCTCGGCGAAACCGATACCGTCAGCCTGGGCCATCCGCTTGAAGTTGCCGTCATTCGACAGCGAGCTGATCGATCCGCCGACGAACTCGGCCGCGATCGGCGGACCGTCGGGCCTGGCCGGATCGCGGATGTCGGCGGCGGCGAAGGCATGGATATCGCCGCCGAGCGCCAGCGGGTTGCGCGTGCCTGCCTCAGCCCAGCGGCGGAAGATCCGGTCTCGCGCGGCGGGGAAGCCCGACCAGCTATCGGCCGAATATTGGTTGCCGCGCTCGGGATGCGCCGAATCGATCCGCGCCTGCTGATGCATCAGCGTCTGCTGGGCCAGGATATTCCACTGCGCGCCGGTCTTCCCCAGCCGGTCCATCAGCCAGCGCTCCTGCGGCGCCCCCAGCATCGTCCGGCCGGGATCGCCAAGTTCCGGGCAGGCATCGATCAGGCTGCGATATTTCAGGTGGCTGGCAGCGAGTCCCACCGGCTGACAGGCCGGCAGCCCGCGATATTGCCGGTCGTCGAGGATCTGGAACTGCGCGAGGCTGCCCCAGTCGAGCGTGCGGTAAAGCTGCATGCCCCGGCCGTTCGGGCGGGAGACGCCGCGCAGCGGCTGATGTTCGTAATAGGCCTGATAGGCGGCCGCGCGCCGGAGCAGAAAGGCAGCGGGATCGCCGTTGTTTTCGTCCCGCGCGCTGCCGTAATCATTGTCGACTTCGTGATCGTCCCAGGTCAGCGCCCAGGGTGCGGCGTGATGTGCCGCCTGGAGCAACGGATCGAGCTTGTAGGTGGCGTAGCGGGCGCGGTAGCCGGCGAGATCGAGCGGTTCCGGATTCTGGTGCAGCCGGACCGCGTCCTTCGGGTTCGGCGCGCCTTCATAGATATAGTCGCCGAGGAACAGGATCAGATCGGGATCGTCAGCCACCATATGGCGATAGGCGGCATAATGGCCTGCCTCATATTTCTGGCAGGAACCGAAACAGATGCGCAGGCGATCGACCTGAGCGCCGGCGGCGGGCGCGGTGCGGGTGCGGCCGACCGGGCTTGCCTCGCCGCCCGTGATGAAGCGGTAGAAATAGGGCCGTGCCGAGCGAAGCCCGGTGACCTCGACATGGACCGAATGGCCGAGCTCGGCGCGCGCCACGGCGTTGCCCGAACGGACGACATGGGCAAACCGCGCGTCTTCTGCCACTTCCCAGCGCACCGGAACGGCGGCGGCCGTCATTCCGCCATCGGCGGCCAGCGGCTCGGGCGCCAGCCTGGTCCACAGCACGACCCCGTCCGGCGCCGGATCGCCCGAGGCGACGCCAAGCGTGAACAGACGTTGAGGAAGCCGGGCGGAGCCCCGCGCCCCGATCGACAACAGCGCCGCGGCTCCCGCCCCCGCCAGAACCGACCGGCGGGAAATGCCGGAAATCGGCACGGCTGCCGACTCTTCAGTCGACTCTGGGCCGACTCCAACGCTGTGCATGATATTCCTTCGCCTTTGTGGCGGCCGCCATCGGCCCGGAATATTGCGCGTCGATGACAGTAGCGCGCGTCTCCGGGGACGTTACCGCTCGCGTTGCGGGTAGATCGTCTCGCCGCGCTTCAGCATCTCGACAAAGGTCGCGATCTTCCGCTTCCGGCCGACCTCGGTCTTCATGTGGTGTGTGCGAAAGGCGAGGGCGAAGCGGTTCTGCTCGGTCAGTTTCGCGAGCATCGCCTTGGCCCCCGGCTCGGCGTCGATCGCTGCCTGCAGATCGTCGGGAATCTTCATCCCCTTGCCGCTGCCGTAAGCATTGTCCCAGCGGCCATCGGCTTTGGCCGCCTGAACCTGCCTATGGCCGTGTTCCGTCATGCGGCCCTCCTCCGTCAGGCGAGCGACATTGTCGATGTTGATCTTGCTCCAGATGCTCTTCGCGGTGCGCGGCGTGTAGCGTTGGAGATAGCTGGTCTCATCGAGCCCCTTGCGGATGGCGTCGATCCAGCCCCAGCACAGCACCACGTCGATCGCCTCCTTCGGGGTGATCGACGGGAGGCCGGAGGCGACCTTGTGGATCTTGATCCACACCTCGTCAGCGCTGGCGTGATGCCGGCCGAGCCAGGCGTAGAACTGCTCCGCATCGCTGAATTCGTGAACCTTTTCGGGATCGACTCGCACGGGCGCCATATGTCCTCCTGATCCGGTCGTTGCCGGGTGGCCGAGATAGCAGAGCCGGCGCGCAGACGTATCCGGACGATACAAAAATGCCGATTTTTTCTTCGGTCTTTTTCCGTCCACCTGCGTTGGTGCGGGGCGCCCGGCGTGCCGGGTGCGACTGGATGAACGGCAAAAGGATAACGGATGTACGCGAACAGGATGATCCTCATGGCTGCCTCGGCAAGCCTTCTCGCGCTGGGCGCGTGCTCCGGCAAGAGCGACCATGCGGCGGGAAATACGGCCGCCGGCACTGATGCGGTAGCTGCCGTATCGAAGATGCCCAAGGCCGGCTTGTGGAAGATGACCGTTACCGCAGCCGGCATGCCGCAGCCAGTCAAGATGGAAGTCTGCATGGGTGAGCCCGCCGCTGGCAGCAATCCGTTCGCACCGCCGGCACAGCCCGGCCAGAATTGCTCCAAGAACCTGGTGAGCCCCACGGCCTCCGGCTACGCGATCGACATGGAATGCGCGTCGAACGGGATGACGATGGCGATCGCCGGCACCGTCAGCGGCGATTTCGCGTCGAGCTATCGTACCGAGCTGACCACCAAGATGAGCGGCCCGAACCTGCCGCCCGCCGCGCAGACGCCGATCAAGTCGTCGGTTGAATCGACGTATGCGGGCGCATGCCCGGCCGGCATGAAGCCGGGCGAATCCAGGCAGGGCGCCTGATCGGCCGCCGCCCAGCCGCGCCCCCAGGGTGCGGCCGGGCGGCGATCCCCGCGGGGTGCGGCCCCGCGCTGACGTTTTTTGAGGATATGCATGAAGAAGAACCCGTTGATCCTGATCGTGCTGGGTGTGCTGATGCTCGTCGCGGGCGCCGTCATGAAGCTGAACGGCGGAGCGCCGGGGGCCGATGCCGCTACCACGGCGCGCTGCCAGGAGCGGATGAAGGACCAGGGCCTCGAGATGCTGCGACGGTGCGACGAAACGGCGTTCGCCACCGCCATGACGGCGACCGATGCCGATGCCGCAGCCCGCGCGATCAGCGCTGCCAACAACGACGAAGTGGGGAGCAACGCGCTGGCGATGTTCCTGATCGGCCTGGGGATCGTCATGACGATCGGCGGCGTGCTGGTGGCGCGGCGCCGCGGCAATATCTGACGGGAGGCTGGGTATGAGCGGAAACGGAACGATGCGGTTTATCGGGAAGGCATCGGCGCTGGCCACGATCCTGCTTGCAGGCGCTTCGGGAGCGGCGGCGCAGCGCGCCGATCCGACCGCGACAGCGCTGAACCGCTGCCTGAGCGCCGCCGCCAATGCATCGACGGCGGGCCAGACCGGGTGCGAGGCGAGCGCGCTGCGGTCCTACGACCAGCGGATGAACGTCGCTTATACTGCCCTGTTGCGCGGCCTGCCGGCCGGCGCCGCACAGCAACTCCGCCGATCGCAACGCGCATGGCTGGCGTTTCGCGACGCCGAGCGGAGTGCGATCGGCGGGATCTATGCGACCCGGCAGGGCACGATGTATGTGCCGATGCAGGCGGGCTCGGCCACCACGCTGACGCGGGACCGCGCTCTCCAGCTGGAAACCTATCGCCGCGTGATGGCGATCGAGCCCTAACCTAGAGGCGGTGCTCGCCCTTCACCCAGCGCACAGTGCCCGAGCTTGCGCGCATGACAACGCTCTCGGTCGTCATCACGCCGGCCTTGCGCTTCACGCCAGCGAGTAGCGATCCGTCGGTCACGCCCGTCGCGGCGAAGATGCAGTCGCCCTTGGCCAGTTCGGTCAGGTCATATTGCTTGTCGAGATCGGTCACGCCCCATTTGGCAGCACGGGCGCGCTCGTCATCGTTACGGAACAGCAGCCGGCCCTTGAACTGGCCGCCGACGCAGCGGAGCGCAGCCGCGGCGAGCACGCCTTCCGGCGCGCCGCCCGAGCCGAGATAGATGTCGATCGTGGTGTCGGGGTTGGTCGTCGCGATCACGCCGGCCACGTCGCCGTCGCCGATCAGCATGATGCCGCAGCCGAGCGCGCGCAGCTCGGCGATGAGCTTCTCGTGGCGCGGACGATCGAGCACGCACGCGATGATGTCGCCGGGCTCGACGCCCTTGGCGGCGGCGACCGCCTTCACATTCTCGGTCGGGGACTTGTCGAGATCGATGATGCCTTCGGGATAGCCCGGGCCGACCGCGATCTTGTCCATATAGACGTCGGGCGCGTTGAGCAGGCCGCCCTGTTCGGCGATGGCAAGCACGGCGAGCGAGTTCGGCCCGGCGGTGGCGCAGATCGTGGTGCCTTCGAGCGGATCGAGCGCGATGTCGATCTTCGGGCCGGTGCCGATCGCCGAGCCGACCTTTTCGCCGATGAACAGCATCGGGGCTTCGTCGCGCTCGCCTTCGCCAATCACGACGGTGCCGTCCATGTACAGCTCGTTCAGCGCCTCGCGCATCGCCTCGACGGCGGCGGCATCCGCCGCCTTTTCGTCGCCGCGGCCGACCAGCTTCGATGCGGCGATCGCCGCGGCTTCGGTGACGCGCACCATTTCGAGCACGAGAACGCGGTCGAGGACCTTGCTGGCGGTGGTCATGTGGCGTGGATTCCCCTCAGATGATGCGGGCGGGATAGGAGGGGCTTGTGACGTTGTCGAGACGCTAGCTACCGCTTTATTCCCAGTCTGCTTGCGGGAAGGGCGGCAGGGCAGACCTTTTCGGGCGTTTGTCTTGAACAGGCCTTCCCCGGCGGCCGTCCGCGAACGGAAAGGTGAAGGCAGGATTATCCTTTGGGTGGGCTGATTTCGAACAGGCTGGGCCATTCCTTGCCGGTGACGTACAGATGCCGGCCCTTCTCGTCCCAGGCGATGCCGTTGGGCACGGCTTCCGGATCGGTCGCGGCGACCGTCGCGATCAGGGCGGAGAGATCGATCAGCCCGATGATATGCCCGTCACCCGGATCGATCCGGGCGATGAACCGCGTCCGCCAGATATTGGCGAGGATCTCGCCATCGACATATTCGAGTTCGTTGAGCTGATCGAGCGGCCGGCCGTTCACGGTGACGGTGATGCGGCGGCGTTCCTTCATCGTTGCGGGATCGAGGAAACGGAGCTGTGCCGTGCCATCCGACATGATGACGGCCGTACCGTCAGTGGTCAGCGCCCAGCCTTCGCCGGGATAGCTGAACTGCCCCAGCTTGCGGAAACCGTCGAGCGACCAGCGAAAGCCGATATGATGCTGCCAGGTGAGACTGACGATCTGCCGGCCGACCGGTGTGATGCCCTCGCCGAAATAGGGCGGCGGCACGGTGACGCTGCGCAGGACCTTGCCGGTGAGCAGATCGACCTTGCGGATCGAGGACTCGCCGACCTGCCCGGTGCTTTCGTAGAGAAAGCCGTCGCGGTAGAAGAGCCCTTCAGTGAAGGCGGCCGGATCGTGCGGCAACGTACGCACGATCCGCGCGGAATCGATCGGCAACCGCGTGTCGGGCGCCGGCGGCGCGGGTGCGGCCGCCAGCAGCAGAACCAGACAGGCGAGCGCCCGGATCAATCCCGCAACAGCTCGTTGATGCTGGTCTTCGAGCGGGTCTGTGCATCGACGCGCTTGACGATCACGGCGCAATACAGCGCCGGCTTGCCGCCGCCGCCGCCCAGGCTGCCGGGGACGACGACGGCATAAGGCGGCACTTCGCCGCGAAACACTTCGCCGGTCGCGCGGTCGACGATCTTGGTCGAGGCGCCGAGATAGACACCCATCGACAGCACTGCGCCCTCGCCGACGCGAACGCCCTCGGCCACTTCCGAGCGTGCGCCGATGAAGGCGCCATCGCCGATGATGACGGGATCGGCCTGGAGCGGCTCGAGCACGCCGCCGATGCCGGCGCCGCCCGAGAGATGGACGTTCTTGCCGATCTGGGCGCAGCTGCCGACCGTGGCCCAGGCATCGACCATCGTGCCTTCGCCGACATAGGCGCCGATATTGACGAAGCTCGGCAACAGGATCGCGCCCTTCGCAATGAAGGCGCCGCGGCGCGCGACGGCACCGGGGACGACGCGGATGCCGGCCGCGCGGAACTCGGCCTCGCCCCAGCCGGCGAACTTGGACGGCACCTTGTCGAATGCGGGGGAGCCGGCTGAGCCGCCATCGATCAGCGCGTTATCGTTGAGGCGGAAGGACAGGAGCACGGCTTTCTTAAGCCATTGGTTGACTCGCCAGCCGCCATTGCCGTCCGGCTCGGCGACGCGAGCCGCACCGGAATCAAGCTGGGCGAGCGCTGCCTCCACCGCATCGCGCACTGCACCGGTCGTGCCGGTGTTGATCCCGTCGCGCGCGTCCCACGCTGCCTCGATCGTGCCCTGCAAGTCGCTCATGCCCCCTCCAAAATCTCTTCCAGCCAGTGCCGGATGTCGTGTGTCGTGAAATCGATATGATCACGGTCCATATCGGCGGTCTGTTCCGAGCCGTTGTCGACCCAGACGGTCGTCATGCCGATCGCCTTGGCCGGCTTCAGGTTGCGGGCCATGTCCTCGACGAACAGGCTTTCGCGCGGATCGATGTCGAAGGCGGCGCACAGCCCGGCATAAGCCGATTCCTGCGGCTTGGGCTTCAGGTCCATCGCGTGGATATCGTGCACTGCCTCGAAGCTCGCGCCCAGGCCGAGCCGGTCGAGCACGCGGCCGGCATAGGGCGTGTCGGCATTGGTGAAGACGATCTTGCGCCCCGGCAGCTTCGCGATGGCGGCAGCGAGCGGGAGGTTCTCCTCGAGCACGTCCATCTCGATATCATGGACGAAATCGAGGAACTGGTGTGGATCGACGCCGTGATCGGCCATCAGCCCGGCCAGGGTGGTGCCGTGGCCGTGGAAATAGCCCTTCTGGATGCGGCGCGCCTCGACCAGATCGCAGCCGAAGCGTTCGGCGATATAGGCGCCCATCTTGAAGTCGATCTGATCGAACAGCCGTGCACTCGCCGGGTACAGCGTGTTGTCGAGATCGAAAATCCAGTTGCGGATAGGTGCGAGACGCGCGAGCATGGCGGCCGAGGCTCTAGGCCCGCACTGCGCCCGGGGCAAGGCGGGGTTTGGAGCGGTTTAAGGCGGGTCGGGGGGCATCGCCATCGGGGCAGTGGAAAGCACGGCGCGGCGCCGTTTTCCGAACAGAGGGGAGCCGCATGGCGATCGTGACCAGGCAGCGATTGCTGCGCTCAGCCGGCCTTGCCTGCCTGTTCGCCGCGGCGGGCTGTGGCGGCGGGGGAGGGGGCGGCATCGGCAACACGCCCACGCCCCCGGTGACGCCGACCCCGACGCCCCCCGCGACGCCAACGCCCACACCTGCGCCGACTCCCACACCCACCAGTGCCGACACGGCCGAATATCGCGCGACGGTCGGCGCTGTATCGGCCAATGCGCTGGCCGCTTATAACCGCGCGGCGACCGGAGCCGGCATCACCGTGGGCGTGATCGACAGCGGCATCGACCTGCAGAGCGCCGAGTTCGGCAGCCGGATCGACCCCGATTCCGCCTCGACCGCCGGCAACGGGACGGTCGATGACGAAGGCGGCCATGGCACCGCGGTGTCGTTCACGATCGCCGGCCGGCGCAACGGCGCGGGCACGCACGGCATCGCGTTCGACGCAGCGCTGATCGTGGCGCGGGCCGATACGCCGGGCAGCTGCGCCGATACATCCGACGATGGCGGCTGCTCGTTCGAGGACGGGGCGATCGCGCGTGGCCTCGATCTGGCGCGGAACAACGGCGCACGCGTCGTCAACATATCGCTGGGCGGGGAGGCAGCGAATGCCACCCTGATCGAAGCGATCAACCAGGCGACGGCTGCGGGGATCGTCATCGTGATCTCGGCCGGCAATGATTTCGAGGACCATCCCGATCGCGCGGTCAATCCAGACCCCTTCGCGCAGGTCGCCAACCTCGCCCAGGCGCGGGGCCTGGTGATCATTGCCGGATCGGTCGGCGCGAACGATGCGCGGACGCCGGGCGGCGACGCGATCTCCAGCTTCAGCAACCGCGCCGGCAACAGCGTCGCGCATTATCTGGCGGCGGTGGGCGAGCATGTGCGTGCGCCGGACGAGAAGGATACGCCGCTGCTGTGGAGCGGCACCTCCTTTTCTGCACCGCAGATCGCCGGCGCCGTCGCGTTGCTGGCGCAGGCCTTTCCAAACCTGACCGGCGCGCAGATCGTCGAGATCCTGTACATGTCGGCGCGCGACGCCGGTGCGATCGGGGACGACGCCGTCTATGGCCAGGGCGTGCTCGATCTGACCGCCGCCTTTTCGCCGCTCGGCACGAGCTCGGTGGCGGGCACGCATTCGGTCGCGTCGCTGAACGTCAACGCCACACTGTCGGCCCCGATGGGCGATGCGCGCCAGGGCGGGCTGGGCGCAGTGATCCTCGACGGGTTCAGCCGCGCCTTTGCGATCGATCTGGCGCGGACGATCGACCGCAGCGGCCCGTCGCGGACGCTGGGCGGGGTGCTCGAATCGCGGCAGCGCAGCTTCTCGGCGGGGCTCGACGACGACACGGTCGTCGCGCTGACCATCGCGCCGGCGCAGACCGGCGCCAGCGTATTGCGCATGACCCTGCACAGCGGCGATGCGGCACGCGCGCGGGCGATCGCCGGGATCGTGACGAAGCGGCTGGGCAGCGATGCGGCCTTCGCCATCGGGTTTGCCGAGGGTAGTGCAGCGCTGAGCGCGCGCCTTGCCGGACGGGTGGAGCCGGCCTTTCTCGTCGCGCGCGATCCGGTGCAGGGCCAGGGCTTCGACAGCAGCATCACCGGATCGAGTGCGATCCGCCAGCAATTCGGGGCGATCGGCCTGACCGCGGCGATCGAGCGCGGGGACGTGCTGACGCGCGACGCGGACCGGATGCCGGCGCTGCAGGGCCGTTACCTGCGTTATGGCTATGACCGGGCCGCAATCACGATCGATCGCCGCTTCGGCGGTTTGCAGCTGGGGCTGACGGGCACGCGGCTGGCCGAACGGGATACCGTGCTCGGTGCGCGCTTCGGCGATGCGCTGGGCGGGACGCGCGGGACGAGCTGGTTCCTCGACGGCACGGCCCGATGGGAGATGGGCGCCGGCTGGAGGCTCGGCGGATCGCTGCGCCGCGGCTGGACGCAGGCCGAGGTGCGGGGCGGGCTGACCGGACGCGGGTTCATCCGGACCAGCGCCTTTGCCGGCGATATCGGCAAGGCCGGGGTGTTCGGCCGGTTCGACAGCGCCGGGCTGCGTATCGCCCAGCCGCTCCGCGTCGCGAGCGGGGGCATCGACCTGCGGTTGCCGACCTTTTACGACTACGACACGCTGCGCGTGACCGAGTGGACTACCCAGCGGCTCAACCTCGCGCCGACCGGCCGCGAGATCGATCTGGAAGCGCGCTACGCGCTGCCCTTCCTGGGCGGCGCCGTCCAGAGCAACCTGTTCTGGCGCAGGGACCCGGGCAATTTCGCGACACTGCCCGACGATATCGGCGGGGCGGTGCGCTATTCGGTGACGTTCTGATCGTGCCACGCGGGACGAAGGAATATGTGCGCCGTGGATAGCTTTGATTGGCCGGGCGGCGGGATTGGGGGCTTCCACTGGCCGTCAGGCCACCCCATCTTGCTCGCATGACAGCCTATTCCCTGCTCGATCTCGTGCCCGTCGTCGAAGGCGGCACCGTCGCCCAGTCGCTAGCCAATGCCGCCGATCTGGCGCGCCATGCCGAAAGCCTCGGCTTCAGCCGTTACTGGGTGGCCGAACATCACGGCATGGCGGGCATCGCCAGCGCGGCGACCGCGGTGGTGATCGGCCATGTCGCGGCGGCGACGGAGACCATCCGGGTCGGGGCAGGGGGCATCATGCTGCCCAACCATTCGCCACTGGTGATCGCCGAGCAGTTCGGCACGCTCGATGCGCTGTTCCCCGGCAGGATCGACCTGGGCCTTGGCCGCGCGCCGGGATCGGACCAGATCGTCGCGCGCGCTTTGCGCCGCAATCTGGAGAGCGATGCGAACGCCTTCCCGCGCGACGTGGTCGAACTGCAGAGCTTTTTCGCCGATGACGGCCGCACCGGCATTCGCGCGACCCCCGGCGCCGGCGCCGACGTGACTTTGTGGATCCTCGGATCGAGCACGTTCGGGGCACAGCTCGCGGCGATGCTTGGGCTGCCTTATGCCTTTGCTTCGCACTTCGCGCCTGACTCGCTGAAGGACGCGATCGCGATCTATCGCCGCGAGTTCCGCCCTTCCGCGGCGCTGGCCAAGCCGCATCTGATGGCCGGGTTCAACGTGTTCGCGGCCGATACCGATGCCGAGGCCGAATTGCTGGCGAGTTCCCAGCAACAGGCTTTCGTTGCGCTGCGGACGGGCAATCCGGGCAAGCTACGGCCGCCGGTCGCCGATTATCGCGCCAGCCTCGGGCCGCAGGGCGAGCGGATCCTCGACCATGTGCTGCAATGTTCGGCAGTCGGCAGCCCGGCCAAGGTGGCGCGGGAGATCGCCGCGTTCGTGGAGCGGACCGGGGTCGACGAACTGATGATCGCCAGCTCGATCTACGATCATGAGGCGCGCAAGCGCAGCCTGACGATCACTGCCGAGGTGATGCAGGAGTTGAAGGTAGCGGCCTGAGATTCCTCCCCGGCACGGGAGGAATTAATTTGCGGCGGGCAATCTGAGCCGCACGAGCAGGCCGCCGAGATCCTCGCTCTCTTCTAACGAGACCGTCCCCTCGTAAATCTCGGCGACGTCGCGCACGATGCCGAGGCCAAGCCCGGTGCCGGGCTTGCCGGTATCGAGGCGCGCGCCGCGATCGAAGATGCGGATGCGTTCCTCCTCGGGGATGCCGACGCCGTCGTCCTCGATCAGGAACTCGACGAAGCCCGCCTGAGCGCCGACCGTGACGAACACGCTGCCGCCGCCATATTTCGCGGCATTCTCGATCAGGTTGCCGAGCATCTCGTCCAGATCCTGGCGCTCGACATGGACCTGAAGGCCTTTCGGCCCAGTCACGTCGATGCGGACATGGCGGTAAAGCCGGGCGACCGCGCGCTCGACCGATTCGAGGCTCGGCCAGACGTCGGCCCGGCTGTGCGCCGAGCCGCGGCGGCCGACCGCGCGGGCGCGGGCGAGGTGATGATCGACCTGGCGACGCATCGTGCGCGCCTCGCGGATCACCGTCTCGCCGAGATCGTCGGACTGGGCCGTGGCGGCGTTCATGATCACGGTCAGCGGCGTCTTGAGCGCATGGGCGAGATTGCCGGCATGGCGGCGCGCTTCCTCGGCCTGTTTCTCGTTATGCTCAATCAGGGCGTTGAGCTCCTCGACCAGCGGCGCGACTTCGTTGGGCATGGCGCGCTCGACCTGGCGCGACTTGCCCGCGCGCATCCGCGCGATTTCCTCGCGCACGCGGCGCAGCGGCCACAGGCCGTAAAAGGTCTGGAGCGCGGCCATCACGATCAGGCCGAGCGCGAGCAGCAGGAAACTGCGCACCAGCGTCTTGCGCAGCGTCTCGATCTGGGCGTCCAGCCCGTCGCGGCTCTGCGCGACCTGGAAGCGCCAGCGCGTCGCGGCGCCGGGCAGTTTGACGTCGCGTTCGACGATGCGCAGTTTCTCTTCGCCGAACTGCGGGCTGTCATAAGTGTGCACGGCCATATCGCTATGGTCGCTGCCGAAGCCGAGCCGGCGATCCCAGAGCGAGCGCGACGAGAAGGATTCGCGGCCCTTCGCGCTGACCTGCCAGTAAAGCCCGGAATAAGGCTCGAGGAAGCGCTGGTCGGCCGGCTCGCGGTTGAACACGACTTCGCCGTCCGGCCCGATCTCGGACGAGACGATCAGGGCGGTGAGCACATATTCGAGCTGGTCGTCGAAATTGCGCGTGATCGCGGCGGTGAGGACCCGGTCGAGCGCGAAGCCACCGCCCGTCAGCAGCAGGATGATCCAGCCGGCCGCGATGAAGATCATGCGCCGGCTAAGCGAGCCGGTGGTCTTCTGCTTCGGGTAGACGGTCGGGGCCGGGCCGCTCTCCTCGACCGGTTTTGCAGGCGTGACCGGGGTTTCGGCCGCGGGCGCGGCCTCGCCGTCAGCCATGGAGCGTCACTGGGACGGGATCACGCATCCGGATCCTCGAGGCTGTAGCCAAGCCCCCGGATGGTGGTGATGACATCCTGCCCCAATTTCTTGCGGATGCGCGTGACGAACACCTCGATCGTGTTCGAATCGCGATCGAAATCCTGATCGTAGATATGCTCGATCAATTCGGTGCGGCTGACGACCTTGCCCTTGTGGTGGAGCAGATAGCTGAGCAGCTTATATTCCTGCGCCGTCAGCTTGACCGGCTCGCCGGCCAGCGTGACCTTGCCCGAGCGGGTGTCGAGGCGGACGTCGCCCGCCATCAGCTCCGACGAGGCGTTGCCCGAGGCGCGGCGAATCAGCGCGCGCAGCCGGGCGATCAGCTCCTCCGACTGGAACGGCTTGGCGACATAATCGTCGGCGCCGGCATCGAGGCCGGCGACCTTGTCCGACCAGCTGTCGCGCGCCGTCAGCACCAGCACCGGCGCGGTGCGGCCTTCCTTGCGCCAGCGGTCCAGCACGGTCAGCCCGTCGATCTCGGGCAGGCCGAGATCGAGCACGATCGCATCGTAATTCTCGGTCGAACCGAGGAAATGGCCTTCCTCGCCGTCCGTGGCGAGATCGATGGCATAGCCAGCGCCTTCCAGCGTGTTCTTCAGCTGCTGGCCCAGGCTTGGCTCGTCTTCGACGATCAGAACGCGCATTGGATTATCCTCTCCGACGACGCCACACGGGCGTTCAATTTCCGTCCTGGCCGACGACCTTGCCCGAACGGGCATCGACATAGACCCAGATGACCGTTCCCTTACGCACGAACTTGAGCGTGTAAATACTGGTCTGGGGATCGAGCTCGACACCGAGATACTGCGCGCCGTTCATCCGGGGAAGCACGCGCGCCTCGATTTCGCGCAGGGGCATGATGCGGCCCTGGCGCAGCTGATCGAACGCTTCCTGCTGGTCGCGCCGCTGCCCTGGTTCCGCCGGGGCGGACACAGGGCCGAGCGCGGCGAGGGCGGATAACGCAAGCGGTACGAGCATCTTCATTGCGTCTTGCATAGGCACGCAGGCTTGAACAGCCTGTGAATGCACGTGTCAGGCAAGGGTCACATGGGAATAGCCGGCAACGTGGGCGGGCGGCGCTTGCCCGACCTCGCACGGCACCCTAACGGAGCCGCATGGCAGCACCAATCCTCGCATATGAAAATCTCGGCATCATCCAGGGCTCGGGATGGCTGTTCCGCGGCCTCGACATCCATGTACAGCCGCGCGACCGGCTGGCGCTGATCGGCCGCAACGGCGCGGGCAAGACCACGCTGCTCAAGCTGATCGCCGGCAAGATCGAGGCAGACGAGGGCCGGCGCACGATTGTGCCGGGCACGCGCGTGATCCTGCTGGAGCAGGAACCGGATCTTACCGGCTTCCCGACGCTGCTCGATTATGTGCTTGCCGGCGACGAAGCCCCGGCGCGACACGAGGCGGAGGCGATCGCCGATCAGCTCGGCATCGACCTGTCGCGCGAATCGGCCAGCGCCTCGGGCGGCGAGCGGCGCCGCGCGGCGATCGTGCGGGCTCTGTCGCTCGAGCCGGACGTATTGCTGCTCGACGAGCCGACCAACCATCTCGACATCGCGGCGATCGACTGGCTCGAAGGCTGGCTCGGCCGTTACAACGGCGCCTTCATCGCGATCAGCCATGATCGTACCTTCCTGACGCGTCTGACCAAGCAGACTTTGTGGCTCGATCGCGGATCGGTGCGCCGCGCCGAAGTCGGCTTTGGCGGGTTCGAGGCGTGGACCGAGCAGGTCTATGCCGAGGAGGCGCGCAACGCCGAGAAGCTCGACGCCAAGCTGAAGCTGGAGGAGCATTGGCTGCTGCGCGGCGTGACGGGCCGGCGCAAGCGCAACCAGGGGCGGCTGTCCAAGCTGCACGAGATGCGCGCGGTCCGCGCCGCGATGATGGGGCCGCAGGGTACTGCCAATCTCACGATCGGCACCGATGACGCGCGCACCAAGGTGGTGATCGACGTGAAGGGCGTGTCCAAAAGTTTCGGGGACCGTCCGATCATCAAGGACCTGACCCTGCGCATCACGCGTGGCGACCGGATCGGTATCGTCGGCGCGAACGGGGCGGGCAAATCGACTCTGCTGAAGCTGCTGACCGGAGAACTGGCCCCTGACGAGGGGCATATCCGCCTGGCCAAGACGCTCGACGCGATCGTCATCGACCAGCAACGCAGCCTGATGGCGCCGGACAAGACGGTGCGCGAGGTGCTGGCCGATGGCGGCGACTGGATCGAGGTGCAGGGCGTGAAGAAGCACGTCATTGGCTATCTCAAGGAATTCCTGTTCGAGCCCGGGCTGGTCGATGCGATGATCGGCACGCTCTCCGGCGGCGAGCGCTCGCGCCTGCTGCTGGCGCGCGAGTTCGCGCGGCCGTCCAACCTGCTGGTGCTTGACGAGCCGACCAACGATCTCGACCTGGAGACGCTCGACCTGCTGCAGGAAGTGATCTCGGACTATGACGGCACCGTTCTGATCGTCAGCCATGACCGCGACTTCCTCGACCGCACCGTGACGATCACCCTGGGGCTCGATGGTTCGGGCACGGTGGATGTCGTGGCGGGCGGCTATGAGGATTGGGAGAAGCGGCGCAAGCAGCGCGTGTCCGGCGGGAAACGGGCCAATCCGCGCAAGGTCGAGCCGACCGCACCGCCGGCGCCGCGCGTGAAGCTGACCTATAAGGATCAGCGCGATTACGAGCTGTTGCCCAAGCGCATCGAGCAGCTCGATGCGGCGATCGCGCGCGACGAGGCGGCGCTGGCGGACCCCAATCTTTATGCCAGCGATCCCGGTGCCTTTGACCGGCTGATGAAGGCGATCGACGTCGCCCGGACCGAGAAGGAGGCAGCCGAGCTGCGCTGGCTCCAGCTGGCCGAGCAGGTCGAGACGCTGGGCTAGGATCTCCCGGTCAGGCGATGGCGGTCAGTGTCGTCGGCAGAATTTCCGCGAGCAGGGCCGCCCACCCGGCCTGCTGTTCGGGCGTGCTCAACAGGTCCTGGCGGATTTCCAGTTCGGCATAAGGGAGCCGGCCGGGATAGGCGTGGCGCGGGATGGTGTGATCGATGCCGTCCATGGCGTAGGGTTCGTTGTCGCCCACCGTCCAGGCGCCGCGCCGCTGCAGCAGATCGAGCAGGGCGAGGGCAAAGCCCGTGTCTCCTTCACCGTAGAGCACGCCGATCTGCCATGGGCGATCCCGGCCGTTCATGCTGGGCGTGAAGCTGTGGAGCGATACGAGGACGGTTGCCATGCCGGCGGCGTGGCGCCGCTCGATCTCGGCGGCTATCGCCGCCTGATAGGGCTGATGGATCGCAGCGAGGCGCGCCGCGCGCGCGGATGGCGTCATGGCGGCATTGCCGGGGACGGCCGTGAAGTCGCTGATCTCCGGTATCGCGTCCGGGGCGTCCGGATCGCGATTGCAGTCGACGACGAGGCGCGAATAATGCTGCCGGATGAACACGGCGTCCAACGCTTCGGAAAGCACCGCGCCCAGGCCGCCGACCCCGATATCCCAGGCGATGTGCCGGCCGAGATCGTCTCCCCCCAGCCCGAGCGATCCAAGCGCGGCGGGAATGGCATTGCCGGCATGATCGCCCAGCAGAAGGAACGGAGACGCTCCCGCGGGGTTGATGAGGCGGACCGGCGGCGGTTCTTCCGCCGTAAGCAGCGATTGGCTCGGATGGTTGTTCATGCGACGGATGTCCGATGCCTTTCCTGACTCTCTCTCATGTGACGACCTACACCTATCGCCAGCCGGTGTCCTTTGGCGAGCACCGCATCATGGTGCGTCCGCGCGAAAGCTATGACCAGCATCTGATCGAGGCGACGCTCACCATCGATCCGCCGCCCTGCGAGCTGCGCTGGCTGCAGGACGTGTTCGGCAATTCCGTCGCCATAGCGTCGTTCGACAAACGGGCGAAGCGTCTCGTGTTCGATAGCCGCATCCGGGTCGAGCATAATCCGGCGGCCGTGCAGAATGTCGATATCGAGGATTATGCGCGCTTCTATCCGTTCACCTATTCCTCCGAGGAAATGCCGGACCTGCTGCGCTCGATCGAGCGCCAGCATCTCGATCCGCTCCGTCAGATCGACAGCTGGGCGCGACGCTTCGTCAATCCGCTTGGCCAGACCGACACGCTGGCGATGCTTTCGGAGATGACGACCGCGATCAAGCGCGAGTTCACTTATGTCTCGCGCCCCGAAAAGGGCACGCAGAGCCCGATCGAAACGCTGACGCGGCGCAAGGGCACCTGTCGCGATTATGCGATGCTGATGATCGAGGCGGTGCGGGCGCTCGGCTTCGCGGCGCGCTTCGTCTCCGGCTATGTCTACAGCCCGTCCGAGCATGACCAGCGCGCCGGCGGCGGCAACACCCATGCCTGGGTCCGCGTCTATCTGCCGGGATCCGGCTGGGTCGAATTCGATCCGACCAACGGCATCATCGGCAATCGCGGGCTGATCCGCGTCGCCATCGCGCGCGACATTTATCAGGCAGTCCCGATTTCCGGCACCTGGGCGGGATTTCCCGGCAGTTTCATCGACATGGAAGTGTCCGTGGACATCTCCGTCGA
Source organism: Parasphingomonas zepuensis (assembly GCF_036663735.1). Taxonomy (NCBI): domain Bacteria; kingdom Pseudomonadati; phylum Pseudomonadota; class Alphaproteobacteria; order Sphingomonadales; family Sphingomonadaceae; genus Parasphingomonas; species Parasphingomonas zepuensis. The sequence continues at coordinate 38,579 of NZ_JAXOJO010000008.1, read as the reverse complement.
TCAGAGCGTTTCGTCCCCCTATGCCATTTCCGCCACCGGTAGAAAGTCATCCTGATGCTGATCCGCGCCGGTTACGAGATACGCTACGAAACCGACGTTCCGACGCCGATGATGGCGATGCTGAGCATCCATCCGTCGCGCAACAAGGATCTGGTGACGCCGCACCGCATCACCGCGGCGCCCGACGTGCCGATGTACGATTATCTCGATGCGTTCGGGAACGTCTGTACCAGGGTGACGGTACCGGTCGGCGGCATGACGTTGTCGTGCGACTTCACGATCGAGGATGACGGGCTGCCCGATCCGGCGGCGCCCGGCGCCGTGCAGCATGCGGTGGAGGAGTTGCCGGACGACGTCATCCTCTTCCTGCTCGGCAGCCGCTATTGCGAGACCGACCGGCTGTCGGAAACGGCCTGGTCGCTGTTCGGGCATATCGCACCGGGCTGGCAGCGCGTGCAGGCGATCGTCGACTTCACGCATCACCATATCGAGTTCGGCTATCATTTCGCGCGATCGACCAAGACGGCGTGGGATGCCTATCAGGAGCGCCAGGGCGTGTGCCGCGATTTCGCGCATCTCGCCATTGCGCTGTGCCGCTGCATGAACATCCCGGCGCGCTATTGCACCGGCTATCTCGGCGATATCGGCATTCCGCCGGTCGACGCGCCAATGGATTTCTCCGCCTGGTTCGACGTCTATCTCGGCGATCGCTGGCATACCTTCGACGCCCGGCACAACCGGCCGCGCATTGGGCGGATCCTGATGGCGCGCGGGCGCGACGCGACCGACACGGCGCTGACGACGACCTTCGGATCGGCCACCCTGACCGGTTTCGACGTCCATACCGACGAGGTGACGGCGTCGTGACCGCACTGCTCGACCGCGATCCGTTGCTCGACGAAAGCCGGTTGCCGTTCGCGGCCCCTGATTTCGCGCAGATCCGAAGCGCGGATTTCCTGCCAGCGTTCCGCGCGGCGATCGCTGAAGCGGCGGCCGAGATTGCCGCCATTGCCGAAGACCCGGCGGCGCCCAGCTTCGCCAACACGCTCGAGGCGCTCGAGAGATCGGGCGCCAGGCTGGCGCGGGTGCGGCGCATCTTCTGGACGCTGTCGTCGGCCCAGGCCGATGCCGCCATCCGCGAGATCGAGCCGGTGGTGTCGGCGTTGCTGACCGAGCATGGCATCGCCACGTCGCACGATCCGCGTCTGTTCGCGCGCGTCCGGGCTTTGTGGGAGAAGCGCGAGACGCTCGGGCTGAACGAAGCGCAGGTACGCCTGCTCGACGACAGCCATCGCGGCTTCATCGAAGGGGGCGCCAATCTCGACGCGGCGGGCAAGGCACGTTTTGCCGCGATCGCGCAGGAGCTCTCGGCGCTGTCGACGCGCTTCGGGCAGAATGTGCTGGCCGCCGCGGCCGCGTGGGAAATGCTGCTCGACGCGTCTGATCTCGACGGTCTGCCCGAGCCGATGATCGCCGCCGCCGCGCGCCGGGCCGAGGCGCGGGGCCATGACGGGCGCTATCTGCTGACGCTCGATCGCGGCGATGCCGAAGGGTTGCTGACCTTCTCCACCCGGCGCGACCTGCGCGAAACGATGTGGCGCGCTTTCATCTCGCGCTGCGACGGTGGCCCGCACGACAATGGCCCGCTGGTCGATCGCATCCTGGCGCTGAGGCAGGAGCGGGTGCGCCTGCTCGGGTACCGAAATTACGCTGATTATGCGCTGGCGGACAGTATGGCGAAGACGCCGGAGGCAGCGGAAGCACTGCTGATGCGGGTCTGGCGCCCGGCGCTCCTCCAGGCCGCGGCGGAGCAGGCCGAACTGCAACGGATCGCCGAGGCCGATGGCGAAAGCTTCGCGATCGCCGGCTGGGACTGGCGCTTCTACGCCGAGCGCGTGCGCCGTGAACGCTATGCGCTCGACGGCGGCGAAGTGAAGGAGAATCTCACGCTGGACCGCGTGCGCGACGCTGCCTTTGCCACCGCAGGCCGGTTGTACGGATTGAATTTCGAGCATCGGCAGGATCTGCCCGGGTGGCATCCCGACGTTCGCGCCTGGGCGGTGTCGGCCGGCGATGGCGCCGAGATCGGGCTGCTCTACACCGATTATTTCGCGCGGGCCGAAAAGCATGGCGGTGCGTGGATGGGATCGTTGCGGGTGCAGGAAAGGTTCGACGGGGCGGTGCTGCCGATCGCCTATCTCGTCGCCAATTTCGCCAAGTCGCCGGCCGGCGCAGACACCGGCCTGTCGATCGACGAGGCGCGGACCCTGTTTCACGAATTCGGCCATGCACTGCACGCGTTGCTGTCCGACGCGGCCTATCCGAGCCAGGCTGGCACCGCGGTGGCGCGGGATTTCGTCGAATTCCCGAGCAAGTTCATGGAGCACTGGATCGTCGCGCCCGAGACTCTGGCGGCGCTTGGCCTGCCTGCCGCGCTGATCGAGGCGATCGGCCATGCCGACGATTTCGGCCAGGGCTATGCGACGATCGAATTCCTGGCCTCGGCGATCGTCGATCTGGCGCTTCATCGTTGCGCGGATGCGACGCCCGACGCCAGGGCGCTCGCCGCCAGCACGCTTGCCGACCTCGGCATGCCGGCGGCGATTGCACCGCGGCACGGCCTGACCCATTTCACCCATGTCTTCGACGGTGGCTATGCCGCCAGCTATTACAGCTATCTCTGGTCGGAAGTGCTCGACTCCGATGCTTTTGCCGCCTTTGTCGAGGCGGGCGATATCTTCGATCCAACGCTTGCGGCCCGGTTCCGCGAAGAAGTGCTGGCGCCCGGCAACAGCCGCGATCCGATGGCTTCGTTCATTGCCTTTCGCGGCCGCGAGCCGGACGAGGCGCCATTGCTGCGTGAGCGGCGGCTCGCCTGATTCAGGCGACCATGCCGAGGCGATCCTCGTCGGTATAGACCTGGAAGCGAGTCAGCGTCGTCCGGCCGAACGTGTTGGTCAGCGCTACGTCAGTCGCGTCGCGCCCGCGCGCCATCAGGATCCGCCCGCGCCGCGGCCGGTTATGCCGGGCGTCGAACACATACCAGCGTCCATCGAGATAGGCCTCGAACCAGGCCGAGAAATCCATCTCGCCGACGATCGCCGGAAGATCCATGTCGCCCATATAGCCAGTGCAATAGCGCGCCGGGATGTTCATGCAGCGGCAGAGCGCGATGGCAAGATGCGCATAATCGCGACAGACGCCGACCTGCTCCTCCCACGCATCCCACGCCGTCTTCGTTGCGCGCGCCTGACTATAATCGAAGCGGATACGCTCATGCGTGTACCCGACGATCGCCTGAACCATCGCCCATCCAGGCGCGACCCCGCCGAACAGCTCCAAGGCGGTTTCGGACAGCCGGTCGGTTTCGCAATAGCGGCTGCCCTGGAGGAATTGCAGCACGTCGTCCGGCAGCGCCTCGACCGGCACCTGTCGCGCGTCCGGGGCAACCTCGTCCGGTTCGAACGGGTCCTCGATCAGGAAGCCGCAGGAAATGGTGATGCCACCTTCCGGTATCGTCAGGCGGGTGCAGATGTTGCCGAAGGAATCGACATAATCATAGAGCGGCACATCGGGCTCAGTCATGATCCGCTGCGCGGTGCGCAGATCCTTGTTGCGCGATGGATGGACGCTCAGGTTCGCCAGCATCGGCACTGGCCAATCATTTGCGAAACTGATGTCGTAGCCGGCGCGGATCAACATTTTTTGGCCTTTCGGGCTGGATGAGTGGCCGCAGGAGGGCGGCGATCCAGCCGGGCGCGGTCGCGCCCCTCACGACCCTTACCACCAGCAGTGCGCGCGGACCATGATGGTCAGTGCGCCAGGTCCGCCGCGGCAGGGGCGCCGCTGCCATAGGCGATGACCTCGCGCACGCGGGTCAAGGCATCGGCGCAGGCATCGGTACCGCCCATCAGGGCGAAGGAGCCGCTGAGATCGAGCGAGCAATGCCCGTGGACGATGGCGATGAGCGAGCGGGTGATGGCGACGGCATCGCCGCGCCGCGCCGGCGGGAGCGCGCGTTCGACCTCGTTCGTCACGATCCCGGTCAGCCTGCCGCGCACCTGCACCTGCTCCGCATCGACCGCCTCCCCGACCGGAAGGTGATGATCGTAAATGGCGTTCCACAGATTGCGGTGCGCGTGGGCGAAGTGGAAATAGCCCGCGACGAGGGCGGCGATCCGGTCTTCGCCGCTTTCCTCCAGCGCTGCCTCCAAGGCATCGGCCCACGCCCCGAACGTCCGCGTGTTCACCGCGGCGAACAGCCGATCGAGCGTGCCATAGACATTATAGAGCGTCCCGACGGTGTAGCCGATCCGCTTGGCGACCTCGCGCGCGGAGAATCTGGCGAACCCTACCTCGGCGATGTGATGATGCGCCTGCTCCAGGATCAGCGCCTTCAGTTCCTGTCGACTATGATCCGATCTGCGTCCCATGACTGCGCTATGCGCGGTTATTCCGCGCGGGCAACAGATTAATTGAACGGTGTCCATAAATCCCGTCGAAGGGACAGCGAAGGCGTGGTTCAGGAGGCAGGCTGTTTCCGTCGTTTGCGAGCATCGCTCTTCTCTCGTGGGGGCGGGAGCGGGTGGTGAGGCGAAGCCTTGGCTGCGAGCTCCATCACCACCTGCGTGCCCGCCGGGCCGCTGTCGATCGCGATCGTGCCGGCCGCCTGCCGAGCAAAGGCTTCGACCAGCCGGCTGCCCAGGCCGTGGTCGGCTCCCGGTGCCTTCGTGCCGACCATGCCGACGCCGTCGTCGGCGACCGTCAGGGTCCAGCCGCCATCCCTGCGGTTGCGGAAAGTGACGGCGATGGTGCCGAGATCGCGCCCGGGAAAGGCATGCTTGGCGGCATTGGTGACCAGTTCGTTGACGACTAGGCCGATCGACACGGCCCGGTCGCGCGGCACTGCTGCCGCGTCGCTGTCGCAGACAAGCGTGATGCCGCCCTGCAGGAACAGCGATTCCGCCAGCGCCGCGCTCAGATCGGTCAGGTAATCGCGGATCTCGACGGTGCCAGGCTGTCCGCTGCCGCGATAGAGATGGCGGTGCGCACGCGCGATGCTGTCGACGCGCATCTGCGCCGTTTCCAGCGCCTCGACCGTCGCCGGATCGTTCGAGCGGCGTTTCTGCAGATCCAGCAGACCGGCCACGATCGCGAAGTTATTCTTCATCCGGTGATCGAACTCGGCGAGGAACAGGTCGCGGTCGGCGATCTCGCGGTCGCGTTCCCGGGTGGCCTTGTGGGCAGTGCGACGAAAGATCTCGGCAATGGCGATCGTCATGATGGCGGTGAGGATCACGATGGCCAGGGCCGGGACGCCGGTTCGATCGGCGAACCGGAAAGAGCCCTGGATCGGATAATAATAGTACCAGATATAGACGATCATGATCGTGGCCGTGACGATGCCGGCCAGAGTGCGGGCGAACAGCGTCGCCAGCATGATCGCGGGATAGATCAGCGCGAAGGGCGCCGCGCCGCCGGCGACGAGATCGAAGGCCAGCCGGACGATCCGCGCGGTGCAGACGGTGATGACGGCGACCCCGACCTGCGTGACCCAGACGGGTACGGTCGGGGACAGTCGCTCGCACAGATCAAAGGCGCCGATATTGGCCATGGGCCGAGGTCAACGCCGCGGCGCTATCGAGTCAAGCAACCCCGCCGGGAACAAAAACCGGATCAGCCACTATCATCGTTTCATCCCAGCGATTGCCCGCTTTGGCCCGCCAGATCGACGATATAATGCCAGGCGACGCGGCCGGAACGGCTGCCGCGCCGCGTTGCCCATCCGACCGCATCGACCGGATCGAAGGCAAGACCATAGGCAGCGGCATAGCCCTGGACGATCTCCAGATAGGCGTCCTGATCGATTGCGTGGAAGCCCAGGCTCAGGCCGAACCGGTCGGCCAGGGCGAGTTGATCGTCGACCGAGTCCCGCGGGTTGATCGCGCTTTCCTGCTCGGCGATGTCGCGTGGGATCAGATGGCGGCGGTTCGAGGTGACGATCAGCCGGGCATTGGCCGGGCGCGCCTCGGCACCGCCCTGCAGCATGGAGCGTAGCGCGCGCGCGTCGCCGGCCGCGTCGAAGCCGAGATCGTCGATGAATAACACGAAGGCGCGGGGCACTGGGGCGATCGCGGCGAACAGGGTGGGGAGGGTGTCGAGCCGGGTGGTTACGACCTCGATCAGCGCAAGATTGCCGCCAGCGGCCTGGACGTGCGCCACCGCGCCCTTGACCAGCGCCGACTTGCCGGTGCCGCGCGCGCCCCACAGCAACGCGTCATGCGCCGCGGCGCCGTGGGCAAGGCGATCCAGATTGTCGACCAAAGCAGCCTTTTGCAGATCGATATTGCGGAGCTGCTCGAGCGGCAGGCCGGCGAAATCGCGCGCGGCGGTGAGCGTGTCGCCGCGCCAGACATAAGCGGGATGCGCGAGCGGATCGGCCGGCGGCGGCGCCGGCGGGGACAGGCGTTCGAGCGCATCGGCGATGCGGATCAGGGCTGAATCGTCTGACATTCCAACTCCGTTCGAGCCGGGCGGCTGGCCACAAACGGCCCCAGGCCAGCCCGGTGGCGCCTCGTTAGGAGGAAGTGCGGTCCTTCGACAAGCGGGAGAGGCCCGGTTTGTGGATCATCCGGGCATCAGACATGCAGATCATAGCTCTTCAGCAGATCGTACAAGGTCGGGCGGCTCACCCCGAGCAGCTTCGCGGTGTTCGAGATATTGCCCTCGGTACGGTTGAGCGCATGGCGGATCGCCTTGCGATCGGCCGTCTCGCGCGCGGCGCGCAGGTTCAGCGGCGCTTCGTCCACGCCGGGCGCGAGATCGAGATCGGCGGCGGTGACGAGCTTGCCCTCAGCCATGATCACGGCGCGCTTCATGCGGTTTTCCAGCTCGCGGACATTGCCCGGCCAGCCCCAGCCATCGATCGCCGTGCGCGCGTCCGGCGCCAGGCCGGTGACGGCGCTGCCCATCGTGCGTGCATATTTCTTGAGGAAATGGCGCGCCAGCAGCCCGGCATCGCCGGTCCGCTCGGCCAGCGACGGAATGCGGACGACGATTTCGGCCAGGCGGTAATAGAGATCTTCGCGAAAACGCCCCTCCGCGACCATCGCGTCGATATCCTGATGAGTCGCGCAGACGATGCGGGTGTCGACGGCAATCGCCTTGCGCCCGCCGATCCGCTCGATCACGCGCTCCTGCAGGAAACGCAGCAGCTTGACCTGGAGCGGCAGCGGCACGTCGCCGATCTCGTCGAGGAACAGGGTGCCGCCATTGGCCTGCTCGATCTTGCCCTCGGTCGTCTTCACGGCGCCGGTGAAGGCGCCCTTTTCATGGCCGAACAGCTCGCTTTCGAGCAACGTCTCGGGGATCGCCGCGCAGTTGATTGCGACGAACCCGCCTTTCGCGCGCGGGCTCGAATCATGCACGCCGCGGGCGAGCAGTTCCTTGCCGGTTCCGCTCGCACCGAGCAGCATCACCGACACGTCGGCGCCGGCGACGCGTTCGATCGTGCGGGTGACCTTCAGCATTTCTGGAGCCGCGGTGATCATGCCGCCCAGGGCGGTCTCCCCCTCCTGGCGCTCGGCGAGGCGCCGGTTCTCCGCTTCCAGCGCGTGGACGTGGAAGGCGCGCGCGACGATCAGGCCAAGCGCATCGATGTCGATCGGCTTGGCATAGAAATCCCAGGCGCCGTCGCCGATCGCCTTCAGCGCGCTGGCGCGCGCGCCGTGGCCGGACGCGACGATCACCTTGATGTCGGGCTTGAGCGCGAGGATCGCCTCGAGCGTGGCGAACCCTTCGCTGACGCCGTCCGGATCTGGCGGCAGGCCGAGATCGAGCGTGACGACCGCCGGCTCCTCGGCGCGGATCACGTCGAGCGCGGTGGCGCGGTCGCTCGCGACGAACACCTCATAATCCTCATAGGCCCAGCGCAGCTGGCGCTGCAGCCCGAGATCGTCCTCGACGATCAGCAGCCTGGGACGGGCCTGTGGTGCGCCGGTCATGCCGCGTGCTCCATGGAAGTGCCGCGCGCGGCGGCCAGGGTGACGCGAAAGCGCGAGCCCTCGCCCTCGCGGCTGGTGACGGTGACGGTGCCGCCCATTGCCTGGGCCAGTTGCCGTGCTTCGCACGCGCCGATGCCGAAGCCGCCGGGCTTGGAGGAGACGAAAGGCTTGAACAGCTTGTCGCGCAGAAAGGCCGGCGACATGCCACAGCCACGGTCGATGATGTCGATCGCGATATGCGCCTCCTCGTTCGACACCGCGATCGTCACCGGCTCGGACGCGGCGCTCGCTTCAATCGCGTTCTGGACGAGATGGCCGAGCAATTGTTCGAGGCGCGATGGATCGGCGAGCGCGATGGCCTCACCGTGCACGATGGTGGCGATCGGGTGCTGCGCCCGTCGCCGCTGCGCGACTCGCTCGATCAGTGGGGCGAGCTCGATCGGGCGCAATTCCTCGGCTCGCCCGGAATTATGCTGTGACAGGCGCGCCAGAAGATCGTTCATGCGGCCGGCCGAATCCTGCAGCGTGGCGATCATGTCGGCACGGAATTCGGGATTGTCGGCGTGGCGTTCGGCGTTGCGCGCGGTCAGGGTCAATTGGCTCACCAGATTCTTGATGTCGTGCATGATGAAGGCGAAGCGGCGGTTGAACTCGTCGAACCGCTGCGCGTCGGACAGGGCCTCCTGCGCGCGGGCCTCGGCGAGGTAGCTGGCGACCTGGCGGCCGGCGATGCGCAGGAGGTCGAGATCCTCCCAGTCGAGCGCACGATCGAGCGGCGGGCGCGCCAGCAGGACCGCGCCCTGAAGCCGGTCGAGATGGACCAGCGGCACCAATACCCAGGCGTCGGCCTCGTCGGTCATCCACAGCGGCACGCTGGCGATGTCGCCCGGATCGGTGGTTTCGGCCCGTACCGCGTCCATCTCGATAATGCGGCCGGTCGCCGCGAGATAGGCTGCGAGTGCTTCGTCGCCGCCGGTCGCGGGCAGCGCGTCCGGGTCCCAGTTCCAGCCGGTGCCGATCCCGAGGCCGGCGCCGTCGGGCACGAGCAGCAGGCCGGCGGGCGAATCGGTCAGGTCGGCGATTGCCTTCACGATGCGTTCGTCCAGTGGCGCGGCACCTTCGCCGGGCTTGCCGAGGGTGTCGGTGAAGCGGATCCACTCGGCACGGTAATCATAGCGGTGGCGGAAGAAGTGCTTGGCGAGCTTCACCTTGGTCCAGGCACGGACCCAGGGCGAGGACAGGACGGTAAGGGCCGCCGCGGTCGATCCGAATACGAAGGCGGTCTGCAACACGCGGGATTCGCCGCCGCCGAACACTGAGATCACGCTCGTCGCGGCCACCATGACGACCGCGTAGAGCAGGGCCGCGGCGAAGGAGAGGGTCTGCCAGGCGACGGTGCGGGAGAGCTGGAGGGTCCAGTCGCCGTTGCGCTGCACCGCTGCCGCGAATAGCGGCGCGGCGAGCGCCATCACCAGCCCACGTCCAGCCAGCAATTCGGACGAACGGACGCCGGCAAGATAGACGACGGCATAGAGCAACAGATCGATGCACCACATCGCGGCAAGGGCGATCACCGCCAGCCGGATGCCGCCGCGCGCCTTGGGCGAGACCGCCGCGTGGAGATGGTTGACCAGCACCAGCGCGCTGATCGCGACGATCGCGCGCAGCAGGAGCTGGACCCGGGCAAGCGGTGCCAGGGTGCCGCGGCCGATCACTTCGTCGGTGATGGCAAGTCCGACGCCGGCCAGCGCGACAAGGACGACGACGCCGTACAGGACCGCCACGGCGCGCGCCTCCGGCGCATCCCGATCGCGCCGGACGAGCGCGAACATGAAGCCGAGCCACGCCAGGTTGCGGGCGCTTTCGGCGATCAGCGTGACGAGATCTGCCGGACCGATCCCGGCCACCGCCAGTGCCCAGAGGGCGGTGATGGCCAGCGCGACCACGAAGGTGAGGCGGGGGAGGGCGGTGCCGGCATCGCGCAGCCGGGTCAGCGCGACGCCCGCAAAGAGCAGGGCGGCGAGCGCGTGACTCCACAGGATGACGGCGACCGGCATCCGCTCAGCCGGCCCGATCCGGCGAGGGAGCGATACTGCGCGCGGGATAGTTGTAAGGCCGCCTCATGGCTGGCCTTGTACCGGGCAAAGTGTAAACAAATCCGACACACGGCAGGGCTGTCGTGGAAATTGACAGAATAGCGGTTGGACACTGCTTTTCGCGCAAAGTGGCGGCGGCGAACCCGTGGCGCGAAAAGAGATGGATCGTCCTTGATCCACAACAGTTTCTAAGCTGCCCCCGCCGGGCTATGGCGAATTCACAGGAGACCACCGTATGCCGCTTTCCAAGCCGATCATTCCTGTCATTCTGTCGGGAGGGTCGGGCACGCGGTTATGGCCGATGTCGCGGTCGGAGCGGCCGAAACAGATGCTGGCGCTGACGGCGCAGGAGACGATGCTGCAGCTGACGGCGCGGCGGGCGCACGGCGAACGGTTCGCGGCGCCGATCGTGGTAGCGAATGCGCGCCATGCCGAGATGGTCGAGGAGCAGCTGGCGGCGGTCGAGGCATCGGCGCAGACGCTGATCCTGGAGCCGGTCGGGCGCAATACGGCGCCGGCGATCGCGCTGGCGGCGCTGGCGGCAGGCGGCGGGGCGGATCCGCTGCTGATAATGCCGTCGGACCATGTCATCGCCGATGTGGCGGCGTTCCATGCCGCGATCCATACCGCGATGCCGCTGGTGCTCGACGGGTGGCTGGTCACCTTCGGGATCGATCCGCAGGCGCCGGAGACCGGCTATGGCTGGATCCATGTCGGCGAGGAGATTGCCGGGGGCGTCCACCGCGTGGCGAATTTCGTGGAGAAACCGCCGCGCGACAAGGCCGAGGCGATGCTGGCCGCGGGCGACCATGCCTGGAATGGCGGGATCTTCCTGTTCCGCGCCGACCGCTATCTGGCGGCATTGCGTGATCATGCCCCGGCGATGCTGGCGGCCTGCGAGCAGGCGATGGCGGCGGCGAGCACCGAGGGGCGACGCATTTATCCGGATGCGGCCGCCTTTGCAGAGTCTCCGTCGGATTCGATCGATTATGCGGTGATGGAAAAGGCCGACCGGGTGGCAGTGGTGCCGGTCAGCATGGGCTGGAGCGATCTGGGCAGCTGGGATGCGCTGCATGCGATCAGCGATCTCGACGCAGCCGGCAACGCCCATCAGGGCGAAGTGCTCGCGATCGAGACCGCCAATTGCCTGGTGCGCACGGACGGCGTGCGGATCGCGCTGGTCGGCGTTGAAGACCTGATCGTCGTCGCCAGCGGCAACGACGTGCTCATCCTCCCGCGCGGCCGCAGCCAGGAAGTGAAAAAACTGATCGAGGCAATGAAGGAATAGTACCTTCATCGCCCGACCCCAGGCCTAGGTCGTGACCTCTGCCTGCGGTGCCGTCGCGAGTTCGAGCATTCGCGCGGCGATCTCGCGCTCGCCCATAACCACTTCTGGCACACCGCATTTCGCGAGATAGGCGACCTCTGCATCCGAATGCGCTCTGGCGATGACGCGGATGTCGGGGTTGAGCGCCCGCGCGTGCTCGAAGATGGCGCCAGCCTCGAAACCTTCCGGGATGGCGATCATCAGCTTCGTCGCGTGGCGGATGCCGGCGGCTTCGAGCGTTCGCGAATCGAGTGCGTCGCCCTGCAGCACGGCCATCTGGTCGGCCTGCGCCTTGCGCACCATGTCCGGCTGATCCTCGATCACGACGAAGGAACGGTCGCGGCTCCGCATGTCGGCCGCGATCAGGCTGCCGACCCGGCCATAGCCGACCAGCACGATGTGGCCCATCTGTGGCTCCGGCCGCTGCGGGTCGGCGACGACGCGGTCTTCCTCCCGGCGGGGAACCACCAGCGAGAAGATGAACGGGTTGAGGAAGATCGAGATGATCGCGCCGGCCAGGATCAGATCACGCGCATCAGCCGGCAGCACGTTCAGTTCGGCCCCGAGCGACGCCAGGATGAAGGAGAATTCACCGATCTGCGCGAGGCTTGCCGCGACCGTAAAGGCCGTGCGCCCGGAATGGCCGAACGCCTTGACGATTCCGAAGGCGGCGATCGATTTGCCGAGGATGATGATGGCGACTGTCGCGAGCAACGGCAGTGGCTGTTCGATCACCACGGCGGGATCGAACAACATGCCGACCGAGACGAAGAACAGCACGGCGAAGGCATCGCGCAGCGGCAGGGTCTCCTCGGCCGCGCGGCGGCTGAGCTGGGTTTCGCCGAGGATCATGCCGGCGAAGAAGGCGCCGAGCGCGAAGGATACGTCGAACACATAGGCAGCACCGAATGCCACGCCGAGCGCGATCGCCAGGACGGCGAGGCGGAACAGCTCGCGCGATCCGGTATGCACCACCCAGTGCAGCGCCATCGGGATCAGCTTCCGGCCAACCAGCAGCATGAGCGCGATGAACCCGGCGACCTTGAACAAGGTGCCGACCAGCGGGGCGACGAGAGATGACGTGCCGCCTTCGGCCGCACCGTTCGCGATGCCGGCCACGGCGGGCAGGAGCACCAGGGCGAGGACCATCACCAGATCCTCGACGATGAGCCAGCCGACCGCGATCCGGCCGCGCTCGGTTTCGACCAGGTTGCGGGTCTGCAGCGCGCGCAGCAGCACGACCGTGCTCGCCACGGACAGCGCAAGGCCGAACACGAAGCCCGCCATCAAGGTCCAGCCGAGCGCCCAGCCCAGCGCCATGCCGAGCAATGTCGCCGCCGAGATCTGCACGACAGCGCCGGGCACCGCGATGTTCCGAACCGACAGCAGATCGCGCAGCGAGAAATGCAGGCCGACGCCGAACATCAGCAGGATCACGCCGATCTCGGCCAGTTCGTTGGCCAGGGCGGCATCGGCGACGAACCCCGGCGTGAACGGGCCGACAAGCACGCCCGCCAGAAGATAGCCGGCGATCGGCGACACTTTCAGCCGATGGGCGAGGGCGCCCATCAGGAAGGCGACGACGAGGCCTGCGACGATCGTGGCGATGAGGGGAGAGTGGTGCGGCATCAAATTTCCATGTCTGTCCGCCCCCCTCTCGGATCGACGGTTCGGCATCCGACCATGGCCGGATGCCGGGTTGGCAGGTCGTGTGGAGCGGTCGGTCCGGCGTGAGGCCGGCCCGACTGCTCCTTGCTTCAATAAGCGTTCATGGCGATCACCGCCGTCAACAGGCCGGCCGCGCCAGCCAGCCCCGCGGCGACGATCGCCTTGAACCACCAGGGCGGTCGTTTCTGGGTCCCGTCGTCGAGATCGAATCCGTGCACGTCTACATCCTTTCCATCCGGGCACGCCGAAGCGTGCCCGTCGATCTTCAAGGTGCGGCAAGGTGGTACACCCGTCGGGGCGCGATACGCGTGCCGCTCATCGCCCCGCGCGGGGCGCAGATCGTTCAGGCGAACGGCGGCCCACGGGGATAGGCAGCCGAGACAATCCTGCCGGAGAGGGAAGGTGTCGCCGATCTGTCGGGCGGGAGCGGTGCAGCCGAGATGCGGGGCGGTAGCCCGGCGACGTCCGGTGCAGGCAGGAAGGAAGTCGCCGGCAATGGCACGACGATATCCGATCCCGCTTCGTCATCCCCGTTCGTGAGAGTCTCGGCCGTAATCAGCGGCCGGTGCGTCCCCACCTTCAGCGCCACGCTGGTGGTGGCCGGGTTGAAGGCGGAGCCAACGGCAGTGCTGTGCGGAAGGCCGACGGGCAGCAGCGCGCTGAGCAGCGCAGTCAGCAACGCCGCCCACACCACCGCCAGGAACGGGCGCGGCACGCTCATTCCGTCAGCGGGGTTCTGAGCGTGCGTCATTGCGTCGTCCGGCCTTTCCTGGGCACTTGGGCGTGCACCTCAATTAACCCGCCCTTCGCGCAAAATGTTCCCTCGCGGTCGGAACATTTCTGCAGATCGCGCGTGCACAAGACCTTGCGATAATCCATAACGCGTTATATACCGCGTTATGGATCGCGGAGGAACATATGGCTGACGATGTCGTTGCTGAACTGGGCCATCTGTTTCTCGGCACAAGGCTGAAGCGCTTGGCCGAGCGGATGCAGGGTGATGTCCAGCGGGTGGCGGCGGCTGCCGGTCTTGCGATCCAGCCGAGCCAATATCCCGTGCTCGCCGCGATCGACCGCCACGGCGCGCTGACCGTCGGGGAGATTGCCGAGGCGCTCGGCATCAGCCAGCCCGGCGTGACGCGCAATGTCGCGCGGCTGGTGGAACTGGGGCTGGTTGAGATGCGGCGCAACGGCCGCGATCAGCGGCACAAGTCGCTGGCGCTGACGGCGGCGGGCAGCGCGGCAATGGAGACATCGAAGCGCACGGTGTGGCCGCGGATCGACATGGCGGTCGCGGCGATGTGCGAAAGCGTGTCGGGCTCCTTCCTCGACCAGGTGGCGGCGATCGAGCGGGCGCTTGATGAGCGGCCGCTCGATTGTCGGGCGGCCGATCTCGGACTGTCGATCCTGCGCTATTCGGATGATCTGGCGCGCGATTTCCACGACATCAACGCCGAATGGATCGCGGCGATGTACCGGCTCGAGCAGACCGACCGCGACGTGCTGGAAAATCCGCGCGAACGGATCATCGATGCCGGCGGTGACATATTGTTCGTCGCGGCCGAGGGGCTCGGCGTCGTCGGCACCTGCGCCTTGCAGAAGACCGGCGAGCATCGGTTCGAGCTGACCAAGATGGGCGTGGTAGGTTCGGCGCGCGGGCGCAAGGCCGGCGAATTTCTGTTGCGCGCCGTCATCGCCCGCGCCGCCGATATGGGCGCGGAGACCCTGTATCTGCTCAGCAACCGCAAGAGCGAGGCGGCGATCCACCTCTACGAGAAACTGGGCTTCGTCCACGATCCCGCGATCATGGCCGAGTTCGGCGCGCGCTATCAGCGCTGCGACGTCGCCATGCGCTACCGGCCGGCCTTGAGCAGGCTGCGTTAAACCCGAGGCGCTTCGCCTGCTCCAGATATTTGTTGTCGCATCGTTTTTGCGAAAAACCGGTTCTCACTTTTTCGCACGATGCTCTGGGTCAGCCCATCAGCGCTTCGGCCTGGTCGAGCGTGTCCCGGAAGGTCGCGACGATCGCCTGGTACGGCGCGGGGCTGGCCATATCGAGGCCGGCGCGCTTCAGGATATCGACCGGATAATCCGATCCGCCCGCCTTCAGCACCCCCAGATAATTGTCGCGCTCCTTCGCGCCGCCTTTCAGGATCGATCGCGCGAAGAAGGACGCGGCCGAGATCGACGTGGCATATTGGTAGACGTAGAAGCTGTTGTAGAAGTGCGGGATATAGGCCCATTCGACGCCATAGGCCGGCTCGATCGCGACTTTCGGCCCGTGATAGCGCTTGAGCAGATCGAGATAGAGCTTCGTGAAGGTTTCGCCCGACAGGCCTTCGCCCGCCTCGGCCTTGTCATGCGTCGCCAGCTCGAATTCGGCGAACATCGCCTGACGGAAGAAGGTGCCGCGAATCCCTTCGAGTTGCTGGCCGAGATAAAAGAGCTTCTCCTCCCGGGTCTTAGCCCGGGCGACCATATAGGCCGACAGGAGCTGCTCGTTGCAGGTCGAGGCGATCTCGGCGGTGAAGATCGTATAATCGGCCTTCTCATAGACCTGGGCCTTGGCTGCGAGCAGCGAATGGATCGCATGGCCCCATTCGTGCGCATAGGTCGTCAGCCCGTCGTAATTCTCGCCGAGGTTGAGCAGCAGATAGGGATGCACGTCATAGGCGCCGGGGTTCATATAGGCGCCGGATCGCTTGCCCGGGCGTGGGAGCGGATCCATCCATTTCGCGGCGCTCGCCTTGGCGAAGGTTGCGAGATATTCCGGGCCGAGCGGCTTCAGCGCGTCGAGCGTGATCGTGCGCATGTCGGGCACCGTCACCTTGCGGTCGAGCGCCACAAGCGGGGGATAAATGTCCCAATAGCCCATGTCGGGCAGCTTCAGCAGGCGGCGACGCAGCTCGAAATAGCGGTGCAGCTCGGGCAGGCCCTTGTTCGTCTCGGCGACGAGCGTGCGATAGACCGCTTCGGGCACGTTGCCGCCCGACAGCGCGGCTGCGAGCGAGGTCGGATATTTCCGCGCGCGGGCGTTGAACACATCTGCCTTGAGCTTCGCGACATAGGCAGCGCCGAGCGAGTTCTGGAACTTGCCATATTCGCCCCAGAAGGTGTCGAAGATCATCTTGCGGTCGGCGCGGTTCGGGGCGTCGCGGTTCAGCGTATAGGCCTGGTCGTCGAGCCTGACGTCCTTGCCGGTCGACAGCTTGACGGTTGGCCAGGGAATGTCCGACGCGACGAGCTGGCCACGGATATCGCTTGGCCCCTGCAGCGCGGCGCCCATGCCGGCGAGCAGCCCCTCGCCCTCGGCGGTGAGCGTGTGCGCTTCCTGGCGGACGATGTCGCGCAGGTAGAAATCGAACCGTGTCTTCAGTGTCTGGTTCGCGGCGATGAAGCCCTCGACCTTCGCCGTGCCGAGCGCGAGCAGTTCGGGCGCGACCGGCGCGGTCGCTTCGCCGAATGCGGTGTAAAGATCGATCGCCTGCGCCTTGCGCTGCTGATTGGCCTGGATGCGGACGTCCTCATCGGCCTTGAGGCTGGCATAGACATAGATGCGCGCGACGGTGCGGCCGAGATCGGATCCGGCGACCAGCGCCTTGGCCAGCGTGTCGGCACTCTCGCCCAGCTTGCCATGATATTGCTTCAAGCCCGGGACGGCCGCCAGCGCCTGCTTGCGGGCCGCGTCCCACGCCGCCTCATTGGGGTAGATCTCGGTCAGGTCCCAAGCCGCGCCACTGGCGGGCGGGTTCGCGGCGTCCTGCGCCCAGACGGGCATGGCGGCGGCAAGCGAGGCGATGGTGGCGGCGGCGAGGGCCTCGCGGCGCGACAGGCTGGTCATAGGATGGGATTCCCCAGATGATGATTGCCGGCAATGTGTCGCGCTTCGGCCTGCTTGGGAAGTGCCGATGCCCTCAGCTGCACAGGTGCGGCGGCGGCGCGGGCGTGGCGGGCGGAATGAACGAGATTCCGTCCAGCACGCGCACCCGCGGCGCCAGGGCGGCCGGCGCGGTCGCGCCGCGATAGAGGATGTAGAGCCGCGTTGGATCGATCCGCCCGGCGCGGAAATTGCGGCGATCGGCCTCGATCCGTGCCCGTGCCGAGCGCGGGATGCGCGACACGTACATGTGGCGCATCGGGCGGCAGGCGAGCATCGCGCGCCAGCCGATTTCCTCGATCAGCTGGAGATCGCGGAACGGATCGGGCGGCTGCATTTCGATCGCAGACGCGCTGTCGATCACCGCCTGCCAGCGCGGATCGCGCGTCATCAGATAGGTCTCCGGCTGAGTCGCCCGCAATGTTGCCGGGCGGATCGCGGCGAACATCGGCGAGAGATCGGCGATTTGCAGCACCAGCGCCGCGCCGAGCACCAGGGTGCGCCGCTCAAGCCGGAACACGACAAGCAGGGCGGCATAGATCATGGTGTAGGCGACCGGCCAGAACAGCCGCCCAGAGGCGCGGACGAGATCGAACGCGTCGATCACGGCGGACGGTAGCGGCACGAGCAGGATAAGCTGACCCTGCAGCAGCACCCCGTGCGAGATCGCGAGGAGCGTGAGCACGGCATAGGCCGGGAGGAGCCAGCGCAGATCGGCGAGCGGGGCAGGTTCGGCGCCGCCGGAGACCGCCCGGCGCCGGACGATCGCGGCGCCAATGGCGGTGACGACCAGCAGGATCAGGCCCGCGCCGAGATATTGATACCCCTCATAACCGCGGCCGTGATCGTCGGGCGTCGACGGGAAGAACAGGCTGTAGCTGGGATTGGCGGGATTGATCAGCGCGTCGAGCGCCATCGGGAAGGCGCCGTAGGTGCCGGTCGAAACCGGCGGGTCGGCGAGGCCGTGCAACAGCGCCAGGCAGATCCCGAGCGCGCCCACCACGCCCACCAGGCCGAAGACGCCCCGCCGGCCTGCAGGATCGCCGGCAATCAGCGCGCGCAGCATCGCGCTTGCCCAGATCGCGCCGACCATCAGCAGCATATAGCTGTGGACCAGCCCGGCGACGGCGATCACTGCCAGCCACGGGGGCCAGCGGCGCGACCGCTCGCGGTCGACGAAGATCCACAACGCCCACAGGATCAGCCAGTGCGAGCAGAGATTGGAATGGGCGTAGCGATTGTACAGCGCCGGCAGCAGGGTGAGCAAAGCGGTGCCGAGCCAGGCGCTGAGGAAATCCGGTGCCCGGTCGCGCAGCAGCAGCCAGGCGAAGCGCACATGCAGCGCAAGGCTGATCAACAGCCACCAGCCGATGAACTGCACGCCGGCTGGCATGGCCCAGGCGAGCGGCTTCAGGACGAGGCCGAGCAGCGGATTGCTGTCCATCATCAGCAGATGGATGCCGTCGGGGGACAGCATCAGCGGCGTCGCGGTGCCGGGCCAGTTCCCGGCGCGCAGATAGGCGGCGAGGCCAAGCGCGTTGGCGCCCCAGTCCTGCCCGCTCAGCACCCAGCCGACATTGGTGATATCAAGGACCTGCGGATGCACCCAGGCGAGAAAGGCGCCGGCCACGATCGTCGCCAGGGCAAGAAAACGGGATAAACGGGCCACCATGATCCGGTCATGCCGCATCCGGACGACCGTCTGGTTAACGCGACCGTGAAAAACCCTCGGGCCCGTTCCTTTTTATCGCGACGCAGCCGGCGCGATGATCGAGACGCCGTCGATCACCGTCACCCGGCCAACGAGCGCGGGCGGGATGCGGCCATCGAGCAGGACATACAGCCGGCGGCGATCGATCTGGCCGAGATTGAACGCCACGGCATCGGCATTCACCCGGCGGCGCACCAGAACCGGCTCGCGCGACGCGTAGAAATAACGCACCGGCTTGCCCGCCAGGATCGCGCGCCAGGCGATTTCCTCCATCACCGCAAGATCGCGATAGGGCTCGGGCGGCTCGAACTCGATCATGTCGGCCCGGGCGATCAGTGCATCCCAGCGCGGATCGAGCGTGCGGCGATAGGGGCTGGTCGCGGTGGCCGAAAACGTGCTCCCCCGCGCCGATTCGAACAGCGGTACGAGATCGACGAGCTGGATCAGCAGTGCCCCGGCCAGCACCCAGGTGGCGTAGCGCATCCGGCAGGCGACTGCGATCGCCGCCAGCGCGATGCTGTACAGCGCCGGCCAGAACATCCGCCCCGAAGCGCGGATCGGGTCGAGCATCTGGATCAGCCGGCCCGGCATCGGCAGGGTAGCGATCACGTCGCCCTGCCAGATCAGCCGCGGCCCGATCGCGACCAGCGTCAACACCAGAAAGGCGGGCAGCAGCCAGGCGAGCCGGGGAAAGAGATCGTCCTTCGGCTGATCCCCGCGGTGGCGCACCGCGTAGACCAATGCGATCATGACGAGCAGAATCAGCCCGACGCCCAGATAGTTCATCCCCTCGAGCGCCTGCGAGGCATCGAGCGACCGGGCCGGGAGCAGCGCCGAATAGGCCCGGTCGTTCGGATTCCACAGCGCGTCGAGCGCCATCGAGAAGGCGCCATAGCCGCCGGCCGCGAGGATCGGCTGGCCGACGGTGCCGAGCAGGATCGGGACGATCAGCAGCGGCGCCAGCACCACGGCGACATCAGTGAACATGCGCGCGCGCGCTTTCCCGTTCGGCGCCAGTACGAATTGCCGCAGCATCGCGCTCGCCCAGATCGCGGCGACCATCACCAGCAGATAGGGGTGGATCAGCATCGCGGCGACGATCACCGCCACCCACCAGCCCGGGTTCGCCACGCGCCGCGCATCGACGAAGATCCATAGCGCCCAGAGGATCAGCCACTGCGCGCACAGATTCACATGGCCGAAGCGCGCCAGCAGCACCGGCATCAGGGTGAGCAGCGCCGCGCCGATCCAGGTCGCCAGCGGATTGGGCGCGTAGCGGCGGACCAGCGCCGCGGCAAAGCCGGTGTGCAACAGGATGCAGGCGAACAGCCACCAGCCGAGATATTGGAGCCCGGTCGGCAGGATCGCCGCGAACGGGCGCAGCAGCAGGCCGAGCAACGGATTGCCGTCCGTCAGCGCGAGCGAGATGCCCTCGGGCGCCATCAGCAAGGTCGAATGAAGCGACGGCCAGGGCGCCGCGGTGCGCAGATACGCCGCCATGCCGACCGCCGCTTGCCCGTGATCGTTGCCGTCGAGCAGCCAGGCCAGCCGCGTCGGATTCAGCACGGCGAGATGTTGCCAGCCAGCGAAGATCGCAAAGCTGAGCGTCAGCCAAGGTAATATCCACAGGAGCAGACGGTCGCGCATCGCTCCGCCCCATGCGCGCGCGACGCGGGAAAATCCATGCGCCTTATTATTCCTCCCCGGTACGGGGACCACCCGCTTCTTCAGCGGGTGGTGGAGGGGCTTGGAGCGCGAAACGCCTGCCCCGCGCTTTAAGCCCATCATCCGCGGAAGCAGCACGCGGCCCTCGCTTCGTGAGGCGAACAAGAAAAGGGCCGGAGGTTTCCCTCCGGCCCTTTCTTTTTCTCGACCAGTCGGCCGGGAGCTTGGATCGGCGCGGGCAAAGCCCGCGCTTTCGTCGGTCGGGTCGGCGGCGTTGCCGCCGAACCGCCGTCCGTTCTGATTTCGTGTCGGGACCAGCTTTGCTGGTCCCGTCCGAAATCAGAAGTCCATGCCGCCCATGCCGCCCATGCCGCCGCCGCCCATGGGCATGGCGGGCTTGTCTTCCGGCAGCTCGGACACGGCGGCTTCCGTCGTGATGAGCAGGCCGGAGACCGAGGCCGCGTCCTGCAGGGCAGTGCGGACGACCTTGGTCGGGTCGATCACGCCGCTCTCGACAAGGTTCTCATACTGGTCGGTCTGCGCATTGAAGCCCAGCGTCGGGTCGTTGCCGTCGAGCAGCTTGCCCGAGATCACCGCACCGTCATGGCCCGCATTCGCCGCAATCTGGCGAACCGGCGCGTAGAGCGCCTTGCGGACGATATCGATGCCGCGGGTCTGGTCGTCGTTCGCGCCCTTCATGCCCTCGAGTGCCTTGGTGGCATAGAGGAGAGCCGTGCCGCCGCCGGGGACGATGCCCTCTTCGACTGCTGCGCGGGTTGCGTGGAGAGCGTCGTCGACGCGATCCTTGCGCTCCTTGACTTCCACTTCGGTCGAACCGCCGACCTTGATCACGGCAACGCCGCCGGCGAGCTTGGCAAGGCGCTCCTGGAGCTTCTCCTTGTCGTAATCGCTGGTGGTGTTCTCGATCTGCTGGCGGATCGCGTCGGTGCGGCCCTTGATCGCGTCATGGTCGCCGGCACCATCGACGATGGTGGTGTTGTCCTTGTCGATCGTGACGCGCTTGGCGGTGCCGAGCATGCCGATCGTGACGCTCTCGAGCTTGATGCCGAGATCCTCGGAGATCATCTCGCCCTTGGTCAGGATCGCGATGTCCTCGAGCATCGCCTTGCGGCGATCGCCGAAGCCAGGCGCCTTGACGGCTGCGACCTTGAGGCCGCCGCGCAGCTTGTTGACGACGAGCGTGGCTAGAGCCTCACCCTCGATGTCCTCGGCGATGATCAGGAGC
Source organism: Parasphingomonas zepuensis (assembly GCF_036663735.1). Lineage (NCBI taxonomy): Bacteria > Pseudomonadati > Pseudomonadota > Alphaproteobacteria > Sphingomonadales > Sphingomonadaceae > Parasphingomonas > Parasphingomonas zepuensis. The sequence goes on along the minus strand of NZ_JAXOJO010000008.1, from coordinate 16,986 downwards.
GGACGGCCCGACTGGACGACGGCTTCCAGGATCGGGAGCATCGCCTGCAGGTTCGACAGCTTCTTCTCGTGGATCAGGATGTACGGATCGTTCAGCTCGACCGACATCTTCTCCGGGTTGGTGATGAAGTAAGGCGAGAGATAGCCGCGGTCGAACTGCATGCCTTCGACGACGTCGAGCTCGAACTCGAGGCCCTTGGCTTCCTCGACGGTGATCACGCCTTCCTTGCCGACCTTCTCCATCGCCTCGGCGATCTTCTCGCCGACGACGGTGTCGCCGTTAGCCGAGATGATGCCGACCTGGGCGATTTCCTTGGTGCCCGAGACGGGCTTGGAACGTGCCTTGAGGTCCTTGACGACTTCGATGACCGCGAGGTCGATGCCGCGCTTCAGGTCCATCGGGTTCATGCCGGCCGCAACCGACTTCATGCCTTCGCGAACGATCGCCTGGGCGAGAACGGTCGCGGTGGTGGTGCCGTCACCGGCGACGTCGTTGGTCTTCGAGGCCACTTCGCGCAGCATCTGCGCGCCCATGTTCTCGAACTTGTCCTTCAGCTCGATCTCCTTGGCGACGGTGACGCCGTCCTTGGTGATGCGCGGTGCGCCGAACGACTTGTCGATCACGACGTTGCGGCCCTTCGGCCCAAGCGTGACCTTCACTGCGTCGGCGAGGATGTCCACGCCGCGGAGAATGCGCTCACGCGCGTCACGCGAAAATTTTACGTCCTTGGCTGCCATGTGAGGCTACCCTTTCAAATTGGAAAGTTGAGGAAATTCGGAAGGTCGTGGCTTAGCCGACGATCCCCAAAATATCGGATTCCTTCATGATCAGCAGGTCTTCACCGTCGATCTTGACTTCGGTGCCGGACCATTTGCCGAACAGGATCTTGTCGCCAGCCTTGACGTCGAGCGGGGTGATCGTGCCGTCCTCGGCGCGGGCGCCGGTGCCGACGGAGACGACTTCGCCTTCCTGCGGCTTTTCCTTGGCGGTCTCGGGGATGATGATCCCGCCCGCGGTCTTCTCTTCAGCCTCTACGCGGCGGACGAGGACGCGGTCGTGCAACGGACGAAAAGTCATATGCGCTTGTCCCTTTTCAAATGGGGTCGTTAATCATTGTTAGCACTCACGCGGAGTGAGTGCCAGCGATGCGCATATGTGGCGGGACGGTCGTTTCGTCAACCGCAGGCCAAGCCATTCCGGTGACAATTTCGCCCTGTATTGCGTGCCTAATACAGGCGTTTACTCAACCCCCCTCATGCTCTAGCGAAGGGTCAACCGCATATGCAGGGGAACGCTACGTGAGACTTGTTCGAGGCGCCTGGAAGATTCTGGTCGGCATCAAGGACGCCCTTGTCCTGATCGCGATGCTGCTGTTCTTCGGCCTGTTGTTCGGCGCGCTGTCGGCCAAGCCTGGCCCGACCACGATCCGCGACGGCGCGCTGGTGCTGCGGCTCGACGGCCAGATCGTCGAGCAGCCCGAGGAAGCCGATCCCTTCGCGGCGATCAGCGGGGGCACGCCGATGCATCAGTTTCGCCTTCGCGACGTCGTCCGCGCGCTCGACAAGGCGAAGGACGATGATCGGGTCAAGGCAGTGGTGCTCGATCTCGACTCGTTCCGCGGCGGCTATCCCGCGGCGATCGAGGAGGTCGGCAACGCCATCCGCCGCGTGCGCGACAGCAAAAAGCCGGTCCTTGCCTATGCCACCGCCTATACCGATTCCGGATATCGCCTGGCCGCCAATGCCAGCGAGATATGGATGAGCCCGATGGGTGGCACATTGTTCATGGGGCCGGGCGGATCGCAGCTCTATTACAAAGGGCTGATCGACAAGCTGGGGGTCAACGCGCACGTCTACCGCGTCGGCAAGTATAAATCCTATGTCGAGCCCTATACCCGCGCCGATGCCTCGCCCGAGGCGAAGGAAGAGGTGGTCAAGCTCTACCAGGTCCTGTTCGCGCAGTGGCAGGAAGCGATCGTCAAGGCGCGGCCCAAGGCGAAGATCGCCGATTTCCTCAGCAAGCCCGATCAGGTGATCACTGCCGTGCAGGGCGATATCGCCAAGGCCAACATGCAGGCTGGCCTGATCGACAAGCTCGGCACGCGCTTCGATTTCGGCAAGCGCGTGGCGGAGATTGCCGGCTCCGACAGCCAGAAGCCGGCCGGCACCTTCAACACGATCAATTATGCCGCCTATGTCGCGGCCAATCCGCTGCCGACCAATGGCGCCGCGATCGGCGTGCTGACGATCGCGGGCGATATCGTCGACGGCAAATCCAATAACGGCAGCGCCGGTGCCGACACGGTGACCAAGGCCTTGCTCGAAGGACTCGCCCGCAAGGATCTGAAGGCGCTGGTGGTGCGGATCGATTCGCCGGGTGGCTCGGCGCTGGCGTCGGAGGACATGCGCCGCGCGATCATGGAGGCCAAGGCGCAGAAGCTGCCGGTGGTGATCTCGATGGGCAGCCTGGCCGCATCGGGCGGCTATTGGGTGGCGACCGCGGGCGACACGATCTTTGCCCAGCCCAACACCATCACTGGCTCGATCGGCATCTTCGGCATCATTCCGTCGTTCGAGAACACGCTGCGCAAGATCGGCGTCACCAGCGACGGCGTCCGCACGACGCCGCTGTCGGGCCAGCCCGACGTGGTCGGCGGCTTCTCGACGGCGGCCGATACGATCTTCCAGGCCGGCATCGAAAATGGCTATCGCCAGTTCATCGCGCGCGTAGCGGAGGCCCGCAAGCTCAGCCCGCAACGGGTCGACGAGATCGGGCAGGGCCGGGTATGGGATGGCGGCACCGCCCGCCAGATCCGCCTGGTCGATCGCTTCGGCGGGTTGCAGGATGCAATCGACGAGGCGGCGCGCCGCGCTGGCCTGAAACCGGGGGACGTGCATGCCGAATATCTCGAAAAGAAACCCGGCTGGATTGGCCAGTTGATGGAGAAGGTGATCGGGCCGGACGACGGCGACACCAGCGGCGACGGCACTGATGCCTTCACCCGCATCGCGGCCGATCGCCGCGCGATCTTCGCTCAGGCGCTGGGGGACGTGAAGCGCATCGGCACCGGCGCGGCGATCCAGGCGCGTTGCCTCGAATGCGAAGGTCTGGGCGGGACGAGCGCATCGTCGTCCGACATCAAACTGCTCGATTTCGTGCTCGCACGGGTGGCGCAATGATCGCGATTCGGGCCGCGCGGCCGGAAGACGCCGCCGCGATCGCGGCGATCTATGCGCCCTATGTCGAGACTGGCACCGTCTCGTTCGAACTGGAGCCGCCGGACGCCCGCGCGATGCGGGGGCGGATGGCGTCGTCGGATGGGCTCTATCCCTGGCTCGTCGTCACCAATGGCGATGAAGAAGGCGGGGTGCTGGGCTATGCCTATGCGACGAAGTTCCGCGATCGGCCGGCGTATAAATATATCGTCGAGACCTCGGTCTATCTCGCCAGCGGCACGCAGGGGCAGGGCAATGGCCGCCAGGTCTATGAGGCGCTGATCTCCACCCTGCGCGCGCAGGGCTTCACCCATGCGGTCGGCGCGATCGCCTTGCCCAACGATTATTCGATCCGCCTGCACGAATCGGTCGGCTTCCGCCGCACCGGCGTGCTGCGCGAAGTCGGTTATAAGCAGGGCCGCTGGATCGACGTCGGCTTCTGGCAGCGCGAGCTCAACCCGGCGACGATCCCGCCGCTCGAGCCCAAGCCGTTCAGCGAAGTGGGCCTGGTGCGGAACGGGTGATTCTCCTCTCCCGGCGGTTCGCATCGGCAAGCCGCGAAGCTCGGCGGGGTGAGGGCGCGTATTCGGTCACCCTCACCCTCCCATGCTTCGCATGGGCCCTCCCTCTCCCGCTGGGAGAGGGGTTTTAACGTTCTCCCCTCTCGTCTAAAGCCCGCCCACTCATGACCGACGCACCCGATACCCAGCGCGACTGGCGCGACACCGTCTTCCTGCCGAAGACCGATTTCCCGATGAAGGCCGGCCTGGCCCAGAAGGAGCCGGTGATTCTGGAGCGCTGGGCGAAGCTCGGCCTGTACGATCGCCTGCGCGAGCAGCGGAAGGGCCGCGAGCGCTTCATCCTGCATGATGGCCCGCCCTACGCCAATGGCGACATCCATATGGGCCATGCGATGAACAAGGTGCTGAAGGACATCATCGTCCGCAGCCAGTCCTTGCTCGGCAAGGACGCGCCGTACGTGCCCGGCTGGGATTGCCACGGCCTGCCGATCGAATGGAAGGTCGAGGAAGCGTACCGCGCGAAGAAGCTCGACAAGGATCAGGTGCCGGTCGCGCAGTTCCGCGCCGAATGCCGCGCCTATGCCGAGAAATGGGTCGCGGTGCAGCGCGTCCAGTTCGAGCGCCTCGGCGTGATGGGCGACTGGGAAGACCCGTACCTCACCATGAAGTTCGAGGCCGAGGCCGCGATCGTGAACGAGCTGCTCAAATTCGCCGAAAGCGGCCAGCTCTATCGCGGCGCCAAGCCGGTGATGTGGTCGCCGGTCGAGAAGACAGCGCTGGCCGAGGCCGAGGTGGAATATGAGGATGTGGTGTCGACCCAGATCGACGTCGCGTTCGAGATCACCGAAGCGCCGAACGCGCCCGAACTGGTCGGCGCTTATGCGGTGATCTGGACGACGACGCCGTGGACGATTCCGGTGAACCAGGCGCTGAGCTATGGGCCTGAGGTCGAGTACTCACTGGTCGGTTTTTTGCGCGATAACGAGACGGTGAAGCTGCTCGTCGCAACAGATCTGCTTTCGAGCTTCATGCAACGGACTGGTTTGCAGCCAACAGCGATTCCTTTGGAACGCGGGGTATTCAAGGGCGCGCAACTTGTCGGCGCTGTCGCCCGCCACCCCATGCACAAGCTCGGCGGCTTCTTCGCCAAGCCGCGCCCGTTCCTGCCCGGCGATTTCGTCACTACCGACGCCGGCACCGGCCTCGTCCATATGGCGCCCGACCACGGCGAGGACGATTTCCTCCTCTGCAAGGCGCACGGCATCGATCCCGTCTTCGCGGTCGATGGCGCGGGCATGTTTCGGCCCGACTGGCTGTGGCTGGGCGGGCAGGGCAGCGTCATCAACAAGAAGTTCGTCGCGTCGGACGGCCCGATCTGCACCGATCTGCGCGAGGCAGGGGCGCTGCTCGCCGCATCGGACGATTTCGCGCACAGCTATCCGCATAGCTGGCGCTCCAAGGCCAAGGTGATCTTCCGCGCCACGCCGCAATGGTTCATCCCGATGGACGAGATCAAACAGGATCTCGCCGTCGCCGAGCCGATCGAGCTGGGCGCCGATGCCGGCTTCGCGCCGATGCTCGGCCACGCCATCGGCAATGGGCCGACCCTGCGCGAGATCGCGCTCGATGCGATCGAGCGGACGCGCTGGATCCCGGCGCGCAGCCAGAACCGCATCCGCTCGATGGTCGAACAGCGCCCCGACTGGGTGATCAGCCGCCAGCGTGCCTGGGGCGTGCCGATCGCGCTCTATGTCGACCGCGTGACCGGCCAGTATCTCAACGATCCGGCGGTGAACGCCCGCATCGTCGACGCGTTCAAGGCAGGCGGCGCCGACGCATGGTTCGCGGCCGACCACCAGGCCCTGCTCGGCGACAAGTACCGCGCCGAGGATTATGAGGTGATCACCGACATCCTCGACGTCTGGTTCGATTCGGGCTCGACTCACGCCTTCGTGATCGAGGCGCGTTATGGTGAAGGCACGCGCGCCAATCTCTATCTAGAAGGCTCGGACCAGCATCGCGGCTGGTTCCAGTCGTCGCTGCTCGAAAGCGCCGGCACGCGCGGCCGCGCGCCATACGATGCCGTGCTGACGCACGGCTTCGCGCTGGACGGGCAGGGCAAGAAGATGTCGAAGAGCCTCAAGAACGTCGTCGATCCGCTCAAGATCATCGACGAATCCGGTGCCGACATCTTGCGCATGTGGGTAGCCTCGACGGATTATTTCGACGATGTGAAGATCGGCAAGGAAGTGCTCGCCACGGCCTCCGACGCCTATCGCAAGCTGCGCAACACCTTCCGCTACATGCTCGGCGCGCTCGACGGGTTCAGCGATGCGGAGAAGGTCGATACGCGGCACATGCCGGAGCTGGAGCTGTATGTGCTCCACCTGCTCGGCCGGCTCGATGTCGAGCTGAAGGCGGCGACGGAGAATTTCGAGTTCAACCGCTATCTGCGGCTGCTCACGGATTTCGCGCAGGACGATCTGTCGGCCTTCTTCTTCGATATCCGCAAGGACAGTCTCTATTGCGACGCGCCTGACGATGCGAAGCGGCGCGCCTATCGCACCGTGCTCGACATCCTGTTCCACGCGCTGATCCGATACGCCGCGCCGATCCTCTGCTTCACGGCGGAGGAAGTTTGGCAGGCGCGTTTCCCGGACGAGGAAGGATCGGTCCATTTCCTCGAATGGCCCGAACTGCCAGCGCTGCCGGGTGACGATGCGGTGGCGACGGTGTGGGCCGATGTCCGCAGCCTGCGCGAGCAGGTGACCGAGGCGATCGAGCCGCTGCGCCGCGAGAAGATCGTGCGCTCCAGCCTCGAGGCTGAAGTGACCGTGCCGAAATCGCCGCTGTCGAACGAGGCGCTGGCCGAGTTGTTCATCGTGGCGAAGGTGTCGACCGGCGATAGCGTGTCGGTGACCCGCACCGCTTTCCATAAATGTGGCCGCTGCTGGCGGCATCTGCCCGATGTCGCCGAGGATGGCGCGCTCGATGCGCGTTGCGCTACGGTGGTTGCACGATGAGCCGGCTTCCCGTCTTCGGCCTCGCCAGCGGCGCCGTGCTGTTCGTCGCCGACCAGGCGACCAAATATGGCGTGACCGACATTCTCGGCCTTAACGAATCCAGCCTGGGGCGGGACATCACGTCCTTCTTCACGCTGCGCTTCGTCGCCAATCGCGGCGTCTCGCTCGGCTTGCTGCATGCCGATACCGAAGCGATGCGCTGGGGGCTGGTCGTGCTGACCGCGGCGATCGCGATCGGCGTGCTGGTGTGGATGCTGCGCGAGCCCAACAAGCAGGACCAGTTCGCGCTCGGCCTGGTACTGGGCGGTGCGGTCGGCAATATCCTCGATCGGATCCGCTTCGGCTATGTCGTGGATTTCGCGGATCTGCACATCGGGTCCTGGCGGCCCTTTCTGGTATTCAATGTCGCCGACGCGGCGATTACGATAGGGGTGCTCATCCTGCTTGTGCGAGCGCTCCTGGTGCGCGACAAGCCGCGGGCAGGGCGTGCTTCAGTGGAGAATATTAATGCGTAAGTTGGTGTCGATCGCAACCGGGCTTGGCCTTGCCGTCCTGCTCGCCGGCTGCGGCCATGGTGGCATGGACCGGGAGCGGCCGGACGAATTCGCCGTCGCGCGCCAGGCACCTTTGGTCATCCCGCCCGATTTCGCCCTCACGCCGCCCCAGCCGGGCGCTGCGCGCGCCAATGACGTGAGCCCCAACGCCCAGGCGCTCGATGCGCTGTTCGGCGGCCGTTCGGCGCGCAGCGCGTCGGAAAGCGCGACGATCGAAGCGGCCGGCGGCGATAGCGCCGATCCCGGCATCCGCTCGTCGGTCGCCGATCCCGGCACGGCCGTGGTCGACAAGGGCACCACCACCCGCGACATCGTCGCCGCCCCCGAAGGCGACGGCCAGGACGCGCGCGCAACCACGCCGAATCCATAAACGGAGGGTCGCGCGCAGGCGGGAGGGGAGAATAGACGTTCCGCTCCACCGCCCTGCTTCCTGACCGATGCGCGCGATCCTGATCCGCAGGCTTGCGACTGCCCTCCCGACGCTGCTTGCCGTCTTGAGCGTGGCCGAAAGCGTCGCCGAGCCGCTGCGCCATCTCCAGTCGGGTCCTGACGGCAGCGCCGGTCGCGGGCGATAGCGGACTCGCCTTTGCCGATCGGCGTCCGGCCGGCCTGTGTGGCGCCAGGCGCAACGCGTGGCCATCGCGCGAGCGCTGGTCGCATCGCCCGGCTGCTGATCCTTGATGAAGCGACGTCGGCGCTCGACGTACTGGTGGCGGGGCGGGTGCTCGACCGGCTTCAGCGGGAGCGGGGGCTTGCGATCCTGATGATCTCCCACGACATCGCGGCCGCGCGGCGGCTGTGCCACCGCATCGCGGTGATGGAGGCGGGGCGGATCGTCGAGGAAGGGCCGGCCGATGCGATCGTCGCCGCGCCACAGTCGGCGGCAGCACGCGCGCTGGTCGCGGCGCGCTGACAAGCAAAAGGGGGCGGCCATGGGCCACCCCCTTTCGACATTTCAGCGAAGCTTAGAAGCTGACGCCGACCGAGCCGACGACGCCCGAACCGGTAATGTTGCGGCTACCCACATACACGTCCTTGTTCGTGTCGACATAGCTCACACCGAAGGTGAGGTGATTCCAGGTCACGGTCGCGCCCAGGCCCCAGTCGGTATATTCCTTACCCGAGGGGATCAGGTAGCTCGGGCCCCAGCTGTGGCCGAGATGGGCGGTCAGGCCGATCGGCGTGTTCGGGATGCCTGCCGAAAGATCGCCGGCGAGGTACAGATTGTCCTCCTTGCCCGAGCCAACCGACAGTGCGTTCGACTTCGGCGCATAGTTCGCGGTCACCTTGCCGGTGACCGGGCCGGCCGTTGCGGAGACGGCGACATAAGGCTCGAAGAAGTCGGTCGGCGCACTGCCGCCGCCCGGATAGTAATAATAGAGCACGCCACCGTCGATTTTGACGCCGTTGCCGAAGGTGTGGGAATAACCGGCGATCAGATCCAGCTCCTGGTCACTGCCGGCCGCGACATAGTCGTCGATCGAAGAACCCCAGGCGCTGACATAGAAGCCAGACTCATGCGTCACGGTCAGGCCACCCTGCAACGCGACCTTCTTGTTGGTCTGCGAGACGCCGCGGAAGCGATAATCGGAGACGATGGTAGCACTACCGGAGACGGTGATGGCCGGCGGCGGCGCGGTTTCTTCCTGCGCGAACGCAGGTGTGGCGGAGGCAAGCATCAGCGCGCTGAGGCCGATCGTGGTGAAGCGCATGGGTATCCCTTTCGATGTGAAAACGGGTCCCCACCTGCAGCCGGCGGAACCAGGCATCTGTAAGGGCGGACGACCGCCTCCCCGTGCCAGTGTTTCCGTTCGGTAACGAAATATTGCCGAGCCGCGCTGCAACGCACAACATAATTCTGTCACGCAGCGCTGGTTTGCGCTGCATGTTGCACTCGCGCAACAGTGTCGGGACGCTACGGCAGCGGGTTCGGCTGCCCCGGTTTGTGGCTGAAATGTATCTGTCTTTGCGGCAGCGGGAGATCGATCCCATGCTCCTTGAACAGCCACCACAGGCGATTGAGCACGTCGGAGCGAACATTGCCGACGCCGCCTTCGGGATCGCTGATCCAGGCGAGGATTTCGTGATCGACGCCGCTCTGGCCGAAGGCGTTCAGCCAGACAGTCGGCTTCGGGCTGTTGAGCACCCGCGGGCTTTCCACCGCCGCGCGCATCATCAGTTCCTGCGCCAGCTTCAGGTCGCAGCCATAGCCCACCGTCACCGGGATCCGCACCCGGACGTTGCGGTCCGTGTACGACCAGTTCTCCACCTCATTGGTCATGAGGTTTTCGTTCGGGATCAGATGCTCCTTGCCGTCCCGCGTCAGCACCGAGACGGCGCGGATGCCGATCCGGTTGACCCAGCCGAAGCTCTCGCCGACGACGATCACGTCGCCCGGCTTGATCGAGCGGTCCATCAGCAGGATGATGCCCGCGATCAAATTGCCGATGGTCTTCTGCAGGCCGAACCCCACCGCGAGGCCGAACGCGCCGGAGAATACCGCGAACGCCGTCAGATCGATGCCCAGCAGATCGACGCCGAAGAAGAAGGCGACCGTGACGACGGCAATACCGGCGAGCTTTTGCGAAAGCAGCTTCTGGGTCGCGTCCATCCCGCGCGCGGTGGCGATCCAGTGCGCGATCAGGCGGTTGGCCAGACGCACCGCGGCGAACAGCGCGGTGGCGGTCACCACGATCGTCACGACCGATAGCAGCGAGAAGCGCCGCTTGCCGATATCAACGCCGATTCGTTCGAGCACCAGGGTGATCGGCGCCAGCCCGCCAACGGCATGGCTGAGAATGGCCACGAAGATGATCGATGCGACCGACCAGGCCATCCAGCGCGGGATACCCAGGCCGCGCAGCAGTTCGATGCACACCAAAGCCGTCGCCGCGCCGAGCGCGAAGCCGATCGGGAATCCGGCAAGCGGGGGCCATTCGGTGACGTTGAGCAGGATCGCCAGCAGCAAGGCGGCGGTGCCGTGACGCACGATACGATGGAGCCGCAGGCCGACGCCCTCGGCCTGGCCGCCGAGGCGCTTCTTCCATTCCTGTTCGGCCCGCTGTCCGAGCAGGCGGCCGGCGGCGAGGCCGGCGAGCAGCGCCAGCAGCACCAGGCCACCGGCGACGGCAATTTGGATCAGCATGGTTTGGGAGATCGTCGCCAGCCCGAGCGGTTCCAGCCAGGCGGCGACCGGGGTCACGCCAGCGCTGCCCGGAACCGGCCGAGACCGGCGTCGAGATCGGCGATCAGGTCGTCCGGATCCTCGATGCCGATCTGGAGCCGCACCAGCAGCCCGGAATCGCGCCGCTTGGTGGCGGTGCGGTAGCGCGCCGGATCGACCGGCAGCGCAAGGCTCTCGAAGCCGCCCCAGCTATAGCCGATGCCGAAATGCTCGAGCCCGTCGATCAGCGCGGCGCGGGCCTCCTCGGTCGCGTTCTCGAGCGTGAAGGAGAACAGCCCGGTCGATCCCTTGAAATCGCGCACGAACAACTCGTGGCCGGGGCAATCCGGCAGCGCCGGGTGGAACACCGCACCCACCCCGGGCTGCTGCTTCAGCCAGCGCGCGATCGTCAGCGCGCTCGACTGGTGCTGGGCGAGGCGGATCGCGAGCGTGCGCAGCCCGCGCGAGCCGAGCCAGCAATCGTCCGGGCTGGCGATCTGGCCGAGCTGGAAGCTGGTGTCGCGCAGCTTCGCGAAATGCCCCGGCGCGGCGGTGACCGATCCGAGCATCACGTCGGAATGGCCGACGATATATTTGGTGCAGGCAAGGATCGACAGATCGATCCCCCGCTCGATCGCCGGGAAGAACAGCGGCGTCGCCCAGGTATTGTCGAGCAACGTCACGATGCCGCGCGCCTTCGCCGCCGCGACGATCGCCGGCACGTCCTGCACCTCGAAGGTCAGGCTGCCGGGGCTTTCCATGAAGATCGCGCGCGTTGTGTCGCTGATCATCCCGGCAATGTCGGCGCCGATCAGCGGATCGTAGAAGCGCGTGGCGATGCCCATGCGCTTGAGCAGCCCGGTCGCCATCGAGCGGGTCGGATCATAGGCGCTGTCGGGCAGGAGCAGCTCGTCGCCCGGCGAGAGCACGGAGAGCAGCGCTGCAGCGATCGCCGCCACGCCGGAGGGATAGAGGAAGGTCGCCTCCGCGCCCGGCTCCAGATCGGTCAGCGCGTCGGCGAGCGACCACTGAGTCGGCGTGCCGCGCCGCCCGTAGAACAGCCGGTGGTGCGTATCCCGGCCGCCCGCCGCACGCAGCTCCGCGACCGAATCATAGAGGATCGTGGAGGCCCGCCACACCGGCGGATTGACGATCCCCTGAGTCCAGCCCGGGCGGCGGCCGGCCGCCACAACACGCGTCGAATCGCCCTTGGGGCGGCCGTCCTGCTCACTCATTCATTGCTGCTCACGCTGTTCCCGTTGCTTTCGGGGTTGATCGATCGGCGCCCCATTCGGACCAGCTGCCGTCATAGACCGCCGCTTCGTTGCCGAGCAGATGCGCGCCGAACGCGAGGACCGAGGCAGTGATGCCGGATCCGCACGTCATGACCACCGGCTTGGCCAGATCGACGCCGGCCTCGTCGAATTCGGCCTTCAGCGCCGCGCCCTGCTTCCAGGTGCCGTCGGCGTTGAACAACTGGCCATAAGGCAGGTTCTTCGATCCCGGGATATGCCCGGCATGCGTGGCGGGGCGGGGATCGGGCTCCTCGCCGGAGAAGCGTGCGGCGGAGCGGGCGTCGAGCACCTGCTCGGCGCCGCTGTCCAGATTCGCCTTCATCTGATCGAGATTGCGCACGCTCTTGTCGTCCGCCCAGACGGTGAAGTGGCGGTGGCGCAGGCTTTCCTTGCCGCTCGCGACGTCGCGGCCCTCGGCCTGCCATTTGGCGAGGCCCCCATCGAGGATCGCCACGTCATGCGCGCCGAACAGGCGCAGCATCCACCACGCGCGCGCAGCCGTGTGATGCGGGGACTGGTCGTAGAGCACTATGCGGCTGCCATCGCCCAGGCCGAGCGACTGCATGCGGCTCGCGAATTTCTCGGGCGGGGGCAGCATCGAGGGGAGCGGGTTCGACGTATCGGAAAGATCGGCCAGATCCATGAACACCGCGCCGGGAATGTGCGCCGCCTCATATTCCGCCGCCGCGTCGCGCGGCGCTTCGCCGGGCAGGGTGGTGAAATAGGTGGCGTCGACGATCCTGAGGTCGTTCGCGCCCAACTCGTTCGCGAGCCATTCCGTCGTAACCAGCGAGTCCATGGTGTTCCTCCTGACAAAGTCCGCTCGGGTCGAGCATCCGGAGCATCCTCTCCACCCACCGTCCCGGGGAGGAAGAACGACCCATGGCCAAAGCACAGGGCGGACGGAAAGGACTCTCCTGCCTTCTCTCTAGCCAGTGGCGGCGATGGCGTCGAGCCGATCGCGACCGTCGCGCGCCGTTTCAATTCGCCGCATCGCACCCTAGATATGGTTCATGACCCCCAAGCATCTCGGCCAGGCCAGCGCGCTGCCCACTTCTCCCGAAGCGGCGATACTCGATTACGTCCCCAATCCTCGCCCCGGCAGGCCCTATCTCGTGCGCTTCGCGGTGCCCGAATTCACCTCGCTCTGCCCCGTCACGGCGCAGCCCGATTTCGCGCATCTCGTGATCGATTACGTGCCCGGCGAGACGATCGTCGAATCCAAGTCGCTGAAGCTGTTCCTCGGCGCGTTCCGCAACCATCAGGCGTTCCACGAGGATTGCACCGTCGGCATCGGCGAGCGGCTGAATGCCGAAATGAAGCCGCTATGGCTGCGAATCGGCGGCTATTGGTATCCGCGCGGCGGCATCCCGATCGATGTCTTCTGGCAGTCCGGAACGCCGCCGGAGGGTGTCTGGCTGCCCCCGCAGGACGTCCCCGGATATCGCGGACGGGGCTGAATCGTTCATTTCACCTTAATCTTGACCGAAATTAACGCGAATCTCTTGTTGCGGTGCAACATCGGTGCAACCATATTGAAACTTGGCCGTTCGTGGGAGGCAGTTCAGGGGTTCCCAGCCCTGTTTCACATGAGGTAATCACGCAATGGTTCTTTCGGCAGAAACACTTGGCCCGATCGATCACCTGGCGCTGATCGGCAATTTCCTGCCGCGCAAATGCGGCCTTGCAACATATACCACCGATACCTTCACGGCGTTGAAGGGCCGGTTCCCCGATCTCAAGATCGACGTCTATGCGATGGACGATCACCCCGGTCGCTATGAATATCCCCCGGAAGTCACGGCGAGCATCCCCGATCAGGACCGCGTCGCCTATATCAATGCTGCTCGCTCGATCGAGCGGAGTGGCGCCCAGGCGATCTGGCTGCAGCACGAATACGGCATCTTCGGCGGGCCGGCCGGCGAACATATCCTCGCACTGCTCGATCGAGTGTCGATCCCGGTCATCGTTACCCTGCACACTATTCTCGAAAAGCCGAGCGCCGATGAGCGCCGGGTGATGGAGGGCCTTCTGCGCCGCGCCGCCAAGGTCGTCGTGATGGCCGAGCGCGGGCGCGAGATCCTCGAGCGCGTCTATGGCGCGAGCCCGCGGTCGATCGTGATGATCCCGCACGGCGTGCCCGATCGCGCCTTTGTCGATCCGGAGACGTTGAAGGCGCGGTTCGGCTGGGAAGGCCGCAAGACGCTGCTGACCTTCGGCCTGCTGGCGCCCAACAAGGGCATCGAGACGATGATCGACGCGCTGCCGGCGATCGTCGCCGAGCATCCCGACGTTCTGTACGCCGTGCTCGGCGCGACTCATCCCAACCTCGTCGCCCATGAAGGCGAAGCCTATCGCGACCGGCTCAAGGCGCTCGCCGCGGAACACGGCGTTGCCGATCATGTCGCGTTCATCGATGCGTTCCTCGAGCATGACGAACTGATCGACTATCTGCAGGCGGCCGACATTTATGTGACGCCGTACAGCAATCCGGCGCAGATCACGTCCGGCACGCTCTCCTACGCGGTGGGCGTGGGCAAGGCAGTGGTATCGACGCCTTATGTCCATGCCACGGAGATCCTGGGCGACGGGCACGGCGTGCTGGTCGATTTCGGCGACAGCGCTGCCTTTGCGCGCGAGATCAACGCCCTGCTCGGCAGCGATCGCAACCGCGTCCGCCTTTCCGAGCGTGCCTATGCGCGCGGCCGCACGATGATCTGGCCGCGGCTTGCCGAAGTCGCGATGGGCGAAATCGCCGAAATGGTCGCCGCCAAGCCGCGCCGCCTGCCGGCCAAGGTGCGCCTCACGCCGCTGGTGCCGGATATCGCCGCCGTCGAGCGGATGAGCGACTCCACCGGCATGCTGCAGCATTCGATCTATTCGGTGCCGGATCGCCGGCACGGCTATTGCATCGACGATAATGTGCGCGCGCTCATGCTGATGACGGCTATCGACAATCTCGACGAGGCAGTGCGCGACAAATGGATGACGATCTATGCATCGTTCGTCCAATATGCGTGGAATCCGGACAAGCGCCGCTTCCGCAACTTCATGAATTTCGATCGCACCTGGTGCGAGGAATATGGCTCCGAGGATTCCAACGGGCGCACGATTTGGGCGCTCGGCGTCACCGCGCGGCGTTCCTCGCTGGTCAAGCATCGCGACTGGGCCGTGCGGCTGTTCGACGAGACTGCCTCGCTCGCCTTCGAATTGCAGAGCCCGCGCGCTCAGGCATTTGCAATGCTCGGCGCAGCGGCGATGCTGGGCGCCCATCCGGGTCATGAACTCGCCACCAACATCCTGGAGCAATTCTCCAACGACCTGCTCGCGCTGGTCGAAGAGGCGCGGCGCCCCGAATGGGAATGGTTCGAGATCGTGCTCGCCTATGACAACGCCCGGCTGCCAGAGGCCCTGATCCGCGCCGGCATGGCGCTCAAGCGCGATGACCTGCTGAAGTGCGGGCTCTCCACGCTTGGCTGGATCGTCGCACAGCAGACCTCGCCGGAAGGCCGTTTCCGCGCCATCGGCACGGAGAGCTTCGGGCGCGCTTATGAGGAGCCGCTACCGTTCGATCAGCAGCCGCTCGAGGCGCAGGCCACGATCGATGCCTGTTCGGCCGCGTTCAGGGCCACCGGCGATGCGCGCTGGGTCGAAGAGGCGACGCGCGCCTATCGCTGGTATCTCGGCCAGAACGACCTCGATCTGCCGCTGGCGACCGCGCAGGACGGCGGCTGTTTCGACGGCCTGATGCCGACCGGGCTCAATCGCAACCAGGGCGCCGAGTCGATTCTGGCACTGCAATTGGCGTCTTGCGCGATTTCGGGGCTTTCAAAGCGGGTCGAAAGCGTGGCAGGACCGGACCGCGCCGTCGCGTAGCCTCGCTCGCGACGTCGCCAAGACGTCATACCGCGAGGCCCATAAGTGATCGAACTGTTCCACCACGCGCTGCGGCTGCATGCCGATCCCTCACGTGTGGTTGTCCGTCCCTTTCATCTCGCCTGGGCCGGCAATGGCGGCAGCCGGACCGAGCGGCTGGTGCGCGAGGTGATGGAACTCGACACCGCTGCTACCCGCGCCGAGCTCGAAATTGTGCTCAAGGATTTCGAGGCGCGCCACTGGCAGACGCGCCGCGTGTTCATGACCCGCTATGACGAGATCGAGGAAATGCTCGGGCTCGACGGTAGCGAGATCGGCGACGAGAAGCGCCAGCTGATCGGCGCCTATTTCTGCCACGAATACAGCTATGCCGCCGCCGCGCTGATGAATCCAAGCGCGGTGCCGCATTTCGATCAGAGCGGCATGCCGCCGGGATCGCTGCGCATCCTGATGTCGCTGCGCGCGGTGGGGGAGGGGCATATCTCCTCGGTCGCCTTCCGCGAGGGCATCATCACCGCGAACAACGAACTCAAGCTGGCGCCCGAACCACCCTTCGCCACCGCGACCGACGCGGTAGGGCAGGACGAGGAGGAACTGCCCGAGGGGCCGATCACCGTCTATCGTCACCGCGATTCGACTTTGTCGGGCACGGTGATCTTTCCGATCACCGCAGCCCAGTCGAAGGGACTGGAGGATCTCCGGCTCGTCAAATTCACCCATGACGACGGCTCTGACGAATGGCTCGGCACCTATACCGCCTATAACGGCTCGGCGATTCAGTCCGAGCTGCTGCGCACCCGGGATTTCCGCGCGTTCGATCTCGTGCCGATGACCGGCCCTGCCTCGCGCAACAAGGGCATGGCGCTGTTCCCGCGCAAGATCGGTGGCCAGTATATGATGATGGGCCGGCAAGACGGGGAAAACCTGTTCCTGCTCAAATCCGACACGCTGACCCACTGGGAAGAGGGCGAGAAGCTGCTCACCCCGCATTTCCCCTGGGAACTGGTGCAGATCGGCAATTGCGGCCCGCCGATCGAGCTGGACGAAGGCTGGCTGATGCTGACGCACGGCGTCGGCGCGATGCGCAAATATTCGATCGGTGCGGTGCTGCTCGACAAGGACGATCCCTCCAGGGTGCTGGGGCGCACGCGCGAGCCGATCCTGGCCGCGGCGCATGAAGACCGCGAGGGCTATGTGCCCAACGTCGTCTATAGCTGCGGCGCGATCCGCCACGGCGACAAGCTGTTCGTGCCGTACGGCGTGGCGGACAGCTCGGTCGCCTTCGCCTTCATCCCGATCGCGACCCTGCTCGCCGCGATGTGACCTGCTTAAGCCCCTC
>NZ_JAXOJO010000007.1:0-220806 GCF_036663735.1 Parasphingomonas zepuensis | reverse complement strand
ATACGTGAAGGACTTGCGAGTAACGACCTAATTTAACCGAGCTACTGACACCTTGAATGCCAGACCCGGGGCCGCCGCCCACATGTCCCTTCATCTTAACCAACAATGTCAAAGAGCGCAAAAGCCCGACGCCTTACCACACCCCTTTTTAGTGGGGCGGTCTGGCGCCTGGTTTCTGGTGACCGTAGAGGCGAACCGTGTGGTCCATCGCTGCGGTGGAGCTCATTTAGGTTAGGGCTTTTGGACCGTCAACGCCTTTTTGCAATTTTCTTACAATGGCTGTCACAAACCGCAGAATTCAGCCATTTTTCGACATTGTAGGGCCTCGTTACGCCGGCGAATCACGATCGAATCGGCCAATTGGGCCTCGAATCACGCCGGTGGCGAGCTCGAGGCCGAGCCCGGGAGCACCCATCGCGGATTTCGGCAACCGTTCTTCGCTCCCGCGCATTCCCCGTCCCAAAGCTCCGCGCGATTCGTCTTCGGTTCGATCGCGGCCAATGCGAGATGCGCAGCTGCGCTCTCGGCCAAGTGACGCGGCGTTGCGCATCACCTTCGCAATCTGGATCGCGATTACCCGGCCTACGCCGGGGCCATCTTATGCGGACTGGATATAGCTACGCATCGCCTCGGCATCGGCCTCGATCCGATCGATGCGATATTTGACGAGATCGCCGATCGACACCAATCCGATCACCCGCCCGTCTTCCACCACGGGCAGATGGCGGATGCGCCGCCGGGTCATCAGCGACAACGCGCCGATCACGGCCTCGGCCGGGCCGACAGTGATTGCCGGCGCCGTCATCACGTCGCCGACCGTGCGATCGAGCGCCGCCGCGCCGTGGCTGCTCAGCGCATGGATCACATCCCGCTCCGAAAAAATGCCGATCACCTGGGTGCCGTCCATCACGGGCACGGCGCCGATCCGGCGCTCGGCGAGCAACGCCGCCGCCTCACCTAGGCTCTGATGCGCGGTGACCGAGATCACGTCGCGTCCCTTGCCGGCCAGGATCGCTGCTATCGTCATCGTCTTGCTCCTCATGCGCGACCCGTCTCGCCGAGTCCCCGAGGCGCTTGAGGATTCCACGTTTGGAGCCCAATGGGAAGCATGAGCGAGCGCCCGACCGGACTGGATGACCCCGAATATGCGGCTTTCGCCTGGCGCCGCTATCGCCGGCTGCTTGGATGGATGACCTTGTGTTCCCTGCTCTGCGGGATCGTCGCGGTGCTGGGGCTCGACCATTTCTATGGTCCGCTGTCCTGGGTCGCGATCCTGGCCACGATCGGCGGCATCGGCGGATCCGTGCTGATGGCCTCGGCGCTGATGGGCCTGGTGTTCCTGAGTTCCGGTTCCGGCCATGACGAATCGGTCGACGTCCGCGACGACGAGACCGACACGCCCCGGCGCTGAACGGCATCCCGCGGTAAAGCGCGTGGACAAGAAAAAGGCCGGACCCGCGAGCGCGGATCCGGCCTTCTATTTCTGATACCCAGATACGGTCAGCTGACCGGGGTCGTCTCGCTCGCCGGCGGACGGCCGCGCCGCTTGCGCGGCTTTTCCTCGGGCTCGTCGGGCGCGACGATCGCCGAGATGCTGAGCGACGGGGGCAGACGATCCGCTTCGAAGGCGGCAGGTGCCTCCTCCTTCACTTCGCGGCGCGGACGACCACGACGCGGGCGCTCGACCGGTTCAGGTGCAACTTCCTGGCGGGGAGCTTCCTGGCGCGGCTCTTCCTGGCGGACCGGCTCCTGACGCACTTCGTCGTCCTGGGCCGGCGCGGCTCGATTGCCGCGATTCTCGCTACGATTGCCGTTGCGCTCTGCCCGGTCACTGCCGCGATCATTGCCGTTGCGGTCACCGCGATCGTCGCGCGCCGCGCGGCCATTGCCGGCTTCGCCATAAGCGTTGCCGTTCCCATTGCTGTTGCCGTTGCGCGAGCGCGGACGCTCATCGTCATACTGGCCGCCCTGCTGAGTGCCGTTCTGGCCCTCATTCTGGCGATAGCCCTGGTTCGACCCGCGATCCTGCCCCTCATTGGAGCGGTCCTGGGTGTTGCCGGCCTGGCGAGGATCACGGGCGATCGGCTCGCCGTCCTCGTCATATTCCTGCTCATCCTCTTCATAGGCAGCGCCGCCATTCTGGCGACGATTCTCCTCGAAGCGCGAGCGCGTCTCGGCCAGCACGCGGAAATAATGATCCGCGAACTGCAGATAATATTCGGTGTTGACCCGATCGCCCTGCATCTGTGCGTCGCGGGCGAGAGTCTTGTATTTCTCGAGCAGCTGGGCGGCGTTGCCGCGCGCACGGTTGTCGATACGGTTGCCATTATCCTGGCGGCCCGAATTACCTTGCGGGCGCTGTTGCTGCCCGCCGCGGCCGCGACGGCGGCCGGCCTGACGATTATTGATCAAGTGTTGTTGTCCTGTCGTTCGTAACCAACCCGGTCGTGCTCCAGAAATGTGGATGCATGCTCCTCGGCGCGTGATCGCCGATCATCGGCAAAACGCACCTGCCACGGTCGCCGGACGGCAGCGACTTCATGACGAAGGAGGCGGGCAACAGCCCGTTTTCAACCGGTTATGATGAAAACGCGTGCCCCTGTCCCGCTCAATAGCTGCTGGCGGGCCAATCTCCAAGAAGAATATTGTTACGAACTGTGCACGGTTCAAGTGGCGACGAGCGCGCGGGGATTACCGCCCAGGTCATAGCGCAGCGCGACCGACAAACCTTGCGCGGTGAGCAACGCAGTAACGGCTTCGGCCTGAGTGGAGCCAATCTCGAGGATCGCCGCGCCGCCCGGGGCGATCAGGCGCGGAAGCTCGGGGACGATGCGGCGATAATCGTCGAGGCCATCGGGGCCGGCGAACAGCGCCGCGGCGGGTTCATGCTCGCGCACTTCGGCCGGCAAGGTCTCATCCGTACCGATATAAGGCGGGTTGGCGAGGATGAGGTCGAACTGCTCGTCGATCCCGTCAGCCCAGTCGCCGGATCTGAAGCGGGCCCGCCAGGCCATGGCAAGGCGTTCGGCATTGGCCCTGGCCATGTCGAGAGCGCGCTCCGACGCGTCCACACCCAGCCCGGTCGCGCCAGGCCATTGATCCAGCGCCGCGAGCAGCAAGGTGCCCGGCCCGGTTCCCAGATCGAGGATCGTCGCCGGCGCACGAGCGCCGAAATGCTCGACCGCCGCCTCGATCAGCGTTTCACTATCTGCGCGCGGCACGAGCGCGCCGGGGCCGACCTGCAGCTCGATCGTCCAGAAGGCACGAATGCCGGTGATATAGGCGATCGGCTCATGGTTCAGGCGGCGGGCGACGAGCGGGGCGAAGATCGCCGGCGTCGGATCGTCGAGGTGGCGCAGGAGCAGGGATTCGCGCGTGGTGCCGAGCGCGTGCGCCATGAGGAGCTCGGCGTCGAGGCGGGGGGTTTGCGAGACCTCGGCAAAAGCCGTTGCAGCTTCGGCGAGCGCTCTTCTTACTCCCCTCCCGTTTGAGGGAGGGTAGAAATCAGCCATCGAGGCTCGCCAGCCTTTCGGCCTCGTCCTCCGCGATCAGCGCGCCGATCAGCTCGCCGAGTTCACCCTGAAGGATTTCTGGCAGCCGGTGCAGCGTCAGGTTGATGCGGTGATCGGTCACCCGCCCCTGCGGGAAATTATAGGTCCTGATCCGCTCCGAGCGATCGCCCGATCCAACCATGGATTTCCGCGCGCCGGCGCGCTCGGTGTGGAGCCGGTCGCGTTCCAGCTCGTACAGGCGGGTGCGCAGCACCTTCATCGCCTTGGCCTTGTTCTTGTGCTGCGACTTTTCGTCCTGCTGGATCACCACCAGCCCGGTCGGGATATGGACGATGCGCACCGCCGAATCGGTCGTGTTGACGGATTGCCCGCCCGGCCCGGACGAACGGTAGATGTCGATGCGGAGATCCTTGTCGTCGATCTTGACGTCGACCTCCTCCGCCTCGGGCAGCACCGCCACGGTCGCGGCCGAGGTGTGGATGCGCCCGCCGGCTTCGGTGACGGGTACGCGCTGGACGCGGTGGACGCCGCTTTCAAACTTCAGCTTGGCGAACACGCCCTTGCCCTCGACCGAAGCGATCGCTTCCTTGAAGCCGCCCGATTCGGACGACGAGGCGGAGATCAGCTCGACCTTCCACCCCTGCGATTCGGCATAGCGCTGGTACATGCGGAACAGATCGCCGGCGAACAGCGCGGCTTCGTCGCCGCCAGTCCCGGCGCGGATCTCTAGCATCGCGGCGCGTTCGTCGGCCGCGTCGCGCGGCAGCAGGGACAGCGCCAGCGCCCGTTCGGCGTCCGGCAGGGTTTCGCGGATCGAATCGATCTCCTCGCGCGCCATCGCGCGGATTTCGGGATCGGCCTCACCCTCCATCACGCCAAGCACGTTCAGCTCGGCGCGCAGTCGCCGAACCTCGCCCGCCGCCCGCGCGACCGGCTCGAGCTCGGCATATTCCTTGGAGACGGCAACGAAGCGATCGGACGGCAGGTCGCCAGTCGCCATCAGCGCCTGCAACTCGTCCCGCCGCGCCTCGATCTGCGCGATCCTCTCCCCCGAGATACTGCTCATTCCGTCTGCAATATCCCGATCAGGTCACCGAGCGCCACCTCGCTCTGCGTGCCGGGCCCGAGCGCCTTTACCGAAGCGACACCCTTGGCGAGTTCATTGTCGCCGATGATGATCGCGAAGCGCGCGCCCTGCGCGTCGGCCTTGGCCAGGCGCCGCTTCATATTGCCGCGATAGGCCATGTCCGCCGCGATCCCGGCGCGGCGCAGATCGGCGAGGATCGCGGTGCCGCGCGCCTCGGCCGCTTCGCCCATGGGCACGATGACCGCATCGATGCTTTCAGCCGCCGGTTCGTCGAGCAGCATGCCGAGTCGCTCGACGCCCGCTGCCCAGCCGACGCCGGGCGTCTCGTTGCCGCCGAGCGCCCCGATCAGCCCGTCATAGCGCCCACCGGCCAGCACCGTGCCCTGCGCGCCGAGCCGGTCGGTCACGAACTCGAACGCGGTGTGCCGGTAATAATCGAGCCCGCGCACCAGCCGCGCATTGCGCGTCCAGGCCACGCCCGCCGAGTCGAGCCCGCGGGTCACGCTTTCGAAGAATGCGCCGGCCTCGCTCGTCAGATAGGCGTCGATATCGGGGGCGGCGTCGGCGATCGGTCGGTCCTTCGGATCCTTGCTGTCGAGGATACGTAGCGGATTGCGGGTTAAACGATCCTGACTCTCCGCCGACAAATCTCCCTGATGCCGGCTAAAATGCGCGATCAGCGCTTCGCGCCAGGCGTCACGCGTTTCTCCGTCGCCCAACGTGTTGAGCTGCAACGTCACGCCATCGGCAATGCCCAACTCACGCAACAGCTGATCGGCGAGCACCAGCAGCTCGACATCAGCCGCAGGCTCGGCGGCGCCGATCACCTCGGCGTCGATCTGGTGGAACTGGCGGAAACGTCCCTTTTGCGGCCGCTCGTAGCGGAATACCGGGCCGGCGGTGGCGAGCTTGAGCGGCGCATATTGCTGCCACCCCTCGGTCAGATAGGCGCGGGCGATGCCGGCGGTGAATTCGGGCCGCAGCGTCAGCGAATCCCCGCCGCGATCCTCGAAGCTGTACATCTCCTTCGACACCACGTCGGTCGTCTCGCCGAGCGAGCGTGCGAACACCGCGGTCGCCTCGAACACGGGGATCTCGACGCGCTGGAAGCCATAGAGCCGCCGGACATGATCGAATGCAGCGAGCACGCGGGCGAAGCGGCGCTGCTCGTCGCCGAAGATGTCCTGTGTGCCGCGGATGCGCTTGGGGGTTTCAATACGGGCCATGAAGGCGCGCTATCTATGCGAGGGCGGCGGCAAGCGCTAGCCTTAGGATGTTGCGGTCCGAACCAGCGTGATCGTGCAAGGGATGATGGCCATGCAACTCGGCAACAAGATCGCGCCGGCGCGGTTCGTGGCCTTTGTCGTGATATTCGCGGGCGGCCTGGCGATTCTCATCCCCTCACTGGGCCGCGGTCTCGGCACCATGGCCGCGTTCGATATCGCCAGCGCGCTGTTCCTCATCCTTCTCACGCCGTTGCTGCGCAGCAAGGCCAGCGACATGCGCCGCTTCGCCAAGGATAATGACGCCAATCGCGCGCTCTTGCTCGCTCTTACCGCCGTCGTATCACTGGTGGTCCTCGTATCGGTTGCAAGCGAGATGGCGAGCGGCAAGGGCGACCCGCTGACCACGGCCCTGCTCGTCCTGACCCTGGTGCTCGCCTGGCTGTTCTCCAACAGCGTCTATGCGCTGCACTACGCACACCTTTATTATTCGGCTGACGGCAAGGGCGGGGACAGCGGCGGCATCACCATCCCCGGCTGTGACGAGCCCGATTACTGGGATTTCGTCTATTTCAGCTTCACGCTGGGCATGACCTTCCAGACTTCGGACGTCGAGATCACGTCCTGGCGCATTCGCCGCATCTCAACCGGCCATTGCCTCGCCGCGTTCGTGTTCAACATCGGCGTGCTGGCTTTCTCGATCAACGTGCTCGGCGGCTGATCGCCGGCCAGCGAGCGCTCAGCGCTCGCGGCGTACCGTGACCGAGCGCTGGCCCTTGATGTCGAAATAATGCGCGCCGAGCATGCTGCGGCGATATGTGACGGCATCGCCCACGACCGGCCGCCGGCCGCTGCTCGTAGTGGTGCTCCACACGCTGCCGTCAGCCAAACGGAGCTCGTAAAGGCCGAAGCTCAGCGGCGCGATACCGGTGATCGTGCTGCTGAACCCGGACTTCGTTTCGGGCGCCTTGGGCGCCGGTGCCTCGGGCAGAGCAGTCCTGTTGGGCTCGGCACGGGGCGCTTCCACCGCAACGGGCGCCGGAGCGGAGGACGGCCCGCCCTGTTGTCGGTCATAGCAGGCGAGCCGGAGGCTCGGGTCAGCGATCGAGCGGCAGTCCTGCGCCTGGGCCGGCATCGCCATGGTGCCGCCGCCGAGAACCAACGCTACGCCTATCGCGGCCGCCCGATACACACTCATCATCTCCGGTACTCGCTTTGCTATATGATATATGCTCCGCAAACCCTAGCGCGGCGGGAGCGCAGACGCCAGCCCGGGCAAGTTGCTACCGCGCGTCATGGAAGATGATCCCGAGCGTGTGGCGGTGGCCAGACCGGACCTTGCTGACGCCGTGCCGCAGCGCCACGCGATAATCGCCGCGCACGCCGCGGTGCGGGCGCTGGTTCACGGCGAAGACCACTGCGTCACCCTTGCCGAGCCGCACGACTTCAGCGCGGGACTGCATCCGCGGGCGCTGCTCGGTCAGCACGAACTCCCCGCCGGTAAAATCCTTGCCCGGTTCGGACAACAGGATCGCCACCTGCAGCGGAAAGACATGCTCGCCGTACAGATCCTGATGGAGACAATTATAGTCGCCCGCGCCGTAGCGCAGCAGCAGCGGTGTCGGCCGGGTCTGGCCTGCAGCGTGGCAGCGATCGAGGAACGCGGCATGGTCCTGGGGAAAGGACACGCCGATCCCCATCCGCTCGTGCCAGCGATTGGCGATCGGCGCGAGGTGCGGATACAGCGCCGTGCGTAGCGTTTCGACAAGAGGCGGGAGCGGATAGGCGAAGTAGCGATACTCCCCCTGCCCGAAACCGTGCCGCGCCATCACCACATGGCTGCGGAATGCAGGGCCGGGCCCGTAACACGCGGTCATCGCATCGCAATCGCCGGCACCGAGCAGGCCAGGCAGCACCGCCCAGCCCTGTTCGTCGAGATCAGCCTGCACCGCGTCCCATTCAACGGAAGCCATGGTCACGCAGCGCGGCCTTCCAGCCGGAGCAGCCGCTCCTTTGCGGCAAGCCCGCCGGCAAAGCCGGTCAGCGCCCCATTGGCTCCGATCACCCGGTGGCACGGCGCGATGATCGAGATCGGATTCCGCCCGTTCGCCGCACCGACGGCGCGCACGGCGCTCGGCCGGCCGATCTGCCGCGCGATCTCGGCATAGCTGCGCGTCTCGCCGAACGGGATCGTCAGCAGCGCACCCCACACGCTCTTCTGGAAATCGGTGCCCGCGAAATCGAGCGGCACGGCAAAGGCCGTCAACGTGCCGGCGAAATAGGCGGAGAGCTGCCGCTCGGTCTCGACGAGACAGGGATTGTCGGGCTGCTCGACGAGCGGTCCGAGCGGGACGCGGCGCGGATCGTCATTCTCCCACAGGATCGCCCTCAGCCCGGCCTCGCCGGCGACGAGAGTCAAGTGTCCAACGGGCGAATCTATCCGCTTGTAGAAACTGGTCATGCTAGTTGCTCCCAATCTTGCCGGGAGATCCATGCCTCTTGCCGAAAGACGCTACACCCCGCGCCTTGCGCTCAAAAAGCGCCCGCTAGCGCGCTGCGCCGAACCGGGCCGCGCCCGTCTCGCGCGCGCCAAGCAGCTCGGCCATCCGCACCAGATCGGCGAGCGACTGCGCCTGCATCTTGCGCATCAGGTTGCCGCGGTGGATCTTCACCGTGATCTCGCTCAGATCAAGCCGGGCCGCGACCTGCTTGTTCATCAGCCCGGCGGTGACCAGCGCCATCACCTCACGCTCGCGCGGGGTGAGCGTCTGGTAGAACGCGCGCAGGCCATCGGCCTGGCCGTCGGCGGCGCGCCGATCGCGATCGAGCGCGACCGCTTCCCCGATCGCCGCCAGCATCGCATCCTCGTCGAACGGCTTGCTCAGGAAGGTGACCGCGCCGGCCTTCATACCCCGAACGGTCATCGGGATATCACCGTGCCCGGTCATCAGGATGACGGGCACCCTCACCTCGCCGTCGAGCAGCTGCTGCTGGAAATCCAGGCCGCTTGCCTCCTTCAGCTGGATGTCGAGGATCAGGCAGGCCGCCTGCTCGCTTTCCTCGCAGGCAAGATAGTCTTCCGGCGATTCAAAGGTGAGCACCCGCAGGCCGGCCGACCGCAACAGGCTGTCGAGCGAGCCGCGCATCTCCACATCGTCATCGATCACGCATATAAGCGCGGCTGAATCGTCGCTCATGTCGCACTCTCCTGGCCACTCGTCCGCCGAGTCCCTTGGCCAATCCCTGGGGTCCTTGCTATCGGGCCAATGGATATGATTGCAACACCTTGATATCGCGGACTCGATATCTTTGCAGGAGGCCCGACACAGTGCAGCGCAACCATGGCGGGCCAGCGATGACTGACCCGGTGGTGGTAGACGCCCCACCCAGTACTGTATTGCTGCGTCCCGGCACGCGCGCGCGCCTTGCGCTTGCGGCGATCATCGCGCTGCTGATCTTCTGCGCCGATATCCTCAGC
Organism: Parasphingomonas zepuensis; assembly: GCF_036663735.1. Classification (NCBI taxonomy): domain Bacteria; kingdom Pseudomonadati; phylum Pseudomonadota; class Alphaproteobacteria; order Sphingomonadales; family Sphingomonadaceae; genus Parasphingomonas; species Parasphingomonas zepuensis. Next base: position 211,506 of record NZ_JAXOJO010000007.1, on the reverse strand, counting down.
CCGCTCCAGGGCGCGATCGCGGTGCTGTACATCACCGTCATCCTGCTGGTCGCCGGATCGGGCGGCCGCCGTTCGGTACTGTGGACCGGCCTGCTGTGTGCCGTGCTGGCTACCGTCGCCTTTATCGACAGCCATCGCGGGGATCCGGTCGACAGCGCCTATGCGCGGTTTGGGGTCAGCCTGGTGGCGATTGCGATCACCACCCTGTTGTCGCTCCGCAACCGCCTCGCCCAGACCACCCTGACCGAACAGGCGCGCATGCTCGAACTGAGCCATGACACGGTCATCATCCGCGACGCGGCCGACATCATCCGCTTCTGGAACGACGGCGCCCGGGAATTGTACGGCTGGACCCGCGCCGAAGCGGTCGGCCAGTCCTGCCAGGCGCTGTTGCGGACCGAATTGCCGGACGATGTCGCAAACGCGCTTGCCGCCACCGGCCAATGGTCGGGGGAACTGACCCGCGTCCGCCGCGACGGCACCCGGATCGTGCTCGCCAGCCGCTGGCTCGCCCGGTTCGATCCAGATCGCCGGCGTGTCGGGATCATCGAGACCAGCGCCGATCTCACCGAGCGGCGCCGCGCCGATGCCGAGCGGCGCCGTTCCGAGGCGCGCTACAGCACGATCTTCCATGCTGCCGGATTCGCCATCTGGGAATCCGACTGGTCCGAGCCGCGCAGGATGATCGACGAGGCCCGTGCGTTCGCCGGCGACGACCTGCCCGGCTATCTATCGGCGCACCCCGATCTGGTCCGCTCGGCCACCGCGGCAGTAACGATCAGCGCGGTCAATGAGGCGGCCGTGAAGCTGTTCGGGCTGAACGGCCCGGAGGATCTGGTCGGCGGCAATTTCGTCTCGCGCCTTACTCCCATCTCCGAACACGGCATGCTGCATGTCGTGTCGTCGCTCGCCAACGGCGCCGGCATGGTCGAGACCGATGCACAGTTCCTGAGCTTCAGCGGCGACCTGATCGAAGTGGTGCTGCGCGTGACGCTGCCGCCCGAGGACGATGGCTGGAAGCGGCTGCTGATCACCGCGCTCGACGTGACCGAACGCAACCGCGCCCGGGCCAGGCTCGACGAGACGCTGAGCGAGCTGGCGCACGCCACCCGCGTGACGATGCTCGGCCAGCTCACCGCGTCGATCGCGCATGAGGTGAACCAGCCGCTCGCGGCGATCGTCAACTATGCGAAATCGGGCAAGCGCTGGCTGGCGCGCGAAGTGCCCGACGTCGCCGAGATCACGCACTCGCTCGATCATATCGTTTCCAACGGCACGCGCGCCGCCGAGATCATTTCCCGCATCCGCGCGCTGGTACGCAAGACCGCGGCAGAATCGGCGGCCTATGACGTCGCCACGATGGTCGAGGAGGCAGTGTTCCTGATCCAGCGCGAAGCGCGCGCCAGCCATGTGACGATCCGGTCCGAGATCGCGGCGGTCGACCCCGTTCTGGGCGACCGGGTGCAGGTGCAGCAGGTGGTGATGAACCTGCTGATGAACGCGATCCAGGCGATGCGCGAGGTCGCCGGCCGGCCGCGCGAGATCGCGATCACGGTGCTGCCCGACGGCGAAGCAATGATATCGGTTTGCGTCAGCGATCGCGGCAACGGTTTCAGCGATGTCGCCGCCGAACGGCTGTTCGATCCCTTCTTCACCACCAAGGCCGACGGCATGGGCATGGGCCTGTCGATCTGCCGATCGATCATAGAGGCGCAGGGCGGCACGATCGCCGCACGCAACAATCCGGACCATGGCGCGAGCGTATCCTTCACCCTGCCGGGCGGTCCGGCGGCGTCCAGCCAAACCTGTGTATGATTGGATCGGGACGGCGGAGGGCGCAGCTCTGCGTGGTGAACGGCAGTGACTCTTGGCGGACGGCGGCGATCATCGCGATCGTCGACGATGATGCGGACGTGCGGGGCAGCGTTGAAAGCCTGATGCGCTCTGCCGGGATCGAGGCGTGCAGCTTCGCCTCGGCAGAGGCCCTCCTTGCATCGCCGCTGTGTCCGCGGATCGACTGCATCGTCACCGACCTGCACATGCCTGGCCTTGACGGGCTCGGCCTGCAGCTCGAGCTGCGGCGGCGCGGCCTGGCCGTTCCCGTCATCGTCGTCACCGGTTTCCCCGATCCCGCCGCCCAGCAGCGCGCGATCGATGCCGGCGCGCTGGCCTTCCTGGCCAAGCCGGTCGATCCCGACATCCTGCTCGACCTAGTCGAGGGCGTGTTGCGCCGGGCGCGCGACTAGCCCCGCCAGACCCCGACAAACCGGTCGCGGGGTACCCATGCGATCGGACCGGCCGCGCCATACCAGTGTATAGTGGCTCCCATCGCGCCGTCGCCGCATGGTCATCCTCATCGGCGGCGTGTCCTTTCACGGACCGCTGCCAGTGGGGGACCGGATCGATGATGCAGCGACACACCATGACCGCAAAGCCCTTTCCCGATCCGGCCGTGATCGCGTCCAACATCCGCCTCGAGGCGATGCTCGGTGAGATGAACCACCGGGTCGCCAACAGCCTGCAGCTCGTCGCCGCGATGGTCTCGCTCGAGGCGCGCACGATCGCCGATCCGGCGGCGCGCGAGGCGCTGCAGGCTACCCAGCGCCGGATCGACGCAGTGGCGCAGGTGCACAGCCGGCTCTACCGCTCGCTTGGCGCGGCCGACATCGATCTCGCCGCCTATCTCACCGACCTCGCCGGGCAGCTGCACGACAGCTATTCCACCGATACGGTCGATCGCCCGATACGGGTCGAGGCGGCGACCTTGCGGGTGCCGGTCGACCGCGCCATCTCGATCGGCGTGATCGTCAGCGAACTCGCCAGCAACGCCTGCAAATATGCTTACGCCGAGCAGGAGCCGGGCGGCGTTTCGATCACGCTCTCGACTGGCTCGGACGGCAGCTACCGGCTGGTCGTCGAGGATCGCGGCGCAGGCCTGCCTGCTGACGGCCGGGTGCACGGGACCGGCATGGGACGGCGCCTGATCGAGCTGATGGCGCAGAGCCTGGGCGCAACCGGCAGCTATGAAGCCGACGCGCCGGGCACGCGCTATGTGTTGCATGGGCTGGCCTGAACGCACACCGCAGCAAACCACGCTAATGCGATTTAGTCGCAATAATTGTTGACGCCAGCATGCGCCAGGTCCTATCGACTTATTGCGAATGATTCTCACGTGGGCGCGGATGCCCCGTAGCGCAAGGGCCGATGCATGTACCGTTTTCTCGATCGGCCCGTGGCCGGGCTCGATCCCGTCGACCGGCTGCTGATCTGGTCGATGCGCAGCTGGGTGGCGGCGATCGGCAGCGGGCGCTGCCCCTGCTCGACCCTGGGGCCTGCCTTTGCCGGATGGCGCATCCAGGGCCTGCTGCCCGACTTCAACACCGCGATGATGGTGCTCAACAATGACGGACAGGGCCCGCTCCATTTCGGCCCGGTGACCTGCGGCCGGGTCGGCGACGACGAGGCGATCCTGCTCGCGCTGTTCGCGGGCGGCCTGGCGGAAACGGATGGGCAGCTCCGCCGGATAGCCACGCAGCTCGCCCAGCCCTCCGCGGTCTCGATGCTGGTGACCGCGGTCGACCGTGTCGCCGCCACGCTGGCGCACGTACCGGCCGCGTGGGACATCCCGGACGCGGCGAAAGGGTGAACGCCATGACTCAGCATCACCCCGCCCCGGCCGTGCTTCCGCCGCATTCCAGCTTCTCCACCGCGGCGGTGCGCTGGGTCCGCCACTGGAACGCGCATCTGTTCAGCTTCGCGATCGAACGGCCGGCGAGCTTCCGCTTCCGATCGGGCGAGTTCGTGATGATCGGCCTGCCGGTCGAGGGACGGCCGCTGCTCCGCGCCTATTCGATCGCCAGCCCGGCCTGGGACGACCAGCTGGAATTCCTGTCGATCAAGGTGCCGAACGGTCCGCTGACGTCCCGGCTGCAGACGATCCGTGCCGGCGACCAGCTCTATCTCGGCCGCAAGCCGACCGGCACGCTGGTTGCCGATGCGCTGCTGCCCGGCAGCCGGCTGTTCCTGTTCGCCACCGGCACCGGCCTCGCGCCGTTCCTCAGCATCATCCGCGATCCCGACATCTATGACCGGTTCGCGCAGATCATCCTGGTGCACAGCGTGCGCACCGTCAGCGACCTGGCCTATTGCGCGGACCTCACCGCGCAGCTCGCCGGCGATCCGCTGGTCTGCGATCAGGCGCTGCTCCAGTTCACCTATGTCCCGACCGTCACGCGCGAGCCGTTCCGCACCAGCGACCGCATCGGCGCGCTGATCGACAAGGGCGCGCTGTTCCACCCGCCGGTGACGGGCGCCCGCCACCTCGACCCGGCGACCGACCGCGCGATGCTGTGCGGCAGCAACGCGATGATCCGCGAGCTCGCCGCGACGCTCGAAGCCTCCGGCTTCACCGAAGGCGGCGTCGCGCGGCCGGGGCAGTTCGTGATCGAGCGGGCGTTCGTCGGCTGAACGACTCGGGGCAGTGGGGAATTCTGCTCGAATAAGGTCGATCGCAGCCTTGAACACAGACTGAGTGTGAAGACCCAATCCACCGTGGCGTTGCGGCATGGAATCTCGAACACGTCCGGGTAACGAATTGCAGGGCCGGTCGCACGCTCGAAATGTCGCCTTTACGTCACGCTTCGGCATAAAATCGCGCCCTTGCCCAGCAGGATGGCCCGGCGCTGGACTCGCGGCGCTCCGACCCGGTAAGCCGGGGCATCTTGTCTTTCCCCGAAAGTCTCCCCTTGATGTTTCGTACCGCGCTTGTCGCATCCCTGCTCGTTACCGTCGCCGCGCCCGCCCTGGCCGAGAATTCGAAGCCGCAGCCGGTGCCCTATGTGAACACCATCCCCGACGCGCGCGACATTCCCTATCCCGGCACGATCACGCTGGAGATCGACGCGACCGACACGAAGCGCGGCATCTTCACGACGAAGGAGACCATCCCGGTCGCCAAATCGGGCCACATGGTCCTGCTCTTCCCGAAATGGCTGCCCGGTGCGCATTCGCCGCGCGGCGAGCTCGACAAGGTCGTCGACCTGTACATCCGCGGCAACGGCAAGATCATCCATTGGACGCGCGATCCAGTCGATGTCTTCGCCTATCATATCGACGTGCCGGCGGGCGTGAAGACGCTCGACATCGACCTGCAATTCGCCTCCGCCACCGCAAGCGACCAGGGCTCGATCGTCGTCTCGCCCGACATGCTGCGGCTGCAGTTCAATTCGATGAGCCTGTATCCGGCCGGTTATTTCACCCGGCAGATCCCGGTGAAGGCAACGGTGAAATATCCCGATGGCTGGCACGCCTCGTCGGGCCTGCCGTCCAAGGCGGTGGGATCGACCTACAGCTATGAGCCGACCAATTACGAAGTGCTGGTCGATTCGCCCGTGCTCGCCGGGCGCTATTACAGGCAATGGGCGCTGAGCCCGCGGGTCAACCTGAACGTCTATGCCGACAATGCGGCCGAGCTCGCCGCGACGCCCGAGCAGATCGACGCGCACAAGCGCCTGGTAGAGCAATCCGTGAAGCTGTTCGGCAGCCAGCAATATGACACCTACGAATTCCTGCTATCCCTGTCGGACCAGATGGGCGGCATCGGGCTGGAGCATCATCGCAGTTCCGAAGACGGGGTGAAGCTCGGCTATTTCCTGAAATGGAAGGACGGCCCGGGATCGCGCAACCTGCTGCCGCACGAATATACCCATAGCTGGGACGGCAAGTATCGCCGCGGCGCCGATCTGTGGACGCCCGATTACCGCACGCCGATGCGTGGCTCGCTCTTGTGGGTCTATGAAGGCCAGACTCAGTTCTGGGGCTATGTGCTGCAGGCGCGGTCCGGCCTGGTGTCGAAGCAGGACACGCTCGACATGTACGCCTCGATCCTGGCCTCGCTCGACAACCGCCCGGCGCGCGAGTGGCGCGCGATGGTCGATACCACCAACGATCCGGTCATCTCTCAGCGGCGGCCCAAGGGCTGGCTGAGCAACCAGCGATCCGAGGATTATTACAATGAAGGCCTGCTGATCTGGATGGAGGTCGATTCGATCCTGCGCAAGCTTTCGGGCGGGACCAAATCGATCGACGATTTCGCCGGCAGCTTCTTCCGCGGCCGCGACGGCGACTGGGGCCAGGTGACCTATACGTTCGACGATGTCGCGGCGACGCTGAACGGCATCCAGCCCTATGATTGGGCCGGTTTCCTGAAGCAGCGCATCACCGAGACGGGCGCGCCCGCGCCGATCCAGGGCTTCGCCGCCAATGGCTACAAGCTGATCTACACCGACGAGCCGACACCGTCGTTCAAGCAGTCCGAGACCACCGCGAAGCGCACTGACCTCAGCTATGGGCTCGGCGTCGCGCTCAGCAACGAGGGCGTCGTCACCGGCGTGATCTGGGACAGTCCGGCGTTCAAGGCGGGGCTGACGCTGAGCGATACGATCGTCGCGGTCAACGGCAATGCCTGGTCCGCCCAGGCGATCAAGGACGCGGTTACCGCCGCGAAGACGGGCAAGGAGCCGATCGTGCTGCTGGTGAAGGCGAATGACCGGATCGCGCCAGTCAGCATCGACTATCACGGCGGCCTGCGCTATCCGCGCCTCGAGAAGATCGGCACCGGAGAGGGTGGCCTGGATAAGCTCTTGACGCCCCGCTGATCGGGGCAGCGGCAGCGGCGCGCCGGCCCCTTGCGGGGGCGGCGTGGCGGGGCCGTTCAGCCACGCAAAGGATCCCAATGAACATCGACTTGATCTCCATCGGCGACGATCCCCCCAACAGCCTGAACGTCATCATCGAAGTGCCCGTCGGCGGCGAGCCGGTGAAATACGAGTTCGACAAGAAGTCGGGCGCGCTGTTCGTCGATCGCATCCTGCACACGCCGATGCGCTATCCGGCTAATTACGGCTTCGTGCCGCACACCCTGTCGCCCGACGGCGATCCGCTCGACGCACTGGTCGTCGCGCGCTCGCCCTTCGTGCCCGGCTGCGTCGTGCGCGCCCGTCCGATCGGCGTGCTCAAGCTCGAGGATGAGGCCGGCGGCGACGAGAAGCTGGTCTGCGTGCCGGTCGACACGACCTTCCCTTATTATTCGGATGTGGGCGAGCGCGGCGACCTGCCCTCGATCGTGCTCCAGCAGATCGAGCATTTCTTCAAGCACTACAAGGACCTGGAGTCCGAGAAGTGGGTCCGCATCGGCCAGTGGGGCGATGCCGAGGAAGCCAAGCGAATCGTGATCGAAGCGATCGCCGCGGCCAAGGCCGCCAAGAAGGCGAAGAAGACCAAGAAGGCATGACGAAACGGTGATGCCCCGGACGGCCTGGCGGGGATGTGCGACGGCGGGAATCGTCGCCTCCCTCTGCTCCTGGTCGTTCGGGCGCATCCCCGGCATGGTCGAGTGCGGGCCCGGCGGCGGGCTCGGACCGATCATGACCTTCGAATTCGCGCGAACGCCCGACGATGTCGCCGCCCTGTTCGGGAGCGAGCCTTGCACGACGGCTCTGGTCGCGGCGCAGAAGACGGGGCTGTTGCTCGACGCGTTGGGCTTCATTCCCAGCTATACCGCGTTCCTGATCCTCGCCGCGATCGCCGCGGAATCGCGCAAGCGCGTGACGCTGACGGCGATCGCGACCTTCCTCATCGCCGCCGTCAGCGACCAGATCGAGGGCGGCCTGCTTTACGCGATCCTGACCGACCTGCCGGGCACGCCTGCCTTGCTCGGCGCGCTGTGGTGGGCGGTGCATGTGAAATTCGCCCTGCTCGCGCTGGGCACCATGGGCATTGCGGGAATGCTCGCGCGCGGTTCGCTGTTCCGCTGCCTGTCCGCGGCGCCGATCTGGAGCGGCGGCTTGCTTGCGACGCTTGGCCTGGTCCTGATGCCCGGCGAATGGATGATGACAGGCTTCGCCCTTGCCTGGGCGACCCTGCTGATCGTCGCTCTCATCGCTTCTTTCGTGCCTTTCGCGGCGCCCGCTGCCCCGCAGCCAGACCCAGCGACGCCCAGCGCCTGAGTTCGTCGGCGTCGTCATAGACGTCGTCCGGGGGACGACGATAATTCATCGACTCCATCCGGCCCCCGCCCATGTCGTAGCTGAAGCGCTCGCCGCAGCCGGCGGCATCCCATTCGGCATCGCCGACCGCATCGGATTTGAACCACATCGCCGAATCATCGACGATCGCGAAGATGGTGCCGTCGCAATAGAGCACAGCGCCGCCCATCATCTTGCGCAGCGTCACCGTGCCGACCGGCTCCATCGCCTCGGCGATCCAGTCCACCAGTCCCTGATCGAAGGCCATCGCTTTCCTCCTTCAGTGCCGAGAGTCGATGATGCGCCTAGCTCTGTGCCGTCAGCTTCAGGCCGGCGATGCACATCACCACGCCGAGCATCAGCAACAGCCGCACCAGCCCGGCCGATTCGCCGTACCAGGCAATGCCGACGAGAACCGTACCGAGCGCGCCGATCCCGCTCCATACGATATAGGCGGTACCCATCGGGATCGACCGCGCCGCGATTTCCAGCAGGGCCATCGACAGGCCGACCGAAACGAGGAAGCCGAGCGTCCAGAGCAAATTCCGGAAGCCGTCGACATGGCGCAGGCAGGTAGTGAAGCCGATTTCGAACAGCCCGCCCAGGATGAGAAGCAGCCAGGCCATCTCAGCCGCGGCCCGCGAGCCTGGTGAGCGCGTCGCCGGACACGCGGTTGACCGTCCAGCCGTCCATCGGCTCGGCGCCCATCGACTTGTAGAAGGCGATCGCCTTTTCGTTCCAGTCGAGCACCGACCATTCGAACCGGGTGCAGCCGCGATCCACTGCGATCGCGGCGAGATGGCGCAGCAGCGCGGCGCCGACGCCCTGGCCGCGCGCCTGCGGCGTCACATAGAGATCCTCCAGATACAGGCCGCGCCAGCCGGTCCAGGTCGAGAAATTATGGAAGAACAGCGCCATGCCCAGCGGTTCGCCGTCGCGCTCGGCGATCACTGCCTCTGCATCGGGACGGTCGCCGAACATCGCCTCCTGCAACAGCGCCTCGGTCGCGACGACCTTGTCGGCTTCGCGCTCGAACTCGGCGAGCTCGCGCACGAAGCGCATGATGGTGGGAACATCGGCGGGTGTGGCGAAACGGATATCGGTCATGCGGCTGCCTCGGTCTGGGGGGCGGGTGCGGCGGTGCCGCGGATGGCGGCGAGGCAACCGGCGACGATCAGCCCGGCCCCCGCCACGGTGTAGAGCGAGACATGCTCGCCAAAGATCAGCCAGCCGAGGATCGCCGCCCACACAAAGGCGGTATATTCGACTGGCGCGAGCACCTGCGCCTCGGCCCGGCCATAAGCCCAGGCGAGCGCGGCCGCCGAGAAGGAGCCGAGCACCGCCGCCGCCGCGATGGCGGGCAGCTGCGCGGTTGACGGCATCACCGCGAACCACGGCGCGCCGAGCGAGAGCAGCACGCCGATGACAAGGCCGGTGAACAGGGTCACCTCGACTGGATCGGCGACCTGCGCCTGTTTGCGCAGCAGGACCAGGCTGTAGCCGTAGAGGACCGACGCGACGAGGATCGCACCCGAACCAAGCAGCGTTTCGTGCGACGCGCCGGCGCGGGCCTGCCCCCAGGCAATCACGAACACGCCGGCCGAGGCGATCACCGATCCGAGGATCGCAGCGCGCCGGATACGCTCGCCGAGCAACGCCGCGGCGAGATACAGCGCGATTAGCGGCGCGAGGAAGGTCAGCGCGACGCCCTGCGCCAGCGGCACGCGGACGAGCCCCCAGAAGAACAGCAGCACGGAGAGGCCTGCCGCGAGCCCGCGCACGGTGTGGAGGGTGAGCGCGCTGCGCTCTGGCCAGGGCCGGCGCCGCACGAGATAGATCGCGCCCATCAGCACGACGCCCGCGACCGATCGCCACAGCACCGCACTATAGGCGCCGCTGGCGATGCTCAGACCCTTCATGAAGGCGTCCATCATCGCATAGGTCGCGATACCCAGGGTCGCGACGGCGAAGGCCAGAGAGGATTGCTTACGCCCCATCGCGACCGCATAGCCGCCAACGACAGCGCCGTCACCGGTGCTCAGGCGGCGGCGCGCGCCTCGTCAGCGGCATCGATCTCGGCGGCCTTCGCCTCGACCAGCCGGACGATATGCTCGATCATGTCCTCGCTCTGGACCGTGTGATCGGTGACGCCCGACAGATAGACCATGTGCTTGCCATTGCCGCCGCCGGTGAGGCCGATATCGGTCTCGCGCGCTTCGCCGGGGCCATTGACGACGCAGCCGAGCACCGACAGCGACATCGGGGTGCGGATATGCTGGAGCCGTTCCTCCAGCGCCTGCACTGTGCGGATCACGTCGAAGCCCTGGCGCGCGCAGCTCGGGCAGGAGACGACGCGCACGCCGCGGTTGCGGATGCCGAGGCTCTTGAGGATCTCGAAGCCGACGCGAACCTCTTCCTCGGGCTCGGCGGAGAGCGAGACGCGAATCGTGTCGCCGATGCCGTACCAGAGCAAAGAGCCGATCCCGATCGCGGACTTGACCGTGCCGCCGACGAAGCCGCCAGCCTCGGTGATGCCGAGATGGAGCGGGCAATCCACCACTTCGGCGAGCTGCTGATAGGCGGCGACCGCGAGGAACAGGTCGGACGCCTTCACCGCGACCTTGTACTCGTGGAAATCATGGTCCTGCAGGATCTTGATATGATCGAGCGCGCTCTCGACCAGCGCCTCGGGACAGGGCTCGCCATATTTTTCGAGCAGGTCCTTTTCCAGGCTGCCCGCGTTCACGCCGATGCGGATCGAGCAGCCATTGGCCTTGGCGGCGTTGACGACCTCGCGCACGCGCTCGGCCGAACCGATGTTACCCGGATTGATGCGCAGGCACGCAGCGCCGGCATCGGCCGCCTCGAGCGCGCGCTTATAGTGGAAATGAATGTCGGCGACGATCGGCACGCGGCTGGCGCGGACGATCTGACGCAGCGCCGCGGTCGATTCGACATCGGGGCAGGACACCCGGATGATGTCGACGCCGGCATCCTCGCAGCGGCGGATCTGGTCGATCGTCGCCTTCGCATCGGAGGTGAGCGTGTTGGTCATGGTCTGGACGGTGACGGGCGCATCGCCGCCGACCGGCACGTTGCCGACCATGATCTGGCGGCTCTGGCGGCGCGTGATGTCGCGCCACGGACGGATGGACATGGTAATTCCTCGTTTCGCCGCCGCTATAGCGCCCCCGGGCCGCCCGTTAAAGCGCCACCGTCAGCCCTGCACCGAATCGCGATACGGCATCCATCGCGCGGCTGCACCGTTGTGGCGGGTGCGGCTGGCCATCCGCCCGCCATCGTCTAAAGGGGCTGCAATGGAACGGCATTACGGCCTGGACTGGCTCCGGATCGGGGCTTTCGGCCTCCTCATCTTCTACCATGTCGGCATGGTGTTTGTACCGTGGCCTTTCCACGTGAAGACCGCGCACCCGATCGATTGGGTCGCGATACCGATGCACGCGACCAACAGCTGGCGGCTGATGCTGCTGTTCGTCGTCTCCGGCTATGCCAGCCGCGCGCTGCTGGCGAAGAGCGGTGGCACCGGCGCCTTTATCGGATCGCGCAACAAGCGGCTGCTGATCCCATTGCTGTTCGGCGTGATCGTCATCATCCCGATCCAGCCCTGGGTCGAGCTGACCACCCAGCATGGTTATGACGGCGGCTTCGGCTGGTTCTGGCTCCATGATTATTTCCGCTTCGGCATGTTCCACCGGATCGTCCTGCCGACCTGGCAGCATCTGTGGTTCATCGCCTATCTGTGGGTCTATACGGTGGCGCTGGCGGGCGGGGTGTGGCTGCTGCGCGGGCGCAGCCTGCAGGGCTGGTTCGACCGCCTGTTCGGCAATGGCACGCTGATCCTGCTGCCGATCGCCTGGCTGCTGCTGGTCGACATGTATCTGTTGCCCGGCGCGCGCGAGACGCATGACCTGATCGGTGATCCGATCGCGCATTTCCATTATCTGCCGGGCTTCCTGTTCGGCTTCGCGCTGGCCCGTTCCGGGCCGGTCATGGCGGCGATCGGGCGGTGGTGGAAAGCCGCGGGCGTGGTCGCGCTGCTGAGCTACGCCATGGTCGCGGCGATCGAGCTGCGCTGGCCGGGCAGCGTGATGCCCTATCCCTATGGCTATGTCTTCGCGACCGCACGCGTGATCCAGGGCTGGTGCGCGATCGTCGCGCTGATCGGCCTGGCCGAGCGCTACTGGAACCATGACCATCGCTGGCGGCCCGTCCTGACCGAGGCGGTCTTCCCCTTCTACATCATCCACCAGACCTTGATCGTCGCGGTCGAATGGGCGCTGCTGCCGTACGGCCTGCCGGCCGCGGTCGAGTTCTTCATCCTGGTGATGACGACGATCGCCGGGTGCTGGATCTTCTACCTGGTCGGGCGCGAGATCGGCTGGCTGCGGCCGCTGATCGGGCTGCGCGGCGGGATGACGACGCGGCGCGCGCGGCGCCCGACCACACTCACCCCGGCGGAGACGTCGTGATGGCCGATATGGGCTGGACGCTCGTTATTCATGGCGGGGCCGGCGGCATGACGCGGGAACGCCTTTCCGACGAACAGGACGCCGGCGCGCGTGCTGCGCTGGGGCAGGCGCTCGACGCCGGATCGGCCGTGCTGGCGGCCGGCGGCGCTGCGCTCGATGCCGTCGAGGCGGCGGTGCGCGTGCTGGAGGACGATCCGCATTTCAACGCCGGGCGCGGCGCGGCGCTGACCTATGAAGGCGTGGCCGAGCTCGACGCCGCGATCATGGAGGGAACGCACCGCAAGGCCGGCGCCGTTGCCGGCGTCACCGCCACGCGCCATCCGGTGAGCCTTGCCCGCGCGGTGATGGAGCAGAGCCGGCATGTCCTGCTCGGCGGCGACGGCGCCGACCAGTTTTCGCGCGAGCATGGGCTCGAACAGGCCGGACAGGACTGGCTGGTCCTGCCCGAGCGCCGCCGCCAGCTCGAGGAGCTGAAGGCGCGCGGCGCCGACGCCTTCGATGTCGACATGAAATATGGCACGGTCGGCGCGGTTGCACGCGACAGCACCGGCCATGTCGCGGCCGCAACCTCGACCGGCGGGGTGACCGGCAAGCGCTGGGGCCGGATCGGCGATTCGCCGCTGATCGGCGCGGGCACTTATGCCGACGACCGGGCCGGGGCGGTATCGGCGACGGGCGCTGGCGAATATTTCATCCGGGCCGGCGTTGCGCACGAGATCTGTGCGCGGGTCCGGCTGGCAGGCGCCGGGCTCCGGGCGGCAGCGGACGCGGTGATGGCCGATGTGCTGGCGCTGGGTGGCACGGGCGGCGTGATCGTGACCGGGCCGGATGGCGAGGCGGTATGGAGCTTCACCACCGCCGGCATGTTCCGCGCCCGGACCGGATCGGCCGGGGACCGGGAGATTGCAATCTATGGCGACGAATAGCCGCGCCGCTTTCGTGCGGCGGTGCGACCGGCTAGAGCCACGGGCATGACTCGCCTCCTTCCCGCTCTCGCCGCCGTCGCGCTTGCCGCAACCGCGTCTCCTGCCGCCGCCTATTGGGAATATGGCCACCAGACCATCGCGCAGATCGCGCGGGCCAATGTGAAGCCGGCGACGCGGGTCGCGATCGACCGGCTGTTGCGGCAATCGCGGCTGCTCGGCACGCCGACCTGCCCGGCGCGCACGATCGAGGATGCGAGTATCTGGGCCGATTGCATCAAGACGATCAAGGATCCCGACGGCAAGCGCCCGTTCGATTTCGCCTATAGCTGGCACTATCAGAACGTGAACATCTGCCAGCCGTTCAGCCTGGTCGAGCCGTGCAAGGACGGCAATTGCGTGTCGGCTCAGATCGAGCGCGATGTGAAGCTGCTGCGCGACAAGGCGACGCCCGCGAAGCAGCGAGTGGAGGCGCTCGCCTTCCTGATCCACTTCGTCGGCGATCTGCACCAGCCGCTCCACGCCGGCGACAAGACCGACAAGGGCGGCAACGACGCCAAGGCTGCTTACGGTATCCTCACGACGCCGCGGCTCAATCTCCACACGATCTGGGACGGCTATCTCGCCGAGCGGGCGATCTCGACCCGCCCGGCGCTGGTGCGGCGCTATTCCCGGGCCGAGCGCGCGACGCTGGCGGCGGGCAATGTGACCGACTGGAGCCGCGAGAGCTGGCAGGTCGCGCATGACAGCGTCTACACCAGCGCGATGAAGGGCGATCCCTGCGCGCCGACCCCGGAGGGCATGACGCTCGACGATGCAACGGTCGCGTCACTGGTGCCGGTGGAACGGCTTGAAGTGCAACGTGGCGGACTGCGACTGGCGAAGCTGCTCGACGAAGCGCTTTCGTAGCGGCGATTCCCGCGACCGTTCCGTTCAGGACCGCGAACCCCAGCGCCAGCCCCAGCCGCCATCGGTCTTGCGCCACGCGATCGTCGCGAAGGCGGCGACCAGCGCCACGCCGACGATGATCTTGTACGGCTCGCCGGGCAGGAAGCGGATGTCGAGCAACAGCGCGGCGCAGAAACCGAGCGTCAGCGCCCAGCCCTGCCATGTCACCGGCGTCGCGCCGAAGCCGAACTGCTTGGGCACGAACCAATAGCCGTCACGCACATGATACCAGCGCCTGATATCGTCGATCTTCATGCCACTCTCCTCAGGCGAATTGCACCAGCAGGCCAAGCCCGATCAGGGCGAGCGAGATCGCGACCAGCCAAGGAAGCCGGGCGCGTGTCGTGAAATTACCGATCATTGCTTTCCTCCATCATCCCGGGACTTCGCCGGCCGCCCGCGTTTCGCGCGGACCGGCGCTTCGAGCTTCACGCCGCGCTTCGCCAGCGCTTCGCGCAGCAGGCATTCGAACTCGGCGTTGACGCTCCGCAGATCGGCCGCGGCCGCGCGCTCGACCGCCGCGTAGAGCGCGGGATCGAGGCGCAGCGGAAACGCCTTTTTGGGGGGAGCGCTCACCGCAACCGCTTATTGGTAGAGCGAGCCGGTGTTGACGACCGGCTGGGTATCGCGCTCGCCGCACAGCACGACCATCAGGTTCGATACCATCGCCGCGCGCCGCTCGTCGTCAAGCTCGACGACATTCTTCTCGGACAGCATCTCGAGCGCCATCTCGACCATGCCGACCGCGCCCTCGACCAAGGTCTTGCGCGCCGCGACCACGGCCTGGGCCTGTTGC
The DNA here is from genome assembly GCF_036663735.1 of Parasphingomonas zepuensis. Taxonomy (NCBI): domain Bacteria; kingdom Pseudomonadati; phylum Pseudomonadota; class Alphaproteobacteria; order Sphingomonadales; family Sphingomonadaceae; genus Parasphingomonas; species Parasphingomonas zepuensis. The sequence continues at coordinate 196,325 of NZ_JAXOJO010000007.1, read as the reverse complement.
CGGCGAAGCATCGCGCCGGCAATCTCCTGGGCGTAGGCGAGGTGCGTGAAGCCGCATTCGTCGACGGTGATGCCGGCAACCACGAGCCGCTCGATCAATTCCAGGCGAAGCTCGGCCCCGACCTGATCGTGATTGCCGCGCAGCGTGACTTCCTGATGCTCGAAATCGTCATAGGGATAGCGCGCGCCGATCGTCCGCACTGCCGCTTCGATCTGCACGATCACGAACGCCTTGTAGTCGTCGATGTCGAACAGCGCCTGGGCAGTGTCGGTGACGCGCCACACGACCTGCGCCGCGATCTCGATCGGGTTGCCGCGCTGATCGTTCACCTTCAACCGTTCCGAGATCATGTTGTTGGCGCGGAGCGAGACCTTCTGGCGGACGAGCCAGGGCAGGACCCAACGCAGCCCCGTGGTACGATCGGTCCCCTTGTACGATCCGAACAGCGTGATCGCCGCCGCCTGATTGGGCTGGAGCATGTAGAAGCCGCAGGCCACGAACAGGGCGACGACCGCGCCGGAGGTGATCAGCGCGCCGGCAGCGGCCGGATTGGTGCGCACCAGCGTCACGCCGAAGCCGGCCGCGACGAGCGCGATCAGGATGACGAGCAGCATGACATAGCCGCTCGAGGTGGACGCCGTGCGCTCGCTCGACAGTGTGAGCGCGGTGTTCCTGACAACCCCATTCGTCATAAGAGCCTCCCGTTAATGTGATATCACATTTATATCGGTTTTTGGAGGCCCGCAAGGAGGAATGACAACGCCGCCGGATCGGGGTGATCCAGCGGCGCAGCAAAGTGGACAGGGATGACGCGTCAGTTGAGGACGATGGTCACCGCGCGGCGGTTCTGGGCCCAGCTGCCCTCGTCCGAACCGAGCGCGATCGGGCGTTCCTTGCCGTAGCTGATCGTCGAGATGCGCGCCGGATTGATGCCCCGCGCCGCGAGATAGTTCTTCGCGGCATTGGCGCGGCGATCGCCGAGCGCGAGGTTGTATTCGCGGGTGCCGCGCTCGTCGCAATGGCCTTCCAGCGTCACCCCGACATTCGGCCATTTGGCGAGCCATGCCGCCTGGCTGTCCAGGATCGCGCGGGATTCCGCGTCGATATCATATTTGTCGAGCGCGAAATGGACGGTGTTGCTGGTCACCGAGCGTTCGAAATCGGCGCGCGAACCGGGCGCGACGCTGTCCTCGGTGACCGGGCCGCCGCCGGTCGTCGTCTCCTGGCCGGGCGCGGGCGGGATCTGCTTCGGCTTGGGGCTGCACGCAGCGGTCGCGACGAGCGCTGCGGTAATGATCAGCGTGGTGGTCAGTTTGGCCATCTGGCTTCTCCTTCGATGAAAGTCGTTTCGGTTGCGCCCCGACACGGGGCATTGCGGGTTGATCCAGGCAGCATGTTTCAGGGACGTAACGGTCCCCAGGCAGGGTCGGATCCATCAAGGGGCGTCGGAATCTTGCGCTCATTGACTCCGGTCAGATCGACCGACCAGAGATCGGCGGTGCCGCGGCCACCGCGATGCGAGCGGAAAAAGGTGATGACGCGGCCATTGGGCGACCAGCTCGGGCTTTCGTCCTGCCAGCTGTTGGTCAGCAGCCGCTCGTTGCCGCCGCCGGGGCTCATCACGCCGATCCGGAAATCGCCCGAGGTCCGCGTGAAGGCGATCAGGTCGCCGCGCGGGCTCCATGCCGGGGTGGCGTAGCGTCCGCCGCCGAAGCTGATGCGCTGCTGGTTGGAGCCGTCGGCATTCATCACATAGATTTGCTGGCTGCCCGAACGATCGCTTTCGAACGCGATCCGGGTGCCGTCGGGCGAATAGCTGCCGCCGGTATCGATGCCGGGAGCATTGGTCAGCCGCTGCGGCGACCCGCCAGCCGCCGCGACCCGGTAGACATCGGTATTGCCCGCCACCGCCATCGAAAAGAGAATCCAGCGGCCATCGGGCGAGTAACGCGGCGCGAAGGTGAGGCTGGGATTGTTGACCAGCAGGCGCTGCTTGGCCGACGCGATATCGTACACATAGATCGCCGGGCGATCGTTGAGATAGCTCATATAGACGATCGAGCGCTGGTCCGGCGAGAAGCGCGGGGTCAGCACGGTCGACTGGCCATTGGTGAGGAAGCGGTGATTCCCGCCATCCTGATCCATGATCGCCAGCTGCTTGAAGCGCTTTCCCTTGGGGCCGGTTTCGGAGACGTAGACGATGCGGCTGTCGAAATAGGGGCCTTCGCCGGTCAGCCGGGCATAGACCATGTCGGCGCATTTATGCCCGGCGCGGCGCCAGTCGCCGGGCGACACGACGAAGCCCTGGCGTGTCAGCTCGCTGCGCGCGAACACGTCGTAGAGATAGCAGCCGATGGTGAGCGTGCCGTCGCCATTGGCGCGGACGAACCCCTGAACGAGGGCCTGCGCGCCGGCCCCGCTCCAGGAATCGAAGGTGGGTGCAGTGACCTCGGGAAAAGCGACGGCCTTGAGCGCGCCCGGATCGACCGGCTTGAACAGGCCGCTGTTGCGCAGATCGTTGGTCACGATCTGGGCGAGCTCGCGGCCGAGCTTGTCGGTCGGGCCCGCCGCCGTATCCACCACCGCGGCGGTCGGCATGACCGGAATGGCGATGCCGAGCGGCGCCGAAGTACCGCCGACCACGTCGACAACCAGCCCCCCGTCCTGATCGGGCGCGGCCGGCTGAGTCTGGCTCACCGGTGGCGGCGCGGGGCTGTCCTGCGCCTGGGCCATGGCCAGCGGCGACAGCGTGGCGAAGACGGCGGCAAGAAAGGCGATCGGGGAAGATGTCATGATGATCCTCTAGCCTGGCAGTTTGTAGCGGAGGCTGAACACGCTCCAGCCATTGGGGACGTCATAGAGTTCGGCCGGCAGACCGCGCAGAGGCGAGCAGCCCTTGAACGTTGCGATCGCGTTGTCGTCGACCCGGTCCTGATATCGGTCATTCTCGGCATCGACGCCACTATGCCCGACAACCTGGGGGTTGCCGATCAGCGATCCGTCGCGATTCATCCGCAAGCGGATGGTGACGATAATACGCTCGGCGCCCGGCCCCGGCTTTACCTGGCGGTCGGCGCAGGGCTGCACCTGGCGCTTGATCGCCGAGCCGATATCGGCGGCGGCCTGCTGGCTCATGACCGCAGCCCGCGGCACCACCGACTTGCTGGTCGACGGCTTGTCGGACAGGCCCTTGAGGAAATCGTCGCCGAGCCGCGATCCCCGCGCGCGCTTCTTGTCCGACGCGGGATCGCTGCCGGTTCCAGCGGTGCGGCCCGGCTTCTTGCCGGCCGGGGCGGCATCGCGTGTCGGCGGCTTCTTCGAGGTGTCGGGCGTCGGCGCGACGGGCTTTTTCGGCTCCGGCGCTGCCTTGGGCGCCGGCTTGGGCGGCGGCGCGGCCTTGGGCTGGGGCTGGGGCTGGGGCTGGGGCTTGGGCGGCGCCGGATCGGGCTGCGCCTCCTCCTTCGGTGCCGGCGGCGCGGCATCCTCGGGCGGACCCTGATCCGGTGCGCGTGACTCGGCCGGCGGGACGACCGCCTGCGGTGCCTGCGCGACGAGGCCGACCTCGTCGACCAGCGAAACGTCGATCGGCGCCGCTTTCACGCGGTCGGGCTCCGGCGGGCGAAAACCGAACGACAGCACGCCGAACAGCACGGCGTGTCCGACAAGCGCGACACCCAGGGCAATCGCTTCGGAGCGTTGCATCAGGCGCGCCCTACCAACCGTTCGGATGCGGGAGATGCATCATTTGTCGTCGTCACCCACCGTCACCAGCGCGACGCGGTTGAGCCCGGCCCGGTTAAGTTCGCCCATCACGCGCATCACCCGGCCATAATCGAGACTCCGGTCGGCCCGCAGGAAGATCTGTGGCGGTTGCCCGCCGTCGCCCGTCGTGGCGAGCTTCTGCAAAACCTCGGGCAGGGCTTCCCGCGTCACTTCGGCCTGGTCGACATGGATCTTGCCATCGACCTCGAGCGAGATCTGGACCGGCTTCTGATCCTGGTCGAGCGGCTTGGCACGGCTGTCCGGCAGGTTCACCGGCACGCCCGCCGTCAGCAGCGGCGCCGTGACCATGAAGATGATCAGCAGCACCAGCATCACGTCGACGAGCGGCGTGACGTTGATCTCGGCCATCGGCGCGCGCCGACCGCGGCTGCGCTGCGAGGGAAGCTGCATGCTCATCGTCCGCAGACCTCCGCCCAGGGAGCCGTCATTGCCCGCTGTCCGTCTCGAGCTGGCGGCTCAGCGTCGCGTGGAAGCCATCGGCGAAACGGTTGAGCCGCGCCTCGATGCGGTTAACGCCGTGGCTGAGGCGGTTATACGCGATCACCGCCGGAATCGCCGCGAACAGGCCGATCGCGGTGGCGAACAGCGCCTCGGCGATGCCGGGCGCGACCACGGCGAGCGACGTGTTCTGCGCCGAGGCGATGCCGGTGAAGCTGCGCATGATTCCCCAGACCGTGCCGAACAGCCCGACGAACGGCGCGACCGCGCCGACCGTCGCCAGCACGTTCAGGCGATCCGAAAGCTTGTCGATCTCACCCGCGACCATCGATCCCATTGCGGTCGCCAGTCGTTCGCGCGTGCCCTCACGGTCGATCGCGCCGGTCGCAGTCGAGCGGCGCCATTCCTTGACGCCGGCGGAAAAGACGCGGGCGATCGACAGATCATTCTCGCTTTCGATCCGGTAAAAGGCGTCGATGTCCTCGGCCTTCCAGAAATCGCGCTCGAACTTGTCGATCTTGCGCCGCGTCGTGCCAAGACGACGCCAGAAAGTCAGGATGATCGCCCAGGTCCAGATGCTGGCGAACAATAATCCCGCCATCACGATCTTCACCACCAGATCCGCCTGCAGGAACAGGGCGACCGGCGACATCGTCGCGGCATCGGTATTGACGAACAAATCGGTCACGCTTCTTGATCCCCTTGGCCGATGAGGCGCTGAAATGCCTCGATCCATTCCCGTGGCTGCCGTTTGGGCTTTCCCGATACCCCGACCAGCGCCGCAGTCACTTCCGCCTCGGTGAGCATTTCAGCACCGAGCATGACTCTCTGATGAATATCGACTGACGCGGCGCGAACTTGAATCAATCGCGTCACCACGATCAGCGCATCGTCGAGCCGGGCCGGCCGGCGATAACGGATCGCAAGGCTGCTGACGGCATAGGCGCCCTCGCCCGCTTCCTGCACCGCGCGCTGATCGATCCCGGCGAGGCGGAGCATGTCCGAACGGGCCCGTTCCATGTAGCGCAGATAATTGGCGTGATAGACCACGCCCGACAGATCGGTGTCCTCGAAATAGACGCGGACCGGGAAGCGATGTTCGATCCCGTCGAAGCGGCCTTCGACCGGCTGATCCTGTTGTGGCTGCACCATCCCGCCGTGCCTACCGGACAGGCTGGCGCGAAGGAACCCCGTTTGCCGCGCCTGCGGCCCGCCTCGTCCCCGGCGAAATCGTCCGTGGCACGTGGCCGGCGCATCCTATCGCTGGACGGCGGCCGGCCAGCGCTTAAGGTCGGCACATGACCGAACCCGCCCTTCGCATCCGCGGCCTTGCCAAGAGTTTCGACAAGCCGGTGATCGCCGGGCTCGATCTGGAGATCGCCGCCGGCCAGCTCTACGCGCTGCTCGGCCCGAACGGCGCGGGCAAGACGACGACGCTGCGCATGGTGACCGGCCTCACCCGGCCCGATGCCGGTACCATCCACATCTTCGGCATCAGCGCCCGGCAGCACCCGCTCGAGGCGCGGGCGATCACTGCCTGGCTGCCCGACGAGCCGATGCTCTACGACAAGCTGACGCCGAGCGAATATCTCGCCTTCGTCGCCGGGCTGTGGCGGATGGACCCGGCGGTCGCGGCGGCTGAAGCCGAACGGCTGCTGCACTGGCTCGGCCTGTGGGACGAGCGCGATACCCGGTGCGAGGGCTTTTCGCGCGGCATGAAGCAGAAGGTCGCGCTGGCCGGGGCGCTGATCCACGATCCGCAACTGCTGGTGCTGGACGAACCGCTGACCGGGCTCGACGCGGCCATGGCGCGCTCGGTCAAGGACGCGCTGCGCGCGCAGGTCGATGCCGGCAAGACGGTGATCGTGACCACGCACATCCTGGAAGTAGCCGAGCGCATGGCGGATCGGATCGGCATCATCGCCGGCGGCAAGCTGCTTGCCGAAGGCACGCTGGAGGAACTCAGGACCCGCGCCGGCACTGAAGGCATGACGCTGGAGGACATTTTCATCCGCCTGACCAGCGGGGCTTCCGCATGAGCCTGGGGCCGGCGCCGGGCGGCTTCGCCTGGCTGGCCCTGCACGAGCTCAGGCTCGCCTGGCGCACCCGGCCGCAAAAGGGCGCGGTACGCTGGATCGGCTATGCCCTGATGCTGGCCTGGCTGGCGCTTGGCTGTTTCCTCGGCTGGGTGCTGCGCGACGTGCCGATTCCGGTCCTGCCCGGCATCATGACCGGGATTCTCGCCGGCAGCATCGTCATATTCAGCTTCATGACCACTCAGGCGATGCTCGGTAGCCAGCGCACTTTGTATGAGCATGGCGATCTCGACCTGCTGTTCTCGGCGCCGATCGACGGCCGGACGGTGCTGCTCGCCAAGCTGCTCGGCATCGCCGGCACGATCGTGCTGACCTATGCGGTCTTCCTGCTGACGCTGACCGTACCAATCGCCCTGCTCGGCCATCCCCGGCTGTTCGGGCTCGTCGCGTTGCTGGCGGCGCTGGCGCTCGCCGCCGCGGCGACCGGGCTGGCGATCACCCTTGCGCTGGCGACGCTGGCGGGGCCGCGCGCCGCGCGCACCGTCGGCCAGATCGCGGCGGCCTTGCTGGGCGGCGCGATCTTCATCGTCTCGCAGCTCGCCGGGCGCGACGGCCACCGCGAATCGAGCGTGATGATCCTGTTCAACCGCTTCACAGAGCAGGGCGTGGGCAGCACCGGCCTGAGCGCCCTGCCGGGGCGGGCGGCGTTCGGCGATCCGGTGGCGGTCGTCCTGCTGCTCGGTGCCGGCGCGCTGCTGTTCGCGCTGGCGGGTGCAACGCTGCAGCGGATGTTCCTGTCCGGCTATCAGGAAGGCGGCACCCGCCTGTCGCGCGCCCGGCCGACCGGACGCGCCACCGGGAGGCTGTTCCATGCCGGGCTGTTCCGATCGGTCTTCGCCAAGGAATGGCGGCTGCTCGCGCGCGATCCGGCGCTCGCTTTCCAGATCCTGCTGCGGCTGATCTACCTGGCGCCGATCGTGTTCATCGCCTTTGGCCGCCGCGACGGCATGCCGATCGCACCCGGCCTGGCCTTTGCCAGCGTGCTGCTCGCCGGGCAGCTGGTCGGCAGCTTCGCCTGGCTGACCGTCTCGGCCGAGGACGCGCCCGATCTGCTCGCCGTCGCGCCGGTCGCCAAGAGCGCGATCGACCGGGTGAAGCTGTTCGCTGCCTTCGCGATGGCCGCGCCCTTCGCGCTGATCCTGCCGATCGCGATCGCGCTCCAGTCCCCGCTCGGGGCGCTGGTCACCGTGCTGTGCACCGCGATCGGCGGGGGCGTATCCGGCTATATCGAGCTGAAGCTGGGCAAGCCGGGGCAGCGCGGCGCCTTCGCCCGGCGGCGCTCCGGATCGATCGTGGCCGGTATCCTGTCGATCCTCGTTGCGATGATATTCGGCGGGATCGCGGGGATTTCGGTCTATTTTCTCGGCTGACGCGAAGCATCTCGAGCGACTGACGTGGTCCCGTTTTTTCTTCCCTGTTATGTTGGAATTTCAGGGAAAAATTCTGTACTTTGGTCAATGACTTGCGACGATTTACCGCTGTTATGCATAACAGCGGTAAATCGTCGCAGAATCAGCCGGAAAACGACCGTCGTTTCCGCTGCTGCGGCCGCAAGCGCGCCTTCAATTCGGTCCAACGATAAGAAAGAGCGGCGCGGCACAAACCTGTCGTGCCGGCCGCTCTACGGTGCCTCATGGCGCACCCGCCTTGAATCGATCCGGGGAATCGATGCGGGTGGTCCCGGGCAATCAGGCCGCGCGCTTCTCCAGCGCATGCGCTGCCTCGGCCATCAGCACCGCGATGATCTCGGCGACAGGCTCTTCCTTCGTCACCATGCCGACCGACTGCCCGGCCATCAGGCTGCCATGCTCGACATCGCCGTCGATCACCGCGCGGCGCAAGGCGCCAGCCCAATAATGCTCGATCTGGAGCTGCGCCTCGAGCATCTCGACCTTGCCTTCATCGAGCAGTTGCGCGACTTCGCGCTGCTTGGCGGTGAACAGCTCGCCGCCGGCATTTTTCAGCGCGCGGACCGGGATCACCGGGAGGCGCGGATCGATCTGCACGCTGGCGATCGCGTCACGGGCCGAGGCGCGCAGGAACGCCTTCTTGAAATTGGGGTGAGCGATCGATTCGGTCGCGCAGACGAAGCGTGTGCCGAGCTGGACCCCGGCCGCGCCCATATCGAGATAGGCGGCGATCGCTTCGCCGCGGCCGATGCCGCCGGCGACGAATACCGGGACCTTTTCGGAGACCTCGGGCAGGATTTCCTGGGCCAGCACGCTGGTCGAGACCGGGCCGATATGGCCACCGGCCTCCATGCCCTCGACGACGAGCGCATCGACCCCGGATCGGATCAGCTTCTTGGCGAGCGACAGCGCCGGCGCGAAGCAGATCAGCTTCGCGCCGTTCGCCTTGATCGCATCGATCGACCCCGTCGGCGGCAGGCCGCCCGCGAGCACGACATGGCTGACATTGTGCCTGTTGCAGACCTCGATCAGGTCGAACAGCATCGGGTGCATGGTGATCAGGTTCACGCCGAACGGCTTGTCGGTCAGCGCCCTGGTCCCGGCGATCTCGGCATCGAGCAGCTCGGGCGTCATCGCGCCGCACGCGATCAGGCCGAAGCCGCCGGCGTTCGAGATGGCGGAAACGAGGTGGCGTTCCGACACCCAGGACATGGCGCCGCACAGGATCGCGGTTTCGGAGCCCAGGAACGCGGCACCGCGCGCCATGCGGCGGGCGAGGCGCTCCTGTCCGACGGTGGGAGAGATGGTTTCAGTCATGTCGGGTTCCTTGCCCGTCCGGAGCGCGTTCCGCAATCGTGACAACCGACCGTGCAGTTCGGAGCGCCCTATTCCTTCTCCCCCTGTGGGAGAAGGAGGGAGGAGCGAAGCGACGGAAGGATGAGGGGAGTGAGGTTCGGAACACAAACCAGTGTCCCCCTCACCCTTCCCACTGCCTTCGGCAGCGGGCCCCTTCCCTCTCCCACAGGGGGAGAGGGAGATTAGGGGAGAAGATTTCTTACGCCGCGTCCTCCGCATCCAGCCCATAGGCCGTGTGCAGCACGCGGACCGCGAGTTCGGTATAATCCTCCTCGATCAGCACCGAGACCTTGATCTCGGACGTGGTGATCGCCTGGATGTTGATACCGCGCTCGCCCAGCGTCTTGAACATCGTCGCGGCGACGCCGGCATGGCTGCGCATGCCGACACCGACCACCGAGATCTTGGCGACACGGGTATCGTGGACCAGTTCGACATAGCCGATATCGGCCTGCGCATTGCCCAGCACTTCGAGGCTGCGCGCCAGATCGGCGCCCGGCACGGTGAAGGTCACGTCGGTCGATCCGGTCGAATGCGCGACGTTCTGCACGATCATGTCGACGTTGATGTTCGCATCGGCCAGCGGCACGAAGATCGAGGCGACCGAGCCGGGCCGGTCGGGCACGGAGGTGAGCGTGATCTTCGCTTCGTTCTTGTCGTGCGCGATGCCGGTGATGAGCTGGCGTTCCATGTCGTCGATCTCCTCTTCGCCCACGATCATCGTACCGGGCAATGTATCCGCCATCGGCGCGTCCTCGCCCGTGAAGGACGAGAGCACCTGGACGCGGACCTGTTCCTTCATCGCGAGCCCCACCGAACGCGTCTGGAGCACCTTGGCCCCGACGCTGGCGAGCTCGAGCATTTCTTCGTACGTCACCCGCTTCAGCTTGCGCGCGCGCGGCACGATGCGCGGGTCGGTCGTATAGACGCCGTCGACGTCGGTATAGATGTCGCAGCGATCGGCCTTCATCGCCGCCGCCATCGCCACCGCCGACGTATCCGATCCGCCACGACCGAGCGTGGTCACGCGCTCGCCCGCGGCGACGCCCTGGAAGCCCGGGATCACCGCGACCTCGCCCTTCGCCAGCGAAGCGTTGAGCGCCGTGGTGTCGATATCCGCGATGCGGGCCGAGCCATGGCCGTCCGAGGTGCGGATCGGCAGCTGCCAGCCGAGCCAGCTGCGCGCCGGCACGCCGATCGCCTGCAATGCCACCGCAAGCAGCCCGCTGGTGATCTGCTCGCCGGCCGAGACGACCACGTCATATTCGTGCGGGTCGTAGAGCGACGAGGCCTCGCGGCAGAAATTGACCAGCCGGTCGGTCTCGCCCGCCATCGCGGAGACGACCACGGCGACCTGGTTGCCGGCGTCCACCTCGCGTTTGACGCGCGCGGCGACGCTCCGGATCCGCTCGATCCCCGCCATCGAGGTGCCGCCGAACTTCATCACGATACGAGCCATGGAGGTGCAGAATTCCTTGGGGTGAGCGGGGCGCCCTGATAGGAAGCAGCCATGAGTATAGCAAGCACCGCGAACGCCCCCGTAACGACGATCGATCCGGCCGAGGCCGCCCATTTCGGTGCGATGGCGGCCGACTGGTGGGATCCCAGGGGTTCCTCGGCGATGCTGCACCGGCTGAACCCGGTGCGGCTGGGTTATCTGCGCGAGCGGATCGACGCGCATTGGGGGCTGGACGAGACGGGTTTCACCCCGCTGGCCGGCAAGTCCGCGCTCGATGTCGGGTGCGGCGCGGGGCTGCTGTGCGAGCCGCTGGCCCGGCTTGGCGCGGCGGTGACCGGGATCGACGCGGCGGCGGAGAATATCGCGGCGGCGCACGCCCATGCTCAGCTGTCTGGCCTGACGATCGATTATCGCACCGGGGGCATCGAGGGGCTGGGATCGCAGCGCTTCGACCTGGTGACGAGCATGGAAGTGATCGAGCACGTCACCGATCCGGGCGCGTTCATCGCCGGCCTGGCGGGCGCGCTGGCGGATGGCGGGCTGCTGGTGCTGTCCACCCCCAACCGCACGGCGCTGTCGCGGCTGGCGCTGATCACCATCGGCGAGGGCACCGGGCAGATCCCGAGGGGCACGCACGACTGGAACAAGTTCCTGACGCCCGACGAACTGACTGCACTGGTCGAAGCGGCGGGGCTGACGGTGGCGGATACCCGCGGCCTGAGCTTTTCGGTGGCGAAGGGCTTTGTCGTCTCGGACGACATGACACTGGACTATTTCGTTACGGCGGTGCGGGGCTGACGGGGCAGCGACGGGCCGCTTAGAGCGGGATGACTTTAGCTAGATCCGTTCGTTTCGAGCGAAGTCGAGAAACATTGGGGGAGGGCTGCTTGGCGGTTTCTCGACTTCGCTCGAAACGAACGGAGAGGGAGCCGATTCCACGCGACGTCATCTCGCTCTAGCGCCTCTTCTTCGCCTCGCTGACGAGCAGCTTGTCGATCCGTCGTCCGTCGAGATCGACCACTTCGAACTTCCAGCCCTGCTGGACGAAGCTCTCGCCCTCGCCGGGCAGATGGCGGAACACCGCCAGTGCAAGGCCGGCGACGGTCGCATAGTCGCGATCTTCCGGCAGATCGATGCCGAGCCGTTCGGCCAGCGCGTCGACCGCCATCTGGCCCGCGACGAGCAGTGATCCGTCCTCGCGCTCGACCACGGAGGGCGCATCGTCCGGATCGGTATCGGAGGCGAACTCGCCGGCGATCGCGGCAAGCAGGTCGGCCGGCGTCACGATGCCTTCGAAATGGCCATATTCGTCATGGATCAGCGCCATCGGCACCTCGGCCTGGCGCAGCGCATCGAGCGCGTCCATCGCGTCGATCTGGTCGAGCACCACCGGCGCCTGGCGCATCAGCACGCGCAGATCGAGCGGTTCGCCCTTGAACAGGGCGACCGCGATGTCGCGCGCCTGCACCACGCCGATCACCGCGTCGACCGATCCGTCGGTCACCGGCAGCCGGCTGTGCGACGATCCCATCAGCGCCGCGCGAATGCCAGCATCGTCGAGCGTTGCGTCGATCCATTCGACGTCGGTGCGCGGCGTCATCACTTCGCGCACCGGCCGGTCGGCGAGGCGCACGACACCCGAGATGATCGAACGCTCATGCTCCTCGATCACGCCGGATTTCGAAGCTTCGGCGACGATCAGGTGAAGTTCCTCCGCCGTCACATGATCCTCGGTCTCGCGCTGCAACCCCATGATGCGGAACAGCAGAGCGCTCGACGAATCGAGCAGCCAGACGACCGGCGCCGTGCCCCAGGCAAGCGCGCTCAACGGACCGGCCATGAGCGCCGCGATCGGCTCGGGCGCGCGCAGCGCAATCTGCTTGGGCACCAGCTCGCCGATCACCAGCGAGGCATAGGTCGTGATGGCGATGACGATGCCGAAACCGATCGTCTGGGTGGTCTCGGGCGAAAGGCCGATGAACATGAGCCGCGCCGCGACCGGGCCGCCCAGGCTCGCGCCCGAATAGGCACCGGCCAGGATGCCGATCAGGGTGATGCCGATCTGAGTGGTCGACAGGAACTTGCCGGGATCGGCCGCGAGCGCCAGCGCGGTGCGCGCGCCGGGCTTCTTCGCGCGCGCCATCGCCTCGAGCCGCGCCTTGCGCGACGAGACGATCGCCAGCTCCGACATCGCGAAGACGCCGTTCAGCATGATCAGCGCAAAGATGATCGCTACGTCGATCCAGGGGAAGGGGGGAAGCGGTGCCATGGCGCTTGGCAAGTCTTTGACCGGTTTCCGTCTCCCGCACAACCGCTTGTCGCTCCTAAGTTTGGACCGGCTACGGAACAAGCGACCCGGACAACGGGTTTGAGGGACCGATCAGCGGCGTTTTGCGCTGCAATCGAGGGACGGAATGGAGACGACACGTGAAAATTCATAACGGACTGCTCGCCAGCGCCGCGCTGGCCACCCTGATGGTAACGAGCGCCTGCACCACGGATCCCGAGACGGGCGAGCGCCGCATCTCTAAGGCAGCGATCGGCGGCATCGGCGGCGCGCTGGGCGGCTATCTGCTCGGCGACATCGTCGGCGGCCGCAACGACCGCACCGAAAAGATCATCGGCGCCGGGATCGGCGGCATCGCCGGGGCCGGCATCGGCGCCTATATGGACAAGCAGGAACGCGATCTGCGCGCCCGCACCGCCGGCACCGACGTGCAGGTGGTCCGCCAGGGCGACGATCTGATCCTCAACATCCCGTCGGGCATCAACTTCGCCTATAACAGCGCGACGGTGGAGCCGCAGTTCCAGCGCACGCTCGATCAGGTGAGCCAGGTGCTCGGCCAATATGACCGCACCTATATCGATATCTACGGCCATACCGATTCGACCGGGTCCGACGACTATAATCAGGGCCTGTCCGAGCGGCGCGCCGATTCGGTCGCCGCCTATCTCGAGTCCCGCGGCGTGCGCGGCGCGCGCATCGGCACGCGCGGCTTCGGCGAGACTCAGCCGATCGCGTCGAACGATACCGAGCAGGGCCGCGCGGCGAATCGCCGGGTCGAGATCAAGATCGTGCCGATCCCCGAAAGCGACGTACGGTAACTTTACGCCTCTCCCGCCGGGGAGAGGCCGAGAACCGTCAGGTTCGAGAAGATGAGGGCTTGGTCGGAACGGGTCGTGCGGTTCGCAGCGGCTGTTCCGGGCGAGCCCTTGTTTCGTGCAGCCTCACCGCCGCGCTGCGAAAAAGTCCCTGAGCAGCGCGCCCGCCTCGCCCTCGCCGATGCCGGGATAGACTTCCGGCCGATGATGCAGCGTGGGCTGGGCGAACAACCGCGGGCCATGCTCGACCGCCCCGCCCTTGGGATCGCTCGCACCATAATAGAGCCGGGCGATTCGGGCGTGCGCGATCGCCCCGGCGCACATCGCACAGGGCTCCAGCGTCACCCACAGATCGCAATCGGACAGGCGGTCGCTGCCGATCGCCTCGGCCGCGGCGCGAATCGCCAGCATCTCGGCATGAGCGGTGGGATCGTGGAGCGTGCGCGGTGCATTGGCCGCCACCGCGAGGATCTTGCCGTCAAGGACGATGACGGCGCCCACCGGCACTTCGCCGGCCGCCGCGGCCTGGGCCGCGGCATCAAGCGCCGCGCGCATCGGGGCAGGGATAGGGAACATCGGTTCCTACTGCCCGACCTGCGCCGCCCGGGCCAGCCCGGGCGGTTACAGGCTTATTGTGCGTTGGCCGGCTCGCTGGGTTTGGACACCGTAAGCGTCGGCACGGAAATCGTCTTCTCCGTGGTGGTGACGGTGGGCACGTCGACAATCTTGTTCTCGGTGCCGAGCGAAACGGTGGCGAGATTGGCGTCGACCGTCGGGGCCGAGCCGCCATTGACGCTAACGCTCGGCAGCGAGCCAGGCTTGGTCTGGAGCGTCAACAGCCCGAGCGAGAGGAGGATGGCGACGACGACGGCCGCCAATCCGACCAGGGCTAGCAGTGCGCGCATAAGCATTCTCCAATCGAGGCATTCGAATCGTTAGCGTAATAACGCCGCTTCACCGTAGTAGTTGCACGGCATATAGGCTGAATCGGTTGACGCATTGTTCCGTTGCGGCTATCCGCGCCGCCTTTACGGGACAGCCAGTACGGTCTGGCCGAAACTCAGGATACGACCACATGTCGCGCATTTGCGAGCTGACCGGCAAGGGCCGGATGGTGGGAAACAATGTTTCCCACGCCAACAACAAGACCAAGCGGACCTTTCTGCCGAACCTGCAGAATGTGACGCTGATGTCCGAAGCCATGGGCACCAGCGTGAAGCTGCGCGTCTCGACGCACGGCCTGCGCTCGGTTGAGCATGTCGGCGGTCTCGACAACTGGCTCGTGAAGACGTCGGACGACAAGCTGTCGCTGCGCGCACGCCGCCTGAAGCGCGACGTCCGCAAGAAGCTCGGCGCCGCCGCGGTCGCCGCCTAAGCTTTTCTTTTTAAGAGAATGATGCCGGCCTGCTTCCCCCATGGGGAAGCGGGCCGTAGTCGTTTCAGCGCCGCGCAGGCATCGGATCGGGATCGAGCCTGAACTTCAGCAACAGGCTGCGTTGCAGGAACAGCTGATTGTCGTCGGATGCGATCCAGACGATCGTCGCACCGCCTTCGCGGGTGATCGCCAGCCCTTCGAAATTGTCGTGGACCAGCGGGCTCGCCAGAGTCGCGATGTCGCGCCCGCGCACCAGCGCGCCCGGACGAATCGCCGCCGGATCGATCACGCTCAATGTTGCCGAGAACGCGAACGGCAGCACGAATCGGCGGTTGAGCACCAGCAGCCGGCCGTCGGGCAGCACGGCCAGATCGCTCGGATCGTGCCCGGCGGGCGGCAGATAGCTGAACCTTATGCCCGAATCGGGATGCTCGGTCGGATCGCCCGGAAAGAACAAGGCCGCCCTGCCCTTGCCGTGCGGCCAGGATTCGCGCTCGCCCATTATAACGAAGCCGCCGCCGGGCAGGCGCACCATCGCCTCGGCACCCTGGTTGACGGGCCAGCCTGCCATCGCCGGTGGAGCGGCATGCGCTTCGGCGTGCGCGAGCCCGGGCGCGTAACGCCAGATCGCATTGGCGCGCTCGAACCCCACCCAGATTTGCCCGGTCGCGGGATCGCTCGTTAGCGATTCGCTGTCGCGATCCTGCTTCAGCCAGCCCGTGCCGGGCCCGGCCGGCAGCTCGGCAAAGGCCCGCTCGCTGATTCGCCACTGCGCATCCATCCGGAAGCGCACGATATTGCCGCCATCGCTCAGCAAGGTGAACTGGTCCCCGGTCACCTGCATCGCGGAGAATCCGCCAAAGGCCGGATCGCGGCTCTTCAGCTGCACCCCGCCGAGCCAGGTCAGTTGCCCGACCTTGCGCAGCGCCGGATTCGCTTCGTCGAGCATCACCGGACTCGCGTCGAACACGGGCTCGGGCCCGAGCAGCGGCAGCCGCTTCTCGCCCATCCAGGCCGGCGTCAGGAACAGCAGGAGCAGGACGGCGCAGAGGATTCGCATTGCCACCGCCCTGAGCGACGCGGCGCGGCGGCGCAACCGCCATCGCACCTGAACCTCGGCTAACGGCTCCATTCAGGACGGGCTCAAGCGGCGGGCGCCATAACCGGTCCAACGACACGGAATTCAAGGAAGGAGAATCGCCATGTTCAGGAAGCTCTCTCTCGCCGGTGCGGCACTCGCCATGAGCGCCACCGCGCTGATCCCCGTCACGCCCGCCTCGGCCCAGCGCTACGAGCGCGAATATCGCGGCGATCGCGGTGGCTATCGCGATTATGACCGCGGCTACCGCGACGATCGTGGCTATAATGACCGCGGTTACAATGATCGCCGCGCCTATCGCGGCTATGATCGCCGTCACCGCGCCAGCTGCAACAATGACGGCGGCACGGTAATCGGTGCGATTGCCGGCGGTCTGCTCGGCAACACGGTGGCCGGCCGCGGCGACCGCCTGCTGGGTACGGTGCTCGGCGCTGGCGCCGGCGCTCTCGCCGGCCGCGCGATCGATCGCTCGGACGATCCGCGCCGCTGCCGCCGCTAACGGAATCCCTCGCGTGGTGTAACGAGGGCGAGGGCCGGTGCCGCAAGGCGCCGGCCCTCAACTTTTTGAGTGTGGTGACCGCGCCAGCGGCAAAACCGCCGTCGGACGGGTTGGGCGTTGCCCACCCGCCGGCCGTGCCGGTTGCTGCGCTTCGCGCTCCGGCGACACGCAGTGCCGCCTGCAACCGTCAGTACATATGCTGCCCGCCGTTGATCGACAGCGTCGAACCCGTCACGAACCCGCCCTCTTCCGAGCACAGGAAGGCGACGCCGCGCGCGATCTCGTGCGCCTGGCCGAGCCGGCCGACCGGGATCTTCGCCACGATCTTCTCCAGCACGTCGGCCGGCACCGCCGCGACCATGTCGGTGTCGATATAGCCCGGCGCGATCGCGTTGACCGTCACCCCGGCGCGCGCGCCTTCCTGCGCCAGCGCCTTGGTGAAGCCGTGGATGCCCGATTTGGCGGCGGCGTAATTGACCTGGCCGTACTGGCCCGCCTGGCCGTTGATCGATCCGATATTCACGATCCGCCCCCATTTGCGGTCACGCATGCCGGGGAACACCGCCTTGGCCATGTTGAAGCAGCCACCGAGATTGGTATCCATGACCTCCTTCCACATCTGGTAGGTCATCTTCAGGATCGTGCCGTCGCGGGTGATGCCGGCATTGTTGACGACGACATCGACCGGACCGAGTTCCTCGGCCACCCGGGCGCAGCCTTCCTGGCATGCGTCATAATCGCTCACGTCCCATTTATAGGCCGCAATACCGGTGCGCTCGGTGAATTCGCGCGCGCGTTCGTCGTTGCCGGCATAATTGGCGGCAACGGTCATCCCAATATCCCTCAGCGCCAGGCTGATCGCCTCGCCAATCCCGCGCGTGCCTCCGGTGACGATCGCGACGCGTGCCATAAGTCTCTCCTGCAAGTCGTTGAAGGTCAGGCTAGGCGGGGAGGTGCCAGCCTTCAAGCTCCCGTTGGAGCAATATCCGGAGCATTTCGACACCGCCCGGGCTGTCGTTGAGGCAGGGGAGATAGGCGAAGTCCGTCCCGCCGGCCGCCAGGAAGCTCTCCCGCCCGCGGATGTTCAGCTCCTCCAGCGTCTCCAGGCAATCCGCCGAGAAGCCCGGCGAGACGATCGCGACCTTCGTCACGCCCTTGCCCGGCAGCGCTTCGAGCGTCCTGTCGGTCGCCGGCTCGAGCCATTTGGCGCGGCCGAAGCGCGACTGGAACGCCACGATCAGCTCCCGCCTCAATGCTTCGCCGAGCAGCCGCGCGGTCTTCTGGCAATGGCAATGATAGGGATCGCCCAGCTCCAGCGTGCGCTGCGGCATGCCGTGGAAGCTGGCGACGATCGCCTGCGGCTCGAAATCGAGCGCCGCGAGCGACGCCTCGACGGACTGTTTCAGCGCCGCGATATAGGCGGGATCGTCATGATAGGGCGGCAAGGTGCGGATCGCCGGCTGCCAGCGCATGTCGGCCAGCACGGCGAAGGCCTTGTCGTTGGCGGTCGCGGTCGTCGCGCCGCAATATTGCGGATAGAGCGGCGCGAGCAGGATGCGGTCGCAACCCGCCGCTTTCAGCGCCGCGAGCCGGTCGGCGATCGCCGGATTGCCATAACGCATCGCCCAGTCAACCATCACGCCCGGCCCGAACGCGTCCTTCAGCGCCGCCGCCTGCAGCCGCGTGATCGCGGCGAGCGGCGATCCGTCGGCGCGCCACACCTGGGCATAGGCATGCGCCGATTTCTTCGGCCGGGTATTGAGGATGATGCCGCGCAGGATCGGCTGCCACAGCAAGGGCGGGATTTCGACGACACGACGATCGGACAGGAATTCCGCCAGATAGCGCTTCACCGCGACGGCATCCGCTGCGTCGGGCGTGCCCAGGTTGATCAGCAGCACGCCCAGCCGGCGCGCCGGGATGGCGGGGTGCCCCGCTGGCATGGTCATGCCGCGCCGGGGATCAGCGGAAGAGTGCGCATGCGATATCCCGTAGCGGCCTGAAGCGCATTCGCAATGGCGGGCGCGATCGCCGGCACGCCAAGCTCACCCACCCCGCCCGGATCGGCCTCGCTGCGGATCATCTCGACGGTGATGTCGGGCGTGTCGGCCAGGCGCGGCAGGCCGATATCGCCGAAGGTCCGCGCATCGGCGACATTCTCGGTGAAGATCGTGCTGCCGCCCAGCGCCGCCGCCATGCCGAAGATCAGCCCACCCTCGATCTGCTGGCGGACCACGTCGGGATTGATCTGGCGCCCGCAATCGACCGCCGCGACGATCCGGTCGACCACTGGCCGCTGCTGATCGTCGATATGCGCCTCCGCCAGCACCGCGATGTGGCTGCCGCGAAAGCTGTGGCAGGCAATGCCCTGGCCGCTGTCCTGGATGCCGCCTTCCCAGCCGCCGAGCGCCGCCGCCGTCGACAGGCACCGCGCCAGCCGGGCGTCCCCGCCGAGCATGCCGATGCGGAACGACAGCGGCTCGATGCCCGCGACATGCGCGAGTTCGTCCAGAAAACACTCGTTGAAGAAGGCGGTGTAGCTGTGTGCGCCCGATCGCCAGTGCCCCGTCGGCACCCCGATCTCTGCCGGATGGTGATCGATCGCATGGGCCGCGATACGGTAGATCGGCCTGGCGCCGGCGACCGCATAGGCATCGCCGATCCGCGGCAGGCTCAGCGCGGCGCGGGCGGCCTTGTCGCCGCCCATCAGCCGCCCGGCCAGTTCGCGGCCGGTGGCCGGCGCGGCGATCTTGGCGAGCCAGCCGAGGATCTGCCCATTCGGCCCAAGCCTTGCCGCCATCCGCGCAGCGGCCGGCGGGCGGTAGCGATCGTGCATCATGTCCTCGCTGCGCGACCAGACGAGCTGGACCGGTCGCCCGATCTTGCGGGCGAGGATCGCTGCCTGTTCGGCGGCGAGATGCTCGAGATTGGCGCCGAACGAACCGCCGATCAGCATCGGATGGACGATCACGCTGTTTTCCGAAATGCCCAGCACCGCCGCCGCGGCCGCGCGGGCAAGGCCCGGCGCCTGGGTCGGCAGCCATAGTTGCAGGCGTCCGCCGGTGAAATGCGCGGTCGCGGTCATCGTCTCGATCGCCGCATGGACGGCAAGGCCTGCGCGATATTCGGCGGTGACGAGCCGCGCCCCCTTGAACACCGCCGACAGATCGCCCTGCGCCACCATGCGCTCGCCTGGCCCGTCGAGCGCCGCGGTCAGCGCCGCGTCGATGCTGGTATCGCTGACGATCGCGCCCTTCGTCTCGAAGCGCGGCCGCAGCGCCGCCAGCGCCTGGTTCGCCGCCCACCAGTTGTTGCCGATCGCGGCGACCCAGTCGTCAGTGGTCGCGATCGAGAGCACGCCGCGGATTCGATCGGCGGCGGCGCGGTCGACGGCGATCAGCCTGGAATTGCCGACCGGCCCCTGGCGGATCGCCGCGAACACCATGTCGGGCAGGCGTACGTCGCCGGCGAAATTGGCGGATCCGTCGACCTTGGAGGGCACGTCGAGCCGCGGCAGCGACTGGCCGAGCAGGCGGTTGGCTTCGCCGCTGCGCAGCGGCAATGGATTGGGCAGCGAACCGCCGACCGCCTCCGCCGCCAGCTCGCCGAAACGCAGCCGGTCGCCGCCATGAATGACGAAGCCGCCGGCCGTGGCGCAGGCCTGCCAGTCGACCTTCCAGCGTTTCGCCGCCGCCTTGCACAGCAGCACGCGCGCGGCGGCCCCCGCCTGGCGCAGGTCATCCTCGAACGCGCGGACCGAGGTCGATCCGCCGGTCAGCATCAGCGCGGTGCGGGTTGCATGGCTGGCGCGCAGCGGCGCCGGCAGCGCGTCGAACGCGCCCTCGAACAGCACGTCCGCCGCCATCGGATTGGCATAGAGCGGGTTGAGCGGCGCCGGCTCCACCGCCACGGTCCGCCAGTCCGCGCCGAGCTCGTCGGCCGCGATCTGCGGCAGGGTCGTGTAGACGCCCTGACCATGTTCGGCCTGCGGCACCGCCACGGTTACATGCCCGTCCATGCCGATCTTGAGCCAGGCGCCGAAGATCGTCTCGCCCTTGGTCGCGGTCAGGTTCGGCGCATAATCGCGCGGCCACACGCTCCACGCGACGAGCAGGCCGACCCCGACGCCGCCGCCGATCAGCAGCCGCCGCCGGTCGATATTCGGGAGTACGTCGCGAACCGCCATCATGATGCTCTATCGTGCGGTCCCTATCGGGGAAAGGGCCCCGCTTCCGGTTCGTTCGGGCACGAACGGCAGATCAGCCGGCCCTGGCCTCCGCCGCCGCGATCGCCTGATAGGTCGCTCGGAGCCCGACCTTGTCGATCTTCTCCGTGCCCAGCCGGGGCAGCGGCGCCTCGGCCGTCCAGATCCGCGCCGGCACCTTGAACGCAGCGATATGCGCATAGAGATAGGCGCAGAGCTGGTCGGGCGTCAGTTCCTCGCCGGGGCGGTATTTCACCACCGCACCCGGTACTTCGCCGAACCGTTCGTCGGGCAGGCCGAACACCGCTGCCTCGGCCACGGCGGGATGTTCGTAGATCGCGGCCTCGACTTCCTGGCAGGAGATGTTCTCGCCGCCGCGGATGATGATGTCCTTCTTGCGGTCGACGATGAACAGATAGCCGTCCTCGTCGAGATAACCGATGTCCCCGGTCAGGAAATAGCGGTCGGCGGTGAAGGCCGCCGCGGTGGCTGCGGGCTGGTTCCAATATTCCTTGAAATTGGCGACCGAGCGGATGCCGACTTCGCCCCGCTCGCCCGCGGCGACCGGCCGGCCGGCCGGATCGAGGATGGCGAGATCGACCAGTGGCGCCGAAGCGCGCCCGGTCGAATTGGGCTTGGCGAGATAATTATCGCGCCAGTTGCCGCAGCCGATGCCGTTGGTCTCGGTCAGGCCGTAGCCGAGCAGCGGCGCGCCCCCGCCCATCTCCTCCTTGATCCGCCGGACATGCTCGACCGGGCGCGGCGCCCCGCCGGCGGCGAAGTCGGTAACGGTCGAGAGATCATAGTTCGGTCGGTTGGGATGAGTCAGGATCTCGAAACTCATCAGCGGCACGCCGACGAAATAGCTGATCGCCTCCGCCTGGATCAGCCGCATCGCCTCCTCCGCATCCCATTTCGGCATCAGCACCAGCTTGCGGCCCATGGCGAAGCTCTGGAGGAACACCGGCACTTCGGCGGTGACATGGAACAGCGGCACGTTGAGCAGGGTCGCCGGCTGGCCCTGGGGCGGATTGCCGTCCTTCGTGGCGATGCCGAGCATGACCAGCGCCTGGGCGAGATAGTTGAACACGCCCTGCAGCACCGCGCGGTGATCGCTCAGCGCGCCTTTCGACTGGCCGGTCGATCCCGAGGTGAACAGGATCGTCGCGTGATCGTCCCCGCTCAGGCCCGGCAGCGCTGTCTTTGGCCAGTCCCGGGTCAGCGGCGCCAGCGCCTCGGCCAGCGGCTGCAGATCGTCGATCGCGACCACCGGCACCGCCAGGTCGTCGATAACGCCGAGCCGCACGGCGCGGGGCGGATCGGCGACCACCAGGGAGCAGCCCACATCGGCGATCGCCTCGGCCAGTTCCTCCGATTGCCACCAGCCATTGAGCAGGCAGGCGACCCCGCCGGCCATGGTGATGCCCATATAGAGCGCGATCCACGACGGGGAGTTGCGCATCGCGATCCCCACCCGCTCGCCGCGCCCCAGCCCCTTGCCGATCAGCGCGCTCGCGACCTTCTCGGCCTCGGCATATACTTCGGCGAAGGTCAGCCGCTCGGCACCCGCGACGAGGAATATCTTGTCGGCATGCTCGGCGCTGTAATGCGCGAAATAATAAGGGAGCGCCGGGGGTGCGGTCGCGATCAGCGGCAGATCGACCCCGTTCAGCGCGATCGTGCCGAGCGCGAGCGGAGCGCCCGCACCGGTGAGCATGGCCAGCCCCTCGTCCATTCGCCGGTCAAGCTCGCTGCGCATCGCTCTCTCCACTTGGTCTTGTCGTTATGGGCCTTTATGGAGGCGCGAACCCTTGGGGAAAAGCCTTGATCCTTACTGCCCTCGCCGCTGCGCCGAACCATCTGCATTTCGACCAGCTCGGACTCAGCCCTGTGGCGCTGAAGCTCGGCTTCTTCGACATCAAATGGTATTCGCTCGCCTATATCTCGGGCATCCTGCTCGGCTGGTGGTATCTGCTGAAGCTGATCGCGCAGCCGGGCAGCCCGATGGCGCGGCGCCATGCCGACGATCTGGTGTTCTACGCCACGCTCGGCATCATCCTGGGCGGGCGGATCGGCTATGTGATCTTCTACGCGCCGGCGATGTTCCTCAATCCGGTCCAGATCCTGAAATTGTGGGACGGCGGCATGTCCTTCCATGGCGGGATGATCGGCACCTCGCTGGCGATCATCCTGTTCGCACGGCGCCATCAGCTGAACTGGCTGCGCATCCACGATTATCTCGCCTGCTGCGTACCCTTCGGCCTGTTCTTCGGCCGCCTCGCCAATTTCGTGAACGGCGAGCTCTGGGGCAAGCCGACCGACGTGGCCTGGGCGATCGTCTTCCCGCGCACCGTGCTCGGCGGCCTCGATCCGGCGCGCCATCCAAGCCAGCTCTACGAGGCCGGGCTTGAAGGAATCCTGTTGTTCGCGATCCTGTGGTTCGCCTTCTGGCGTACCAAGGCGCGCTACGATCCGGGCAAGCTCGTCGGCCTGTTCCTGCTGTTCTACGGCCTCGCGCGCTTTACCGTGGAGTTCTTCCGCGAGCCCGATTCGCAGTTCGCCGGCACTTTCTTCGCCACCACCATCCATATGGGCCAGATTCTGACCCTGCCGATGATCGTCGGCGGCATCTACCTGATCGCGACCTCGAAGACGCGCCGCCAGCGCATCGAGCCGATAGCCGGGAGCGAGAGCGTCGCGTGAACCGGAGCCGTTCCCCCGCGCAGGCGGGGGGTCCAAGCGATATGACCGAAGCCGAGCCCCCTCTAGCCGATCGGCTCGCCCGCGCGATCACGCTGGCCGGGCCGATCTCGATCGCCCAGTTCATGGCGGCCGCCAACGCGCATTATTATGCGACGCGCGATCCGCTCGGCGCGGCCGGCGATTTCACCACCGCGCCGGAGATCAGCCAGATGTTCGGCGAGCTGATCGGCCTGTGGTGCGCTGACCTGTGGGACCGCGCCGGGCGGCCCGACATCGCCTGGGTCGAGCTTGGCCCGGGCCGCGGCACGCTCTCCGCCGATGCGCTGCGGGCGATGGAGCGAGCCGGGCTGACGCCGCCGGTGCATTTCGTCGAGACCAGCCCGACGCTGCGTGCCGAACAGGCGCAGCGCGTGCCGGCCGCGACCTGGCATGACGATATCGCGACCCTCCCGACCGACCGTCCGCTGCTGATCGTCGCCAATGAATTCTTCGACGCCCTGCCGGTCCGCCAGCTCGTGAAGGCGCTCGACGTCTGGCACGAACGGCTGGTCGCCTGCCAGGATCTGCTGTTCCTGCCGATCGCGGGCCAGCAGGTCCCGGATTCGGTCATCCCGCCCGCGCTGCGCGCCGCGCCGCCCGGATCGGTGATCGAGACGTCGCCCGCCAGCGTCGCGGTGATGCGTGCGCTGGCGCAGCGGATCGCGGCCCAGGGCGGCGCTGTACTCGCGATCGACTATGGCTATGAAGGGCCGGCGATCGGCGACACGCTCCAGGCAGTGCGCGGCCACGCCTTCGCCAACCCCTTCGATCAACCGGGAGAGCAGGACCTGACTGCGCATGTCGATTTCGCCACCCTCGCCGCCGCTGCGCAGGCCGAGGGCCCGCACGCCTTCGGTCCGGTGGACCAGGGCGCATTGCTGACTGCGCTCGGCATCGAAGCCCGCGCCGCTGCTCTGGCGGCTGCATCGCCCGAACGCGCCGATTCGATCGCGGCCGATCGCGCGCGGCTCACCGAGACGATGGGCAGCCTGTTCAAGGCGCTGGCGGTCGGGGCGCCCGGCTGGCCGGCGCCGGCGGGCTTCGCATGATCACCTATCGCGACGCCCGCACGATCGACGGCCCGGCGCTTTCCGCAATGGCGCGGCGCGCCTTTACCGAAACCTTCGGCAACCTCTACCGCCAGTCGGACCTGGCCGCCTTTCTCGACGACGCGTTCGGCGCGAACGGCCTGCCGTCGCAGCTCTCCGATCCCGATTTCGCCATCAGGCTCGCGCTCGACGACGGCCAGATCATCGGCTTCGTCAAGATGGGCCCGGTCACCTTCCCGGGCGAATGGCGGCCGGACGCGATCGAGCTCTACCAATTCTACGTGCTCGCGCCCTGGCAGGGCCAGGGCGTCGCGCCGGTGCTGATGGACTGGTCGCTCGACCATGCCCGCAGCCACGGCGCGAAGGAGGTCATCCTCAGCGTCTATGTCGACAACCATCGCGCGCATCGCTTCTACGAGCGTTACGGCTTTCGCGAGATCGGCCGCTACGCCTTCCGTGTCGGCGAGACGATCGACGACGATCGCATCATGCGGCTGGTGCTGTGACCGTCACCTATCGCACGCCGGGGCCCGCCGATGGCCCGGCCCTGTCGGCGATGGCGCGACACTGCTTCGCTCAGGCCTTCAGTTCCGTGATCGATCCCGGACCGCTCGAAATCTATCTCGACCAGTCCTATGGCCCGGCCGGGCAGATGCAGCGCGATCTCGGCGATCCGACGATCGACTGGCGCGCTGCATTCGTCGACGATGTGCCGGTCGCCTATATCAAGCTCTCGCCGCTGACGCTGTCGTTCGAAGGCGCTCATCCCGCGGCGATGGAGCTGCGCCAGCTCTATGTCGTCGAGGCGTACAAGGGCACCGGCATGGCCGATAGGCTGACGGAATGGGCGCTCGGCACGGCACGGGATCGGGGCGCGCCGGAAATCTATCTCGCGGTATTCGATCACAACCAGCGGGCGAAGCGCTTCTACGCCCGGCACGGCTTTTCCGAGGTCGGTCGGTGCGATTTCGTTACTGGCCATCAGGTGCATGACGACCGCATCTGGCGGTGCCTGTTGTGAGTGTCGAGATCATCCGCGCCCGGGCGCTCGAAGGCGTGCCGCATGGCTTTCTCGGACGGCGCGGCGGCCTCTCGACCGGCATCCATGCCGGGCTCAATGTCGGTCTCGGCTCGGACGACGATGCCGAAGCGGTGCAGGCGAATCGCCGGCTCGCGGCGGAGGCGGTCCTGCCGGACGGCACGCTCGTCACGCTTTACCAGATTCATTCGGCCGACGCCGTGACGGTGCTCGGGCCGATCGACGGCCGGCCTGAGGGCGATGCCCTGGTGACTGACCGGCCCGGTCTCGCGCTCGGCATCCTGACCGCGGACTGCGCGCCCGTCCTGCTTGCCGACCGCACGGCCGGTGTGGTCGGCGCGGCGCATGCCGGCTGGAAAGGTGCCATCGGCGGCGTGACCGACGCGGCGATCACGGCGATGGAAGCGCTCGGCGCGCGGCGCGATCGCATCGCCGCCGCGATCGGCCCGTGCATCGCGCGGGCAAGTTATGAAGTGGACGAATCGTTCATCCGGCGCTTCGGCGAACATGATCCGGCCAATGAACGCTTCTTCGCGCCCGGCCGGCCCGGCCATTACCAGTTCGATCTCGAAGCCTATGTCGCGCACCGCCTCGCCGCCGCCGGCCTCACCCGGATCGAACTGCTCGGCCTCGACACCTATGCCGACGCGGACCATTTCTTCAGCTTCCGCCGCGCCACCCACCGCGGCGAGCCGGGCTATGGCCGGCAGGTCTCGATCATCGGTCTGCCGGGCTGACCCGGTTCGGCGGCTCCCCGTCTGATACTGGTGCTATTGCCGCGTCATCGACGAAGCGATGGTTCTCTCCCGGTCGGGAGTACTTGCTCCGGCGTCCCCGCACAACCTTGCAAATCTGGAATTCTAATCCATAAATGCGAGGATGATCGAACGCAGAATCACCGCCCATTTATTGGATCGATTAGACACCACACCCGCCGTTGCCCTTATTGGGCCGCGCCAGGTCGGCAAGACCACCCTCGCACTCTTGATCGGCGATCAGCGTCCCTCGCTCTATCTCGATCTCGAATCCGATGCGGATCGTGCCCGGATGGCGAATCCCGAACTCTACCTCGCCGACCACGAGGACAAGCTCGTCATCCTCGACGAGGTTCACCGGCTCCCGGGCCTGTTCCAGATCCTCCGCGGTCTCATCGACGAGGGCAGGCGCAGGGGACGTCGGACCGGCCGTTTCCTGCTCCTCGGATCGGCTTCGCTGGATTTGCTCCGCCAGTCCGGGGAAAGTCTCGCCGGGCGTATCAGCTATCTCGAAATGGGACCCATCGACGGGCTGGAGGTTCCGTCCGAAGATCTGCCGAACCTGTGGAACCGCGGTGGCTTCCCCGACAGCTTCCTTGCCGCCGACGACCGCCTCAGCCAGCGCTGGCGCCAGGACTTCATACGCACCTATCTCGAGCGCGACGTGCCGATGCTGGGGCCGCGCATTGCCGCCGAGACCCTCCGACGCTTCTGGACCATGCTGGCCCATCACCAGTCCGGCTTGCTCAACGCTTCCGAGTTCGCGCGTTCGCTAGGCGTCGATGGCAAGACCGTCGCTGCTTATCTGGATCTCCTCGTCGATCTGCTGCTGGTCCGCAGATTGGAGCCCTGGCACGCCAACGCCGGCAAGCGGCTGGTCAAGTCGCCGCGCGTCTATGTGCGCGATAGCGGTCTCGTTCACACGCTGCTTGGCCTGGCCACGCTGGAGGACGTGCTTGGCCATCCGGTGGCCGGAGCAAGCTGGGAAGGCTTCGTTATAGAGACGCTGATCGCGGCCGCGCCGGAAGGGACGCAGGCGAATTTCTACCGCACAGCCGCCGGTGCGGAGATCGATCTGTTGCTGACGTTGCCAGGCGGCGCGCTTTGGGCGCTCGAAGTCAAACGGAGCCTGGCACCCACTTTGGAGCGCGGCTTTCATCAGGCCTGCGCGGATCTGAAACCGGAGCGACGAATTGTCATCTATCCGGGTTCGGAAAGCTATCCGTTGCGGGAGGGCATCGAAGTTATGCCGCTTCAAGTCGCTAGCACTGCGTTGGATAAGGCGGGGCGCATATGACCCCCCGCGGATGTACGAGAAATAAGCTAATAGGCTGATTTATAACATAAATATATTAATTGCTGCAAACGAAAAAATGTCAGCGACCTGCATGACATTTCCAGCAAGCGCGCTGCACACGCCTCGATTCAAACTCGATCGCGACGCGCTTAAACGACCTCATCACGGAACGACCGGCACCGAGGCTGGTTACGCAACGGGAACATATGGCCGCGCCCGATCTAACTGGTATCAAGTGCGACTATCGCGGGCTAGCATCCCGCGAGCAGCCTCGAACGGGACATCACTCATGACGAACAACGACGAAACCGAAGCCGATCTGACCGGCGTCGCGGCACGGACCAAGGCCAAGCCCTCGGTCGAGAAGATCGGCGACCGCAAGCTCAGCCCGGCCACGATGATGATGGGCCATGGCTATGATCCGATGCTCTCCGAAGGCGCATTGAAGCCGCCGATCTTCCTGACGTCGACCTTCGTCTTTCCCAACGCCGCAGCCGGCAAGCGCCATTTCGAGGGCGTTACCGGCAAGCGCCCGGGCGGTGCCGAGGGGCTGGTCTATTCGCGCTTCAACGGCCCGAACCAGGAGATTCTCGAGGACCGGCTGGGTATCTGGGAAGAAGCCGAGGATGCGCTCGCTTTCTCGTCCGGCATGTCGGCGATCGCCACATTATTCCTCGCCATGGTCCGTCCCGGCGACACGATCGTCCATTCCGGCCCGCTCTACGCCGCGACGGAAACGCTGATCGCCCGGGTGCTCGGCCGCTTCGGCGTGCACTGGCTCGATTTCCCCGCCGGCGCGACGCGTGAGGAGATCGATGCGGTGATGGCCAAGGCGGCAACCGGCCGCGTCGCACTGATCTATCTCGAAAGCCCGGCCAACCCGACCAACGCGCTGGTCGATATCCAGGCCGTTGCCGCGAGCCGCGACGCGATCTTCGCCAACGCCGCGGAAAAGCCGCCGATCGCGATCGACAACACCTTTCTCGGGCCACTCTGGCTCCAGCCGCTCAAGCACGGTGCCGATATCGTCGTCTACAGCCTGACCAAATATGCCGGCGGCCATTCCGACCTCGTCGCCGGCGGCGTGCTCGGCAACAAGGAGCAGATCAACGTCATCCGGTCGATGCGCAACACGATCGGCACGATCTGCGATCCCAACACCGCCTGGATGCTGCTGCGCAGCCTGGAGACGCTCGAACTGCGGATGAGCCGCGCCGGGGAGAATGCGGTCAAGGTCTGCAAATATCTGCGCGGCCATCCCAAGGTGGAGCGGGTCGGCTATCTCGGTTTCCTCGAGGATACGCCGGGCATGGAGCGCCAGGCCGATATCTATCGCCGCCACTGCACGGGCGCCGGATCGACCTTCTCGCTGATCATCAAGGGCGGCGAGGCCGAGGCCTTCGCCTTTCTCGATGCGCTGAAGATCGCCAAGCTCGCGGTCAGCCTCGGCGGCACCGAGACGCTTGCCAGCCACCCGGCAGCAATGACGCATCTGTCGGTGCCCGATGCGCGCAAGCAGGCGCTGGGGATCACCGACAATCTGGTGCGCATCTCGATCGGCGTGGAGGACGCGGACGATCTGATCGCCGATTTCGAACAGGCGCTGGATTCGATTTGAGGTCGTTTTCAATGAGACGGCGAAGCTGCAAACGACTCCAGGGTCAGTGCAGCTTCAGCCGCGGCCGGATGATGGTGTTGACCCGGCCGATCACGATCAGCCCGATGCCGCGCAGCCAGCCATGGATCGCGATCAGGTGCATGCGATAGAGCGAGACATAGACGAACCGCGCCAGGCGTCCCTCGATCGCCATGCGGCCGCCGACGAGATTGCCCATCAGGCTGCCGACCGTCGAGAAGCGGCTGATCGACACAAGCGAGCCATGGTCGTGATAGTCGAACTGCCGTAGCGGCCGCCCCTCCATCAGCCGGACGAGATTGTGGAAGACGCTGGTCGCCATCTGATGCGCTGCCTGAGCGCGGGGCGGCACCGGGCGACCCGTCGCGGGATCGGGGCAGGAACAGCAATCGCCCAGCGCGAAGACGCGATCGTCAAGCGTCGTCTGCAGCGTCGGCCGCACCAGCAGCTGGTTGTTGGCGTTGGTCTCCAGCCCACCGATATGGTCGAGAGTGTCGGCGCCGCGCACGCCCGCCGCCCACACGCGCAGCTCGCTGGCGATCCGTTCGCCCCCGCCGGTGACGATCGCATCGGCGGTCACTTCGGTCACGCGCGTATCGGTCAGCACGCGCACGCCGAGCGTCTCGAGTTCGCCCTGCGCCGCCGCCGCCAGCTTTTCGGGCAGTGCCGGCAGGATGCGTGGCCCGGCCTCGATCAGCGTCACCTCCAGCCGGCTCTCGTCGAACGTCTCCAGCCCGTAATAGCGCAGCGCCGCGGCCGAATTGAACAGCTCGGCGGTCAGTTCCACGCCGGTCGCCCCGCCGCCGACCACCGCGATGCGGACATGCGCATCGGACGCCGGATCGACGCTCATCGCGCGCGATACGCGCAGGCAGTGGTTGAGCAGGCGGTTGCGGAACCGGTCGGCCTGGCTGCGATCGTCGAGCACCATGCAATGCTCGCGGGCGCCTGGCGTGCCATAGTCATTGGTCACCGATCCGACCGCGAGCACGAGATAATCGTAGCGGATCGCGTGGCGGGCGATCAGCTCGGTGCCGTCATCGTCGAGCAGCGGCGCGACGAACACCTCCCGGCGCTCGCGGTCGATGCTCTCGAGCGCGCCGAAGAAGAAACGATAGCCCCAGCGGTGGCAATGGCTGCGATAGCCGACTTCGTCGAGATTGGCGTCGAGCGATCCCGCCGCGACCTCGTGCAGCAGCGGCTTCCAGATATGCGTGCGGTTGCGCTCGACCAGGATGATGTCGTGCCGCTTGCGACCATATTTCGCGCCGAGCCGCCGCACCAGCTCGAGGCCGCCGGCCCCGCCCCCCACGACCACGATCTGGATCTTGCGCTCACTCAATCGCTGTCTCCGAAGAAAGACCCGGTCGATCCGGCACGATACCAGCCGCGCGGCTATTGGCGAGCGGAATTGGGACCATCCCTGCCAGCTTGAACTGGACCATAAAATCGATAACCGATGGTTCGATAACCGCCGGGGGGGCCTGAATGACAAGTGCCGACGAAGCTGGGCTCGATCCCCTTGCGCTGCTGGGCAATTTCACGAGCCCGCTATGGTTTCCGCGCTATCGGCCGGGGGTATGGGGGCCATGGTCGGTCAGGATCATCGCGATGATGGGCGCGCGCGGCTATTGGGGCCAGACCTATGCCATGACGGGCACCGTCATCCTGACCGGGCCGGTCGAGGACGACGCGGCCAGCTGGATGTCGATCGTCCCTATGGAGATCGAGAGCCAGGAGATCGGCATTGCGACCGCTCAAGGCCATACCGTGGTGCTCGGCATGGGCATGGGGTGGTGCGCGGCGAACGTGGCGCTGCACCCGGCGGTCGATCGAGTCACCGTGGTCGAGCGCGATCCGCATGTGATCGCGCTGATCGAGGCGCTCGGCATCTTCGCTCAGCTGCCGCCCGAGGCCCAATCCAAGATCCGCGTGGTACAGGACGACGCGCTGACCTGGCGGCCCGATGCGCGCGTCGACAGCCTGCAGGCGGATATCTGGGCGAAGTTCGTCGAGCCGCAGAAATGGGACGATGTCAGGCGGATCCAGGCCAATATCGGCGCGGAATCGCTCTATTTCTGGGGGCAGGAAATGGAATTGTGGCGGCTCGCCTGTCGCGAACAGGGCGGCGTGCCGGACCGGCTCGATCAAGCCGCGATCGCGCGCTTCGCCACCGCGCTCGATCTGCCGCTGGTCTGTCCGGACTGGCCCGATTATGGCGACCGCATCGCCGCGGCCGCGCGCTGGTGGACGCCGCAGACCGAAGGGTGGTGGCGTTAGCCGTCGCTGACGCGCTCGATATCTGCACCCACTGCGCTGAGCTTTTCCTCGAGCCGTTCATAGCCGCGATCGAGATGATAGACGCGCTGGACCTGAGTCTCCCCTTCGGCGGCGAGGCCGGCGAGGATCAGGCTCATCGAGGCACGCAGATCGGTCGCCATCACCGGGGCGCCGACGAGCTTGTCGACGCCGCGCACCACCGCGGTCCGCCCGCGCACCTGGATATCGGCACCCATCCGCGCCAGCTCCGGCACGTGCATGTAGCGGTTCTCGAAGATCGTCTCGGTCAGCACGCTGGCGCCGTCGGCCAGAGTCAGCATCGCCATGAACTGCGCCTGCATGTCCGTCGCGAAGCCCGGAAAGGGCGCGGTGGAGAGAGTCAGCGGACCCAGCCGGCCGGTCGCCTCGACAAACAGGCTGTCGGCGCGTTCCTCGACCGTGACGCCGGCCTCGACCAGCGCGGCGACCGTTGCGCGCATGTCGTCCATCGCCACGCCGACCAGTTCCAGCGCGCCGCCCGTGATCGCCGCGGCACAGGCATAGCTGCCCGCCTCGATCCGGTCGGGCATCACGCGGTAGGTTGCGCCGTGCAGCCGGTCCCGGCCCTCGATCTCGATCGTCTCGGTGCCGATGCCGGAGATCGACGCGCCCATCGCGACGAGCAGGTTGCAGAGATCGACGATCTCCGGCTCGCGCGCCGCATTCTCGATGATCGACGGGCCCTTTGCGGTGGCCGCTGCCATCAGCGCGTTCTCGGTCGCGCCGACCGAAACGATCGGGAAGGTCACGCGCCCGCCCGGCAGCCTGCCACCTGGCGCCACGGCCTTCACATAGCCCGCGGTCAGCTCGATCTCGGCGCCGAGCGCCTCCATCGCCTTGAGATGAAGATCGATCGGACGATTGCCGATCGCGCAGCCGCCCGGCAGCGACACCGTCGCTTCGCCCGCGCGCCCGATCAGCGGCCCCAACACCAGGATCGACGCGCGCATCTTGCGCACGATATCGTACGGCGCTTCGGTCGCGGTCAGCTTGCCGGCGCGGATCGTCATCACCCGGCCGAAATCCTCCGGCCGCGCGCCCTCGATCTGAGTCGAGCAGCCAAGCTGGTTCAGCAGGTGCCCGAAGCTGTCCACATCGGCCAGTCGCGGCAGGTTGCGCAGCGTCACCGGTTCCTCGGTGAGCAGGGCACAGGGCATCAGGGTGAGCGCTGCGTTCTTCGCGCCGGAGATGGGCAGGCGGCCCGAAAGACGGTTGCCGCCGCGGATGAGGATACGGTCCATTGCCGGCTTCTATCGCCTGCGCGCGCCCGCGCAAGTAGCGGCTCGGTGGCCCGGCCGCTTATCGCGACCGTGAAGGTGCTTGATCGACTTTAATGCACTGATTCTCCTGCGATGCTCTGGCGTATCACGGATTGGGGGAATCTTTGAGTGCCAGGTAGCTGTTTCGCCGAACGACTGAGCGGCATGGTCGCGCTGACGCCTGGGGAACACCGCGCGCTCGAACAGCTTGAGGAGCGCGAGCGCCACTTGCGGCGCGGCGCGACGCTGCAGCGCGAGAATGACCGCTGCAACGAGCTGTTCATCCTGCGCAAGGGCACGATGATGAGCTCGGTGCTGCTCGACGACGGCAGCCGCCAGATCCTGCGCTTCCTGTTCCCGGGTGACATGATGGGCGTGTCGTCGCTCGTCTATCGCGAGGCGCCGGAGACGATCACCGCGCTGACCGACGCGGTGGTCAGCCCGTTCGAGCGGAGCGCGATGAGCAACCTGATCGGCGACCATCCCCGCCTCGCCGCGCTGATCATGGTCTATAACCAGATCGAGCGCGCCGCGCTGACCGACCGGCTGGCGGCGCTTGGCCGCACCTCGGCCAAGGCGCGGGTGGCCGGCATCCTGCTCGAGATGCGCAACCGGATGCGCATGCTCGACAAGCGGCTCGACACGACCTTCACGCTGGGCCTGACTCAGGAGGAGATTGGCGACGCGACGGGCCTCACCGCGGTCCATGTCAACCGCATGCTCCGGCAGCTGGAGGACGAGAACATCATCGCGCGCGAGGCCGGCCGGGTGACGCTCACCGACGAGCGCGCGCTGCAACGCGCCGCGAATTTCGTCGATCGCTATGCCGGGCTCGATCTCGGGTGGCTGCCCGCATCGCGCTGACCGCTGCAGCGGAGCGCCTTTTTAAGGCCTCAGGCCTTTTCCAGCGTGCATTGCAGCGGGTGCTGGTTCTGTCGGGCGAACTCGATCACCTGGGCGACCTTGGTTTCCGCCACTTCGTAACTGAACACGCCGCACACCCCGACGCCCTTCTGATGGACGTGCAGCATCACGCGCGTCGCGGCCTCCATGTCCATGCGGAAGAAGCGCTGGAGCACCAGGACGACGAATTCCATCGGCGTATAATCGTCGTTGAGCAGCAACACCCGATAGGGCGTCGGCTGTTTGGTGCGCGTGCGGGTACGGGTCGCGATGCCGAGGCCAGTGCCTTCGTCATCACCACCACCTTCGCCATCGCGGCGTTCGGCCATTGCCGTCGTGCTGTGCTGATCGATCATGTGAAGCGAAAATATGGCAAGCCGGGCGCCAAGGGCAAGGGGTAGCGCGCGATCGCCCCCGTTTTCGGCACCGGGCGCCGCCGCACGGCGCATATGAAAAGGGCGGCCCCGCAGGACCGCCCTTTCCCTTTTTACGATCGTTCGCGTGATTACGCGGCGATCTTCACCTTCTCGGCGGCGAGCGCCACGCGGTTCGAGATCGGCTGAGCGACCTCGCCGGCAAGCTTCAGCATCGCTTCGGTGTTCTTCGAGGTCTGCGCGACGATCGAGTCGAACGACGAGCGGACGTAATCGCTCTGCAGCTTGAAGAAGTCGGTCGGCGACTTGATCGTCGACAGGCTCTTCAGCGCGGCGGTCGCGCCTTCGAACTGCTTGCGGCTGTAGTCGGCTGCGTCCTGGCCAAAGCTCTCGAAGCCCTTGGCGGCAATCTTGCCGGACTCGACGATCGCTTCGATGTTGCCCTTCGAGAATTCATTGGCTTCCTCGAACAGCTTGGTGCCCTTCTCGACGGCGGCCTTGGCGCGCTCGTTGGCTTCGGCGAACAGGGTCTGGGCCTTCTCGGCGGCGTTCTTCAGATTGGCTTCCATGGTCTTCACTTCCTTCTGGATGATGGCGGCCGGCGCTGTCGCGACAGGCGTAACGGCATCAATGGTTTCGGGGACGGTTTCAGCGATCGTTTCGAGGATCTTCTCGGGCTCGGGAGCCTTTACTGCGGCTTCGGCCACCAGGTTCGTCACCGGCTCGATCGCCGCGGGGGCGGCGGAAGCAGGCGCGGGCAGCTCGATCTTGGCGGCGACCGGCGGAACCGGTTTCGCTGCGATGGGAGCCGCTGCCACGGCCGCCTTGGCGGCAACCGGTGCTGCGGCCGCCTTGGCGGCAACCGGTGCTGCGGCAGGCTTGGCGGCTGGCTTTGCCGCAGGCGCCTTGGCGACGACTGCAGCCCTGGCCGGTGCCTTCACGACTGGCTTGGATTCCGGTGCTGCCGGAGCCTTGGCCGGTGATGCGGGCTTGCGCCCCTTGCTGGCCATAAAGGCCTCCTCATACTGCTTGCTGCAGTGCAATATAGGTTAGTGCCGCGCTTTCCGCAAGAGATTTTGTTGCAGCGCAACATAAGCTTCATGCTGCGGACATCACATTGCAAATAAAGGGTTTTAATGTGCTCGCACATAACTCCCGGGCGCATCCTCGATGGCTTCGAGCGCACCTTCGCCGGGCACCCGGGCGCCCTTGGCCGGCACGGTGGAATCGTCCCGGTCATGCAGCCAGGCAAGCCAGTCGGGCCACCAGCTGCCCTTCGTCTCGGTCGCGCCGGCGATGAACTCCGCAAGCGTCCCGACCGGCGCCGGGTTCAGCCAATATTGATATTTGCCGAGCGCCGGCGGGTTGACCACCCCGGCGATATGGCCCGATCCGGCGAGCACGAACTTCATCGGTCCGCTGAAGATATGGGTGATGTTCCACACGCTTTCGGCCGGCGCGATATGATCCTCTCGGCCTGCCTGGATATAGGACGGCGTCTTCACGATGGTCAGGTCGATCGGCGTGCCGCTGACCGACAGGCTGCCGGGCTTCACCAGCAGATTGTCGCGGTAGAGATCGGTCAGGTAGCTCATATGCCATTTGGCCGGCAGATTGGTCGTGTCGCCATTCCAGTGAAGCAGATCGAACGGCACATAATCCTGCCCGAGCAGGTAATTGTTGGTGACGTAGTTCCAGATCAGGTCGCGCCCGCGCAGCAGGTTGAAGGTCAGCGCCATGTAGCGGCCGTCGATGAACCCTTCGGGCGCGAGATTGCGGATCATCGCCAGTTGCTCGTCGTCGACGAAGTTGAGCAATTCGCCGGCCCGGGCGAAATCGACCTGGGCGGTGAAGAAGGTCGCACTCTTCACTTTAGCCGCCTGATCGCGCGCCGCGAGCACGGCCAGCGTGGCAGCGAGCGTGGTGCCCGCGACGCAATAGCCGATCGCGTGGACTGCATCGACCTTCAGCCCGCCGCGCATCGTGTCGATCACATCGATCTGCGCCTCGACATAATCGTCCCACACCACCTCGCTCATGCTGGCGTCGGCGGATTTCCACGAGACCATGAAGACCGTGATGCCCTGGTCGACCGCCCAGCGGATGAAGCTCTTCTCCGGCGTCAGATCGAGGATGTAGAAACGATTGATCCACGGCGGAAAGATCACCACCGGAACCGCCAATACCGATTCGGTCGTCGGCGAATATTGGATCAGCTCGTAGAGCGGGGTGCGCTTCACCACCTTGCCGGGCGTGGTGGCGAGATTGCGCCCGACCTCGAACGCATTCGGATCGGTATGGGTCAGCTGACCCTTGGCGAGATCGGCCAGCATGTTGTGCAGGCCCTTGAGCAGATTCTCGCCGCCCGTCTCGATCGTCTTCTGCAGCACCACCGGGTTGGTCGCCGGGAAATTGCTGGGGCTCATTGCCTCGAGAAAACCCCGGGCGGCGAAGCGCAGCTGCTCCTTCTGTCGCTCTTCCACCCCGGGCAGTGCGTCGATCCCGCCGAGCAGGTGATCGGAGATCAGGAAATAGCTTTGCCGGATCCAGTCGAACACCGGGTTCTCGCGCCATTGCGGATCGGCGAAGCGCTTGTCGCGCGCATGGCGGTCGTCGGCGGCCGGGGCCTGGGGATCGAGGAAGCGCTGCCAGAGAGCGAGGCTGTCAGTCCAGAAGGCTTCGGCCCGGCCGATCGTCGCCGCATCGTTGAGGCCGGGAATCACCGGCAGCCCGAGCTCCTGCTGCTCGGCCGCGGCTGTCGACAGGCCCTGTTCGAGCAGCATCTGCTGCGCGCGGCCCAGCACCCAGGTCCAGTGCTGCAGCTCCTCGAGGCTCGGCAGGGGCAGATCGGGCGTGTCGGTCTCGGCCATGACGGTCCTCGGTGGCGAATTTACCCCACCCTAACGCACCCGGGCATGTCCGTCATTCCCGAGCGCGCACGAATGTCGTAAGGGGCGGGCTCCTCAAACCGGAAGAAGCCATGTCCGACGATTTCTATCGCATCAAGCGCCTGCCCCCTTACGTCATCGCCGAAGTCAATGCGATGCGGGCGGAAGCGCGAGCGACGGGCGAGGACATCATCGATCTCGGCATGGGCAATCCGGATCTGCCGCCGCCGCCGCACGTGATCGACAAGCTCTGCGAAGTCGCGCGCAAGCCCGACGCGCACGGCTATTCGGCGTCGAAGGGCATTCCCGGCCTGCGCAAGGCCCAGTCGGGCTATTACAAGCGGCGCTTCGGCGTCGATCTCGATCCCGATACCGAGGTGGTGGTCACGCTCGGCTCGAAGGAGGGGCTCGCCAATCTCGCCCAGGCGATCACCGCGCCCGGCGATGTCGTGCTCGCCCCGAATCCGAGCTATCCGATCCACACGTTCGGCTTCATCATCGCCGGCGCCACGATCCGCAGCGTGCCGACCACGCCGGACGAACATTATTGGGAGTCGCTCGAACGCGCCATGGCGTTCACCGTGCCGCGCCCGTCGGTGCTGGTGATGGGCTATCCGTCGAATCCCACCGCCGAAGTGGTCGATCTCGCCTTTTACGAGCGCGTCGTCGCCTTCGCGAAGGAGCACAAGCTCTGGGTCCTGTCCGACCTGGCCTATTCCGAGCTTTATTATGACGGCAATCCGACGCCTTCGATCCTGCAGGTTCCCGGCGCCAAGGATGTCGCGGTCGAGTTCACCTCGCTCTCCAAGACCTATTCGATGGCGGGGTGGCGAATCGGCTTCGCGGTCGGCAACCCGCAGCTGATCTCGGCGCTGACCCGCGTGAAATCCTATCTCGATTACGGCGCCTTCACCCCGATCCAGGCGGCTGCCGTCGCCGCGATCAACGGGCCGCAGGACATCGTCGAGCAGAACCGCCAGCTCTATCAGCGCCGCCGCGACGTGATGATCGAAAGCTTCGGTCGCGCCGGCTGGGACATTCCGGCACCGCGCGCCTCGATGTTCGCCTGGGCGCCGTTGCCCCCGGCGCTCGCGCATCTCGGCAGCCTGGAATTCTCCAAGCAGCTGCTCACCCACGCGAAGGTCGCGGTCGCGCCGGGCGTCGGGTACGGCGAGAATGGCGAAGGCTATGTGCGCATCGCGATGGTGGAGAATGAGCAGCGGCTCCGCCAGGCTGCGCG
Organism: Parasphingomonas zepuensis; assembly: GCF_036663735.1. NCBI lineage: Bacteria > Pseudomonadati > Pseudomonadota > Alphaproteobacteria > Sphingomonadales > Sphingomonadaceae > Parasphingomonas > Parasphingomonas zepuensis. The sequence continues at coordinate 158,004 of NZ_JAXOJO010000007.1, read as the reverse complement.
CAATGTGAAACGCTATCTCCAGAGCATGGGCGTCAATACGCCGGCGCGGACCGGCTGATCCTGCGGCCGGCGATCGACTCCTAACATTAGTTAGGCAGGTTCGATACTTGCGGCTATTGCTGGGGCAATGGCTCGTGTTCTCTCCATGGCGCCGTCGCCGGCCGCCATCATCGGCATCGGCCTTGGGTATTTCGTGCTCGCCGCGGGCGCGATCCTGCTCACGCGGCTGAGCAACGGGATCGCCCTGCTCTGGCTGGCAAACGCACCGCTCATCGCGCTGCTCTGCCTCACGTCGCCGCGGCGCTGGCCGCCGCTCATCGTCGCCGCGATCGCCGGGACCTGGACTGCCTCGCAGCTCTTCTCGCCGATCCCGGTGGCTGCGTTGCCGCTCGCCCTCGCCAATGTCGGCGAAGGCGTGCTGGCGGCGTGGCTGCTCAGGCGCTGGGGCGTCCACCGCACCCGCTTCGCGGACACGCGCTCGATCGCACTGTTCGGGCTTGCCGCCGGCGTGCTCGCGCCCACCACCAGCGGCCTGGTCGGTGCCGGGCTGGCCAGCCTGTTGCTTCCGCTTGGCTTCCTCACCGCCCTGTTCGATTGGATCCTCGGCCACGGCGTGGGCAATCTGATCGCGGCGCCGCTCGCCATGCAGTTGACGCGGCGCGATATCGACTGGCCGCTCTTCCATGCCAGAGGGGGTAGCTTGAAGGCGATCGGCGCGATCCTGCTGCTTATCGCGACGACCTTTTTCGTCTTCTATCAAAATGGCCTGCCGCTGTTATTCCTGCCGGTTGTGCCGCTGCTGATCGGCACCTTCGCGTTTCAGCGCTTCGGCGCCGCGGTCGGCATCCTCATCGTCGCGCTCATCGGCGGCGTGCTGACGACGTCCGGGCATGGGCCGATGACGCTGATGCAGGCCGGTGATGCCGGCCGGCTCCAATTCTTCCAATTCTATCTGGTCGTGCTGTTCGTGACAGCGCTGCCCGTCGCCGCGACCCTGGTGCAGCGCGACCTGCTGCTGGCCGAGCTGCGCGAGAGTGAAGCGCGCTATCGCCTGATGACGGACAAGGCGACCGACATCATGATGACGCTGGAGCCGGACGGCACGATCCGCTTCGTCTCGCCCGCAGTGCGCGAGCTCGGCTATTTCGATCCCGCCGACCTGATCGGCCTGAACGCCGCCGTGCTGATTCATCCCGCCGACCGCGAAAAGACCAGCGCAGTGCATGTCCTGGCGCTCGGCACGCCCGAACAGGTGTTCACGGTCGAATATCGCGCAACCAAGGCCAATGGCGAAGTGGCCTGGTTCGAATCCAACATGCGCGCGGTCCGCGACAAAACGGGCCGGGTCACCTCCGTATTCAGCGTGGTCCGCGACCTCGACCATCGCAAACTGCGCGAAGACGAATTGCGCCGCGCCGCCAGCACCGATCCGCTGACCGGCCTGCTCAATCGCCGCGCCTTCCGCCACAAGGTGAAGGAAGCGCTAGGCCACGCGCCCGACCACCCGGCGACTCTGGGGCTGCTCGATCTCGACTATTTCAAGCGGGTCAACGACACTTATGGTCATGCCGCCGGCGACGCTGCGCTGATCATGCTGGCCGATCTGCTGCGCGAGAATCTACGCCCGGGCGACGCGATCGGGCGGATCGGCGGCGAGGAATTCGGCCTGCTGCTCGCGGGTCTTTCGGTGGCGGAGGCTGGGCAAGTGTGCGAGCGACTGTGCCGGACGCTCGCGGAACGGCCCGTGCCGGGGATCGAGGAACCCTTGCTGATCACCGCCAGCATGGGGCTCCGCGCCCTCTCGGCCGGCACGACGATCGACGAGGCGTTCCGCGCGGCCGATATCGCGCTCTATGCGGCAAAGGCCCGCGGCCGCAACCGGATCGAGATCGCGCCCGGAGCGCCGGCCTGATTGACGGCGGGCGCGGCGCGCGCCATCGCCGCGGCATGACCCGACCCGGCTTCGCCTTCTCCACCAGCTTCAAGGTCCGTTATGCCGAGATCGACGGCCAGAAGGTCGTCTTCAACTCGCGCTATCTCGAATATGCCGATGTCGCGGCGGGCGAGTTCTGGGACTGGACCGGCATCGGCGAAGCGCTTGGCGCAGCCTGGACCGAGACCGAATTCCATGTCCGCCGCACCGAGATCGACTATCTCAGGCCTTTCGTCTTCGGCGACCGGATCGAGGCGTTCGTGCGCATCGAGCGGATCGGGACCTCGAGCCTCACGCAGCGTTTCGAACTGTGCCACGCCGACACCGGCGCGCTGCATACGGTGATCGACATGGTGATCGTCAACGTTCACCTGCCGACCGGAAAACCCGTCCCGATCGCGGCAGACGCCCGGGCGTTCCTGGAGCGCCTGCCGCAGGGCTGACGCTATTCCGCCGCCCGCATCTCGGCTTCGGGCACGACGTCCTCGGGCAGCGCCCAGAGCAGGTCCTGCTTGGTGAGCACCCGCCCGTCCCAGGCTCGTACCTCGATCGGGCCGATCGGGCGCTTGTCGCGCGCATCGACCAGCACCGGCGTCGCCGGCATGCAGGTCTCCCAGCGCTCGCCCCATTGGCGCAGCGCGATCATCGTCGGCAGCAGCGCGGCGCCCTTTTCGGTCAGGCGATATTCGATCTTGCGGCGATCCTCGGGCATCGCCTCGCGGGTCAGGATGTCGTGCTCGACCAGCCGGGCGAGCCGGTTCGCCAGGATATTGCGGGCGATGCCCAGCTCGGACTGGAATTCCTCGAAATGATACAGGCCGTTGAACGCGGCGCGCAGGATCATGAAGCTCCAGCGTTCGCCCATGGCCTCGAGCGCTGCAGGCAGGCTGCATACGTTCAGTACCTCACGAACCTTACCGCCCATCTCATTCCTCTCGACGCGTGGAGCCTATCGCAAATTGCCCGACATGGAAACGTCATATAAGTTTTCAGTTGCAACTTAGGACTTATCCAAGTAGGTAGTGATCCGCAACGTATTTTATAAGGAGGACGACATGACCCGCATATTCCCGATCGCCGCAGCGCTGCTTGGTTCGGCACTGATGTCGTCGCCAGGCTTCGCCCAGGAGCCGGCGGCCGGCTATTATGTCGCGACGCCGGTCGCTCAGCCGACCAAGACCAGCGTGATCACCAGCAATCTGCTGTGGAAGTGGCGCGATACCGGGTTCACCGCCAACAAGGCGCCCGCCCGCGACACCATCGTCTGCCAGATGATCGTGCAGCGCGCCGGTGCGCTCAGCGCCTTCACCGCCGGCGGCCAGGCGTTCGATGCCGAGGCGCTCGCAAAGTGCAACGCGCGAGCGAAATAATCTCCCCCTCCCGGCCGCGGCAACCGTGCCGCGGCCGGGGTCTTTTAGCCGGGTGTCGCCCCGCGCGGCTCCGCACGCGTTGCCCACAGCGCCATCTTTTTCAGAAGGTTGTTGCAAAGCAACGCCGCCCCGCCCCATCTTGAGCGGGTGCTGAGACAATATGAACTTGTAGACCGGGTCCTCGATTACGACCCGCAAGCCGACGAGGCTTTGCTCAACCGCGCCTATGTCTTCTCGGTCAACGCCCATGGCACGCAGAAACGCGCCTCGGGCGATCCCTATTTCAGCCACCCGATCGAGGTGGCCGGCATCCTGACCGAACTGCATCTCGACGACGAGACGATCGCCACCGCGATCCTGCACGACACGGTCGAGGACACCGTCGCGACGATCGAGGAGATCGAGAAGCTGTTCGGCCCGGCCGTCGCGCGGCTGGTCGACGGTGTCACCAAGCTGTCGCGGATCGAGGCGCAGACCGAGAATGAGCGCGCCGCGGAGAACCTCCGCAAATTCCTGCTCGCCATGTCGGACGATATCCGCGTGCTGCTGGTCAAGCTGGCGGACCGGCTGCACAACATGCGGACGCTCCACTACATCCCCAAGCCCGAGAAGCGCCGCCGCATCGCGCGCGAGACGATGGACATCTATGCCCCGCTGGCCGAGCGGATCGGCATGTACGAGTTCATGAAGGAGATGCAGACGCTCGCCTTCAAGGAGCTCGAGCCCGAGGCCTATGCCTCGATCGACAAGCGCCTGACTCAACTGAAGGAAGGCGGCGGGGACCGCATCGCCAAGATCGGATCGGGCCTGAAGCTGCTGCTTTCCCGCCACGGCATCGATGCCGACGTCTCGGGGCGGGAGAAGCATCCCTATTCGATCTGGAAGAAGATGGCCGAACGGCACATCAGCTTCGAGCAGCTGTCCGACATCATGGCGTTCCGCGCGATCGTGCCGAGCGAGGAGGCGTGTTACCAGGCGCTCGGCGTGATCCATCGCCGCTGGCCGATGGTCCCGGGCCGGTTCAAGGATTATATCTCCACCCCGAAACGCAACGGCTATCGCTCGCTTCACACCAGCGTGATCCATGCCGACAATACCCGGGTCGAGATCCAGATCCGCACCGCCGAAATGCACGAGGAGGCGGAACTCGGCCTCGCCGCGCACTGGGCCTACAAGCAGGACAAGGTCCGCCCCGAGACCCAGGTGAGCTGGATCCGCGACCTGGTCGAGATCCTCGACAATGCCGAAAGCCCGGAAGAGCTGCTCGAGCATACCCGCATGGCGATGTACCAGGATCGGATCTTCGCCTTCACGCCGAAGGGCGAGCTGTACCAGCTACCCAAGGGCGCGACCCCGATCGACTTCGCCTATGCCGTGCACACCGATCTCGGCGACCAGGCGGTCGGCGCGAAGATCAACGGCCGGGTCGTGCCGCTGAAGACCGGCATCGAGAATGGCGACCAGGTCCAGATCCTGCGGTCCAAGGCGCAGGAGCCGCAGGCGAACTGGCTGAGCTTCGCGATCACCGGCAAAGCCCGCGCGGCGATCCGCCGCCATTTGCGCCACAAGGAGCGCGAGGAGACCCAGGCGCTGGGCCGCAAGATCTATGACGAGATCGTCCGCCACCTGCCGGCACCGCTCGGCACCGGCGCAATCGGCGCGGCGCTGCAGCGGCTCAAGCTGACGGACGAGCTGGCGCTGATGGAAGCGATCGCGCGGCGCCGCATCACCGATGCCGAGGTGATGGAGGCGCTGATGCCGGGCTCGGGCGGAACCGGCACGGTGCGCGAGATGCCGATGCAGACCAGCGCGATCTCGATCAAGGGGCTGACGCCGGGCGTCGCCTTCGATCTCGCCGAATGCTGCCACCCGGTGCCGGGCGACCGCATCGTCGGGGTGCGCCGCCCGAACGAGGGGATCGAGGTCCACGCGATCAACTGCCCGCGCCTGGCCGACAGCGACGATGCCGACTGGGTCGATCTCGCCTGGGGCAACAAGACCGAAGGCGCGACCGCGCGCATCGCGGTCGAGGTCAAGAACGAGCCCGGCGCGCTCGGCGTGATCGCGACGATCATCGGCGCGCAAAAGGCCAATATCGTCAACATGCGGCTCGACAACCGCGACACCGGCTTTCACACCAACACGATCGATGTCGAGGTCCACGACCTGCACCATCTGACTCGCCTGATGGCAGCGCTCCGCGCGGCCGACGCAGTGAACATGGTCGAGCGGGTCTAGTCTCCCGCGCCCGATCCGGCGCAATCTTTCCATGACGGACCCGCGACATGGCGCTAAAGAGCGCGCCCATGCACCGTCCTGCCCTTTCAGTCGTCGTTCCCTGCTATAACGAGGCCGCCTGTCTCGAGTTGCTCCATGCCCGCGTCGCCGCGGCAGCGCGGGCGGCGGTGGGCGAGGATTTCGAGATATTGTTCGTCAATGACGGCTCGCGGGACGACAGCTGGCCGACCATGCAGCGCATCGCCGCCGCCGATCCGCATCTCGTCGCGATCAACCTGTCGCGCAATCACGGGCATCAGCTCGCGCTGACCGCGGGCCTCGATCTGTGCGCGGGCGAGCAGATCCTGATCATCGACGCCGATCTGCAGGATCCGCCCGAATTGCTGAGCGACATGCGCGCCGCGATGACGGCGCAGCAGGCCGATGTCGTCTATGCCGTGCGCCGCAAGCGCGAGGGCGAGAGCATCTTCAAGAAGGCGACGGCGGCGATCTTCTATCGCATGCTCGATCGCATCACGGACACGCCGATCCCGCTCGACACCGGCGATTTCCGCCTGATGAGCCGGCGCGCGCTCGATGCCTTCCTGTCCTTGCCCGAACAGGCGCGTTTCATCCGCGGCATGGTCGCCTGGGTCGGCTTCCGCCAGGTGCCGTTCGTCTACGACCGGGCCGAACGCCATGCTGGCGAGACCAAATATCCGCTCGGCAAGATGATCCGCTTCGCGCTCGACGCCGTCACCGGCTTCTCGACCGCGCCCTTGCGTTTCGCCAGCCATGTCGGCCTCGCCCTGACCGGCGCGTCGCTGCTGCTGTTCGTCTATATCGCGATCGGCTTCCTCACCGGCAGCGCAGTGCAGGGCTGGACCTCGACCATGTTGGTGGTGGTGCTGCTCGGCGCGGTGCAGATGTTCGTGCTCGGCATGATCGGCGAATATATCGGCCGGCTCTATGTCGAATCGAAGCGCCGGCCGCTCTATCTCGTCGCGGATATCGCAGGGCCGGTTCAGGGGCGGGCGACGCTCGGATATCGCGCGGAGGTGAGTGCCACGCTGCCGCCCGACACGGTTTCGCCTCCGGCCGTGTAGAGCCGCGCTACCGTTTCGGCACCGCCAGCGTGATGATCGAGACTCCCGGCGTCAGCGGCACCCGCCCGACCAGATGGCGCTCGAGCCGGAAGATCGCCTCGAACAGCGTGTTGACGATCTTCGGCGGCGGCGAATCGTCGCTGTCGTCCTTGCCGGTCAGCCGCCCGGCCAGCCGCGCCGCGGCGGCGAGCGGAAACAGCAGCGAGTTGAAATAGCCCAGCTTGCGCGGCTCCAGCCCGGCGGCGCGGATGACGCTGGTCAGCCCCGCCTTGGAATAACGCCGGTGGTGATGGTTCACCACGTCATGCGCGCTCCACATCCATTGATGCGCCGGCACGGTGATCAGGATCTTGCCGCCCGGCTTCAGGCACTCGGCCATCGCCTTCAGCGCGGCGATATCGTCCGCGATATGCTCGACCACGTCGAGCACCGCGATCAGATCATAGCTGCCGCGCTCGACCCCGGTCAGCTCGGGCAGCGGCGCGGCGCCGACCGGCTTGCCCAGCCGGGCGCTGGCGATGTCGCGCGCCGCCGGATCGATCTCGATCGCGTCGACCGTGCCGAACGCGCCCAGCATCGGCAGATTGTGCCCGGTGCCGCAGCCGATCTCCAGGATGCGCGCCGCCTTCGGCAGATCGCCCTCGCGTGCGAGATAATCGGCCAGGATGTCGCGCCGGGCAGTGTACCACCAGTGCGTCGAATCATGCGCCGCCATCCGGTCGTAGACGATACGGTCCATCAGAATATGCCCATCTCAGCCAAAGACCCATTGGCGGTTTAGTGCGAAGGTCGCGAGCGGCGTGACCGTGAGCACCGGGATCATCGGCAGCCAGACAGGGCCATGAAACAGCGGCCCGGTTATGATCCAGGTGAATGCTGCGTTGAGCGCCAGGCCGAAGCTCTGCACCATGAAGAATTTGAGGTGCTGCCGGCCGCTCTGGTCGCGCGTGCCGTGCCCCTTGAAGCTCCAGGCGCTGTGCAGGAAAAAGCCGGCGACCACCGCGACCAGGAAAGCGGGCGGGACCGCGAGCACGGCGAGATGCGCGTCGAAGACATAAAGGGCCAGCGGCATATAAACCGCGAAATAGATCACGCTGGAAATGCCGCCGGCAATGCCGAAGCGGATCAGCTGTTGCAGCATCCCGCTCGCCCGCCACGACTCGATCTGTCTGATAATCGCCGTCACGCGCACCTTGCCCTTTGCAGCGGTGGCACTAGAGCGCGAACGTGACCGAGGGAAGCCTTTTGCAACAAGCATCCGATCGCCCGCTCGTCCGGGCCCTTGACCAACATTGGGTGCGGCTGACGCTGCTTGCCTGGCTCGCGGTGGGAATCTGGTTCCTGTTCGATCGATGGAACGCGATCCAGTGGCTGTCGCTCGGCGATACCGACGACAATATGCGCCTGGCCCAGGTCCGCGCGCTGCTGAACGGGCAGGGCTGGTATGATCTGCGCCAATACAAGCTCAATCCGCCCGGCGGGTTCGACATTCACTGGAGCCGGATCGTCGATCTGCCCATCGCCGGCCTGATCCTGCTGCTGCAGCCCTTTGTCGGCGTCGCGCAGGCGGAACGGCTGGCCTGCGGCATCGCGCCGATCCTGCCGCTCGCCATCGCGATGCTCGGTATCGCCGCCACTGTGCGCCGGCTGGTCAGCACCGTCGCCTGGCCGCTCGCGCTGATCTTCCTGGTGATCGGCTGCACCTCGACCATCCTGATGTTCATGCCGGACCGGATCGATCATCACGGCTGGCAGCTTGCCATGCTGAGCCTGACCGTCGCTGGCCTGTCCGATCCAAAGGGCGCGCGCGGCGGGGCGATCGTCGGCCTGGCCAGCGCCGTCTCGCTGACGATCGGCCTCGAACTGCTGCCTTATGCCGCGATGGCCGGCGCGATCATCGCCCTGCGCTGGGTGTGGGACCGGGCCGATGCGCCGCGCATGACGGTCTATGCCCTCACCCTCGCCGGGGGCAGCGCACTCGGCTTCGCGCTGTTCGCCTCGAACGCCAACCAAGTGCTGCGCTGCGACGCGCTCACCCCGGTCTGGCTGAGCGTGATGGTCGCGGCCGGGGCGCTCCTCTTCCTGCTCGGCCGGTTCAATCCGGAACGACGCTGGCTGCGCCTCGCGCTGGCGGTGGCGGCCGGCGTCGCGATCGTCATCGGCTTCGCGCTGCTCTTCCCGCAATGCCTGGGCCGGCCCGAACAGGTCTCGCCCGAGCTCGCCCGCAACTGGCTCGACAATGTCCGCGAGGCGCGGCCAATCTACAAGCACGCCTTCCGCGTCGCCTTCCCGATCGTGACGCTGCCGGTGATCGGCATCATCGGCTGCTGCATCGCCGCGTGGCGCGCGCGCGGCACCCCCGCCTTTCACGGCTGGATGACGGTGCTGCTGTTTTCGGGCTTCGCCGGCGCAATGCTGTTGTGGCAGGCACGGGCCGGCCCGGCAGCGCAGCTGCTCGCCGTGCCCGGCGCGACCGCGCTCGGCTGGATCATCCTGCCCTGGTGCCTCGGGCACCGGCTGATCGCGGTGCGCGTGTTCGGCACGGTGATCGCGTTCATGGCCGTCTCCGGCACCTTCTCCTATTATGCGATCCAGTGGTTCAAGATCGATCAGCCGAGCAAGCGCGTCCAGGTCGTCAACACCGCGAGCGGCCGCTGCCCGACCATCCCGGCGCTCGCCCCGCTCGACAAATTGCCGGCGCAGACGATCTTCACCTTCGTCGATCTCGGCCCGCGGCTGATCACCATCACGCACCACCGCGCGATCGCCGGCCCCTATCACCGCAACGGCGATGCGATCCTCGACGTGCAGCACGCCTTCAAGGGCACGCCGGAGAATTTCCGCGCGATCGCGAAGCGCCACGGCGCGACCTTGTTGCTGATATGCCCGAACATGTCCGAATCGACGATCTATCGCGCGCGCGCGCCGGGCGGCTTCTATGATCAGCTCGCGCACAACAAGGTGCCGGCATGGCTGGAACAGATTCCGCTGCCGAAGAAATCGCCGCTGCGGCTGTTCAGGATCGACTACACCAAGTGAGCGCCGGGGGCGCGGCGGCTACAACAGGCTGATGCGCACCCCGTCGATCACGAACTGAACCGCCAGCGCGGCGAGCAGCACGCCGAGCAGGCGGGTGATCACTGCCTCGATCTTCACGCCGAGCACCCGCATGATCGGCCCCGCCGCGAGCAGCGCAAGCAGGGTCAGCAGCAGGATCGTGGCCAGCGCGGCCAACACCACGGCCGAGCGCTCGAGCCCGTCGTTGCGGCTCATCAGCAGCATCACGCTGGCGATCGATCCGGGCCCGGCGATCATCGGCATCGCCATCGGGAAGATCGAGACATCCTCCACTTCGGCCGTCTCGGCGACCTTGGCCGCGCGGTCCTCGCGCCGCTGCGTGCGCTTCTCGAACACCATTTCCAGCGCGATCAGGAACAGCATGATGCCGCCGGCGATGCGGAAACTGGCCAGGCTGATGCCCAGCCCGCGCAGCAGATCCTCGCCGAACAGCGCGAAGACCAGCAGGATCGCGGCGGCGACCAGCACCGCGCGGACCGCCATCGCGCGGCGATGGGCCGAGGATGCGCCACTGGTCAGCCCGGCATAGATCGGCGCGCAGCCCGGCGGATCGATCACCACGAAGAAAGTGATCAGCGAAGAGATATAGAGCGCGATCATCGCGCGGCGGCGATGCGGTCGGCCATCACGGCGCGCATCCTGCGCCCGTCCCACAGCCAGGCGTCGAAGCTGCGCGATCCGTCCGGCGCGACGTGCCAGCGCCAGGCCAATGTCCGGTCCTCGGACTGGCCTTCGCCGGTCTCCCCATCGCGATACCGCACCGCCGGCACGGTCGACGGGCTGCCGGCGCAGGAAGCCCGGTGCACCCGCGGCGCATCGCCGGCCGGGCGCGGCGTCGCGAGATCGTCGCCGCCGTCCATCGTCCAGCGCCAGCCGCCATCGGTCTGGCGCTGCCACACCGTGGTGAAATAGCCCGCCGCATCGCCCCGCGGCCGCATCCACGGCCCGGTATTCACCGCGGCCGCGCCGTCGCACGCGACGAAGCTGTCCGCCGCCCACCACATCAGCGCAGCCAGCGGATCGGCGCGATCCTTGAGGAATGCCTGCACCCTGACCGGCTGCGGCGTGAACATCACGGCGTCCTCGGCCGCGAAGCGGCGAAACGCGCTCCACTGGCCGTCGGTCTGCGCCATGCTGGCAAAAGCCCGCTCGGCATCGGCGGCGGTCTGGGGCGCCGTCGCTGCGAGCAGGAACAGAATCACAGGGCTTCCTCATCCCAGGCGACGTCAGCGCGGCGATGCGCCGAGAGCAGCGTGTTGCGCAGCAGCACCGCGATCGTCATCGGCCCGACGCCGCCCGGCACCGGGGTGATCGCCGCTGCCACGCTGGCCGCGCCGGCGAAATCGACATCGCCGACCAGCCCGGTCGCGGTGCGGTTGATGCCGACGTCGATCACCGTCGCGCCGGGCTTGATCCATTCGCCCCGGATCATCTCGGGCCGGCCGACCGCCGCCACCACGATATCGGCGCGGCGCACCACGCTCGACAGGTCTTTCGTCCGCGAATGCGCGACCGTGACGGTGCAGCTTTCCTGGATCAGCAATTGCGCCATCGGCTTGCCGACGATGTTCGAGCGGCCGATCACCACGGCGTCGAGCCCGGAAAGGTCGCCGAGCCGGTCCTTCAGCAGCATCACGCAACCGAGCGGCGTGCACGGCACGAAGCCAGGCAGGCCCGTCGCGAGGCGACCGGCATTGACCGGATGGAAGCCGTCGACATCCTTGTCCGGATCGATCCGGGTGATGACGGCGCGTTCGTCGATATGCGACGGCAACGGCAACTGGACCAGGATGCCGTCGACATTCACATCGGCGTTCAGCCGGTCGACCAGCGCCAGCACCTCGTCCTGCGCCACATCGGCGGCCAGGCGATATTCGAAGCCGGCCATGCCGGCGGCCTTCACTGCCTTGCCCTTGGATCGGACATAGACGGCGGAGGCCGGATCCTCCCCGACCAGCACGACCGCGAGGCCGGGCGCGCGGCCGGCGGCGGCGACAAACGCCTCCACCCGCTCCGCAATGCGGCCGCGAAGGGCCTCGGCAAAGGCTTTTCCGTCGATGATTTCTGCGCTCATGGCGGGTCCCTTAAAGGCTCGCGGCGATCTCCGCCAGCGCCGCGGCATCGCCCGCGACATGGAGTCGCTTCAGCCGGGCGGTTTCCCCGGCGACCAGGGTCACGGCGCGCTTCGGCACGCCGAACGCGCGGGCGACGAGCAGGATCAATGCCGCGTTGGCCGCCCCGTCGACCGGCGGGGCATTCAGCCGGGCGGCGAGATACTCCGCCGTGCCCGGCCCGAGGCTTTCCCGCGATGCACGCGGCGTGACCCGGATGGCCAGTGCGATCCCGTCCGGCCGGAGCGCCCAGGCCGGCATCGCTCAGATGACGGGCGCGATGAACAGCTGCGCCGCGATCGCGGGAACGATGATGTTGGACAGGATGTAGAGGATCAGCAACACGACCAGCGGCGACAGGTCGAGCGCGCCGAAATCGGGCAGGATGCGCCGGATCGGGCGGTAGAAGGGCTCAGTGATCTTCTGCAGCGCGTACCAGACCTGACGGACGGCATCGCTGTTGTGGATGCTGATCACGTTGAACGCGATCAGCCAGGACAGGATCGCCTGGATCAGGATGATCCAGGTGGCGACGCCGAGCAGCACCTGAACGATCTTAAGGAGGACCACTAATAAGGCCAAGGTAGATCTCCGGGGGTCAAGTGGAAGGCAAGCCTAGCGAATCGTTTCACTCTCGAACAGACCCGATCAACGGTGGACCAGCGTGCCTGCACCCTGACGGGTAAAGATTTCGAGCAGCATTGCGTGCGGCACGCGCCCGTCGAGGATCACCGCCGCGTCCACCCCGCCCTCGACCGCGGCGACGCAGGTCTCCAGCTTGGGGATCATGCCGCCGCTGATCGTCCCGTCCGCGCGCAATTTGGCGATCGCGGCGGGATCGAGATCGGTCAGCAGCCGCTTCGACTTGTCGAGCACGCCGACTACGTCGGTCAGCATGAACAGCCGCTGCGCGCCAAGCGCCGCCGCGATCGCGCCGGCCATGGTATCGGCGTTGATATTGTAGGTCTGGCCGTCCGCGCCCTGCGCGATCGGCGCGACGACCGGGATGATCCCGGCCGAGGAAAGCGTGTCGATGATCCGCCGGTCGACCCCGACCGGCTCGCCGACGAAGCCCAGGTCGACGTGCCGCTCGATCCCCTGCAGCCGGTCCGGCGTGTTGCGCCCGACCTTTTCCGCGGTGACGAAGCCGCCATCCTTGCCCGAAATGCCGACCGCACGGCCGCCGGCCTGGCCGATCCAGCCGACAATCTCCTTGTTGATCGATCCGGCCAGGACCATCTCGGCGATCTGCGCGGTCTCCGCGTCCGTTACGCGCAGCCCGTCGACGAAACGCGATTCGACGCCCAGCCGCTTCAGCATCGCGCCAATCTGCGGCCCGCCGCCATGCACCACGACCGGGTTGATCCCGACTGCCTTCATCAGCACGACATCCTCGGCGAAATCGCGCGCCGCCTCGGGATCGCCCATGGCGTGCCCGCCATATTTCACGACGAAGGTCGCGCCGGCATAACGCTGCATATAGGGCAGCGCCTCGACGAGGGTCTCGGCCTTGGCGAGCAGGGCGGGATCGGGAGCGTAGTCGGTCATGCAGCGCCCATAGCCATGAAGTCGGCGCGGTGAAAGCTACTACCCCCTCTCCCGCAGGGGAGAGGGCAAGCTGCGCAGCAGCGCGAAGGAGAGGGCTCGGTCGGAACGGCCCATGAGGCTAAAGCCGGCCGTTCCGACCGAGCCCTCTCCCGGCTTCGCTGTGCGTCCCCTCCCTTGCGGGAGAGGAATAGAGGCGGCATTGAAATCAACATCATTCGATGCCATGTTTCGTGCCGACAAAGGAACCCCGATGCGTACTACTATCGCCCTCGACGACGACCTCGTGGCCAAGGCGCAGGCCTTTACCGGTCTCAGAGAGAAATCCCTGCTGGTCCGCGAAGCGTTGAAAGCGCTGATCGAGCGGGAGAGCGCCCTGCGGCTCGCCCGGCTCGGCGGCAGTGAGCCCGACCTTTCCCAGCCCTCCCGGCGGCGAAGCGATCCTGCGTGATCCTGGTCGACAGTTCGGTCTGGGTCGATCACCTGCGGGGCAGTGATCCGGCGCTCGTTCGCCTGCTCACGGCGGGGCAGGTCCTCGCCCATCCCTTCGTGATCGGCGAGCTTGCGCTTGGCAGCCTTCGCCAGCGTGAAACGGTGCTGGGCGCGCTACAGGGTCTGCCCCAGGCAATCGTCGCCGATGAGGGCGAGGTGCTGGATTTTATCGATCGGCATGCGCTGGCAGGGATCGGCATCGGATATGTCGATGCACATCTGCTCGCGTCCGCCAGACTGAGCGTCGCCACATTGTGGACCCGCGACGAGCGCCTCAACGGTGCCGCACAGCGGCTGGGTTTGACCTGAACCTCTCTCGCAAGGGAGATGGCCGGTTGGAATGATCGTCAGGACCCAGACAGCCGTTCCGACCGAGCCCTCCCCGTGCGGGCTTCGCCGGGCGGCCCCCTCCCCTGCGGAGGGGATTCCTATCGCGCGTCCAGCCGGCGGCCCAGCCACACGAAGAAGGTGATCAGGAACGGCACCAGCACGATCGACAGCACGACCTTGGCCAGCATCTGCCCGCCCATCAGTTCGAGAATATCCCGCTCGCCATAGAAGGAGATCGAGATGAACAGCACCGTGTCGATCACCTGGCTGACGATGCTCGCGATCATGCCGCGCAGCCACAGCAGCTTGCCGCCATCCCGACGGAGCTTCGAGAAGATGAAGATGTTGAGCGTCTGCGAGATGCCATAGGAGATCAGCCCGGCGATCATCATCCGCGCGCTCTGCCCGACGACGATCGGGAAAGCGTCGACCGCGGGCGGGTACATGCCCTTGTCGGCCGGCAGCGCCAGGACGACCTGAATCAGCAGCGCCGAGACGATCAGCGGCACGAAGCCGAAGCGGACCAACATGTCGCCGGCCTTGCGGCCGTGCAGTTCGGTCACTGCGCTGCCCATCACGACGAGCAGCAGGAAACCGAAGATCCCGGCCTCGACCGCGAGCGGCCCGAGCGCGACCTGCTTCACCCCGAGCACCCCGGCGATGCACACCATGCCGCCATAGAAGATCGCGTAGACGAAGAGAGAGCGCGGGATCGCGGGAGCAGTCTGGTTCATCGAAATGACGCTACCGCCTTTTACGCGCACGTCAAACCGGGGGCGAAAACCGGCCGTAACGCGGGCCACTAGCCCAATCGCCGCCGCCCTGTATGGTGGGAGGCCGTGCGGCCAGTAAAAGCCGCGTCGATCTTATCCAGGCGGGGCGCCCAAATGAATCATTTCCTCATCGGCATCGTCGGTATCGCCGTCATACTCGGCATCGCGGTCCTGTTGTCGAGCAACCGCCGCGCGATCCGCCTGCGCGTCGTCGGCGCTGCCTTCCTGCTCCAGGCCGGCATCGCGATCCTGGTGCTGAAGGTGCCGGCCGGCGTGCACGCACTCGAATTCATGTCGACCGGCGTCGCCAACCTGCTGGGCTATGCCAATGCCGGCACCAGCTTCCTGTTCGGCAGCCTCGCGGCCGATCCGCTCGGCAAGATTTTCGCGATCCAGGCGCTGCCGGTGATCATCTTCTTCGCCGCCCTCGTCTCAATCCTCTATTATCTCGGCATCATGCAGCTGGTCGTGCGCTGGCTCGGCGGCGCGATCGAATGGGTGATCGGCGTCTCCAAGGTCGAATCGCTCTGCGCCGCGGCGAACATCTTCGTAGGGCAGAGCGAATCGCCGCTGGTGATCCGCCCCTATCTCGCCAGCCTGACTCCGGCGCAGCTGTTCACCGTGATGACCAGCGGCATGGCCGGCGTCGCCGGCACGATCCTCGCGGCCTATGCCTCGATGGGCATCCGCATCGAATATCTGCTCGCCGCCAGCTTCATGGCCGCGCCGGGCGGCATCCTGATGGCCAAGCTGATGATGCCCGATATCAAGGAAGCGCCGTTCGACCAGCTCCCGCTCGGCGACGATCCAGAGGCCGAGATCATCCACATCGCCGAGGCGAGCCATGACGAGGAGAAGCCCGCCAACATCATCATGGCGGCGGCGCAGGGCGCGCAGACCGGCGTCAAGCTGGCCGTCGCGGTCGGCGCGATGGTGCTGGCGTTCGTCGCGCTGGTCGCGCTCGCCAATGGCCTGCTCGGCGGCATCGGCGGCTGGTTCGGCTATCCGGACCTGAGCTTCCAGGGGCTGCTCGGCTATGTCTTCGCACCCGTCATGGTCCTGCTCAACGTGCCATGGGACGAGGCGCAGATCGCCGGCGGCCTGTTCGGGCAGAAGATCGTGCTCAACGAGTTCGTCGCTTACATCTCGCTCGGCGCGCAGCAGGGCGCGCTCAGCCCGCGCACCATCGCCGTCATTACCTTCGCGCTGTGCGGCTTCGCCAATTTCTCGTCGATCGCGATCCAGATGGCGGTGACGGGCAGCCTCGCGCCCAACCAGCGCCCGATGATCGCCAAGCTCGGCATCCGCGCGCTGATCGCCGGCAGCCTCGCCAACCTGATGAGCGCCGCGCTGGCCGGGATGCTGATCAGCTAGCGTCGGCCGGCCGCGCGGTACCGGGCCGTGCGGCGGCGCGCTCGCAGCGCAGCGCATAACGATGGTGCAGCCAGCGCACGCCGTGCGAGACGGCGAACAGCACGACCAGCCCAATCGCCACCGCCGGCAGCAGCCGGTCCGGCGCAAGGAAACCGCTCAGCAGTTCCTCGATGCCATGGCCGAAGATGTAGCCGATCGCCGTAAACAGCACTGCCCAGATCGCGGCGGCGAGCGCATTGAGCAGCACAAAGGTCCGGGTCGTAATGCTCGACGTGCCGATCGCCACCGGGCTGATGGTGCGCAGGCCATAGAGGAAGCGGAAGCCCATCACGAACAGCACCGGATGCCGTTCGAGCGTGACGAGCGCCCTGGCGAAGGCGGGCCGGGCCGACATCGCGCGGACCCGGCGGTTGTCGCGGAAATAGCGCCCACCGGCAAAGAACAGCTGGTCGGCGACGAACGAGCCCGTCGCCGCGGCCGCCATCGCCGCCCAGAGCGGCACCAGCTCGCGATGCGCGAGCACCCCGCCGGCGATGACCGAGGTCTCCCCCTCGATCCCCGCGCCGAGGAAGATCGCGGCCAGGCCGTAACGGGCGATGAGGGTTTCGATCGTCATGCGGCAAGCGTGCCCGATCGCCCGGGATGTGACCAGTGCCCCGGCGTGATCTCGCTTTCGTCAGGCCGCCGCCCGTTCGGCGGCCGGCCGGCGCCGCAACCCCGCCTGCGCGATCGCCGGCGGCTGATAGGCCGCGCCCTCGAGCGGCGCGACATCGACGCCCGCCGGCACGATCGCGTCGATCGCATCGAGCAGGTCGTCGCTGAGTGTCACTTCGGCACCCGCCAGCAGGCCGTCGAGCTGCTCCATCGTGCGCGGGCCGATGATCGCCGCGCTCAGCGCCGGATGCGCCACCACGAAGGCAAGCGCCATGTGCATCAACGAGATGCCGGCGCTCTCCGCCAGCGGAATGAGCTGCTCGACCGCGTCGAGGCTGCCCTCGTCCGACATCGCCTTGGGAAAGTATTTCGCGCGCAGCGTATCCGGCTGCGGCGCGCCCTTGCGGTATCTGCCGGTCAGCATGCCTTTGGCCAGCGGGCTCCACGCCAGCACGCCCATGCCGTAGCGCTGGCAGGCCGGCAGCACCTCGCGCTCGATCGAGCGGTTGAGGATCGAATAAGGCGGCTGCTCGGTGCGGAAGCGCGCCAGCCCGCGGCGCTCGGCAATCCATTGCGCCTCGACGATGTCGGATGCCGGGAAGGTGGAGGCGCCGATCGCGCGGACCTTCCCTTCGCGCATCAGATCGGTGAGCACTGAGAGCGTCTCTTCCACGTCCGTATCGGGCGACGGCCGGTGGATCTGGTAGAGATCGATATAGTCGGTCTGCAACCGGCGCAGCGAGTCCTCGACGGCCCGGGTGATCCAGCGCCGGGAATTGCCTTGCATGTTCGGATCGTCGCCCATCGGGCCATGCACCTTGGTTGCGAGCACGATCCGGTCCCGCCGTCCCTGCAGGGCCTTGCCGACGATCTCCTCGGACTCGCCGGCGCTGTAGCGGTCGGCCGTGTCGATGACATTGATGCCGAAATCGAGCGCCTTGTGCACCATGCGCACGCATTCGTCGTGATCGGGGTTGGCAAGCTTCCCGAACATCATCGCGCCAAGGCAATAAGGGCTGACCTGGATGCCGGTGCGGCCGAGTGGACGATACTGCATGTGTGTTCTCCAAGGGTATGGCGAGGTGCCGGCAAACGCCCTATAAGCGAACCGGAACCAGTGTCCGGTTCTATACGGAACCATGTTCCGTTTAGCAAGGATGATATGAAAGTGGCGATTGAGGCCGATCGACCGGATGAGCCCGACGACCTGGGTCCGCCGCAACGCGCCGATGCGCGGCGCAATGTCGACGCCCTGCTGCGCGCCGCGATGACGATCTTCGCGGATGCCGGCGTGGACGCGCCGATGCGCTCGATCGCGGCGGCGGCGGGCGTCGGCGTCGGCACGCTCTACCGGCACTTTCCGCAGCGCTCGGACCTCATCAAGGCGATCATCCAGCGCGAAGTCGACGCCTGTGTCGCGGCCGCCGCGGAAATCCGCGCGACTCAGCCGCCGGGCGCAGCGCTTGAGGCATGGGCCCAGCGCCTGGTCGATCTCGCTGCCACCAAGCGCGGCCTCGGCCCGGCGCTCCACTCAGGCGACGCGGCGTATCAGGCGCTCCCGCTCTATGTCCTCGGCCAGCTCACCCCGGCGCTCAGCGGCCTGCTCGATGCCGCCGCGGCGACCGGAGAGATCCGTACCGATATCGACGCACGCGAATTGCTGTTCGCCATCCTCCGCCTCGCCGGTCCCGCCAGCGAAGGCGAAGCGCCCGAGGCCCGCCGGATGGTCGCGCTGCTGATCGACGGCCTGCGCTTCGGTGCCGGGAAAACCGGCTGAAGGAGCGCGTGCGCCCTATTGATGTTCTCGAAGCCCGACGTGATGGTAGCGCGCAACCTTCTTTCGAAAGTCTCCGCCGCTGTTCGTCATCCGTCCCGCCAGGCCCGACGACGCCGCCGCTCTCACCAGGTTGATGCACGCGTCGGCCGCCTATGGCGGCGTCTATGCAAGCATTCTTGAAGGCTATGCCGTGTCGCCCGCGCAGGTCGCCAACGACCTCTTCCATGTCGCCGAACATAATGGCTCGATCGCCGGCTTCTACAGCCTGACCCTTGGTGGCGAGCCCGAACTGGACCTCATGTTCGTCACGGACCCTGCGCAGGGAAGCGGGCTGGGCGCCATGCTTTTCCGGCATATGAGAATCGAGGCAAGGCGGCGCGGCATTGCCGCGGTGAGGATCGTCTCGCATCCCCCGTCCGTCGGCTTCTATCAGAAGATGGGCGCCACCATCATTGGCACCAGCCCACCGACGCCCAGGGCGGCGTGGGAGCGCCCGATCCTTACCCTGCCCGTCTGATCCCGTCCCGACATAAGAGCCGGCGCTCAGAGCTGGAACGGTTTCACCACCACCAGCAGCGCGATGACCGCAACCGACCCGGCAAGGAACGCCGCGATGTACCCGGTTCGCACCCGGCTCTCCACCGTCTCGCCCCGCCGCAGCCGCCGCAACCGGCCGGACTGGACGCCGTGCAATCCCGTAAGCGCAAGCACGAAAGCGAGCTTCGCCCACAGCCACGGGCTGCCGAACCACGCCCCCTCGGCGGCGATCGTCGCGCCGGTCAGCCACACCAGCAGCATCGCCGGCACGGTCACCCGCCGGTCCCAGCCGGAAACCAGCGCCACCGTCCCGCCATCCCGCTGGCCGGACACCGCAAAACTCTGCGCGAACAGCCCGCCGATGAAGATCAGCACGGCCGCGACATGCATTGCCTTCAGCCAGAGATAGGGCATCACGCCGGCGCCATCCCGGCGGCAAGCGACGACTGCTTGCGCCGCAACAGCCCGGCATTGAGGAAGCCCCCGAACGGGACGAAGGCGGCAAGGCCAAGCCGCGCGATCTCGCGCCTCGACCAGCCGCCGCCCGAAACGGCAGCGATCATGCTCCATGCATAAGCGACGAACGCCGCGCCATGCACCGGCCCCATGATCCGGGTCGCCAGCGCATAACCGAACACATGCTTGAGCGGCACCGCGACCAGCAGGAGGATCAGCAACGTGGTCGCCTCGACGAACGACGCGAGCAGCAGCCGCCGGATCTGCGCCACGTCTTCGGCCGCCGCCGATAGGGCGGGCATGCCAGCACCTCCGGACATCACAGGTTCGCCGGATCGGCGCCACTGCGCACCAGCAGCGCGACCAGCGCATGCTGCGCGCGCCGGTCAGCCTCGGGATCGCGGTTGAAGCGCATCGCGCTGTGATGCGCGAGATAGATGCCGCACAATTCCCACACGATCTGATCGACCTCGATCCCCGCATCGAGATGGCCCAGCCCGACAGCTTGCTCCACCTGCGTGCGCAACAGCCCGCGCCATTCGGCGTCAAGCGCAACCACCCGGTCGCGCACCGCGCCCGGGGTGTCGTCCAGCTCGAACAGCGCGGCGGCAATCGGGCACCCGCCCCGCAAGCCCGCCCGCGCCGACCAGCCGAACCACCGCCCCACCAGCGCCATCAGTCGCGGCAGCCCCTCCGGATTGAGCATCGCTGGCGCGACGACATGCTGGAGCGCAAGCCGCGCGGTTTCCTCGAGCAGCGCCAATTCCAGCGCCTCACGCGACCGGAAATGCGCGAACAGCCCGCTCTTCGACAGGCCCGTCTCCTCCGCCAGCCGCCCGATCGTGACGGAGGACAGCCCGCCCTGGCTCAGCGTCTGCAGCCCGGCTGCGATCACGCGGGTTTTTGTCGTCTCGGCTTTCATAGGATTTTAGTACGAACGATCGTGCTATTTTGCAAGCACACTTCTCGTCGGCTCGCGGATTTGGCGCGCAAAGCGGTGTTGTCGATCGCGCTGCCGGCGTTCAGCGTGCCGGCAGCGTCACCTTGGGCGCGGCGGCGAACGGCTCGATGCCGAATTTGGGATAGACTTCGCTCGGATAATAGAAGGTGCCGTCCTTCACCACCATGGCGATCGTCTTGATCGCCTTGATCGTCCTGGTCGGATCGCCGGGCACCAGGAAGAAATCCGCCAGCTTGCCCTTGGCGATCGATCCCATCAGCTGATCCTGCCCGGTATAACGGGCGCTATCGAGCGTCGCGCGCGTCAGGATCTCGGACGGCGTCATGATGCCCTTCTCCTGGTACAGCTCCATTTCGCGGTGGAAGGTGAAGCTGCCCCCGGTATCGGTGCCGAACACGATGAACACGCCGCGATCGTGGAGCTGCTTGGTCACTGCCAGCAGCTTGTCCCACGCGCCTTCGTAGAGTGCGGCGTCGCCCGGCGCCGAAACGTCGATCCAGCCTTTCATCAGGTCGCGCCGAGCACCGACCGGCAGATGCGCCGCATAATCGACCGCGCCGGGCGGAATCTTGCCGTCGCGGTTGAGCAGCAGATTCTCGTGGATGCCGAGCGTCGGGTCGATCGCCTTGTGCCCGTCGACCATCAGCCCGATCGTGTGCTGGACCTTCGCATCATCGAGCGACAGCGCCGGCAGTCGCTTCAGCGCGGTCAGCCGGAACAGGGTGCGCGTGTCTTCCTGCGGACCGATCACCCAGCCGAGCACGAACTGGTTGATATGCGTCATCTCGTCATAGCCGGCGCCGATCATCTGATCGGCGGTCGCGAAGGCGGGGACGTGACCCGCGACGCGCATGCCGAGCGCATGTGCTTCCTTCACCATCGCCGGCACCCAGGCCGGGTTCATGCTGTTGTAGATCTTGATCTGCGCGAAATCGCGCGCGCCGTACCAGCGCACTGCGTCGATCGCGGCCTGCTGGCTGTCGACGACGATGCCGTTATTGGCGCTGAACGGGCTCTTGCCCTCGATGAAGCCGGAGCGGATCACGTGCGGGCCGCCGATCTCGCCCGAATCCACCCGGTCGATCATCCGCGCGAGCACGGCATTGTCGTTGCCCATGTCGCGCACGGTCGTGATGCCCGCGACCAGATTGAGCAGCGCGTCCTCCTGCCCGAGATGGCCGTGCATTTCGTACATGCCGGGCACCAGCGTGCCGCCGCCGCCGTCGATCGTCACCTCGCCCGGCGTGGCGGGGCTGTCCGCGGTCTCGACCGCGGCGATCGCCTTGCCCGATACCAGGACGGAGACCGGATCGGTCAGCTTGCCCGTAACGGGATCGAACACCCGCACGTTGCGGATGCGCACCGGCGCGCCGTACTTATGCGCGACCTGCTTCTGGATCTCGACGAAACGCTGCGTGCTCCAGTCGGCGGCGAGCTTGCGCAGCCGCACTTCCTCGCCCTCATAGCCTTCGCGCACGACGATCGACTCGGCCGACACGCTGGCGAAGAGCCGCCCCTGCGCATCGAGCAGCATCGTCTCCGGCGTCGTGTCGATGCCGGTCAGGTCGTACCGCGTCACCTGGATCGGGCCGCCCTTGCCGTCGACGCTCAGCGTCTCGCCCTTTTCCAGCCGCAAGGTGCCGCCCGGCAGCGCCCGCATCGTCATGCCCGGCTGCTTCAGCAGCGCGGTCGCATAGACCTGGTCCGACCAGGGGCTGCCGCTCTGCGTCACATAGATGGCCGGTGCGCCGGCGGCGGCGCTGCCCTTGCCGGTCGAATCGATCCATTCGGCGCGCTTGCCCCGCCGCACGTAGCTTTCCGCCACTTTGCTGCCGAAAGTGGTGGTGCCCGTCACCGTCCAGGCGCTCGGGAGCGCATCCGGGCCGGTCGTGATCGTTTCGGCGATCGTCGGCCCGCGGCCGTTATTCTTGATGTCGAAGTCGATCGTTGTCTTGTCGCCCTGCGTGTCGGCGACCAGATGGCCGACATTCTTGCCGCCGAAGATCGCCGTGAAGCGGGCGGTTTCGGCAACGGCCGGAGCCGGGGCGAGCGCCAGGATCAGCGCGAGCGACATTTTTCTCATCGGGCCCATAAGAGCATGCCGTCAGCCCGAAATGAAGCGCCTTTGTGCCGGGGCAACGCCCCCGATCACGGGCTCGGCTTCGCCTTCTCCGCCGCGATCCATGTCAGCATTTCGCGCTCCATCGCGGGCAACGGCTCCGAACCCATGTTGAGCAGCGTATCGTGGAAGCGCCGCTGGTCGAATCGATCGCCCAGCTCGCTTTCGGCGATGCCGCGCAGCTCCCGCATCTTCATCTCGCCAAGCTTGTAGGCAAGCGCCTGGCCAGGCCAGCTGATGTAGCGATCGACCTCGATCTCGATATCGAGCTTCGCCAGCGCGGTATGGCTTGCGAGATAGTCGATCGCCTGCTGCCGGGTCCAGCCAAGCTCATGAAGCCCGGTATCGATGACCAGTCGGCAGGCGCGCCACATCTCGAAGGTCTCGCGCCCGAATTCCTCATAGGGTGTGCGGTACATGCCGAGCTTGGTGCCGAGCCATTCCGAATAGAGCCCCCAGCCTTCGCCATAGCCCGAAAAATAGGTTTCGCGGCGGAATGCCGGGCGATCGGGCGCTTCCAGCGCCATCGCCGCCTGATGGCTGTGGCCCGGCACGCATTCGTGGAGCGTCAGCGAGACGAGATTGTAGAGCGGTCGCGATTTGAGATCATATGTATTCATCAGGCAGGCGCTGAGCCCGCCACGGCCCGACGTGTAGACGGGCGCGATCGCGTCCGGCACCGGCTGGATGGTGAAGCGGAAGCGCGGCAGCACGGTGAAGACATCCTTCAGCCGCCCATCCATCCGCTTGGCGACATAGGCCGAAAAACCGAGCAGCTCGTCCGGCGTCCGCGCATAGAATTGCGGATCGCTGCGCAGGAAGGCGAGAAATTCGGCGAAGCTGCCCTTGAACCCGGTCTGCGCGATCGTCGCCTTCATGTCGGCATCGATCCGCGCAACTTCCTTCAGCCCGATCGCGTGGATCTGCTCCGGCGTGAGATCCAGCGTGGTATATTCGCGGATCTGGCTGCGATAGAATGCCTTGCCGTCGGGCAGGGCGGAGGCCGCCAGGGTCTGCCGCGTGCCCGGCAAATAGGTCTCGCGGAAGAAGCCGAGCAGCTTGCGATAGGATGGCGCCGCCGCGGCGTCGATCGCCGCCCGCCCCTCGGCCCGAAGCGCCGCCTGTTCGGCCGCCGGGATCGCGGCCGGCATTGCCTCGAACGGATCGTTCAGCGGGTTGGCGGGGCCTGCCGCGGTAAAGGCGGCGATCGTCGCGTCGCGCCCCTCTAGCGTCACGCGCGGCGGCGTATAGCCGCGCTGCAGCCCGGCGCGCATGTTCGCGATATTCTCGTCGAACCAGCGCGGCACGTCCTTCAGCCGGCCGATATAGCGGCGATAGTCCGCGGCGGTTTCCAGCGCCGCATAGGGTTTCACCTCGCCCCAGAAATAGGAATCGCTGTTGAGCGGCGCTTCGTAGGTCCGGTAATCGATATTGGCGATCTGCGCGCGCAGCGATTCGACGAGGACGGCGGCGTTGAGCCGTTCCTCCGGAGATAATTCGGCCGACGGGATTTTCGCGATCCTGTCGAGCACGTCCTGCCAATAAGCGCGGCGCCGCGCCCAGTCGGCCGCGGTGACGGCGGGAAAATGGTCGTCGTCCTTGCTGCGCAGTCCCTCGCTGACCTGGGCGAATTCCTTTTGGCGCCACTGCCATTCGGCGTCGTAGATCGCCTTGAGCTGCCGGTCGGCTGCGCTGGCGACGACGGCAGCCTCGGCCGCCGTGCCGACACCCGGCTGAATCGCGGCCAGGCCAATGGCCAGCATGAGTGCCGTGTGCAGAATTCTCATAGTGCCCCTTGCCCCGGGCTTTGCGCCGGGATCGGCACCCTATCCGGGCCAGCGCCCGATCGCTATACCGCCCCCCGCCCCGCGGGTGGCTGGATGCGCAAATCCATCTCGCCAAGCGCAACGCCGCTGGCGCGATCGACCACCACTGGCTCCACCTCGGCCTCGCTCCCGGTCTCGATCAGCCGCGAGAAGTCGGCGTCGCCGAAATGCCGCCCGCCCCAGGCGCCGAACGCGAACAGCACCGGCAGGAAATCCCGGCCCGCCGCGGTCAGCAGATATTCGTCGCGCGGCGGGTGTTCGCTGTAGCGCCGCCGCTCCAGCAGCCCGTTCCCGGTCAGCGCGGCCAGCCGCCGGGTCAGGATGTTCGGCGCAATGCCCAGGTTCTTCTGGAACTGGTCGAAGCGCGTCGCGCCGCCGCCTGCATCGCGCAGGATCATCATGCTCCACGCATCGCCCACGCGGGTGAGGCCACGGGCGATCGGGCAGGGGCCATCGGAATATTTCGCATTGTCCATTGCATAATGATAGTCACATTCCTATCATTATGCAAGTCACTCGTCGGGCATCGGCTCTTATGGGTTCGGGTGAAAGAAGGAGACACATCATGACCAATGCGACTTTGGGCACTGCCCTCATCACCGGCGCCTCGACTGGCCTCGGCGCCGTCTATGCCGATCGCCTCGCCCGGCGCGGCTATGATCTGATCCTCGTCGCGCGCGACGCCGGGCGGATGGAAAGCCTCGCCGCGAAGCTCACCGAATCCACCGGCCGCACCGTCGACGTGCTGCGCGCCGACCTGACCGACCGCGCCGATGTCGCAAAGATCGAATCGCGTCTCGCCACGGACGGCGCGATCACCCTGCTGGTCAACAATGCCGGCATGTCGCTGACCGGCGGCCTGCTCGACAGCGACATCGCCCGGGTAGAGGCGCTGATCGCCCTCAACATCACTGCCCCGACGCTGCTCGCCGCCGCCGCCGGCAAGGCCTTTGCTGAGCGCAAGCATGGCGGGATCATCAACATCGCCTCGGTGCTGGCGCTGGCGCCGGAGATGTTCGACGGCGTCTATAGCGGCTCCAAGGCCTATCTGCTGAACCTCAGCAAGTCGCTCGCCGCAAAGCTGGAGCCGCTCGGCGTGCGCGTCCAGGCCGTCCTGCCCGGCGCCACCCGCACCGAGATCTGGGAACGCTCCGGCAAGGATGTCGACAGCTTCCCGGTCGAATGGGTGATGGAGGCGGGCGACCTGGTCGATGCGGCGCTGCTCGGCTTGGATCGCGGCGAAACCGTCACCATCCCGCCGCTGGCGGACGAAGGCCAGTGGAAGGCCTATGAAGCCGCCCGCCTGGCGATGGGCGACCGGCTCTCCAACCGCCAGGTCGCGCCGCGCTATCGTGAGGCGGTCAGGGAAACGGCCGCGGCCTGACTATACCTCAAGCCCCTCCCCTTCAGGGGAGGGGAAAGGGGTGGGACAGCGTCGGGCAGGGGTCGATCCCCTGTGCGGCGCTTCTGACTGGACGCGGCGAATCTTTTCGGCGCGATTGAGCGAACTGAGTATTGCGGACGCGCTATCCTGATCTTCGCGCTTTGCGTGAATCCCTCTTCATCTTTCCGCAGCGCGGTCTCGAGTCATCCCTGAGCGGCGGCCCGGCAGGTCGCCACGATCGTTTGGCGGAACCAGCGATGCGCCGGATCGGCATCGAAACGCGGGTGCCACATCGCGCAGATCGCCAGTTCCGGCGTCGTCACGGGCAGGTCGAACCCCCGGATGCCCTGCGCCGCCATCTCCCCGTGCCGAAGGCATGACTGCGGCACGAGCGCGACCAGGTCGGATTGGCGCGCGATATTCAGCGCATCGAGGAAGCTCGGCACGATCACGACGATCTCGCGCCGCAAGCCGATCGCGCCAAGGGCGTCGTCGACCGGACCGCCCGACGCACCCCGCCGCGACGTGACGACATGCCCGCAAGCGGCGTAAAGCTCGGGCGTCACCGGTCGCTCGAACAAGGCGTGGCGCAGGCGGGCCGCCCCGACGAAGCGGTCGCGGAAGATCAGCTGGCTTCGCACCTCGGGTGCGGACCCGCCCGCCGTCCCGATCTCCAGATCGATCCTGCCGTCGCGCAAGGGGGTCACATCCTTGTCGGGCTTGGGGGCAAAGCGCAGACGGACATGGGGCGCCGCCTCGGTAAGGGCCGTGACCAGAGCGGCGGCGAACAGGGCCACGAACCCTTCATTGGCGCGGATAGTGAACGTCCGCTCGAGCAGGGCCGGGTCCATGGAATCGGTGGCCGGCGTAAGAACGTCGCGCGCTTCCTGGGCGAGCGCGTGGACACGCCCGGCCAGCCGTTCCGCATAAGGCGTCGGCACCAGCGACCGCCCGGCCTGCACCAGCAGGGGATCGCCGGTCGCCGATCGCAGCCGCGTCAGCGTCCGGCTCGTCGCGGAGACGCTCAGCCCAAGGCGTCGCGCAGCCCGCGTCACGCTGCGCTCGGCGAGCAGGACGTCGAGCGCCGCAAGCAGGTTCAGGTCGATCGGCGCCATGCGGGTTGATAGCCCGACCATGGCGCGACGCATAGCGCTTCATGCAACCCTGCTTTGCATCTCATGCGTCTGGCGCCCGCATCGGCGGAGGCCCAATTTCGGGGAGAGATTTTCGAAAGGACCCACCATGAAGCTGATCGGCATCGAGGAGCATTATCTGACGGCGGAGGTGCGCGACGCCTGGAACGCCATCGGGCTGGAGGCGACGGACCCGAGCGTCGGCGTGCATTCGGGCGAGATCGAGCGGCGCCTGCTCGATCTGGCCGGCGAGCGCATTGCGCTCATGGACGAGACCGGCCTCGATGTTCAGGTGCTGTCGCTGACCACGCCCGGGCTGCACGATCTTGGGCCGGAAAGCGTCGATCTCGCACGCCGCGCCAACGATGCCGTGGCCGAAGCCATCGCGCGATGGCCCGATCGCCTCCAGGCGCTGGCGACCCTGTCCGTCGCCATGCCCGACGAGGCAGCGCTGGAACTCGAACGCTGCGTCCGGACGCTCGGCTTCAAGGGGACGATGCTGTCCGGCCGGGTCGGCGATCGAAATCTGGATCATGCGGACCTGTTCGCGATCTTCCAAAGCGCCGCGGCGCTCGGGGTGCCGGTGCTGCTGCATCCGCGCACGCCCGCGAAGGAGGTGCGATCCGCGTATTATTCGGGTTTCGCGCCGGAGGTGGACGCGGCGTTCGCCATGTACGGCCTCGGCTGGCACTATGACGCCGGCATCCAGTTCATCCGCCTCGTGCTTGCCGGCATGTTCGATCGCTTGCCCGGCCTTCAGGTGATCCTCGGCCACTGGGGAGAAGTGGTGCTCTTCTATGCCGAGCGCCTGGCGGCATTGGACCGGGTATCCGGACTCGCCCAGCCGATTGCGACATACCTGCGCCGAAACCTCTACGTCACCGCCAGCGGCATGTTCCTGCCGGCATATCTCGCCCGAGCGGCCGCGATCGTCGGTCCGGACCGGCTGCTATTCTCGACCGACTTTCCCTATCAATACCGGCCCGGCGGCGACGCGCGCCGCTTCCTGGCGGAATGCGGTCTGGACGAAGCCGACAAGGCCGGCTTCGCCCACGCGAACTGGCTTCGGCTGACACAGCGTGGCGGCGCATTTTAGGGGAAGTCAGGCCGTGCCGGCGGTGATACCCCCCTCAGAACCGGTCCGAAACCAGCCCGTCCACCACCCGGTCCTTCAGCCACCGGCTCCCGAAGCTGCGGAAATGCGTCACCCGGTCGAGCACGAAGCTCTCGCCCTTGGGCACGCGCAGCCGGAAGAAATCCGCTTCCTCGACATCGTTGAGATAGAAGGCCGCGCGCGGGTCGGCCTTCTCGACGGCGACCTCGACATTGCTCATCTCGATATTGCGCACGTCGCGAATGAAGAATCCGGTCGCGGGCACGTCACCGAACATGTTGGGTTCGGGATAGGCGAGTTCATTGAGCGGCGGGCGCAAAGCCGCCATCGCCGCGGGCGCACCGCCGATCTGGTGCAGGAACACGTCGCTGATCTTCACATCCTCGATCGGATGGCCGGGGATGCCGGCCAGGATCGAGGGCAGCCAGCCGGCGCCCGAGCTGACCAGATTGGTGATCGTCACGCGCTTCAGCGTGCCGATCGGCGTGCCCTTCGGCCCGCGCATGCGCCGGCCCAGCCGCATGAAGATCGGCGAGCTGAAGCTGCCGCGCATCGTCACGTTGGTGACGGTCACGTCCTCGAAATTCGCGCCGTCCACCGTCTCCAGCGCCAGCCCCTGGCTGTCGTCGAACACGCAGTTCGTGATCGTGATCTTCTTGAAGCCGCCGTTGGATTCCGTGCCGAACTTGATGCGCCCATGCACCGTGTTGGCGAAGGAGGCCGGCATCTTCTTCCACGTGCCGTCGATCACGGATCCGATCACGTAATTGCCCGTCACCAGGCAATTGGCGATCATCAGGTCCTCGGTGTCGCGGGGATAGCCGAGCGCGAAGCTGCTCTTCGGGCAGATCGCATCGTCCCATGGCGAATTGATCGTGCAATTGGTGATGCGCACGCCGCGGCAGCAGTCGATGTCGAAACCGTCGCGGTTGGTGTCGACCAGCAGATTGTCGATCGTCAGGTTATCGACGCCGGTCGCGAGCAAAGCGAACCAGCCGCCCTCCAGCACCTGGAAATCGCGCAGCAACACGTTGCGGCACAGCTTCAGCGCGATCGCCTTGTTGCCGGTGCCCGGGCCGTTGGGGTCGCTGAGATAATTGTCCTTGCCGTCGCCGCGGCCGAGGCCCTTGCCCCAGATCAGGCCCGAACCGACGATCGCGATATCGTGCAGCCCCTCGCCCCAGATCAGGCTGTTGCGCCAATGGCTGTGGCCGAAATCCTGGTAGGCGCCATGCTCGCCGATCGGCTCGGCATGGTCGTACCCGCCGCTGCCGCTGGTCGGTGCAGGGGCGGCGAGGATCGTCGCGCCCTGGTCGAGATGCAGCGTGATCCGGCTCTTGAGGCGGATCGTGAAGCAGGCATAGGTGCCGGCCGGGAAAAACACCGTGCCGCCGCCGCGCGCCGCGGCATGGTCGATCGCCTTGTTGACCGCGATCGAATCGATCGTCGTGCCGTCGCCCTTCGCGCCGAACTGGCGGACGTCCACCCAGCCGGCGGTGCCGGCTATCGGCAGCGGCCCGCCGCCGCGCTCGGCGGCCAGCGCCGGGCTGGCGCCTGCCGCCGCGGTCAGGGCGGCCGATCCGCCCAGGATCATCGAACGGCGATCGAGCGTCATCGGGCCTGCCCCTTTGTCGAAAAATTGCGGGGAGGCGGCGTGGCCCCCTCCCCCCTTTATCAGAACTTCACCGTCGCGCCGAAGAACAGCTCGGTGCCGATCACGTCATAGGTCGCGGCGAAGGTATTCGCGCCGGGGCCCTGGGTCGTGACGGGCGGCTGCTTGCCGAACAGGTTGTTGGCGCCGCCGTAGAATTGCAGGCGCTTCGTCACGTCATAGGTGAACGACAGGTCGAAGTAATTCTGCGCCTTCAGCACCGGATAGGCGAAGCTGCTGAGCGCCGGCGCATTGGCCGCGCCGGAGCGCAGCGGCAGGATGTAGCGGTCGGTCGTGACCTTGCCGACATAACGGTGGCGCAGGCTGAGGCCGAGATCCCCGACATTCCAGGTGACGCGCGAATTGCCCCGCCATTTCGGCAGCGGCTGGCCGCAGGTCGGCCCGTAAGCCCCGGCGCAGTAATTCTTGATATTCGCAAAGGCGGCGATCGGGGTCGAAGTGAACTCGTCGAGCCAGGTGTAGCTGGTCGAGAAGTCGAACGAGCTGGTCTCGGCGAGGCCGGGGAAGCCGAAGCCGGCCTGCAGCGAGTAACGTACCGCGAAATCGATGCCGGACGTCTTCAGCGAGCCGGTATTGGCGTTGCGGATCTGCGCGACATAGGGATCCTGGATCGCGCCGGACGTCGGGTTGCGCTTGATCGCCTGGCAGAACTCGCTGCTGGCATCGCGGATCACGTTGTAGCAGAGGTTCAGCGTGTTCTGCAGCCCGCCGCCGAGCGGCGAGATCGCGCCGTCCAGCGTGATGTTGAAGTAGTCGACGCTGATATAGAGCCCCTTCACGAAGCCCGGCGTCAGCACCACGCCGGCGGTGAAGGTGTCCGACTTCTCCTCGCTGAGATTGACGTTACCGCCAAAATCGGCCGGGATGATGTTTTCCGGCTGGACGCCCGCACCGAACACCTGCCCGGTGGGAACGCCCGTCGCGATGCAGATCGCCTTGATCGCGTCCTGCTGCGCCGTGGTCAGCCCTGCGCGGCTCGAGCAGGGATCGGTCGCCGTCTGGACGGAACGGCTGGTGCCGCCGAACAGCTCGTTGACGTTCGGTGCGCGGATCGCACGCTGATACTGGCCGCGGAACGCGATGTCCCGGGTCACGCGCCAGTCGAGCCCGCCGAGATAGGTCCACACCCCGCCGATGCCCGACAGGCTGTAATCGGAATAGCGGAAGGCGGCGTTGGCGGTCAGATTCTCGATGAACGGCGTGTTGTGGATCAGCGGCACGCGGATTTCGCCGAACACTTCCTTGGCGGAAACTTTGCCGCTCGTCGGCAGGCCGGGATTGAAGCCGGCGACGTCGCCCGAGGACAGGAAGGAATCCGGATTGAACCTGGCGCTCGATTCGCGCCATTCGACGCCGGTCGAGAAGCCGACCGGGCCGGCCGGCAGCGAGAACAGATTGCCGGTGATGTTGGCCGATGCGACCTGCAGCTCGGCCGTGGTCGAGTTGGTCGCGCTGATCGAGATCGCCTTGGCGCAGGCTTCGGTGATGTTCTCGCCGAAGATGTTGCACACCGGCGCCGCGCCGCCGACCGACAGCAAGGATGCCTGCAGGCGGCTGCGCGAGATGGCGTTGCGCAGCAGCGTCGTCTCCTCGGTGCGGGCATAGGTGTAATAGACGTCGTACGACAGGTTGGTCAGGAAGCTGTCCGACGCGCTGCCAATGTCGCCGCGAAAGCCCCAGGCGCCGCGGAAGGTGTTGCGGCGCGCATCGGCCTGGCGCTGGCCAAGCTCGCGGTAGCGACGGCCGGCGGTGACGACGGCGAGGCCGTCGCCGGCAACCGTGGTCCGTGTCGCCGAGCCGCTGGTCACCGTCGTGGTGCCGACTTCGGCCAGGTCGAGCTGGCGGAACACTTCGCGCAGCTGCGGCGTCAGATAGGGGTTGTTGGTGTTGAACAGCGTCGGCACGCCGACATTGCTCGGCGCGAGCTGCGCGCTCACCAGGTTGTTGGAGTAATGCAGCTCCATATAGCCGGTGATGCTGTCGGTGAAATCATAATGGCCGAAGCTGTTGATCATCCAGCGTTCCTGCGGAATGATCAGGTAATTGTCGGGGCCGAGGTTGAAATCGTCCTGCGGCGTCAGCGCCGGGCGCGCGGCGGTGCCGGCGTCGTTGAAGGTGAAGCCGCGCGAGCCGAGCCCGCCAAGGCCCGCCGCGGTATAGGCTGCCTGCAGCCCCGGGCTGGCGTTGCCGAAGGTCGGCAGGCCCGAGAAGCGGCCATTGGGGATGTCGCCGCTGCCGCCGGCGATGAAGCCGAGCTGCCCGCCGCCCGACGTGCAGGTCTGGCCGGCGGGGATGGCGAAGGGCGTGCCGGCGCTGTTGGCGCTGCCGGTGCCTGGCACGACGCAGCCGTCGGACAGCGAATCATAGGCGAAATCGCCGCGCTCGCCGCGGGTGATGCCCTTGCGCCGCAGGTAATTGCCCGAAACCACCAGGTTGCCGCGGCCGTCGGCGAAATTGCCGCCCAGCGTCAGGTCGAAATTATAGGTCGGCGTGCTGGTCGGCGCGGCGAGGTTGACCTGGGCCTTGGCTTCGACGCCCTCGAAATCGTCGCGCATGATGAAGTTGACCACGCCGGTGATCGCGTCCGATCCGTACACCGCCGAGGAGCCGCCGGTGACGATCTCGGTCCGCGCGATCAGCGAGGACGGGATGGTGTTGAGATCGGTGACCTGGTCCGGGCCGTAGATCGCGAAGCGGCGGCCGTTGACCAGCACCAGGTTGCGCGTCGCGCCGAAGCCGCGCAAATTGACGTCCGCGGTGCCGCCGGGAACCGTGTTGGAGGTGGCGCCGCCATTCTGCGAGCCGACGAACTGCGGCGAATCGCTCAGCAGCTTCTCGACATTGACCGTGCCGGCGAGCTTCGCGTCTTCCTGGCTGAGCACGCTGACCGGGGTCGAGGCGGTGAACTCGGCGCGGCGGATGCGCGATCCGGTGACGACGATGTCCTGCTCCGGCGCCACCGTCGCTTCGCCCGCCGGGACGGCCGGCAGCGCGCTCTGGTCGATGACCGGCCGGGCCGTCTGCGCTGAAGCGACAGAGGCGAGGCTCAGCCCGGCGGCGACGATCGCCGATCCGCACAGGAAGCGCGCGCGCCGATTGGCGGTGGTGGTGGTCTCTTTCATGGTTCATCCCCTCTTGCGCCCCCTGACAAGGAGGCTGCTGCTTCAGTTGCGGACAGCTCGCGCGGCCCTGTGAGTCTCGCCGGTTACCGGTCTCGTTCGTCTTGCATCCGCGTTGTTCCGACCTGACGGCGACCCCGCCAGGTTAGCGCTACCATTTTCGAACGTCGTAATATCTCATATTGTGGGACGAGATATTACAGAATGAGAATCGGCACGTCAAGACGTTGTGGGACATCAGTCCAGAAGATGGGATTGCGTGTCCTTGGGGCCACATATCCGGGCGCGAAACACCCGCTCCCGTGTACGGAAACTCAGGGCAGCGGCCTGATGCCCTCGGCCCGCACCGTCCAGCCCCGCTTCGGAAAGCCCGGCGCCGGCCCGCTCGATCCGTCCCACCCGGCCGCCATCATCCCGGCCACCAGCAACAGCCCGCCATTGGAGGGAAAATAGGTCTCGGCGACGCGGCTATAGCCCGGCCCGTCCGGCCCGCCCTTCGCCGCCGGATCGAGATTGACCCGCGGCGTCATCCCGCTCACGCCCCACTGGTTGTTCCTTGTATCCCGGAACAGCCAGTCGATCGCCTTCTCCGGCTCCCCCAGCCGCGCCGCGGTCATCGCGATCATCGGATAGTCCCAGCCCCAGGTCTGGCGCAGGTCCCAGTTCGCCTCGACCGCGCCGAGCGTGCGCCGCATCGTCGCCCGGTCGATCCGGTCCCCGCCAATCGCGCCGAACGCCATCAGGAAGGACGGATGGTCGCGGTTGAGGCAGTCATGCGCGATCGCATTGCGCCGGCACTCCGCCGAGGAGACCTTGTCCCAGAAATCGGGCTCCGTCTCGACCGGCAGGTACAATCCGCCGCGCTCGGGCACCGGCCCAAGCTTCTCGATCACTTTGTCCCAGCCCGCCTCGCGCGGCAGCCCGCGCCGCTCGCGCCAGGCCTGTGCCGTCTGCAGCCCCCAGCGAAAATATTCGACCTCGTACGCCGGATTCACCGTCGTCATCGGATCGTGATTCTCCTGCACCGGGATGATCGGCGGTCCGAGCACGAAGCGCTCGCCCGCCGCATCCCAGCGCGGCCAGCTCGCCAGCAGCCGCGCCGTCTGGTCGACCAGTTCGCCGTAGTGCGCCAGGGTGGCGGCGCCGGGATGGGCACGATAAAGTAGTTCGGCCAGATAGATCGGGTGCGGCTGCTGCCACATGATGAAGGGGTTGATCGGGCTCGGGCTGTTGCGCCCCTCCGGCCCGGACATCTTGGTCCACCACGCGCCCTGCAAGCCGTGCCGCGCTGCCTCGGCCCGCGCCTGCGGCAGCTGCTGCAGATACCAGCCCAGCGATCGTTCGAGCAAAGCCGGCCGGCCCCAGGTGGCGAAATGGCCTGAATGCCAGGGATGGATCTCGAGGTGGAACTTGCCGTTCCAGCTGTTCGAGAACAGCCCCTCCTCCTGCGGCGGCACGTCGCCCGCCTGGTTGATGGCGGCGAGATATTGCGACAGCACGATGCGCCGTTCGAGTTCCGGCGCCCGCGGATCGGTGCTGCCGGTGAAGTCGATCATCCCGCCCTTCGACCAGTAATCGCGCCAATGCCGCGAAACCGCCGCTATGGCCGCGGCATAATCGGCGCGGGGCGCGGCCTTGCGCGTCCGGTCGAAGCTGACGAACACCACCAGACGGTCACCGCGCCGCGCCGCGACATGGACGCCATGCGGCCCGGCCACGGTGACGGATGCGCCCGGCGCGGCAATCGCCGAATAATAGACGGTGCCGTCGATCCGGTTGCTGAGCGTCAGCGTACCCGGAGTCCGCGCCAGGACGGTCGTCGTGCGCGCCGCGCCATCGCCATAGTCCGACGGATCGGGATTGAGGCTGCGCGACACGCCCGGATAGCGCACATCGACACCGAGCCGCCCGGCCGCGACCAGCGGCGAGCGGATCTCGACCACCACCATGTCTCGGTCGGGATGGACCCGCGTCGTCACCGCGACCGGCTGGCCCTCGAACAGGAAGCTGCTGGACAGCGCTCCGGTCCACAGATCGAGATGCTGTTTCATGCCCGTCAGCGCCGCGAACCGGGCCGGCTTCCCGTCCCCGCCCTTCAGCGCCAGCGCGATCCGGCCCAGCGAGAAACGGTGCGGATTCTCGCGCAGCCAAACCAGCGCGGGATTGGTCTTCAACTCTTCGAAATCGCGCATATACGCATAAGGCTGGGTGCCGCCGCCGGGCACCGGCACCTGCGCCAGCCCGTTCGCCTCCGTATAGCCCCGCGGATTCGGGAAGCTGTGCCATGCCCATTGCGCCATGGTCAGCAGCGGCGCGATTTTGGAATATTGCTCGGGGAAAGTCTGCAAGCCAGTGATGTCGGCGGTGAAGCCGATGCTCCCGTTGCCCAGCATCAGCGGCGCATGAGGATCGACCCTGGTCAGCGTCACATCATGCCGCTTCACCAAAGCGTGCCGGTCGATCGGCTGCCCCGCGACAGGCGCACCGACGACCAGCAGCGCGACGACCGCAAACCGCAACAGGCTCACAAGGTGACGCCCCGTTTCCAGATCGCGATCTCGCGCTCACCATTGCGTTCCGACGCAGTCTCCTTGCCCGAGGCGATCGCGCGGATTGTATCGAGCAACGCGTCGGCCGCCTCGTCCATGCCCTTTTCGAGCACCTGGCCGGCGTCGAAATCGATCCAGTTCGGCTTGCGCTCGGCCAGCGGCGTGTTCGAGGCGATCTTTATCGTCGGGGCGGGGAAACCGAGCGGCGTGCCGCGACCAGTGGTGAACAGGATGATCGTCGCGCCCGCCGCGGTCAGCGCCGTCGAGGAGACCGCATCGTTGCCGGGAGCTTCGAGCAGGGTTAGCCCGGTCCGGCGGACCCGCTCACCGTAATGGCGCACATCGGTAACGGTCGCATGTCCCGCCTTCTGCACCGCGCCGAGCGATTTCTCCTCCAGCGTAGTGATGCCGCCCGCGATATTGCCGGGTGAGGGGTTCTCTGAAACCGGCTCGCCATGCTCGGTGAAATAGCGTTTGAAGTCGTTGACCAGTGCGCCGATGCCGTCGAACACCTGCTCGTCGGCGGCCCGGTCCATCAGCAGCTGTTCCGCACCGAATATCTCCGGGATCTCGGTCAGGATCGCGGTGCCGCCGGCTTCCGTCACTGCATCGCTCATCCGGCCGACCAGCGGGTTGGCGGTCAGCCCCGAAAAGCCGTCCGACCCGCCACACTTCACCCCGAGCACCAGATCCGACAGCGGCACCTGGCTCCGCGCTACCTTGGCGGCCTCCTCGACCAGCTCTTCGACCAGCGAAAGGCCTTCCTCGATCTCGTCGCCGGCAAACTGCGCGGCGACGCTGCGGATCTTGCCGTGCAGCGCCGGGTCAATTTCCTTCAGGAGGCGATCGAGCTGATTGGACTCGCAGCCAAGCCCGACCAGCAGCACGCCGCCGGCATTGGGATGCGTGGCGAGCGCCGCGAGAATGGAACGCGTGCCATCCAGATCGTCGCCGAGTTGCGAGCAGCCGAACGGATGCGCCAGCGCCAGCACGCCATCCACCCGGCCGGCGTGGCGGCGTCCGGCAATCTCGGCGATCTTCTGCGCGGTCCGCCCGACACAGCCGACGGTCGGGATGATCCAGATCTCGTTGCGCGTGCCGACCCGGCCATCCGCGCGACGATAGCCGGCAAAGCCGGTCGCCGGCACCACGGCCTCCGCCGCATTGAGGTGCGGCCGCCAGACATAATCGCCGCTCGCCGACAGCGCGGTCGAGACATTATGGACATGGACATGCTCGCCGGGCGCGATCTCGGCCGTGGCGACGCCGATCGGGAAGCCGAACTTCAGCACCGGATCGCCGGCCTGCATCGCGCGCAACGCGACTTTGTGGCCGCGCCCGATCGCCTGCGGCAACGTCACCATGACATTCCCAACCGTCGCGACCATGCCCGCCGGCAGGTCCTCGAGCGCGGTCGCGACGCTGTCGTCTGCGTGGATACGGAACAGGGAAAGGGTCATGCCGGGCCTATTGAAGGTTCACGAATGCGCCGCCATCGACCAGCAGCGCCGCGCCGGTGACGTATTTCGCGAGATCGGATGCGAGGAAAACGATCGGGCCGGCAAGGTCGTCGGGCTGGCCGAGCCGGCCGAGCGGGATACGCCCCTCCATATAGGTCCGCTTGGCCGGATCGGCGAGATCGTCCTTGTTGATATCGGTCAGGATCGTGCCGGGCAGCACCGAGTTGCAGCGGATCCCGTGCCGGCCGAGCGCGATCGCCGCCGACTGCATCAGCGAGTGCACCCCGGCCTTGGTCGGCGTGTAATGCGTCTGATATTCGCCGCCGACCAGCGCCGAGATCGAGGAGACCGCGACGATCGCACCGCCATGGCCCTGCTCGACCATGCGATTGGCCGCCGCCTGCACCATGAAATAGGCGCCGTGGAGATTGACCTTCATGGTCCGCTCGAACGTCTCGACCGGCATGTCGAGAAAGGCGTGGAACGGGCAGATGCCGGCATTGTTGACGAAGATGTCGACCTTGCCGAGCGCCTCGGCCGCCGCATTCACGAAGTCGGTCGCGGTTGCCGGATCGGCGACGTCGCCGTGCTGGGCAAAGGCGCGGCGGCCGAGTGCCTCGATTTCGGCGACACAGCTGGCGGCGCCAGCCGCGTCGTTCAGGAAATTGATCGCGACGTCGGCGCCGTGCCGCGCGGCTCCGATCGCCGCTGCGCGGCCGATGCCGGCGGACCCGCCGGTTACGAGCATCGTCTTGCCTTCGAGCAGCACCTGTTTCTCCTATCGACGCGACCGGGGCGCTGCGCGGCGAGCGGCGCCTTCAGTCCAGCCAAGATCCCGGCTGACCGCCATCGCGGTCGCGCGAACCTCGTCCGACAGCGCCTGCATCCGGTCGTCGGCCATATATTGCGCCGCGCTCGACACGCTGATCGCCGCGACGATCTGGCCGCCGACACCGCGGATAGGCGCGGCCACGCAGCGGATCAGATCCTCATTCTCCTCGAGATCGAACGCCCGGCCGACGGCGACATAGCCGCGCATGCGCTCTTCCCAGGTCGCGTAGTCGACCGGCGGCGCGCCGCTGGCGCGATCCTCCTCGAACAGCTTGAGCCAGTGACGCGGATCGTCATCGAGCAGCAGCGCCTTGCCGAGCCCGGTCGACGTCAGCGGCTGGCGGTCGCCGACGCGGCTGCTGATCTCGACGCGGCGGCGGCCCGGGATCTTGTCGAGATAGAGTGCGCGCTCGCTGTCGACCACGCCGAGATGCACCGTGTCCTCGGTCGCGGCGGCGAGATCCTCGAGATGCGGTCGCGCTACCTGCACCAGATCGGTCTGCTGCTGAGCGTGGAAGCCGAGCTCGAGCAGCTTCGGCCCAAAATGATAACCGAGCCGTGGCACGAAGGTCAGGTAGCGCCGGTCGATCAGCGCCGTCGCGAGCCGGTGGGTGGTCGAGCGCGTCAACCCGAGCTTGGCCGCGAGATCTGCCAGCGTGATCGGGCCGTCGATGACCGCATCGATCACATCCAGCCCGCGCAGCAGGGTCTGGCTGCCGGGCTGGGATTTGGTGTCGCCCGACTCATTCGTCGGTTCGGGCAAATCAGCATTTGACGGGGCGTTTCTCATCTAATAATATTCTTTCCCATATTATGGAATTTGACAAGCAGTAAAATGCCAAGAGGGGATATGCCTGGCGTGCCATCTCAACCGCCAAGCGCGGCGCAACTGCGTACCAAATACTGGTACGTCGTGCCTATAGCGTTGTCCGCGCCAGTAGCTGCGCGCCCTCATATACGGCCCTCGTCGCCGGTGGAGTTCGTATGACCCTGCCCCGGATCAAACATGTCCGCGCCTTCGTGCTGCGCGGGGGCGGCGCCGATTATCACGACCAGGGCGATGGCCACTGGATCGACGATCACATCGCGACGCCGATGAGCCGCTATCCCGAATATCGCCAGTCGCGGCGCAGCTTCGGCATCAATGTGCTCGGCACCCTGGTGGTGGAGATCGAGGCGGACGATGGCACGATCGGTTTCGCGGTGACGACGGGCGGCGAGCCGGCCGCGTTTATCGTCGAGAAGCATCTCGCCCGCTTCCTCGAAGGCCGTTCGCCGACCGAGTATGAGAAGATCTGGGACCAGATGTATTTCTCGACTCAATATTATGGCCGCAAGGGGCTGGTCGTGAACGCCATCTCCGGCGTCGATCTTGCCCTGTGGGATCTGCTCGGCAAGCTGCGGCAGGAGCCGGTCTATCACCTGCTCGGCGGCGCGGTGCGCGACGAGCTGCAATTCTACGCGACCGGCGCGCGGCCCGACCTTGCCAGGGAGATGGGTTTCATCGGCGGCAAGCTGCCGCTCCACCACGGTCCGGCCGAGGGCGAGGAGGGGCTGGACAAGAATATCGTCGCGCTCGCCGACATGCGGGCGAAATGCGGGCCCGATTTCTGGCTGATGCTCGATTGCTGGATGGCGCTCGACGTCAATTACGCCACCCGCCTCGCCGTTCGCGCCCACGAGCATGGCCTGAAATGGATCGAGGAAGCGATCAGCCCAGACGATTATTGGGGCTATGCCGAGCTGAAGCGCAACGTGCCCAAGGGCATGCTGGTCACCACCGGCGAGCATGAGGCGACGCGCTGGGGCTTTCGTATGCTGCTCGAAATGGATTGCTGCGACATCATCCAGCCCGATGTCGGCTGGTGCGGCGGCGTCACCGAACTGCTCAAGATCTCGGCGCTGGCCGATGCGGCGGGCAAGCTCGTCGTCCCGCACGGATCGTCCGTTTATTCCTACCACTTCGTCATCACGCGCCATAACAGCCCGTTCGCCGAGTTCCTGATGATGGCCCCGCAGGCCGATCAGGTCGTGCCGATGTTCGCCCCGCAACTGCTCGGCGAACCGGTTCCCGAGAACGGCCGGATGCGGGCCTCGGCGCTCGATAAACCGGGCTTCGGCGTCGAGCTCAACCGCGACGTTCCGCTTCACCGCCCCTACACCCACTGAGGAAACGCCTTCGATGAAATTGCTGCGTTACGGCCCCGTCGGCCAGGAAAAGCCCGGTCTGCTCGATGCCGATGGGCGCATCCGCGATCTTTCCGCCCAAGTCGCCGATCTCGGCGGCGCCGAAATCGCGCCGGCAAGCCTTGCCGCGCTCGCCGCGATCGATCCGACATCGCTGCCGCTGGTCGAAGGATCGCCGCGCTACGGCGTGCCCGTCGCCGGCACGCGCAAGTTCATCGCGATCGGCCTGAACTTCGCTGAACATGCCGCCGAATCGAATCTGCCGGAACCGGCCGAGCCGATCTTCTTCACCAAGGCGATCTCCTGCCTCCAGGGTCCCAACGACCCGGTGATGATCCCGCGCGGATCCGAGAAGACCGACTGGGAAGTCGAGCTGGGCGTCGTCATCGGCACCCGCGCTTCCTACGTCACCGAGGACGCGGCGCTCGATCATGTCGCCGGCTATTGCACGATCAACGACGTGTCGGAGCGCGCCTATCAGATGGAACGCGGCGGCACCTGGGACAAGGGCAAGGGCTGTGACACGTTCGGGCCGGTCGGCCCATGGCTGGTGACGAAGGACGAGGTCGGCGACGTGCAGAATCTCGGCATGTGGCTGGAGGTCAACGGCAAGCGAGTCCAGGACGGCAGCAGCAGCACGATGATCTTCGGCGTGGCCAAGCTCGTCTCCTATGTCAGCGAGTTCCTGACGCTCGAACCCGGCGACATCATCACCACCGGCACGCCGAAGGGCGTTGGCATGGGGCAGAAGCCGGCGCCGTGGTATCTGAAGGCGGGTGACGTGGTTACGCTCGGCATCGAGAAGCTCGGGGAGCAGCGCCAGCAGATGATCGCCTGGACCCCGGATCACGGAGCCACTGCGTGACGCCGTATCAGGGCCGGTTCAGCGGGCGGACCGCCATCGTCACCGGCGGCGCCTCGGGGCTGGGCCGCGAAGTCGGCCGCCGCATCGTCGCCGAGGGCGGACGAGTCGTGTTGTGGGATCTCCACCCTGCCACGCTCGACGAGGCGAAGGCCGATATCGGAGCGGACGGCGCGATCGCGTTCGACGTGACCGATCACGCCGCGGTCGAGCGCGCCGCGGCTGAAAGCCTCGAACTGCTCGGGCGGATCGACATCCTCGTCAACTCCGCCGGCATCACCGGCGCGACCGCCCCCGTCGATGCCTATCCGATCGACAGCTGGCTGAGCGTGATCGACGTCAATCTCAACGGTCTGTTCTATTGCTGCCGCGCAGTCGTGCCGGCGATGGTGGCTAACGGCTATGGCCGGATCGTCAACGTCGCCTCGGTCGCCGGCAAGGAGGGCAATCCCAACGCCTCGGCCTATTCGGCCTCCAAGGCGGCAGTGATCGGCCTGACCAAGTCGCTGGGCAAGGAACTGGCGACGCGCGGCGTGATCGCCAACACCATCACCCCGGCGACCTTCGACAGCCCGATCCTCGATCAACTGCCGCGCAGCCAGGTTGAGTATATGCTCGGCAAGATCCCGATGGGCCGGCTGGGCGAGGTTCAGGAAACCGCGGCCATGATCTGCTTCATGGCGTCCGAGGAGTGCAGCTTCACCACCGCCGCGACCTTCGACACCTCTGGGGGGCGGACCACCTTCTGATCGTCATCGGCCAGCCCGCGACCGGCAAAGGCCGGCGCGGCCAGGAGAGGAATCAAGTGCACGACCTGCCGTTCATCGACCCCCATGTGCATCTCTGGGACCTGTCCCGGGATCGCTATGCCTGGCTGTCGCCGCCGTTCGGTGACGCCGGACCGAACGGCAATACGCAGGGCATCGCGCGCGACCAGTTGCTCGACGACTATCTGGCCGAGGCGGCGCACTGGAATGTCGTCGGGATCGTCCATCTCGACGCCGGCGCCGCCGATCCGCTCGCCGAGACCGACTGGCTGCAGGCCATGGCGGATGCACGCGGCATGCCCAACGCTATCGTCGCCAACGCCGCGCTGGACGATCCGGGCGTCGAGGCGCTGCTGGCCGACCATGCCCGCCGCCGCAATGTCTGCGGCATTCGTCATATCGTGAACTGGCACAGCGACCCGAACCGCACCTACACCGCGCGCGACGTCACCGGCGACGAAGCCTGGCAGCATGGCTTCGGCCTGCTCGCGAAATACGGCCTGTCGTTCGATCTCCAGGCCTATCCCGATCAGTTTGCCGGCCTCGCCCGATTGATCGAGCGTCATCCCGAGACGCCGGTCATCATCAACCACACCGGTATGGGCGTCGATGGCGACGAAAGCTGGCGCGCGGCGATGAAAGCCGTTGCGGCATTGCCTCACGTCTCGATCAAGATCTCCGGCCTTGGTTTCGTCTATCGGCCCTTCACGACGGGCGTGGTGCGCGACCGGGTGCGCGAGGCGATCGACATCTTCGGCACCGACCGCGCGATGATCGCGAGCAATTTCCCGACGGATCGGCTCTTCGCTGATTTCGATACGACCATGGGCGCGCTGGCGGATGCGATCGCTGATCTGGGCGAGGACGAGCAGCGAGCGCTGTTCGCGCGCAATGCCAACCGGATTTATCGGCTCGGGCTGGATGTTTAGGGCCGCCACTCTTCCTTCCCCGGCGAAGGCCGGGGTCCAGTTGAGGGACGTTAGTGGCGACATGCACCACCCGTTCCCTTCTGTCTCCCAACTGGGCCCCGGCCTTCGCCGGGGAAGAAAGAAGGTTGGAATGACGATGACATATGGATCGGCCAGCCCGGCCACCGGGAGAAACTCATGAACCCCTTGCTCGGCGTCCTCTTCCACTGGCTGGGCGGGCTTTCCTCCGCCAGCTTCTACGTGCCCTATCGTTCGGTAAAGCGCTGGTCGTGGGAGATTTACTGGCTGACCGGCGGCATCTTCTCCTGGCTGCTCGCGCCGTGGTTCTTCGCCTCGATCCAGACCAACGACCTGATCGGCACGCTCCAGGCCGCACCGACCCCGGTGATCGTCTGGCCGATCGTCTTCGGCATGCTCTGGGGCTTTGGCGGCCTCACTTACGGCCTCACCATGCGCTACCTCGGCCTGTCGCTCGGCATGGCAGTGGTGCTGGGCCTGTGCACTGTGTTCGGCACGCTGATCCCACCGCTGTTCCAGGGCGATTTCGCCGCCAAGCTGCTCGACACGCCTAGCGGCAACATCATCCTGCTCGGCCTGGCCATCACCATGGCCGGAATCATCGTCGTCGCCATGGCCGGCGCGCGCAAGGATGCGGCGCTCAGCGCCGAACAGAAAGCAGCGGCAGTCGCCGAATTCGATTTCCGCAAGGGCATCGCGGTCGCGGTCTTCTCCGGCATCATGTCCTCCTGCTTCGCCTTCGGGCTGGCGGCGGGCGAGCCGATAAAGGCGATCTCCGCCGCGGCCGGCACCGGGCCGCTCTGGACCGGCCTGCCAATCCTGTGCCTCGTCATGTTCGGCGGGCTGGTCACCAACGCGATCTGGTGCGCCTGGCTGATCATGAAGAACCGCAGCGCCGGGCAATGGGTCGGCGGGGGCGAGGGAGTTGGCGCACCTTTGCTCGCCAATTTCCTGCTCTGCGCCGTTGCCGGCACGGCCTGGTATTTCCAGTTCTTCTTCTACACCATGGGCGAAAGCCAGATGGGGCGTTTCGGCTTCTCCTCCTGGACGCTGCACATGGCCTCGATCATCATCTTCGGCACGATCTGGGGCTTCCTGTTCCGCGAATGGAAGGATGCCGCGCCGCGGTTGCGCGCGATGGTGTGGGGCGGCGTCGCGCTGCTTGTGCTGGCGACGGTCGTCATCGGCTATGGCAACAGCCTGCCGGCATGAGGCGCACCCTTCTCTCCTTCGCCGCAGCCGGGCTGCTGGCCTCCCTCACCGGCGCGGCAGCACCGGAACAGGCAACCTATCGCAACCCGATCCTGTTCGCGGATTATTCGGATCCCGACATGATCCGGGTGGGCAGCGACTATTATCTGATCGCCTCCAGCTTCCATTTCTCGCCCGGCATTCCGATCCTCAAATCGCGCGATCTGGTCCACTGGACGATCATCGGCCACGTCCTGCCGAAGCTGCCCTTCGCGCCCGAATATGACATGCCCGGCCCGCACACGCTGACCGACAAGATTTCCAAACCGGTCGGCGGCACGCGCTATGGCGGCGGCGTCTGGGCGCCGTCGATCCGGCATCACAAGGGCCTGTTCTACGTCTATTGGGCGACGATCGACGAGGGCGTGTTCATGGCGACCGCGAAGCGCGCGGAAGGACCGTGGAGCGCGCCGGTCAAGGTGATCGACCAGAAGATGCTGGAGGATCCCTGCCCCTTCTGGGACGACGACGGCCAGGCCTGGCTGGTCCATTCGCGCCACGGCGCCGGGCCGCTGATCCTCCACCGGATGAGCCCCGACGGAAAGCGCGTGCTCGATGCGGGCGAAGTGATCGTCGAGGACAAGATCAACCTGCCGATCCTCGAAGGCCCGAAATTCTACAAGCGCAACGGCTATTACTACATCTTCGCGCCGTTCGGCGGCGTGGAGAAGGGCGCACAGGTCGCGCTGCGCTCGCGCAACATCCGGGGGCCCTATGAATGGCGCGTCGTGCTCGAACAGGGCAGCACGAAGCTCGAGGGGCCGCACCAGGGCGGCTGGGTCGAGACGCCGTCAGGCCAGGGGTGGTTCGCCCATTTCAACTCGACCGGCGCCTTCGGGCGCATCGTCCATCTCCAGCCGGTGACCTGGGTCGATGACTGGCCGGTGATGGGCGATGCGATCCCCGGCAAGACCAGCGGCCAGCCGGTCACGACTCATGCCCTGCCCGATACCGACAGCCCGCCGACGAGCGACCGGCTGCA
Source organism: Parasphingomonas zepuensis (assembly GCF_036663735.1). Taxonomy (NCBI): domain Bacteria; kingdom Pseudomonadati; phylum Pseudomonadota; class Alphaproteobacteria; order Sphingomonadales; family Sphingomonadaceae; genus Parasphingomonas; species Parasphingomonas zepuensis. Next base: position 113,087 of record NZ_JAXOJO010000007.1, on the reverse strand, counting down.
GGATTCGGACGCGTTCTCCGCCCGCCGGCTCGGCCCGCAATGGGAATGGAATCACAATCCCGACGATGCGGCCTGGAGCCTCACGAAGCGCCCCGGCTATCTGCGCCTCATCGCCGGCCGCGCCGAGCATCTCGTCACGGCGCGCAACACGCTGACCCAGATCCTGCAGGGCCCAAGCCGCATCACCACGCGGATAGACATATCGGGCATGAAGGACGGCCAGCGCGCCGGCCTGAGCCTGTTCGGCGTGCGCCCGAGCTGGATCGGCGTGGTGCGCGAGCAAGGCGCGACGCGCGTGACGCTCGCCTCGGAAGGCGACGAGACGGCGGGCCCGGCCATCGCAGTGAAGACGATCGAGCTGCGCGCCGAGGTCGGGATCGAGCAGACCGTGCGCTACAGCTACAGCCTGGACGGCAAGGCCTTTGTCCGGGTGGGCGACGCCATCCCGCTCGCCCGCTTCTCGTGGTGGAAGGGATCGCGCCCGGCGCTGTTCACTTTCACCAGGGGAGCGCCCGGCAAGGCGCCGGGCTGGATCGATGCCGACTGGTTCCGGGTGCAGCGACGGTAGCGGGCAACGATCGGACTGGCCTGTCCGAACGCGGCAATCAGGCGTCCGCGGCGGCGCGTAGGCGGCGGAGCGCATCATCCGCCTCGCGTTCGTCGAGGCTGGCGAAGCCAAGGCGCAGGCCACGCTCGGTCGAAGGCGGGGTTGCGTAGGAGGTGGAGGGCGCGAACCGCAGCTCGACGGCGGCGGCGTTGCGATCGATCCGGTCGAGTACCGCCGGATCGGCGAAGCGCAGCCAGAAGGCGAGGCCCCCGTCCGGTACGTCGACGTCCACCAGCCCACTGAGGTGCCGCTCGAGCGCCAAGGCAAAGGAGTCGCGCCGGGCGCGATAGATCAGGTTCATCTTGCGGGCGTGACGGCGCAATTCCCCGGCCTCGATGAGTTCCGCGACCGCTTCCTCGGTCAGCGTGTTGCCCTGTCGGTCGAGCGACATGACCTGGTGCGCGATCGAATCGATCACGCGCGTCGGCGCGACGATATAGCCGATGCGCAGGCTCGGCAGGGTCAGCTTCGACAGCGAGCCGATATAGATGATCCGGCTCGGCGCGTAGCTGGCAAGCGGCAGCAGGGGCTGCGATTCGAAATGATATTCATGGTCGTAATCGTCCTCGATGATGGCGAAGGCGAATTGCCGGGCGAGCTCGAGCAGGCGCAGCCGCCGTTCCGGGCGCAGCGCGACCGTGGTGGGGAATTGATGATGCGGCGTGAGGAAGATCGCGCGCACGCGGTGCAGCCGACACATGCGCTCGACCGCAGCCACATCTATTCCCTCGCGGTCGAGCGGCACGCCGACCACCGTCGCGCCCATTGACCTGAACGCAATGCCGGCCGGGGCATAGCTCAGCGATTCCATCAGCACCGTATCGCCCGGACCCAGCAGTACGCGCGCGGCCAGCGCGACGCCCATCTGGCTGCCGCGCGTGATGCAGATATTGTCGACACCGGCGACGAGACCGCGCTGCGCGTTGAGCATTTCCGCGATCCGTTCGCGCAACACGACCGATCCGCGCGGATCGCCATAGCGCAACCGGTTGCCGCGCCGCGCCCGGGCGATGGCGTCGCGATAGGCCCGGGCGAGCAGATCGCTCGGGAACAGCCGGCAGTCGGGCGTTCCCTCGTCCAGCGTCAGCCATTGACTGCCCGACAGCACGAAGGGCGCGCTATCCGTCATCGCGAACGGGAATTCGGCGGCACCGGTCGGCTCGCTGGCGCCCTGCGGCTCCAGCGGCTGCTCGGGAAGATTGGCGGCGACCATCGTGCCGCGCGTGCCCTTCGATTCGAGCCAGCCCTGCGCCGTCAGGTCATCATAAGCGAGCACGATCGTCTTGCGGTTGACGTCTAGCGTGCGGGCCAGTTCGCGGCTGCTCGGCAGATAGGTGCCGGGGCTCAGGCGCCCGCGCTGAATCTCGTGGATCAGCGCGTGAACGATCTGGAGGTACAGCGGCATCTCGCGTGCGGCGCTGATCCGTTCGGACAGCATCACCTTCCATGGCCGCAGCATTGGCCCCCATTCCTCCCGAAAATCGTCCCAAGCTATGGGCCACCCGCTGCGCAGCGGCAAGCGCGGCGGTTCAGCTTCTCAGCTGATCGCGCAGCCACTTCGACGCTTCCTGGATCGCCCGCTCGGCAAGCGGCGCGACGCTTGCCGCTTCGATGAAGCCGTGCATCGCCCCCGGATAGACCCGCGCGTCCACCGCCACGCCGGCCTCCGCCAGCCGCGCCGCCATCGCGCGATTCTCGGGGGCCAGGATGTCGCACTCGGCGATGCACAGAAAGGCCGGGGGCAGACCGGCAAGATCGGCGAGGAGTGGGCGGGCAAGCGGGTTCGCGCGCTCGTCCTCGTCGAGATAATCGGTCCAGAAGGCCGCCATCTCCACCGGATTCAACATATAGTCTTCAGTGTGAAATCGCCCCTGCCAGGCGCTATCATCGGCATCGAACGCGCCATAGTTGAGCAGCATCGCGCTCAACCAGTCGCGGCCGACATCGCGCAACCCCAGGGCGGTCGCCAACGCCAAATTGCCGCCCGCGGAATCCCCGCCGATCGCAATGCGTGCCGGATCGAGCCCATGGTCGGCGCCGCTGGCGTGCAGCCATTCGAGCACCGCCGCGATCTCGCCCAGCGCATGCGGGAAGCGCACTTCCGGGCTGAGGCTGTACTCCACGCCGAGCACCGCGCAGCCGCTGCACGCGGCGTATTCGCGCATCAGCCGGTCATGCGTGTCGATGCTGAACAGCACCCAGCCGCCGCCGTGCAGATAGACCAGCACGGGCAGGTCGGGCGCATCGCTCGGCCGGTGGAGTCGGACGCGCACGCCGGCAACCACCAGATCGGTGGTGGCCGCCATCACCGGGCCGCCGACATTCCAGGGCGCCCGCACCAGTTCCGCGATGCGACGGCGCTCCGTCACGTCGCCGGGCGTGCCGTGCCGGGCATAGTCCTCCATCACGCGACGATGGAACAGCCGGATCCCGGGATCGACATCGTCCGTCATCGCCGACGCGCGTCCCGCATCAGGCGCGCGAGCGGTCCATCGCCCAGGGCGGCAACGATTTCCTCGAACGTCTCGTCCGATTCGTCCTGGCCCAGCTTGAACTTGGCGTTGACGCCGGTCACCCGCGCCCGAAAGGCAATGATATGCGGCAGCATCTTCGCATATCTGTCGCCCATCGCCTCGACCGTCCACGCACCGGGCCCATTGCCCTCGACTGCCGCGAGCAGCTCGGCGATCGCCCGGTCATTCTCTTCGGGCAGCAGCCGGATCTCGACCTCGAACTGCGCCATGGCGTAATTCCAGGTCGGCGCCCAGCGCTCGGCCGATACCCAGGCTGGCGGCACATAGGCATGCGGCCCCTGGAACAGGATCAGCGCGCGCGGATTCTCCCGCACTACCGCGACCTGTGGATTCGCCAGCGCGAAATGACCGAAGAATTCGACGATGGTGCCGGCCTCGTCCGTCTGGACCAGCAACGGCAGCGGCGTGGTGAGATGCCCCTGCGGCCCGTCCGACACCACGAGCGCGAGCAGTTGATCCCGGACGAACGCCGCAAGATCCGCCGCTGAAGCCGGTTCAAAATGGCTCACGCGCCGCGCCTTTCGCAGCGGATGGGCATTAGGAAAATCCTGTTCATCGCTGCGGTACAACGCCCCATTTGCGGTCGGCGGCCCAGATCGCGAAGCCATGGAACATCGCATCCTGCGCCAGCGCCGCCGATGCGCCGGAGGCCCCCATATGGCCGCCAGTCGTCGCGATCTTCACCATCACTGGATTGCCGGCCGTGGTCAGCGCGCGGGCACGAACCGCGAACTTCAGCGGCTCGTAAAAGGCGACCCGTTCGTCCGCCACGCTGCCGGTGGCGAGCAAGGCCGGATACGCGACGGACTCGAGCCGGTCGTACGGAGAATAGCTGGCGATATAGGCATATTCCTCGGGCACGCGCGGATCGCCCCAGATCGGGAGCGCGGTCAGGCCGAGCGGATGACTCTCGAAATAATCCATGGTGTTGAGCGGATCGACGAACGGCACCTGCGCGATGACCCCGGCCCACAGATCCGGCCGCATCGTATAGATCGCGCCCATCAGCAGCCCGCCGGCCGAATAGCCATGCGCGACGATCCGCCCCTTTGCGGTGTAGCCGCCGGCGATCAGCTGTTCGGCGCAGGCGATGAAATCGGTGAAGGTCTTTTTCTTGCCGGTCTTCAGCACGGATCGCCACCAGTCGCTGCCACGTTCGGCGCCGCCGCGGACATGCGCGATGGCGAAGGTCCAGCCCTGATCGACCAGCGCGATCTTGCCGGCGTCGAACAGCGCATCGACGGTCGCGCCATAGGATCCATAGCCGTAGAGGAACAGCGGTGCGCTGCCGTCCTTCGGCGTGCCCCTCCGGCGCAGGATGGTGATCGGCACCCGCGCCCCATCGGGCGTCGCCGCCTCGATCCGCTCGAGCGTATAATTGGCGGGGTCATAGGCCGGGTTCGGCGCGACCGCTCCCGTCTGCGCCGCGACGCCATCAGCGAGGGTCAGCCGCCAGGATCGGGGCGCAAGCCGCGGCGACTGATAGGTGAAGGCCAGCGCGGACGCTCCCCAGCCCTGCCCATGCGGCACCGTCAGCGCATAGGCCGGCTCGTCGAACTGGACCTCCCGCTCCTCGCCGTCCCGCGTCATCAACACCAGCCGGGGCAGCGCATCGCGCCATTCCTCGCGCACCAGCGCATCCTTGAACGGATGGATCGCCGCGATGAAGCGGCCGGGCTGGTGCGGCACCCATGGCTTCCACTGCGCCCGACCGGGATTGTCGGCCGGCGCGGTCATCACCTTCATGTCGACGGCGCCGTCGATATCGGTGAGGATCACCAGCTGGCCGTTCCAGTGATCGACATCATAGCGCAGATCGGGCGCGCGCCGTTCCACCAAAACCGGCTGCGCGGTCGGATCGGACGCCGGGATCAGCCATGCCTCGGTCTGCGCGCCATTGAGCATACGAAACACCACGAAGGCGCCGGACGCGAGCGTCTTCAGCTCGATGAAGAAGGCCGGATCGTTTTCGGCATGGATCTTCACGTCAGCGCCGGTCTGCATGTCGCGCCGCCAGACCGAATTGGGATGCCCGCTGGCGTCGCGCCCGACCCAGAACAGGTACCGGCCGCCGGCGTCGAACGCGAAGCTGCCATGGCTCTCGTCCACGTCGGTCACGATCATGCGCCCGGTCGCGATCTCGCGCACGCGGATGCCGAAAATGCCGGAACCGGTCAGGTCCTGCGACCAGCCGAACAATTTCTGGTCGGGGCTGTGGAAGGTGCCACCCCAGTGCAGCGCGAAAAAGGGTTTGCCCGCCGCCTCGGCGCCGACGTCGAGCAGCACCCGCTCGGGGCCGCCGCCAAGCGACCGCCGCGCGAACACCGGATATTGGCTGCCCGGCGGCTGGCGCTGGTAATAGAGAAAGCCGCCATCCTCGACTGCGATCGGCGCGGGGCCGTCCGCCTCGACCGCCCGCGCGCGCGCCAGCAACGTCGCCTGCACCGGCCGGGACGGGGCGAGCATCGCATCGGCATAGGCATTCTCCGCCTTCACCGCCGCGGCGATCGGCGCATCCAGCGTCGACGGGTCGCGCAGCACGGCGTGCCAGTCCTTCGGCCGCATCCAGGCATAGTCGTCGGTCCGCTTGTGCCCGAAATTCCCGACCGTCGTCGGCACGCGCGGCGGCTGTGGCGGGATCGGCCACCGCAGCTTGGCGGCCAGCGCCAGGGCAGGGCGGGCCACCGATCCGGCGGCAAGCGCCAGCATCGATACCAGGATTTGTCGCCGGTCGGTCATGTCATTCCCATCATTGGTCGCCGGTGGAGCGGCCGGACATCGGCCGCTCCACCGGCGGTCACATCGCCCAGTTCACCTGCACGCCGAGCGTGCGCGGCTTGACGATGAATCGCGTCGATCCAGTCCCGAAGTCCTGATAGCCGAAGGTCACGGCACGCCGGTCGCCGATATTTTCGGCAAAGGCAGCGACCGTGAAATCGCCCAGCTTCGCCGACACGCGGGCATCGAAGATGTGATAGGGCGCAAAGCTGGTATCCTCGTTGAGGAACCCGGGCGACCGGGACACATAACGATGGAGCAATGTGATCGTCGGCTCCGCCGCGCCGCCGAAATTATAGGCGGCGGTGTTGGAGATGCGCCACTTGGCGGCCGAAGGCAGCGTCTTGCCCGAAGACAGCGGCGGCACCGCGGTCGGGATATCCTCGGTCAACTCGGCATCCAGCCAGGTAAGGTTGGAGTTCAGCGAGAATCCGCCGAGGTTGAGCGAGGCCGATGCCTCGACGCCGTAGATCTCGGCCGCGCCGGCATTGGCGCCATAAGTCAGCCCGTCGCCGAGCCGCCGCAGCCGCACCTGCAAGTTGGTCCAGTCGATGTAGAAGGCCGTGACGCTGAGGAACAGTTTCCGGTCGACCAGGCTGAAGCGGGTGCCCGCTTCATAGTTCCACAGGCTGTCCGAGCTGGTGCCCGGCGGGATCGGCGATCCTGCCAGCGGCGGCAGCGTATTGGGCGAGCCGAAGCGATAGCCCTTGGAAGCAAGCGCATAGACCATGAAGTCGTCGGCCGGCTGATATTTGATCGACGCCTTGGGCGCGAAGCCCGAATCGCTGACCTTATAGGCCGGGTTGACCCCGTTGCCGAAAATGCCGCGCAGATCGGAATAGGTGTCGGTGCGCGTCTTGAAGAGGCGGCCGCCCCCGGTCAGCGTCACCTTGCCGAGATTGAGGTTGAGCTCGCCGAACAGCGCATTCTCGTCGCCCTTGGTATGCGAGGCGCCGTAATAATATTCATCGCCCTGCGTCAGCCCGGCCGCCACCTCGGCGGGATGCGCCGCGGCATAACCGGGCGAGCTCAGATGCTCCTGGAAGCCCTTGGTCGTGTCGATATGAGTCGCACCGACCAGCCATTCGAGCGTCTGCCCCTTGGGCGACGCGAAGCGCACCTCGTAGGAATAGGTGTCGCTCTGCCCGGCCTGCAGGAAATAATGATTTCCCGGATTGAGGGCGCCATAGGCCACGCTGAAATCGTCGAAGATGTCGCCGGTCTTGCGGTTGTAGCTACCGAGCACCGTCGCCGTCGCGAAGCCGAAATCATGATCGAGCCGCAGGCTGTGCAGCTGCGTCTTGAAGATCATCGGCGTTTCGAAATTGCTCGATCGCTGGAGCAGGCCGAGGCCGAGATTGCTGACGCTGGGATCGTCGGTATCGGTCTTCTGGTACAGGCCGAGATAGCTGATGCTGGTGTCGACATCCGGCGTGAACACGATCGAACCGCGCGCGCCGAAGGTGTGGACGTCGTTCGAGCCGTCCACGCCGGTGCCGATATTCTTGATGTAGCCGGCATCGACGCGCTGGGTGACGACCAGGCGCACCGCCAGCTTGTCGGGGATCAGCGGCACGTTGACCATGCCCTTGGCGCGGTAATTGGCCTCTCCGTCGGAGAAGCGCGTCGTGCCGATCGACCCTTCCGCCGCGGCGTGGAAGCCGCTCGGATCGGCGAGGTTGGTGATGAAGTTGATCGCGCCGCCAAGCGACGCCGATCCGAACAAAGTGCCCTGCGGCCCGCGCAGCACCTCGACCCGCGACACGTCGAACGCGTCGATATCGGGGATGACGATGGTGTAGCCGGGCTCGTTCATCGGGATGTCGTTGATGAAATATCCGGTGCTGCCCTGGCCCTGGTCCAGGCCGGCGGTCGTGCCGATGCCGCGGATCACCGCGGTCGAATTGTTCGACGGGCCTTCGTTGAACGCCACGCCGGGGCTGCGCGTCAGATAGTCCTTGAAATCCTGGGCGCCGATCGCCTGAAGCTGCTCGCCCGTGACGGCGGAAACGCCGCCGGCGACGTCACGCAGCCGCTCCTCGCGCTTGTTGGCGGTGACGATGATATCTCCGCCGGTCTCCGCTCCGGTCTCGTCCTGAATGCTTTGCGCCCAGGCCGGCGCACCGCCGGCAACGAGCAGGGCGATCGCCGAAACGGCGGGCGCATATCGCAATATGAGTCGGTTCATGGTCGCTTCCCCTTGTGATGGTGCGGGCCGCGGCCTTTGCCGCTTGCCCTTTTTCCCTCGCTGCTGTGCTCTTCCCGACCCTCTCCGGTCAGCCGCTTTGCGGCCCGAAACGTTGCTGCCCGCCGACAAAGGTGCGCAGCACTTTGGTCCTGGCGATATCGGCCGGCGCGATGCTACGCGGATCCACGTCGAGCACGGTCAGATCGGCCAGATAGCCCGGCGCGATCAGCCCGAGCCGGTCTTCCTGGAAACCGGCATAGGCGTTGGCGCTGGTATAGGCGGTGAGTGCCTGCTCGACCGTGATCTTCTGGTCTGGCAGCCATCCGTCCGGATTGGCCCCATCGATCGTCGCGCGGGTAACAGCGGCGTGGATGCCGGCGATCGGATCGAACGGCGCGACCGGCCAGTCCGAACCGAACGTCATCCGCGCACCTGCATCGAGCAATGATTTGAAGGCGTAGGTGCCGCGCAGCCGCGCCGCGCCGATCCGCTTCACCGCCCAGCGGCCGTCGTCGATCGCGTGATAGGGCTGGACCGATGGGATTACGCCCTGAGCGGCGAAGCGCGGGATCGCGGCCTGGCTGAGATGCTGGGCATGCTCGATCCGGAAGCGCCGGTCGCGCCGGCCATTGGCACGGGCCACCTCGGCATAGATGTCGAGCAGTTCGTCATTGGCCTGATCGCCGATCGCATGGACCGTGACGTGCAGCCGGTGCGCGTCGGCGGCCGCGACATGTTTTGCGATCTCGTCGCGCGGCGCCACGCGCACGCCGCGCTGATCGGGCGCATCGGTATAGGGAGCGTGGAACAGGGCCGTGCGCGATCCGAGCGACCCGTCCATCAGGCCCTTGACCCCGCCCCAGCGGATCCAGTCGTCGCCGTTGCCCTCGGCCGCGACGATCGCCGCCATCTTCTCCCAATCGGCCAGCGGCACGAAGGAATAGAAACGCATGTCCGGCCGGCCCTTGGCGCCGAGCCGCCGCAGTGCCTCGTACATCGACCAGTCGATCTCTGGCGAATGCGCCTGGGCCACGCCACGCGACAGCCCTTCGGCGATACCGCCGCGCAGCACATCCTCGATGCCGGCATCGTCCAGCTTCGGGATTGCGCGCTCGGCCAGCCATGCCGCATTATCCTTGAGGATGCCGGTAGGCTCGCCGCTCGCGTCGCGCACGATCACCCCGCCCGCCGGCGGCACCGTATCGCGATTGATCCCGGCCAGCTTCAGCGCGACCGAATTGAGCAGGATCATGTGCAGATCCAGCCGCGACACGGCGACCGGATGATCGGGGGTGACGGAATCGATCCAGGCGCGGGTCGGCAGCTCGCCGCCCCACAGCTGTTCGTCCCAATAGCCGCCCTCGACCCATTGGCCCGGCTTGAGCAGGCGCGCGGCTGCGCCGACGCGCTCGGCAAAGGCGGTCGGTGTCGCCGCATCGCGCAGGCTCGGCTGGCGCAGCATCGCCGCGCCGCGCAGGAAATGGGTGTGGTTGTCGATGAAGGCAGGCATCAGGAATGCCCCGTCGAGATCGATGACCCGTGTCGCGGCCGTCGTCGCGGCCCGCACCGCGTCCGCACCGATCACGGCGATGCGATCGCCGCTTATGCCGACCGCGGTAATCGCCGACCGCTCGCGCCGCCCGGTCCAGACCCGCGCATTGACCAGCGCGATATCCAGGCTTCGTCCCGCCGCCATCACGGGCAGCGCCAGCAGCGCTGCCGCACCGCCACCGATGAAATGACGGCGGTCGATCATGCGTGCCGGGACGAGGTGGGAATCTGGTTCATGCCCTGCTTAGAGAGCCAATCGGCGGACCACGAAACATCCAATTTTCGTGCAGTCGACGGGTCCAGTCGGCAGACACCTCCCGCACCGGGCCACAAGCCTCAGCGCATCGGCGCTCTCGTCACGCGGCGCGGCGCAGGCTCACCGGTACGGACTTGTAGGACGGCGTTCCGCTCCTGCCATCATAATTATCCAGCGCGATCAGGCAGTTCGCTTCAGGGTAATAAGCACCGACCGAGCCACGAGCGATCTGATGGACCACCGCCGTCTGGCCGGCGAGGACGCGGCCCGGCCCCGCCACCACGTCGATCCGGTCGCCATGCGCGAGCCCAAGCGCGGCCAGATCGTCGGCATTGACGAATATGATGTCGCGCCGCCCGGTGATCCCGCGATAGCGATCGTTCAGGCCATAGATCGTCGTGTTGTACTGATCGTGACTGCGCAGGGTGGTGAGCAGAAGGCCGGTTTCGTCGGGCAGGTCGTCGATATCGACGGTCGGATAGACTAGGAAATGCGCCTTGTGATCGGGCGTATCCCATTCGCGATTCGAGGCGCCGACGCGCAGCCGGAAGCCGCCCTTGTGGCGGATCCGCTGGTTGAAATCGTGGAAGTCGGGAAAGACCTGCTCGATCTTGGCGCGAATCCGATCATAATCGTCCACCAGCCCCTGCCAGTCGACGACCGTGTCAGGCAGCGTCGCGCGAGCCAGACCAGCGACGATCGCCGGTTCGGAGCGGAGGTCCGGAGACACCGGCTTGAGCCGGCCGTGCGAGGCGTGGACCATCGACATCGAATCCTCGACCGTCACTGCCTGCGGACCGGTCGCCTGCACATCCTGTTCGGTGCGGCCGAGACAGGGCAGGACGATGTTCTCGCGCGCCGCCAGCAGGCAGGTCCGGTTGAGCTTGGTGCAGATCTGCACTGACAGATCGAGCTTGCGGAAAGCGGCGAAACTCGCTTCCGGATCGCTCATTGCCACCGCGAGATTGCCGCCGAGCCCGATAAACGCCTTTGCGCTGCCATCGCGCATCGCCGCGACTGCTTCGACCGCGTTGGTGCCGGGCGCCCGCGGGGCAGTGATGCCGAAGGCCAGATCGAGCCGTTGCAGGAACGCCTCGGTCGGGATCTCGGTGATGCCGACGGTGCGATCGCCCTGCACGTTGGAATGGCCGCGCAGCGGGCAGATCCCTGCCCCCTGCTTGCCGATATTGCCGCGCAGCAGCATCAGATTGGCCAGCTGCTGGACATTCTCGGTGCCGTGGCGGTGTTGGGTCAACCCCATGCCGTAACACACGATCACGCGCCCGGCGGTCCAATATACCTCGGCCATGCTCTCGATCGCGGCCCGGGTCAGCCCCGACCGCGCGACGATCGCGTCCCAGCCGGTCGCTTCGATATCCGCGCGCAGCGCCTCGAACCCGGTCGTGTGCTCGGCGATGAAGGCGCGGTCGAGCAGGCCCTCCCCGCCCGTCGCCAGGTTCACGGCATCGGCCGCGAACAGCGCCTTCATCATGCCCTTGAACATCGCGGTATCGCCGCCGACCCTGACCTGATGATAGGCCGAGGCAAGCGTCGTCGCGCTGTCCGTCAGCATCTCGACCGGCGCCTGGGGCGACTGGAAGCGCTCGAGCCCGCGCTCCCGCAGCGGATTGGCGACGATGATCGGTGCCCCGCGCCGCGCGCACTCACGCAGGGTCGATAGCATGCGGGGATGATTGGTGCCGGGATTGTGGCCGATGCAGAACACCGCATCGGCATGGTCGAAATCCTCGAGCGTCACCGTACCCTTGCCGACACCGATCGACTTGGGCAGCCCCACGCTGGTCGCTTCGTGGCACATGTTGGAACAGTCGGGGAAATTATTGGTACCGAACTCCCGCGCGAACAGCTGGTACAGAAACGCCGCCTCGTTCGACGCGCGGCCCGACGTATAGAATTGCGCCTGATTCGGCGAGTCCAGTGCCCGCAGCGCCGCGCCCGCTCGCGCGAAGGCCTCATCCCACGAGATCGCCACGAAATGATCGGTCGCTGCGTCATAGCGCATCGGATGCGTGAGCCGACCGGCGTCCTCGAGCGCGTGATCGGACCAGGTCCACAGCTCGGAAACGCTGTGCCGCGCGAAGAAATCGGGATCGACCTTCTTCGCGGTGGCTTCCCACGTGACCGCCTTGGCCCCGTTCTCGCAGAATTCGAAGGAGGAGGTGTGCTTGGGATCAGGCCACGCGCAGCCGGGACAATCGAATCCGTCTGGCTGGTTCATCTGCAGCAGCGCGCGCGTATCGGTGCTCGCGCCCATCTGTTCGCGGATCGCGACTGCAACTGCCTTCAGCGCATCCCAGCCACCCGCCGGGCCAGCATAGGGATGAATGCCCGCAAGCCGATCTTTCGTCATCACTACCTCCGGCGCGGCAAACAGCAGCGGCGCGGCCACAGGGTCACCCAATCGGGGCCGATCGTAAAGGATACGAAGGTTTCGGTCTGATCGCCCCCCGCAGGGAAACGCTGATGTCACAGGAGAAAAATGGTGCTGCCGGTGAGGATTGAACTCACGACCTCAGCCTTACCAAGGATGCGCTCTACCACTGAGCTACGGCAGCATTACCGGTCCGAGTGGCCCAAGGCCGTCGGCGGAGCGCGCCTAAGAGACGAGGGCGGCGGGATTGTCAAGGCGAAGCGCGCCGTCGATAAGGCCATATGGCCGATAAGGACGAGAAAGCGGCGCGCCTCGCGGCCGCACTGCGCGAGAATCTGCGCAAGCGAAAGGCGCAGGCGCGCGCAAGCGATTCGCCGCCCGCGCCGCGGGACGACGAACCTAGCCGATAGGCGCGCACTTGGCCTGGAGCCAGGCAAGCTCCTCGCCCTCCAGCTCCGGCCCGAGAATCTCCAGCACCTTGGCGTGATAGGCGTTCAGCCAGTCGCGCTCCGCCACCGTCAGCAGATCAGCCACGATCAGCGAACGTTCGATCGGGCAGAAGGTCAGCGTCTCGAAGCCGAGCATCGGTTCGTCGCCGCCCGGGATGATCCGCTCCTCGACCAGGATCAGATTCTCGATCCGGATGCCGTACTCGCCGGCCTTGTAGTAACCCGGCTCGTTCGAGACGATCATGCCCGCGCGCAGCGGCTCGGACGGGCCGCCGCCCGGATAATTGGGCTTGGCGATGCGCTGCGGCCCTTCATGCACCGAGAGGTACGCACCGACCCCGTGGCCGGTGCCATGTGCGAAATCGAGGCCCGCCTCCCATAGCGGCCGCCGCGCGAACGAATCGAGCTGGCCACCATTCGTACCCGGCGGAAACACCGCGGTGGCCAGGCCGATATGCCCCTTGAGCACGCGGGTGAAGCGATCGCGCATCTCCTCGGTCGGTGTGCCGATCGGGAGGACGCGCGTCACGTCGGTCGTGCCATCGGCATATTGCCCGCCCGAATCGACCAGATAGAGCTGGCCCGGCTCGAGCAGCGCATTCGATTCCGGCGTCGAATGATAATGCGGGCTCGCCCCGTGCGCGCCCGTCGCCGAGATCGTATCGAACGAGGTATCGCGCAACAGCCCGGTCGCCTCGCGAAACTCCTGGAGCTTAGCGACGCAGGAAAGCTCCGTCTGCCCACCCTTGGGTGCCTCCGCTTCCACCCATTTCAGGAACCGCGCCAGCGCGGCGCCGTCGCGCACGGAGGCGGCCCGGTGCCCGACGATCTCGACCGGGTTCTTCACCGCCTTGGCCAGCACCACCGGATCGCGCAGGCTCAGCACCGTGGCGCCGCCTGCCTCGAGCCGCCCGAAGATCGCCGCCACCGCCCGCTCCGGATCGGCCGCCACGCGCTTGCCGGCATAGCCGCCCAGCGCCGCCGGAAACGCCGCGCGATCCCTGACCCGAACCGCATTGCCGAGATGCTGGAGCACATCGTCCGCCAGCTTCTCAGGCGCCACGAACAGATCGGCGGTGCCGTCCGCATCGACGATCGCATAGGCCAATGCGACCGGCGTATGCGCCACATCCTCGCCGCGCACGTTCAGTGCCCAGGCGATCGAATCGAGCGCGGAGAGCACAACCGCATCTGCCTTACGCTCGGCCAGCCAGTCGGCGATCGCCGCACGCTTCTCGGCCGAGGATTTGCCGGCGCGGTCATCATCCTGCACCGCGAGCCTGGCGTGGGACGGCGGCGGCCGGTCGGGCCACACCGCATCGACCGGGTTGGTATCGACCGCGACCAGCTCCGCCCCGCGCTCCGCCAGCGCCTTGCGCGCTTCCTCGACCCAGCCGCGCGTGTGCAGCCACGGATCGTACCCCACGCGCGCACCGGCGGCGGCATGCGCCCCGAGCCACATCGCGATGCTCGTCGCGGGCACCGAGACATAGTCCCAGTTCGTGCCATCGACCTGCTCGCGCACCTGCAAGGTGTAGCGCCCGTCCGTAAAGATCGCGGCCGCTTCGGGCAGCACCACCGCGCTGCCGGCCGAACCCTGAAAGCCCGTCAGCCAGGCCAGTCGCTGCGCATAGGCGCCGACATATTCGCTCATATGCTCATCGGTCAGCGGCACGACGAACCCGTCGAGCCGGTCGCGCTTCAATTGTTCGCGCAGCGCCGCGAGGCGATCCTGATAGGTGGACATACTATACCTCTCGATCCGTTCGCCCTGAGCTTGTCGAAGGGCCGTTCTTGCTTACAGGGTTAGAAGAAAGGGCGGTGCTTCGACAAGCTCGGCCCGAACGGAGAATAGAGTGACGATCATCAAGCCTCCCATCGCCGAAACCCGCCCGCACAGCTTCACCGTGCACGGCATCACCCTCGAAGACCCCTATGCCTGGATCAAGGATCCCGGTTATCCCGAGGTCACCGACACGGATGTGCTCGCCTATCTCGAAGCGGAGAACGCCTATTTCGAGGCAGTGATGGCGCCCCACCGGCCGCTGGTCGACCGACTCTATGAAGAGATGAAGGGCCGCATCAAGGAAGACGATTCGTCGGTCCCACAGAAGGACGGCGACTGGCTCTACTGGACCGCATTCGAGACCGGCGGGCAATATCGCAAATGGTGGCGCAAGCCGGTCGTCGGCGGGCCGGACGAGCTGATCCTGGACGAACCCGCGCTCGCCGAGGGCAAGGAATATTTCCGGCTCGGCGCCTTCTCGGTCAGCAACGACGCGAAGCTGCTCGCCTATGCGATCGACGACAATGGATCGGAGCGGTTCGAGGTGCGGGTCAAGGACCTCACCACCGGCGAGCATCTGCCCGACGTCATCCCCGGCATGCTCTCCGAAATCGTCTGGACGGCCGACGACAGCGGCTTCCTCTACGGCCTCGCCAACGAACAATGGCGCACCGACAATGCCCGGCTGCACAAGCTCGGCACGCCCCTCTCGGAGGATATCGAGCTGTTCCGGGAAGCCGACGAAGGCTTCCGAGTCGGCGTGAGCGAGACGAGTTCGCGCAAATGGATCGTCATCGCCAGTGGCGATCATGTGACGAGCGAAGTCTATCTCCTCCCGGCCGACAATGTCCTCGCCGCGCCGATCTGCGTCTCGCCGCGCAAGGTCGGCCGCGAATATGATGTCGACGAGCATGACGGCACATTGTTCATCCACACCAACGATGTGGATCCCAATTTCCGCCTGTGCACTGCGTCGATCGACAATCCCGGCGCATGGTCCGAGCTGATCGGCCCGTCGCAGCACTTCTACATGACCGGGATCGACTGTTTCCGCGACTTCTTCATCGTCGACGGGCGCGAAGACGGGCTCGATCAGATCGAGATCCATCGCTACGATTCGTCGATCCCGCCACAGCGCATCGTCTTTCCCGAGGCAAGCTATGATGCCGGCCTCGGCAACAACCCCGAATATGCCATGGACGTGCTGCGCGTCGGCTATGAATCCATGGTCACGCCCGGCACCGAATATGATTACGATGTCGCCACCGGCACGCTGACCACGCTCAAGGTGCAGGAAATCCCCTCGGGTTACGACGCGGACAAATATCGCACCGAGCGCCTGAAGATCGCCGCCCGCGACGGCACCGAGGTGCCCGTCTCGATCGTCTATCCGAAGGATTTCCCGAAGGACGGCTCGGCGCCGCTCTTCCTCTACGCGTACGGCGCCTATGGCTATGCCATCCCGCCGGGCTTCTCGACCGGGCGGCTGTCACTGCTCGATCGCGGCTTCGCTTATGCCATCGCGCATATCCGCGGCGGCGACGATCTCGGCCAGCAATGGTATCTCGACGGCAAGCTGGAGAAGCGCGAAAACACCTTCAACGATTTCGTCGATGTGGCGAAGAGCCTGATCGCCGATGGCTGGACCAGCGCGGGCAAGATCGCGATCGCGGGCCGCTCCGCCGGCGGCGAGCTGATGGGCGCGGTGGTCAATTCCGATCCGGAACTGTGGGGCGCGGTGATCGCGGACGTGCCGTTCGTCGATGTGCTCAACACCATGCTCGACGCGGAATTGCCGCTTACCCCCGGCGAATGGCCCGAATGGGGCAACCCGATCGAGGACAAGGCAGCGTTCGAGCTGATCCGTTCCTATTCGCCCTATGACCAGGTTGCCGCCCACGATTATCCGCCGATGTTCATCTCGGGCGGTCTCAACGATCCGCGCGTGACCTATTGGGAGCCGGCCAAATGGGCGGCGAAATTGCGCGCAACCAAAACCGACGACAATGTCCTGCTGCTCAAGACCAATATGGGCGCCGGCCATGGCGGCAAATCGGGCCGCTTCGAAAGCCTGCGCGAAGGGGCCGAGGAACATGCCTTCGTGCTGTGGCAATTGGGCGTGGAGGGGTAATGCCCTTCACCCTCACCAAAACCGCGACTGACGCCGACATCGACGAACTCGGCCACGTCAACAATGCGGTGTGGGTGAAGTGGATCCAGGATATCGCCGTCGCGCATTGGGCGGCGATCGCGACGGCCGAACAGCAACAGGCCTATATCTGGGTCGTGACCCGCCACGAGATCGATTATCGCGGCAATGTCGGCCCGGGCGAGACGGTGACCGGGGAAACCTGGGTGCCCGAACCGCCCAGGGGCGCCCGCTTCGATCGCCATGTCCGGTTCACCGGTGCCGACGGCAAGGTGAAGGTGGAAGCGGTCTCGACCTGGGCGCTGCTCGACCGGGCGACAGGCCGGCTGCTCCGGGTGCGCCCCGAACTGGCGGCGCCTTTCCTAAATCCCTCTCCCCCTGTGGGAGAGGGAGGGAGGAGCGCAGCGACGGAAGGGTGAGGGGGAGTGAGGCTCGCGAGCTTCCCGTGTCCCCCTCACCCTTCCCATCGCTACGCGATGGGCCCAGCGTTGGGTCGGCTATGCCCCCGGCATATCCTGAACAGCGCGGGGCGCTGTTCACCCAATGCTCCTCTCCCACAAGGGGAGAGGAAAACCTTAGCCGCTGTTCCGCAGCGCCGTCGCGATCGCGTTGATCGACAGCAATATCCCCTCGCCGATCCGCTCGTCCGTCTCGCCGGCACGGTGGCGCTTCATCAGCTCGATCTGCAGCAGGTTGAGCGGCTCGATATAGGGCAGCCGCAGCCGGATCGACGCATCCAGCGCCGGATGCTTTTCGAGCAGCCGCGACTGGCCAGTGATCTCCAGCAGGCCGTCCTGAGTCTGGCGCCAGCCATCGCGGATCGCCCCGAACACGCTGTCCGCCAGCACGCGGTCCTCGACCAGCGCGGCATAGCGTTCGGCGATATCCATGTCGGACTTCGCGATCACCTGCTCCATATTGTCGAGCGTCGCGGCGAAGAATGGCCAGCCCTGTGCCATCTCGGCGAGCAGGCCCTTGTCCTCGAACGCCGCGATCGCCTGGCCGACGCCGTACCAGCCCGGCAGCATCACGCGCGCCTGCGCCCAGCTGAACACCCAGGGGATCGCGCGCAGATCCTCGATCCGGTCCGACTTGGTCCGGCTCGCCGGGCGCGATCCGATCTTCAGCCCGGAAATCTCGGCAATCGGCGTCATCTGGCGGAAAAAGGTACGGAAGCCCTCGGTCCCATAGACGAGGTCGCGGTATGCCTTGAACGCGCTGCCCGACAGCGCATCCATCGCCGCCCCGAACCGGACCTGTTCGGCCGCCGACAAGGCATCCGGTTCCAGGCTCGCCAGCAGCGTGGCGGAGGCGATCGCCTCCAAATTGGTCATCGCGCTTTCGCGCGTGCCATATTTGCCCGCGATCACTTCGCCCTGCTCGGTGATGCGAATCCGGCCCTGCACCGTGCCGGTCGGCTGGGCGCGGATCGCGGCAAAGGCCGAGCCGCCACCGCGCCCGACCGCGCCGCCGCGGCCGTGGAACAGCTGCATGCCCACGCCCGCCTTGTCGAATACCGGCTTCAGCGCGGTCGACGCCTTGGACAGCGACCAGGTCGAGGTGATGTAGCCCCCGTCCTTGTTCGAATCCGAATAGCCGATCATCACTTCCTGAAAGCCTCGCGCCCGGGTGATCGCGCCCGCCTCGGGCAAGGCGAACCATTCGGTCATGATGCCGGGCGCTGCCTCCAGATCGCCGATCGTCTCGAACAGCGGCACCGCCATGATCGCCGCGGTGGGAATCTTGCCGGGCCGGTAGAGCCCGACTTCCTTCAGCATCACATTCACTTCGAGCAGATCGGACACTGACTGCGCCATGGAGACGATATGCTGGGTGATGCAGGCCGCGCCATATTTGGCATGCGCGTCGGCCGCCGCGCGGACGATCGCGAGTTCGGAGGCAGTCTCGTCCGAATAGGTCTCGAACGGGCTCGACAGCGGTCGCGCGTTGGACAGCTCGTGGCGCAGCAGCGAGACCCGCTCCGATTCGCCGAGCGCCAGATAATCGTCCTCCACGCCCGAGACCTTGAGCAATTCCGCCACGACCCGCTCGAGCACTGCACTGTTCTGGCGCAAATCGAGCGTGGCGAGATGGAAGCCGAACGTCTCGACCGCGCGGATCAGCCGGCCGAGCGCGCCGCCCGAAGCCAGCGTGCCGCCGCCGCCCGTTCGCAAGGCCCGGGCGATCACCACCAGATCGGCGCGGAAGCTCTGCGGATCGGGATAGGGCTCGCCGTGAAGCGGGCCGGGGCGCGGCGCAGGCTTGCCGGTCAGCCCCAGATGCGTCGCCGCCAGCCGCGCATAGATACCGGAGACTGCGCGACGATAGGGCTCGTCCGCGCGGCTGGCGGCAGAGTCGCCGCTCGCGTCGGCGAGGCGCTGCACTGCGGCGTCCACCGGGGTAATGCCGGTCGAGATCGACAGTTCGGCGCCAAGGGCGTTAACCGCATCGAGATAATGGCCCAGCACGGCCTCGCATGCCCGCGCCAGGGCAATTTGCAGCGAATCGGCGGTGACGAAGGGGTTGCCATCGCGGTCGCCGCCGATCCAGCTGCCGGGCCGCAGGAAACTCGGCGCGCGGGCGCCGAGCGCCCGGTCCCAGCGCTGGTAGAGCGCGGGCAGCGCCGGCAGGAACACGTCGCGCAGATAGCTGAGCGCGGTCTCGACTTCGTCCGCGACATAAAGCCGCTCGCGCCGCAGCACGCGGGTCTGCCACAGGAGCGCAATCTGGCGCAGGATCGCCTCCTCGACTGCATCGCCGTCGGGCGTCTCGGCGATCCCGGCATCCTTCAGCGTCATCAGCTCGGAAATGCGGTTGCGGTGGTCGATCATGCTCTTGCGGCGCACCTCGGTCGGGTGCGCGGTCAGCACCGGCGCGATCAGCGCGTGCCCGAGCAGCGTCATCACTGCGTCGCGGTCGATCCCCTCTTCCGCCAGCCGCGCGAGCGCGGATTCGACATCGGCGCCTTTTTCGACGGCCACGCCCTGGCGATCCTCCGCGAGGTTGGCGAGCATCGAGAACAGCATGAAGCCGCGCACGAAATCGAGCGTCTCGTCCAGGCTCAGCCGGTCGAGCCCGAGATCGGTCGCGTCCTTGGCGGTAATGCCGCGGTGCCGGTCGACCGAGGCAGCGCGGATATATTCCGTCCGCCGGAACAATGTCTCGCCGCCATAGGCGCGGATCACGTCGCCGAGCAGCTTGCCCAGGAAGCGGATGTCGGGATTGTTCGCGATGGAGGGGAGATCGGCCATGACACGATGCTGCGCTGCGGTATCGTTCCGGTCAACCGCCTATCCTGCGATGGAAGCGTCTCCGGGGCGCATCAGTCCCCGGCAAAACCGCTCGCGATCAGATCCACGATACGAACGGCCATGCTGCGCATCGGATCGAAGGGAAGGTCCTCGAATCCGAACTGCCGATAGAAATCGCGCACGCCGTCATCCAGCGGATGCGTGAGCACGCAGAAACAGCCCATGTCGCGAGAAACACGCACGGCGGTAGTGAGCGCGAAGAACAGCAGAGAGCGCGCGCAACCGCGCCCCTGATAGCGCGTATCGACAGCGAGTTGGCCCAGCAGCAATGCCGGTACCGGATCGGGGCGATTGCGCTGGACGGCTTTCGGCAGGAAGGCGCGATCGATCTGCGCCGCTGACAGGCTGACATAGCCGACGATCGCGCCGCTCGCTGAATCGCATATCACGCTGGTACGCGATGTGCCGCCTTCCTGGTTGCGCCAGGCGTGCCGACGGAACCATTGGTTCAGGGAATCGCGCCCGCAATCGAAGCCGTCCCGATCGTGTTCGGCGGCAAGCGGGAGCGGTGGGGTCAGTCCTGCCATGCAGGAGGCGTGGCGGAGAGCCTGCGCAACGCCGGTATATCTTTACCAGGCGCACGAACCCAGGTTTCGAACCTGTCCCAGTCCTCCGCCGGAATCGTCACCTGACGCCGGTCCAGCATGTCGATCTCCGCCGCTTCGAGCGCCTTGCGACGGACGAAATCGCTTATGTTGGTGCGCGCATGTTCCGCTGCAGCCTCCAGCATGGCGCGCTCTTCGCGATTCACGCGAACGCTGACGATCGGGGCTTCTCTGCGCATCGGACGACCTTTCACCGTATGACAATAGCATACGGAAAATTGCTCGTCCATTAAGAGGCCGCCTCAGGCCTCCAGCTCGACATCCCAATAGAGCCAGTCATGCCAGGTATCGTGCAGATAGTTGGGCGGGAAGCGCCGCCCATGTTCCTGCAGGTGCCAGCTGGTCGGGCGGATCGCGCCGATGTGCAGCGGCATGCCCGCCTGTTTCGGCGTCCGCCCGCCCTTGCGGAGATTGCACGGCGCACAGGCCGTAACGACATTCTCCCAGGTCGTGCGCCCGCCCTGGGCACGCGGCACGACATGGTCGAAGGTCAGATCGTTGCCCGCCCCGCAATATTGGCATTCGAACTTGTCGCGCAGGAACAGGTTGAACCGGGTGAACGCCGGAAAGGCGCTCGGGCGGACATAGGATTTCAGCGCGATCACCGAGGGCAGCTTGATCTTGTGGTTCGGGCTGCGCACCTCGCGCTCATATTCGGCGACGATGTCGACGCGGTCGAGGAACACTGCCTTGATCGCGGTCTGCCACGGCCAGACGCTGAGCGGATAATAGCTGAGCGGCGTATAATCGGCGTTCAATACCAGGGCGGGGCAACCGTCGGGGTGTCGGATCAGATCGGGATGATACACGCGAACCCCCCATGCTTCCTGGCGCGGCAATTGCCGATTAGGATGACGCCATGATGACAGCACAGCGCGCGACTCGCGGTCAAGAGCCGCTTTGAGCGAAATCGTCACCCGATTCGCGCCAAGCCCTACCGGGTTGTTGCACATCGGCCACGCCTGGTCGGCAATCCTCGCGCATGATCGTGCGCGGGCGGGCGGCGGCAGATTCCTGCTGCGTATCGAGGATATCGACGGCACGCGCAGCCGGCCTGAATTCATCGCTGCGATCGAACAGGAGCTGGCCTGGCTCGGGCTGGCCTGGGACGGGCCGGTGCTGCTGCAGTCGCAGCGGCTGGCGCGCTACAGCGAGGCGCTCGACCGGCTCATCGCGATGGGGTTGCTCTATCCGTGCTTCTGCACCCGCGCCGAAATCGCGGCGAGCCTGTCTGCCCCGCACGGCGATGGCGGCCCCATCTATCCGGGAACCTGTCGCCATCTTGCCCATGCCGAGCGCGACCGACGCGTCGCGGGCGAGGAGCATGCCTGGCGGCTCGATCTGGCCCGAGCGCTCGACCTCCTGTCCCCCGCCGCCGAGGAGATGCCGGAGCAGCCCCGACACGAAGGAGTCCTCATCTGGCGGGACGAACTGGCCGGCGACGTGATCGCCATGCCGCAAATCCATGGCGACGTGATCCTCGCCCGCAAGGATGCGCCCGCCAGCTATCATCTCGCGGTGACGATCGACGACGCGGCGCAGGGCGTCACTCATGTCGTGCGCGGCAACGACCTGTTCGCCGCCACCCACGTCCACCGGCTGCTCCAGGCGCTGCTCGGCCTGCCGACCCCGGTTTATCATCACCACGCGCTGCTGGCCGACGCGAGCGGCATGCGGCTCGCCAAGCGCAACCGGGCGCCGACGCTGGAATCGCTGCGGGCTGCCGGCATCAACGGGCGCGCGCTCGCGGACGACCTGCGCGCCGGGCGCCTCCCCATTGGCTTTCAGGTGGCAAAAGCCTAAATGAGCGGGATGAGCATTTTCCTCTTCATCCTCCTCATCGCGGCGATGCTCGCGACCGTCGCCATGCTGGTCCGGGGCCTCGTCATCTTCCTGATGGGCGCCAGCGCCGAGGTGAAGGGCGGGACCGGCCCGAGCGCGTCGGCGCTCAAGTCCAACAAGGCGATGCAGTACCGCATCTTCTTCCAGGCGATCGCCATCCTGATCGTCGTGCTGATCCTGTTCGTCGCCGGCGGCAGAACCTGATCGTCCGGTCGCGCCGGCGATGGTCAAGCTCAACAAGATCTACACCCGCACCGGCGACGACGGCACCACCGGCCTGGTCGATGGATCGCGTGTCGCCAAGAACGATCCGCGCATGGCCGCGATCGGCGATGTCGATGAGACGAACAGCGCGATCGGCGTAGCGATCGCGGCGCTCGGCCCGGGTCGCTATGCCACCGCGTTGACGCGCATCCAGAACGACCTGTTCGATCTCGGCGCCGATCTCGCCACGCCCGGCGAGGATTTCGCGCCCTCCGAGATGGTCCTGCGGATCGTCGCCGCGCAGGTCGCGCGGCTCGAGGAAGAGATAGACGCGATGAACGCCGATCTCGCCCCGCTCACCAGCTTCATCCTGCCCGCAGGCACCGCCGGTGCCGCCACGCTCCACCTCGCCCGGGCCACGAGCCGCCGCGCAGAGCGGACTGCGGTCGCCGCAGCGCAGATTGTCCCTTTGAATCCGCTCGCGCTTTCCTATCTCAACCGCTTGTCGGACTATTTGTTCGTAGCCGCGAGGCGCGTGAACAAAGACGCGGGTGGTGACGTTCTGTGGATTCCGGGCGCGTCCCGCGATCCGGCGGGACCGTAGCTCGGCTTGACTTTGGCCGGCGCGTTCTGGAAAAGGGAACAGAATGCGAACAAAATCGGAGCCTCGACCCGCAACGGACGCGCTCGCGACGCGCTTCGCGAAGGTTCGCGCGCTGACCGAGGCGCTGGTCGCCCCGCTGTCCGACGCCGATGCCACCGTCCAGTCGATGGAAGATGCGTCGCCAGCCAAATGGCACCTGGCGCACACGACCTGGTTCCTCGAAACCTTCATCCTGCGCGATTTCGTGGCTGGCTATACGCTCCACGACGATCGCTTCCCCTTTCTGTTCAACAGCTATTACGAGGCCGAGGGAAAGCGCCACAGCCGGTCGCGCCGCGGCATGATCACCCGGCCGAGCCTGGAAGAGGTGCTGGCTTACCGCGCGCATGTTGACGGCGCGATCGCCGCGACGCTCTCCGATCTGCCCGCGGCGGCGCTGGAGTTGCTCGCTCTGGGCTGCCATCATGAGGAGCAGCATCAGGAGCTGCTGGTCACCGACATCCTGCACCTCATGGCGCAGAACCCGCTCGAACCGGCGATCTGGCCGGCCGCGCGCAAGGTGCCCGTCGCAATGCCCGGCCCGCTCGGCTGGACGAAGGGCAGGACGGGGATCGTCGAGATCGGCCATGGTGGAGTCGGCTTCTCCTTCGATTGCGAAGGGCCCCGCCACGAAGCCTTGCTCACCCCGCACGCCCTTGCCGATCGCACCGTCACCAATGGCGAATGGGCCGCGTTCATCGCCGATGGCGGCTATGCCGATCCACAGCACTGGCTGTCGGACGGCTGGGCCTGGGTGAAGGCGAAGGCGACTGCCGCCCCGCTGTATTGGGAACGGCAGGAGGGCGCGTGGACGCGGTTCGGGCTCGACGGTCGCCGCCCGATCGATCCCGCCGCACCCGTCACGCATGTCAGCTTCTACGAGGCCGACGCCTATGCGAGCTGGGCGGGGGCACGCCTGCCGACCGAGTTCGAATGGGAAGCCGCCGCGGCCGCGTTCGATCCGGGCGGCGGCAATCAGCTCGACCGCGCCGGCCCGGTCGAGCCGCGTCCCGCCACCGACGGCCCGGCCTTTTTCGGCGATGTCTGGGAATGGACCGGCAGCGCCTATCGTCCCTATCCCGGCTTCAGGCCGGCCGAAGGCGCGGTCGGCGAATATAACGGCAAATTCATGAGCGGGCAGTTCGTCCTGCGCGGCAGCTCCTGCGCCACGCCGCGCGGCCACGCGCGCGCGAGCTATCGCAACTTCTTCTATCCGCACCAGCGCTGGCAATTCACCGGCGTGCGCCTGGCCAAGGATCTCTGAAATGCTCAAGCAAGAAATCGAGGATGGCGACGTCACCCTTGCCGATCCCGCTTTTCGCGCCGATGTGCTGCGCGGCTTCGAAACCCGTCCCCGCGCCATCCCCGCGCGCTGGTTCTACGACCGGCGCGGCTCCGAGCTGTTCGAGGCGATCACCGAGCTGCCCGAATATTATCCGACCCGCACCGAGACGGAGATCCTGCGCCGCGCCTGCCCGGAGGTCGCGACGCTGGCCGGCGAGGGACGCGCCGTGGTCGAGTTCGGCTCGGGCTCCTCGACCAAGACGCCGATCCTGCTGCGCAGCGTGAACCCGGGGGCCTATGTCCCGATCGATATCTCGGGCGATTTCCTGCGCGAATCCTCGGCCGGGCTCGCCGCGGCCTTTCCCGGCCTGCCGGTGCTGCCGGTCGAAGCCGACTTCCTCCGGCCGATCGCGCTGCCCGCCATGGTCGCCGGCCTGCCCAAGCTCGGCTTCTTTCCCGGCTCGACCATCGGCAACATGATCCCGCATTCCTCGGTCGATCTGCTGCGGGCGATGAAGGCCTCGCTCGGCGAGGGATCGATGCTGCTGATCGGCATGGACCGCATCAAGGAAGAGAGCCGGCTGGTCGCGGCCTATGACGATGCCCAGGGCGTGACCGCCGCGTTCAACCTCAACCTGCTCGAACGCATCAATCGGGAACTGGACGGCACGATCCCCATCGCTGCCTTCCGCCATCGCGCGATCTGGAACGACGATCGCGCGCGGATCGAGATGCATCTCGAAGCGCGCGACGATGTCGCTTTCACCATTGAAGGCCGGCCCTTCGCCATGGCGGCAGGCGAGACGATCCATACCGAGAACAGCCACAAATATGGCGGTCGCGATGGCCGCATCCTGCTGCGCGCGGGCGGCTGGACGCCGATTGCGGAATGGACCGATCCGGAAGGCCTGTTCGCGGTGTTCCTCGCCGAGGCGCAGCCAGCGCGTTTCGCGCCCTGATCCTTCCAGGGGGGCGGCTCGCTCGCCGAGGTTCCCCCGTCGGATTCAACCATCGGGAAACCGCGCTATACCCCGTCCGCGCCGCTGGCCTCGTCGGCCGGCATTGGTTGTTTCTCATCGTGATGTAATTTCAAACGTGTTCGCACGTCCTCAGCGGAAAACGGTTGGTTTTTATCGCTTTTCGGGGCGATTTTACCGCTGTTATCCATAACAGGGAAAACGCTGAGCAACTACCTCGGAACATTGAGGAAATCCGACCTACAAATCCAACATAACAGCGGAAGAAAAAACGCCGCCTTGAGAACGGGTCGCAAACGGCCGTCGCCTGCCGCGAGCATGGCCTGAATCCTGGCCCTCGCGCCGCCGAGTCGATAGGAGCGGCGCGACATCGACCAACGGGAGTCAGGCAATGCAGACGATAGGCGTGATCGGGGCGGGACAGATGGGCGCTGGGATCGCTCAGGTCTCGGCGCAGGCAGGCTATCATGTCCTGCTGACCGACGTCTCGAAAGAGCGCGCCGAGGCCGGCAAGGCTGGCATCGCCAAGGCGCTCGACCGACTGGTGAGCAAGGAGAAGATCGCGCCCCAGGCGCGCGATCAGGCACTGGCCAGGATCGAACCGATCGACGGCGTGCACGGCATGTCTTCCTGCGGCCTCGTGATCGAGGCAGCGACCGAGCGGGAAGAGATCAAGCGTTCGATCTTCGCCGAAGTCGGCAAGGTGCTGGGCCACCAGGCAGTGCTCGCCTCGAACACCTCGTCTATCCCGATCACGCGGCTCGCCCAGGCCTCGCCCGATCCGAAGCGCTTCGTCGGCGTGCATTTCTTCAATCCGGTGCCCGTGATGGGCCTGATCGAACTGATCCGCGGCCTCGCCACTTCGGACGAGACGGTGAAACTGGTTGAGGATTACGCCAAGGCCGTGGGCAAGCAGGTGGTCCGCGCCAATGACGCGCCCGGCTTCATCGTCAACCGCGTGCTGATGCCGATGCTCAACGAAGCCTGCTTTGCCCTCGGTGAGGGCGTGGCGACGATCCGCGACATCGATCTGGCCTGCCAGCTCGGCCTCAACCACCCGATGGGCCCGCTGACCCTGGCCGATTTCATCGGGCTCGACACCTGCCTGGAGATCACCCGCGTTCTGTTCGAGGGCACGGGCGATCCCAAGTTCCGGCCGGCACCGGTGCTGGTGAAATATGTCGAGGCCGGCTGGTTCGGCCGCAAGACAGGCCGCGGCTTCTACGATTATTCGGGCGACGAACCGGTGCCGACGCGGTGATGGCGTGCCAATCTTCAGGGAGACCCGGAATGCGTTTGTTCGCCATGCTGACCATGGCCGTGTTGTTCTGCCTGCCCGGGATGGCCGCCGCGCAGTCCGCGATCAGCATCAAGGACCCGAAGCAGTTCGAACGGCAATTGCAGGAAATGGGCTATGAACCGGAGCCGTTCGGCGCCGGCGCCGGCACGGTCGAGACCGTGTTGCACCTGCCGAACGAGACGCTGGGCGTCATCCTCGCCGGCTGCACCGACGGCAAGAACTGTGGCCACATCATCCTGATCGGATCGTTCAGCGACCTGCTCGATCTTCCGGTCGAGTGGGTCGCGAAGCAGAACGCCGATTACGACCTGATCAAGGTGTGGACGCGCGCCGACAAGCGCCTCGCTTATTCCGCCAGCGGGGTGATCGAGGGTATGCCGCGGTCGAGCTTTCGCGCCTGGATCGACAAGATCGTCGATGCGACCGACGATCTCGCTACCGAGGCAATCAAGGCCGGCTATGGCGAGAAGAAGAAATAGCGGCCGTCAGCCGGTCCGTTCGGCCCCCAGAGCGATCGGTGCGAAGCGAGCGACCTGGCGGCCGACCAGGCGCAGCTGATCGAGCACTGCGGCGTCGCTGCTGCCGCCGTCATCGTCGAACTTGGTGACCTGGCTGTTGATCGCGGCGGCGAACGGGGTCGGCCAGCCGCGCAGGGCGTGAACGATCGAGCGCAATGCCGCGATCGTGCTGCCCGTCGCCTGCCAGCCATAGGCCGTCGCGATCAGGCCGACCGGCATGTCGGCGAGATAGGGCCGTTCGTCCTTCGCCGTCTCTTCGAGCAGGTCCAGCGCGTTCTTGACCACGCCGGAGATGCTGCCGTGATAGCCCGGGCTCGCGATGATCAGCGCCGAGGCCTGGCGGACCGTATCGACGAACTCGCGCTCATGCTCGGTGCGCTCGGTCGCGCGCGGATCGTAGAGCGGCAGCCGCGCCATGTCGGCGCCCCCGAACATGCGGGTCCGGAACCCCTCCTGACATGCGGCATCGAGCGCAATGCGCAGCGCCCGTTCGGTGGAGGAGACGCCGCCGATCGTGCCGCCGATCCCCACGACGAGGGGCGTTCCGGCGGTGGCAATATCGGTCATTCGGCTTCCTTGTCGGTGCGGCGCTGCTGGCTGTGCAGATAGCCGGTGCACGGCATCGCCTCAATGCCTCACTGTAGCTGATTGTGGCGCTCGCATGGCCCGCCCGCGCCTGTTAGGATGGCTGCATGGCCGATGCTTGCGATAACTGTCATATCACGCTAATACACCTCCGGGCGGCGTAACCGGGACGGACTGACTGAGAGCATGCGCCCTTATCCCTTCGAACCTGCTTCACAGGGCAATGCGGCGCCGCTTGATCTGAGCGACGGCCTGCCGCCGCCGGCCTATTCCGGGCGCTTCGACTATCCGGGGCAGGACGAGCCTGATCCCGTCGGTCCACCCGCGCCGCCGCGGACGAGCCGCTGGCGCTGGGTCATGCGCGGGCTTGGCGCGCTCATCATCCTGTTCGTGCTGGCGGTCGGCTGGCTGGCGGTGACGGCGCCGCTGTCGAAATCGCTCAAACCCCTGACCCCGCCGAGCATCACCCTGCTGGCCGACGACGGAACGCCGATCGCGCGGCGCGGCGCGATCATCGCGGCCCCCGTCGATGCCGCCACCCTGCCGAAGAACGTCACCAACGCCTTTCTCGCGATCGAGGATCGCCGGTTCAGGTCGCATTGGGGGATCGACCCGCGCGGCATCCTGCGCGCGTTCGTCCAGAATATGAGCAAGGGCAGCGTGCGCCAGGGCGGCAGCACGATCACCCAGCAGCTCGCCAAGAACGCCTTTCTCGATTCTGACCGCACGGCGGCGCGCAAGGCACGCGAAGTCATGATCGCCTTCTGGCTCGAGGCCTGGCTGACGAAGGACCAGATCCTCTCGCGCTATCTGTCGAACGTCTATTTCGGCGACAACGTCTATGGCCTGCGCGCTGCGGCACAGCATTATTTCAACCGCGCGCCGGAGAATCTTTCGATCGGCCAGGCGGCGATGCTCGCCGGCCTGGTCAAGGCCCCGTCGCGGCTCGCACCGACCGTCAATCTGAAGGGCGCGCGGGACCGGCAGAAGCTGGTGGTCGGCGCGATGGCCGCCGCCGGCTTCATCGACCAGCGGACCGCCGCTTCCGTCCGTCCCGCGCGGCTCGCGACCGACCGGATCAGGCCGCTGCCCGACGGCACCTATTTCGCTGACTGGGTCCTGCCCGAGGCGCGCGATCGGGCGGGCGAGATCGTCACCGAGACGACGGTGAAGACCACGCTTGACCGCCAGCTGCAGCGCGCTGCCGAGCGGTCGATCAAGCGGGCCGGGCTGCGCGAGGCGCAGATCGCGCTCATCGCGATGCGCCCCGATGGCCGGGTCGTGGCGATGGTCGGCGGCAAATCCTATGCCGACAGCCCGTTCAACCGCGCCACCCAGGCGCGGCGCCAGCCCGGTTCAGCCTTCAAGCTGTTCGTCTATCTGGCTGCGCTGCGCTCTGGCATGACGCCCGATTCGATGGTCGACGATTCGCCGATCACCATCGCCGACTGGTCGCCGAAGAACAGCGACGGACGCTATCTCGGCCCGATCACGCTGCGCCAGGCCTTTGCCCGATCGAGCAACGTGGCAGCCGCGCGGCTGATCCAGAAGGTCGGCGTCGCCGCCGTCATCCGCGCCGCGCGCGATCTCGGCATCTCGACCCCGATCCCGAGCGAGGCGACGATCGCGCTGGGCACGTCGAGCATGTCCCTGCTCGAACTCACCTCGGCCTATGCGGCCGTCGCCGCGGAATCCTATCCGGTCACGGCCCGCGGACTGGAGGAAGTGCGCGATCGCAGCTGGTATGAGAGCCTGACCACCCGCTCCCGCCCGCTGACCGGGCGGATCCGCGACGATATGCTGGACCTGCTGTCCGCCTCGGCCGAATCCGGCACCGGACGCCAGGCCGCGCTGTCGGTCAGCACTTATGGCAAGACCGGGACGACCCAGGACAATCGCGACGCGCTGTTCATCGGCTTCGCTGGCGGGTTGGTCACCGGCGTATGGGTCGGCAATGACGACAATACGCCCAATGCCGGCCTGTCGGGCGGCGGCATTCCGGCGCGGGTGTGGCGCGATTTCATGCAGCAGGCGCTTGGCGTCGGCGCGGCCCAGGCGACTGAGCCCGACGCGGACGAGATCGATCCCGATGCCGAAAACGCCGTCGATCCGGACGCCGTCTCGCTGCCGATCGAGGGCGATCTCCAGGGGCTCGGCCTCAACCTCCATATCGGCCGCGACGGCAGCATCGAGATCAACCGCGCGAACCGCGACGACAGCGAGCCTCGCCCCCGCCGCGACGACCGCGCTCCGCAGCGCGAGCCTGAGGAAGAGGATGCGCCCTTCTAGTTGACGCACGCGGCGGCCCACAGCAAGGCGCATCCATGCGCTTCTTTTCCGACAACGCCGCCCCCGTCCACCCGGCCGTGCTCGCCGCGATGGCCGAGGCCAATGTCCTCGACACCGCTTATGACGGCGACGCCTGGAGCAAGCAGCTCGACGGCCTGTTCTCGAACCTGTTCGAGACGGAGGTCAGCGCGCTGTGGGTACCGTCGGGTACCTCGGCCAACAGCCTGGCCCTCGCCGCGCTGTGCCCGCCGCACGGCGCGATCGTCTGCCACCGCGACGCGCATATCCAGAACGACGAGTGCGGCGCGCCGGAATTCTATACGCACGGCGCCAAGCTGCTGCTCGCCGACGGCACGGGCGCGAAGCTAACGCCGGAGACGATCCTGGCCGTGCTCGACGCGACCCGCAACGATGTCCACCAGGTCCAGCCGCACGCCATCTCGATCACCAATGCGACGGAATATGGCCTGGTCTATGCGCCGGCCGAGGTCGCTGCGATCGGCGCGCTGGCCCGCGCCCGCGTGCTCGGGCTGCACATGGACGGCGCCCGCTTCGCCAACGCGGTGGCCCATCTCGGTTGCTCCCCCGCCGATCTGACCTGGCGCGCCGGGGTGGACGTGCTGAGCTTCGGCTTCGTCAAGAATGGCGGGATGAGCGCGGAGGCCCTGATCTTCTTCAAGCCGGAGCTTGCCGCCGCGACGCTCTATCGCCGCAAGCGCGCCGGGCTGCTCCTGTCCAAGGGCCGTTACCTCGCCGCGCAGATCCTCGCCCTGCTCAACGGCGGCCTGTGGCTCGACAATGCCCGCACCGCCAATGCCGGTGCCGCGCTGCTCGCCCGCGCTGCCGGGGAGCGGCTGGTCGTGCCGGTCGAAGCGAACGAGGTGTTCCTGCGCGTCTCGCCCGAGGAAGCGGCCCGGCTGCGCGCGCTCGGCTTCGACTTCTACGATTGGGGACCGGGCGAAGCGCGGCTGGTCATCTCGTGGAACCAGACCGAAGACGAGATCCGTCCGCTAGCGGATGCGATCTCGGCGCTGTGATCATAGGCGCAACTTGTGACCCGACAAGGAAAACGGCTGTCCCATCTCGACCGGGCCGGCGCTAAGGCACGGCAAATGAACGATCAGCCCGCCCCGCAATCGACCCGCCTCGCGGTGCTGATCCCGTTCGGGATCGTGACGCTGATCTGGGGCTCGACCTGGATCGTCATCTCGGATCAGCTCGGTGTCGTGCCGCTCAGCTGGTCGGTCGCCTATCGCTTTTTCATCGGCGGGCTGACCATGCTCGCTTATGCCGCGTGGAAGCGCGAGACGGTGACGTTGGACAAGCGCGGCTGGCTGTTCGTCGGTGCGCTGGCGGCCGCGCAATTCTGCCTCAACTTCAACTTCGTTTATGCCGCGGAGACCTACATCACTTCCGGGCTGGTCGCGGTGATATTCGCGCTGCTGCTCGTCCCCAATGCGGTGTTCGGCCGGATATTCCTCGGCCAGCGCCTTGGCAAGCAGCTGATCCTGGGATCGGCGGTCGCGATGGCTGGTGTCGCGCTGCTGTTCGTCCACGAAGCGCGCTCCGATCCGCACGGACCGGAAGCGGCGATTGCCGGAATCGGCTTCGCACTGCTCGCCGTATTTACGGCCTCCAGCGCCAACGTGCTGCAGGGCACCGAGATCGCGCGACGCTATCCGATGGCGCCGACGCTCAGCATCGCCATGCTGGTCGGGTCCGCGATGAATGCGGCGATCGCCTGGACCCTGACCGGACCGCCCGTCATCGAGCTGCGGGCGGGCTATCTGCTTGGCCTGCTCTATCTCGGCGTGGTCGCCTCCGCGCTGGCGTTCACGCTCTATTACGGCGTGCTGCGCATCATCGGGCCGGCCAAGGCAGCCTATTCGGGCGTGTTGGTGCCGGTCATCGCGATGCTGCTGTCGACCATCTTCGAAGGCTATCGCTGGTCGCTGCTGGCCGGCGCGGGCGCAGCGCTGGCGATGGTCGGACTGGTCATCGCGTTGACCGCGCGCAGGCCGGCGCGGTAATCGGGGTAAAGCGGCCGCCAGCCGAGCAGCCTTTTCGCCTTGCCGTTCGCGACGCGTCGGTTCTCGGCGTAGAAGGCCCGCGCGGCCGGCGACAGCGTCTCGAGCGGAACGAACGGCGGCGCCTCCCGGCCGATCAGGCGCGCAGCGAATTCCATCACGGCATTCTGGCTCGTCGGCAGATCATCCGCGAGATTATAGGCCCCGGACGGCGCATCGAATCCCGCGATCACGCCCGCAACGATATCGTCGACATGCACGCGGCTGAACACCTGGCCCGGCAGGTCGATGCGATGCGCCCGCCCCTCCGCCACCCGGTCGAGCGCCGACCGGCCCGGGCCGTAGATGCCGGGCAGCCGGAACACCCGCGCGCCCATCGCCAGCCACGCCGCATCCGCCGCCATCCGCGCGCTGCGGCGCCCTCGTCCGGTCGGTGCGCCCTCGTCAACCCAGGCTCCGCCGGCATCGCCGTAAACGCCGGTAGACGACAGATAACCAAGCCATGCCCGTGACGCGGCCAGCTCGGGCCCATAGGTCGCAATCACTGGATCAGCGGGCCCATCCGGCGGCACGGAGGATAGGATATGGTCAGCGCGGACGATGGCCGCCCGCACGGCGGCGGTATCGCCAAACGCGATCGTCCCGGCCCTGCCATCACGGCTGGTGCCGGCCACCTGCCAGCCCCGGGCACGCAGGCGGACCGCCAGCGCCTGGGCCGAATAGCCCAGGCCAAAGATGAGCAGCGCGGCTATTTCGCGCCGTACCCGTTATAGAGCAGGCCGAAGAAATCGCCCTTGTTCCAGCGCGGCCGGGAATCGCCGTCCGCAATCTCGCGCGCAATGGCATAATTCGCATCGACGAAGCGGATGCCCTGGCTCCAGTCGATCGGCTGCGACACCTCGTCCGACGGCTTGTGGTAGCGATTGGCGAAGAACTCCGCCGTTGCCGCCTTGCCCGGCCCGGCCTGGCCCGGCCACAGGAACACTGAGGGCACGCCCTGCTGGACGAAGCGGTAATGGTCCGAACGGACGAAGATGCCCTGCGCCGGATCGGGATCGGGCGACATCGTCACGCCGAGCGTCGCGACGGCCTTGCTGACGATTGGGCCAAGCGTCGATCGGTCGGCGCCGAACACGGTCATGTCCTCGAACTTGTAGGTCAGGATCGGCATGTCGAGGTTCACATCGGCGACGATGCGATTGATCGGCACCGTCGGATGCCTCGCGAAATAGTCGGAGCCGACCAGCCCTTTTTCTTCGCCGGTCACCGCCAGGAACAGGATGCTGCGACGGGGCGGCTTGCCGCTCGCCTTGAAGCGCTTCGCCTCCTCGATCAGCGACGCGATGCCGACGGCATTGTCCTCCGCGCCGTTGAAGATGGTATCGCCCTTCAGATCCGGGCGCACGCCGAGATGGTCGAGATGCGCGGACAGCACGACGACTTCAGCACCGATCTTGGGATCGCTGCCGGGGATCATCGCGGCAACGTTGCTGCTCATGCCCGGCTGGAAGGTCGTCCTGACCGCGATCGCCAGGCTGCCCGGAAGCTGCTCGGGCTTGAAGCGGGTCTCGGCATTGGTCGCGCGCTTCACGATGGTCGCCCAGGGTGTCTTCGCGCCCTCGAACAGCTTGGCCGCACCCGCATCGCTGATCGTTGCAAGCTGCGGGGCGCCCGGCGCGTCGCCGGCGCCGCCCGGTGTGCCCCAGGTCACGCGCGGGCGGTCCCAGGTCTGGGCTGCCGTCCCCAGCGGGCGCGGCTGGATCAGGATCGTGCCGACCGCGCCGCGCGCCTGGGCTAGGATCGCCTTGGTCGTTCCGCCCGAGAAATGCGCGCGCTCCTCGCTCTGGAAGCTGCCGGGGGCGCCGCCGAGATAGGCGACGATCTTCCCCTTCACGTCGACGCCGGCATAATCGTTGCGCTTATATTGCGGTGCGACGATGCCGAAGCCGACGAACACGACGGGTGCATCGATCACCGTCGACGCAGCGCCTGCATGCGCACCCGGCACATAATCGTCGCCGAAGGTCAGCCGCAGCGGCGGGACGCCGTTGCGCGTCAGCACCAGATCGCCCTTGTCAGCGGCGCGGTAGGTGACGAGCGGCACCTTCTGCAAATAGCCGCCATCGTCGCCCGCCGGCCGCAGCCCGGCCGCGTAGAATTGCGCCGCGACATATTCGGCCGCGATGTCGAATTCCGGGCTGCCCGCCTCACGCCCACGCATCGCGTCCGAAGCGAGGAACATGACATGCGCCTTCATCGCGGCCTGGTCGTCCGGCAGCACGGCGTTGACGATCGTATTGATCGCCCTGGCCTCCTTGACCGGCACGGGCGCCGTCTGCGCCAGCGCGGTGCCGGCGAAACTCATCAGCGCAATCGCGCCAACCGAACGAAACATGCCTCTTCCTCGTGCCGTCAGGAGCTCGCTGACGGCCTAGCACTGCCGTGCGCGTGCGCAAGGGGAGCGGCCTGGCGGCGATTTCGGTGGCACGAGCAGGAGGCGCATCCTACATCCAGCGCATGCTCGACATTCAGACCGCCACCGCCCTTCCCGAAGTCACGCGCCGCGAAGATTATCAGGCGCCCGACTGGCTGGTGCCGGAGATCGCGCTCGACTTCGATCTCGCGCCGGAAAAAACGCGGGTCCGGGCGGTGCTGCACATCATCCGCAACGGCGATCATGACCGGCCGCTGCGGCTCGATGGCGGCGGACAGACGCCTCTGTCGGTCAAGGTCGATGGCGCTACGATCAACGACTGGACTCTGGACGACGAAGCGCTCGTCATCCCGTTGTCCGGATCGGCATTCACGATCGAGACGGAGGTGGAGATCGCGCCGGAGCGCAATACCCAGTTGATGGGCCTCTATGCCTCGGGCGGCAATCTCTGCACGCAGTGCGAAGCGGAAGGATTCCGCCGCATCACCTTCTTCCCCGACCGGCCAGATGTGCTCAGCCGCTACAAGGTGCGGATGGCAGCGGACAAGGTGCGTTTCCCGGTGCTGCTCGCCAATGGCGATCCGGTCGGCGCGGGCGATCTCGGCGACGGGCGGCACTGGGCGGAGTGGCACGATCCCTTTCCCAAGCCCTGTTACCTGTTCGCCCTGGTCGCGGGCGATCTCGTCGCCAACAGCGCCACCTTCGTCACCGGATCGGGCCGTGAGGTCGCGCTCGGCATCTGGGTGCGCGCCGCCGATGTGGCGAAGACCGGCCATGCGCTCGAAGCGCTCAAGATCGCCATGGCCTGGGACGAGCGCGTCTATGGCCGCGAATATGATCTCGACGTGTTCAACATCGTCGCGGTCGACGATTTCAATTTCGGGGCGATGGAGAACAAGGGCCTCAACATCTTCAACTCGCGCTACATCCTGGCCGATCCGGACACCGCGACCGATTATGATTTCGACGCGATCGCCGCCGTGGTGGCGCATGAATATTTCCACAACTGGTCGGGCAACCGGGTCACCTGCCGCGACTGGTTCCAGCTCTCGCTGAAGGAAGGCTTCACGGTCTTTCGCGACCAGAGCTTCTCCGCCGACCAGGGTTCCGCCGCAGTCAAGCGGATCGAGGATGTTCGCGGCCTGCGCGCGGCGCAGTTCCCGGAGGATGCCGGCCCGCTCGCCCATCCGATCCGGCCGGACGAATATCTCGAAATCTCCAATTTCTACACCGCGACGATCTACAACAAGGGCGCCGAGGTCATCCGCATGATGGCGACGATGCTCGGCGCGCAACGCTTCCGTGCCGGGACCGACCTGTATTTCGAGCGGTTCGACGGCACGGCCGCGACCTGCGAGGATTTCGTCGCCTGCATGGAAGAGGCGGGCGACATCGATCTCACCCAGTTCCGCCGCTGGTACAGCCAGGCCGGCACGCCCCGCGTGACTGCCTCGCTGACGCATGAGACGGGCAGCGGCCGCGCGACGCTTACCCTGTCGCAGCGCATGCTGCCGACGCCGGGCCAGCCCGACAAGCGACCGATGGTGCTGCCGATCAGGCTGAAGCTGTTTGGCGCCGACACCGCCAGCCCGATCGGGCCGGAGCAATTGATCCTGCTGACCGATGCCGAGCAGCGGATCAGCTTCGAGACCGTCGCCGAACGCCCGGTCCTGTCGATCAATCGCGGCTTCACCGCCCCAATCATCGTCGAGACCGACCGCTCAGCGGCCGACCTCGCCTTCCTCTCGGCGCATGACGACGATCCGTTCGCGCGCTATGAGGCGATGCAGCAACTGATGCTCGATACGCTGGTGACGGCGGTTACACATGGCCGGGCCGATCACGCCCCGGTCATCGCCGCGATCGCCAATACACTTGACGATCCGCATCTCGACCGCGCCTTCGTCGCAGAAGCAGTGCTGCTGCCGTCGGAAAGCTTCATCGGCGACCAGATGGCGGTGGTCGATCCCGACGCGATCTTTGCAGCGCGCGAAGCACTGCGCCGGGATATCGGGCGGACCCTCGATGCGAGATGGCGCGCCGAATATGCCGCGTCGCGGGCCGAGCGCTTCGAATATTCGCCGCTCGCCAAGGGCATTCGCCGGCTGCGCACCGTGGCGCTGGGTTATATCGCGGCCAATGGCAGCGACGAGGCGGCGGCGCTTGCCTTTGCCCAGTTCGAAGCCGCGGACAACATGACCGACCGGCAAGGCGCACTGACCACGCTGGTCAATGGCGCGTCGGACCGGCGGATCGCCGCGCTCGACATCTTCTACAACCGCTATTCGGACAACGGCCTCGTCCTGGACAAATGGTTCTCGACTCAGGCGCTATCGTCGCGCGACGACACGTTGGCCAACGTGCAGGAACTGGCCCGGCACCGCGACTTCACCCTCGCCAACCCCAATCGCGCGCGCTCGCTGGTCGGGGCGTTCAGCGTCAACCAGCGCGCGTTCAACGCTGCTTCGGGCGAGGGCTATCGCTTCGTTGCCGATCAGTTGATCGCGCTCGACAAGCTCAATCCCCAGACCGCGGCAAAGCTGATCCCGCCGCTTGGCCGCTGGCGCCGTTTCGAGGCAGCGCGCGGTGCTCTGATGCGGGCCGAGCTGGAACGGATCGTGGCGACGCCAGGGCTGTCGAAGGACATGTTGGAGCAGGCATCGCGCAGTCTGGACGGCTAACCGGGCGCGGCGACCCATTGGAGCATGGCAAGCGCGTTGCCGACCGCGGCTCCTGAAGCCGTGTTGTCGTAGATCGTCCAGCTTTCCACATCGGCTGCCCGCGCTTCGGCGGCATGGCGCTCGATCGCGGCCTCATCATAAGCGGACCAGTACGTGCGGGGAGATCCATGCAGGCGCGTGTAGCGCAGGCCGGGCCAGCCGCCGGGCTCGGCAGCTTCGGGTACCGGCGCCGGATCCGCCGCCACGCGCGCTACCTGGTGGGCAACAAGCAATGCATCGGCCGCCGAGGTGAACCAGCCGGCATGGCGGGGCTCGCACACCAGCTGTCCGCCAAACAGAGTCCGGACCAGGCCGAAGAAATCCGCGGCGATCTGAGCCTCGAAAGCAAGCTTGGGTGGAAGCTGGACGAGGATCGGACCGCGCTTCTCGCCAAGCCCACTCACCTCGTCGGCAAAGCGGATCAGCAGGTCCTCACAATCGATCAGCCGCTGCTGGTGCGTGATGGTCTTGGGCAGTTTGACGGCGAAACGGAACGAGTCATGGACGCTGCCGGCCCAGCGCGCGTAGGTCGCCGGCCTGTGCGAGCGATGGAAGCTCGAGTTGATCTCGGCCGCGCCGAAGACGGCGGCGTAGCGTTCAAGCGCGCTGCCCGCGGCCGGAAACCCATCATCGGCTGCCTTGTAGAGCGACCAGCCCGCCGTGCCGATCCGGATCGGACCATGAGAAAATTGTGCCATAGCAAGCGGAACGCCTGGGCCCGCCGGACGGATGCGTCCGGCGGGCGACAGCAAGGCATGTCGGTCAGTCTAGTCTAGAAAAGTCGTCCGCCGTTCGGCACCGCGACGCTGGGCGCGACAAGCACCACCTTTCCCTCGTCATCGGGGAAGCCCAGCGTCAGCACTTCCGACATCATCGGTCCGATCTGGCGCGGCGGGAAATTCACCACCGCCGCGACCTGCCGGCCGGGCAGGTCCTCGAGCGCATAATGTTCCGTGATCTGTGCAGAGGAGCGCTTGATGCCGATGACCGGGCCGAAATCGATGGCCAGGCGGTACGCGGGCTTGCGTGCCTCGGGAAAGGGCAGTGCCTCTACGATGGTCCCGATGCGGATATCGACCGCGAGGAAATCGTCGAAGCCGATCTGCGCGGCGATGCCTTCGGATGGATCGGGAATCTTGTGCATCAGAAATCGAAATCCACGTCGTCATATTCCTTGGGCGGGCTGATCCCCGTCATTCGTTCGGAAAGCAGCGGGCGAAAGCTGGGCCGGCTCTTGAAGCCGCGATACCAGCGTGCGGTCTGCTCATGTCCTTTCCAGTCGATCCCGCCGAGATAATCGGCGACCGAGATCTGCGCAGCAGCAGCGAGATCGGCGAGGCTCATCATTGCGCCGGCCATCCAGTTGTGATGATCGAGCAGGTAATCCGTATAATCGAGATGGCGCTCCGCCGCCTTCATCGCTTCGCGCAGCACCTTCGCGTCGGGCGATTCGCGCGTCACGATCCGCTTCATCATGCGCTCGCCGAGCAGGGGCGCGGTCACGTCCTGGAAGAATTGCGTGTCGAACCAGGCGACGAGCCGGCGGATCTCGGCGCGGTTTACCGCAGTGCCGTTGATCATCGCCGCCTTGTCGACCGTCTCCTCGAGATATTCGCAGATCGCCATCGAATCCATGAGCAGGATGTTGCGTTTGGGATCCGCCATGACCGGCACCTGGCCGGCCGGATTCATGTCGAGAAACTCGTCGCGCCGGTCCCACGGATTCTCGAGGACAAGATCGTACCCCACGCCCTTTTCGCCGAGCAGGAGCCGGATCTTGCGCGAGAAGGGGCACAGGGGGAATTGATAAAGCTGCCACATAAGGCTCTGTTAGGCCGAGCGGGCGAGCGGGGGAAGATATGACGGCGGACGATTCGTTCGAGACGGTGGCGATCGTCTACAACCAGCCCGAGACCGCCGTGATGCTGTCGATGTTCGCCTTTTACGGCATCCCCGCAACAGCCGTCGGCTTCCGCCACACCCAGATCGCGCCGAACCTGATGGTCGCGCTGGGCGGCGTACCGATCCGCGTGCCCGGCTGGGCGGCAGATGAAGCGCGAGCGTTGCTGGCCGAGGTCGCCGAACGCCCACAGGCGGTACGGCCGCGGCTGATCGACAATGCAGTGATGAACGGGCTGATCGTGGTGCTGTTCTGTTTCCTGACCGGCACGATCCCGCCGACACGCGCCGGATCGACATATTTCCTGGGCAGCAGAGGATAGCGCCACAAATAGCTGCCCTCCCCCGGGCGCGACACCGGGGGAATGGCGCTTTCCGATAAGCGCGCCCTATTCAGCCGCGACCATCTCGGCCCGGTCGTCGAGCGGGTGGGCGAGGCGCGTCAGCATCTCCTTGGGCACGACCTGCCAGAAGCGATCGATCGCGCGGCCCCAATCATCGAGCAACGCGCCCGACCATTTGCTGTCCGTTGCAGCATGGTGGGCGCGGACAAGGTTGAGCAGCACCGCTTCCCAATGCATTGACGACAGGCGCTGCCAGACGATGTTTTCCGGGTTGGCCCGCCGTTCGAAGCTGCCATCGGCGTCGTAGACGAATGCCATGCCGCCGGTCATCCCGGCGCCGAAATTCGCGCCGACCGGCCCGAGCACGACGGCCGTACCGTTGGTCATATATTCGCAGCCGTTCGCGCCGCAGCCCTCGACCACCACGGTGGCGCCGGAGTTGCGGACGGCGAAGCGTTCGCCCGCCTGGCCAGCCGCGAACAGGCTGCCCGCGGTCGCGCCGTAGAGCACGGTATTGCCGATGATCGTGTTGTCCTGGCTCGCGAGCGGCGAGCTGACCACCGGGCGCACCGCGATGATGCCGCCGGACAGGCCCTTGCCGACATAATCATTGGCATCGCCGAACACTTCGAGCGTGATGCCCTTGCACAGGAACGCGCCCAGGGACTGGCCCGCCGAACCGCGCAGCCGGACATGCACATGGCCATCGGCGAGCTTAGACATGCCGAATTTCCGGGTGATCTCGCTCGACAGGCGGGTGCCGACCGCGCGGTGCGTGTTGCGCACCGAATAGGTCAGCTGCATCTTCTCGCCGCGCGAGAAGACCGCCGCGGCATCCTTGATCATCTGCGCGTCGAGGCTGTCGGGCACCTCGTTGCGGAAGGTCGACAGGCTGAAGCGCCGTTCGGCGTCGTCGGCATCGACCTTGGCAAGGATCGGGTTGAGATCGAGATCGTCGAGATGCTCGGCGCCGCGGCTGACCTGACGGAGCAGTTCGGTTCGGCCGATCACCTCGTCAAGACTCCGGAAGCCGAGCCGGGCGAGGATGTCGCGCACTTCCTCGGCGATGAAGGTCATCAGGTTGATGACCTTTTCCGGCGTGCCGGTGAACTTCGCGCGAAGGCGCTCGTCCTGCACGCACACGCCCACCGGGCAGGTGTTCGAATGGCATTGCCGCACCATGATGCAGCCCATCGCGACCAGGCTCAGCGTGCCGATGCCGAATTCCTCGGCGCCCAGGATCGCGGCGATGACGATGTCGCGCCCGGTCTTCAGCCCGCCATCGGTGCGCAGCTTGATCCGGCCGCGCAGGCCGTTGAGCGTGAGCGTCTGGTTGACTTCGGACAGCCCCATTTCCCAGGGCGTGCCGGCATATTTGATGCTGGTCTGGGGCGAGGCGCCGGTGCCGCCGACATGGCCGGAGACGAGAATCACATCGGCATGGGCCTTCGCCACGCCCGCCGCGACCGTGCCGATGCCGGCCGAGCTGACCAGCTTCACGCAGACCCGCGCGATCGGATTGATCTGCTTCAGATCGTAGATGAGCTGCGCGAGATCCTCGATCGAATAGATGTCGTGGTGCGGCGGCGGGGAGATCAGCGTCACCCCCGGCGTCGCGTGGCGCAGCTTTGCGATGAACTCGGTCACCTTGAAGCCGGGCAGCTGCCCGCCCTCGCCGGGCTTGGCGCCCTGCGCGACCTTGATCTCGATCTCGTCGCAGGCGTTGAGATATTCGGCGGTGACGCCGAACCGGCCGGAGGCGATCTGCTTCACGCCCGAATTGGCATTATCGCCGTTCGGATAGGGAGCATAACGCGCCTTGTCCTCGCCGC
This sequence comes from Parasphingomonas zepuensis, assembly GCF_036663735.1. Taxonomy (NCBI): domain Bacteria; kingdom Pseudomonadati; phylum Pseudomonadota; class Alphaproteobacteria; order Sphingomonadales; family Sphingomonadaceae; genus Parasphingomonas; species Parasphingomonas zepuensis. The sequence goes on along the minus strand of NZ_JAXOJO010000007.1, from coordinate 71,583 downwards.
CCTCGCCCGACACCGCCTTGGCGCCGATCCGGTTCATCGCGATCGCCAGCGTCTCGTGCGCCTCTGGGCTGAGCGCGCCGAGCGACATGCCCGGCGTGACGAAGCGCTTGCGGATCTCGGTGATCGCCTCGACCTGGTCGACCGGCACGCCCTCGTTCGGGAAATTGAACTGGAACAGGTCACGCAGATAGACCGGGGGCATCGCCTCGACCCCGCGCGAGAATTGCAGATAGGTCGAATAGCTGTCAGTCGCGACGGCGCTCTGCAGCAGATGCATCAGCTGCGCTGAATAGGCATGCGTCTCGCCGGTGTGCCGCTGGCGATAGAAGCCGCCGATCGGCAGGTTCACCACGACCTCGTCATAAGCGGCATCGTGGCGCAGCGAGGCGTTGAGGTGCAGCGACGCATAACCCTCGCCCGAGATCTTCGCCGGCATGCCCGGGAAAAGATCGTTGACCAGGCTGCGCGACAGCCCGACTGCCTCGAAATTATAGCCGCCGCGATAGCTGGAGATCACGGCGATCCCCATCTTCGACATGATCTTGAGCAGGCCCTCGTCGATCGCATGGCGATGATTGTCGAGGCACTCGCCGATCGTAAGGTCACCGAACAGGCCGCGGCCGTGGCGGTCGACAATCGACGCCTCCGACAGATAACCATGGACGGTCGTCGCGCCGACACCGATCAGCACCGCATAATAATGGGTGTCGAGGCATTCGGCCGTCTGGATGTTGATGCTGGCATAGGAGCGCAGGCCCCGGCGCACGAGGTGCGTGTGCACCGCGGCGGCCGCCAGCACGCCGGCAATGCCGACCCGGTTCGGGCCGATATTCATGTCGCTGAGGAATATCTCGCTCTTGCCCTCGCGCACGGCCTGTTCGGCCTCGGCACGGATGCGCGCGATCGCGGCGCGCAACGTTTCGGGGCCGCCGCCGCTTTCGAACGTGCAGTCGATATCAGCGACCTTAGTGCCGAAATAGGCCTTGAGCCGGGCCCAGTCCGCCCCGGTAAGCACCGGCGATTCGAGGACCAGCACGCCGTCCCGCCGATCCTCGGTATCGAGGATGTTGGCGAGGTTGCCGAACCGGGTCTTCAGCGACATCACATGCCGCTCGCGCAGCGAATCGATCGGTGGGTTGGTGACCTGACTGAAATTCTGCCGGAAGAACTGGCTGATCAGCCGGGGCTTGTCCGAAATGACCGCGAGCGGCGTATCGTCGCCCATCGATCCGATCGCTTCCTTGGCGCCCTCGACCATCGGCGACAGGATCAGCTCCATGTCCTCCAGCGTCTGCCCGGCCGCAACCTGGCGGCGGGTCAGCTCTGCGCGTTCGAAGCGCACGGTTGCGTCGGCCGGAGGCGCCGGCAGGTCGCTCACGCCCAGGAAATTGCCGATCATCGTCGCGTAATCGGCCTCGCCCGCGATCTGATCCTTGATCTCGAGGTCCTTGAAGAGAACCCCCTTGTCCAGATCGACCGCGATCATCTGGCCCGGCCCGAGCCGGCCCTTTTCGATGACGGTCGATTCAGGCACGACGACCATGCCGCTTTCGGAGCCGACGATCAGCAGGCCATCCGAAGTGCGGGTATAGCGCAGCGGGCGGAGCGCGTTGCGGTCCATGCCCGCCACCGCCCAGCGGCCGTCCGTCATCGCCAGGGCGGCAGGGCCGTCCCACGGCTCCATCACGCTCGCGAGATATTTGTACATGTCGAGATGCGTCCTGGGCATCTCGCCCTTCGGCCCCCAGGCTTCGGGCACTAGCATCAGCTTCGCGGTCGGCGCATCGCGGCCCGAACGGCAGATCGCTTCGAATGTCGCGTCGAGGGCAGCCGTATCGGACGCGCCGGCCGGGATGACCGGCTTGATGTCCTCCGAATATTCGCCGAACGCCAGGCTCGCCATCTTGATCTCGTGGCTGATCATCCAGTTCTTGTTGCCGCGGATCGTGTTGATCTCGCCATTATGGGCGAGGCAGCGGAACGGCTGGGCCAGCCACCATTGCGGGAAGGTGTTGGTCGAATAGCGCTGGTGGAAGATCGCAACGCGGCTCTCGAAGCGCTGATCCTGCAGATCGGGATAGAAGACCGACAGGCTCTCCGCGAGGAACAGGCCCTTGTAGACGATCGAGCGGCAGCTGAGCGAACAGATGTAGAAACCCTGGATCTGGGCCGCGATCACCCGCTTCTCGATCCGCCGGCGGACGAGATAGAGATTCTTCTCGAATTCGGCGGCGCTGGCTTCGTCCGGCAGCGGGCCCGCGATCATGATCTGTTCGATCTCGGGGCGGGTCGCCTGCGCCTTTTGCCCGATGACCGAAACGTCGACCGGCACCTGGCGCCAGCCGTAGATGGCATAGCCTTCCTCGATGATGACGCTTTCGACGATCGTGCGGCATGCTTCCTGGGCGCCGAGATCCGTGCGCGGCAGGAATATCATGCCGACCGCGAGCCGGTTCGGCGTCGCCCGGTGGCCCGAGGCGACGATCGCATCGTCGAAGAATTTCAGCGGCAGATCGACGTGCAGGCCGGCGCCATCGCCGGTCTTGCCGTCGGCATCGACCGCACCGCGATGCCACACTGCCTTCAGCGCATCGATCGCCGACTGGACGACGCGGCGCGACGGTGTCCCGTCCGTCGCGGCCACCAGGCCGACGCCGCAGGCATCGGACTCGAATTCGGGGCGGTACATGCCCTCCTCTGCGAGGCGGGCGCGTTCGAATTCCATGGTGCTCATGCCGCTTTCCTTCCGGCCTTGGCCTTCGCCTTCAGCCAGTTATGCATCGTCGTCGCCACATCGCGGCCGTCGCGGATCGCCCAGACCACCAGGCTCGCGCCGCGCACGATGTCCCCTGCCGCGAACACGCCGTCGAGCGACGTCATCAGCGTCTTGTTGTCGACCAGCAAAGTGCCCCAGCGCGTGACGCCGAGCTCCGGCGCGCCGAACAACGCAGGCAGTTCCTCCGCATCGAAGCCGAGCGCCTTGATCACGAGATTGGCAGGCAACACGAAGCCGCTGTCAGGCTCGGCCTCGGGCGCGCGCCGGCCGCTCGCATCGGGCGCGCCGAGCCGCATCCTCGTCGCATGCACGCCTGTCACGGTCTCGTCCGCGTCGAACGCCTGGGGCGCGGAGAGCCAGACGAATTCCACGCCCTCCTCTTCGGCATTGGCGACTTCACGCTGCGAGCCGGGCATGTTGGCGCGGTCACGGCGATAGACGCACTTCACCGACCGGGCGCCCTGGCGCACCGCAGTGCGGACGCAGTCCATCGCGGTATCGCCGCCGCCGATCACCACGACATCCTTGCCGTTCGCATCGAGGCTGCCATCGTCGAACGCCGGCACCGCATCTCCGAAGCCCTTGCGGTTGGACGCGATCAGATAATCCAGCGCCTCCACCACGCCCGCGCTGCCAACGCCCGGCGCCTTGATCGCGCGCGGCTTGTACACGCCGGTCGCGATCAGGATCGCGTCATGGCGCTGGCGCAGTTCGTCAAGCGTCGCGTCACGACCGACAGCAAAGCTTTCATGGAAGACGATGCCGCCGGCTTTGAGTCGTTCGACCCGGCGCGTGACGATATGCTTCTCCAGCTTGAAGCCGGGAATGCCGTACGTGAGCAGGCCGCCGGCGCGATCATGCCGATCATAGACATGCACTTCGTAACCGAGCGCACGGCAATATTCGGCGGCGGAAAGCCCCGCAGGGCCCGCACCGATCACGCCGACTGACTGGCCGCGCGCAGGGCCCGGCACGAGCGGCTCCACCCAGCCCTCTTCCCACGCGGTATCCGTGATGAACTTTTCGACCGAGCCGATCGTCACCGCGCCGTGGCCGGAGAATTCGATCACGCAATTGCCCTCGCACAACCGGTCCTGCGGGCAAATGCGACCGCAGATCTCGGGCATGGTCGAGGTGGCGTTGCTCAGCTCATAAGCCTCACGCAGCCTGCCCTCTGCCGTCAGGCGGAGCCAGTCGGGGATATGGTTGTGCAGCGGGCAATGCACCGAACAATAGGGAACGCCGCATTGCGAGCAGCGCCCGGCCTGCTCCTCGGCGGCGAGCGGCGCATAACGATCAGCGATTTCCCGAAAGTCCTCGGCGCGCGGCTGCGCCGGGCGCTTGCCGGGATATGCCTGCGCCCGGTCCACAAATTTCAATGTGCTGTCGTTCGCCATCGTCGCGCCCCGCAAAAAACCGAACGCGTTGATAGCCAGTTTATGACGAACTGTCACGCTGAATCCGCCATATAGGACAGCATAGCTGCCCTATATCGGCTCTCTTACCATCTTGCAGTTAGTTGCTGACGTTTCAACCGCCTCATTTAAGACCGTTACGGTACTAAATTAGCAGCCATGCGAGAGCCGCGCTGCCAACGATGATTCGATACCAGGCAAAAGGTGCAAAGCCGTGCTTGCCCACGAAGGTGACGAACCAGCGGATTACCGCAAGGGCAACGATGAACGACACCACGAACCCGATCGCGATCGCGGTGAGATGCGCGTCGCCAAGTTCGTGCCGTCCCTTGTACAGCGCCAGCGTGGTCGCACCGAGCATGGTGGGGATTGCGAGGAAGAAGCTGTATTCGGCCGCCGTCTCCCGATCCACGCCGAGCATCAAGGCGCCCATGATCGTCGCGCCGGAGCGGCTGATGCCGGGAATCATCGAGATGCATTGGACCAGGCCAATAGCCAGCGCGATGCCCCAGGTCATCGTCTCCACCGAGACGGTGGTCACGCGCTTGGCCAGCCGTTCGATGATCAGGATGAGTATACCGCCGACAATCAGGGCAATCGCCACGACGACCGGCGCGATCAACGGTGCTTCGAGCACTGCCCTGATCGCGCCATAGGCGATGGCTCCGACAATCGCCGAGGGCAGAAAGCCGAGCAGGACGTTGCGGGTGAAGCTGATCGCCGCCGGATCCCGCTTCAGAAGGCCGCGCAGGACGCCCATGAAGCGCCCCCAGAACAGCACCACCACCGCGAGGATCGCCCCGAGCTGGATCACGATATCGAAGGTCGCATCGGCCTGGGGCAGGCCGAACAGCCGACCGGCCAGGATGAGATGCCCGGTCGAAGAGACGGGGAGGAACTCGGTCACCCCTTCGACGATGCCGAGCAGGATGATGATGATCAGATCCACGCGCATTCCCCCTGTTGCGGCGCCCGCCGCGATACGATTACCCGGCAGATGATAGTGAGCTCACGCCGCGGCGCGCGTTCCGAACCGGCCGTTGCGGCGGTAGCGGACGAGCCAGCCCGGGGCGACGGCGTCCAGCGGGGTCGCCTTGATACCGAACGCCGCCAGGCCATCGCTGCCTGACGCAGCGACATTGTCCGTCTGCAGCATCAGCCACTGATCGCGCGTGATCGGCGCGCCGGGCAGGAACCCGCCCATCGCGATCAGCCCGCCGACCATGTCGGGAAGCTCGACGATCGTCGGCTCGCGCCCGATCGCCCCGGCGATCCAGCGGATCAGATCCCCCATGGACAGGATGTCGGGACCAGCCAGATCGAACGTCCGGCCCCGCACGGCTTCGTCACCGAGCGCCTTCACCACCGCTTGGGCGACATCCGTCACATAGACTGGCTGAAACTTCGTTCCGGCGCGCAGCACCGGCACGACCGGCATCGCGCCGACCATTGCGGCGAAGCGATTCACGAACTGGTCTTCACGCCCGAACATGATCGAGGGGCGCAGGATCGTCGCTGCGGGGAAGGCCTCCCGCACGGCCAGTTCCCCCTCGCCCTTGGAGCGGCCATAAGCTGAGGTGCTCGCGGGATCGGCCCCGATCGCCGAGATGTGCACCAGCGCCCGGACACCGGCCGCGCGAGCGGCCTCGGCGATCGCGCGCGCGCCGCCGACATGCACCGCATCGAAATCGCCCTTGAGCAGGCCCACCAGGTTAACCACCGCATCGGCGCCCTGGACGGCGCGCGCGACCGAATCGGGCTTGCGCACATCGACCGCGACGAACTGCGACTGGCCAAGGCCGCCGAGCGGCTTGAGGAACAGCGCCTCGCGCGGATCGCGCTGGGCGATTCGCACCCGTGCGCCGGCCGCAAGCAATTCCTGCGCGACGTAGCGACCGAGAAATCCTCCGCCGCCGATCAGCGTAACCAGCCTGTTCTTCATGCCTGCGTGCCTTGCCTTTCGTGAGCGGCCCCCTTGCCCCAGCGAGGCGCGTGTTGACAAGCCGCACGAGCGTCCCCTAAGGCGCGCCCCCTACCCCGTGCCCAGATGGCGGAATTGGTAGACGCACCAGCTTCAGGTGCTGGCGGTCGCAAGGCCGTGGAGGTTCGAGTCCTCTTCTGGGCACCATTTTCTCCCCACGGGGAGATTGAGTCGAGAAAACCGCCAAAAAGCGCGGTTTTCCATGGGATTAAATCCCAAGATGCGCAGCGCGTGTCGTGATTTCAGCATATCTGAGGGTATATTTCCGACGGGCAGCTGGCCGCCGAGCGCGGATCTTCGCTGTGAAATTACCAGCAGGACCATCGCCATTGGCGGGTGACCGATCGGTTCGTCGAAAACGAGCGCGCCGCGGTGAATAAATTGGCGAACGCTACGGATCGATCGCGCGGATCCCCGAAAACGCGTTTACCGCCGATACGGTCTTCCTCACCTCACGAAAGCCGCTCCCGCAACTCGTCCGCCACCTGGCACAGCAGCGTCTCGGCATCGCGCGCCGCCTTGCCCCACATCGCGAAGCCGTGGACCTGGCGCGGGTAAGGAAGATGGCGCGTGGGCACGTCAGCGGCTGCCAGCCGCGCGGCATAGGCTGCACCCTCGTCACATAGCGGATCGAAGCCGCAGGTGACGATCAGCGCCGGCGCGACACCGTCAACCCGCTCCGCGCGCAACGGTGAGGCGCGCCAGTCATTCCCGTCGGCACCGGCCAGATATTGTTCGATGAACCAACGCATCGTGTCCGCCGTCAGCATGTAACCGTTGGCGTTGCGGCGATACGAGTCGCTGGCCATCGCAAGATCGGTCACCGGATACAGCAGGATCTGTGCCCGCAGCGCCGGACCTCCGCGATCCCGCGCGTGAAGCGCACATACAGCCGCCAGCGTGCCGCCAGCCGAATCGCCGGCCACCGCCACGCGATCGGCGTGCAGGCCAAGCTCCGCTGCGTTCGCGACCAGCCAGTCGAGCGCGGCGACGCTGTCCTCGACCGCCGCCGGAAACGGGTTTTCGGGCGCGAGACGATAGTCGACCGCTGCGACGGCGATGCCGATGCGGTCCGCCAGCGATGCGCAGAACGCATCCCCCGTCTCGATGTCGCCGAGCACCCAGCCGCCGCCGTGGAAATAAACGAGCAGCGGCACCTGGTGATCAGACGGCAGCCCGAGCGGTCGGTACAGCCGGATCGGTATCGCGCCGCCCGGCCCGGGTGCGGCGAGATCGCGCACGAGCGTCTTTGGCGGCGTCGCGCCGAGCAGAAGACGCGAGGCGCGCATGCCTTCACGCGCCGTCGCGACACCGGCCTCGTGCAGCGGCGGCCGACCCGACGCGGCGACCATGTCGAGCACCACTTGCGAGTCCGGATCGACGGTATCGATGCGGCCGTCCGTCACTTCAGAGCCTCGCGACATCGACGATGTGCGATGCACTCTGGCCGCGGAGCATCGGCACGCAACTGGGCGGAAAATCCTGCACGATCTCGAACCCGCGGTCGCGCGCCGCGTCGATGAAGCCGGTCAGCGTCTCGATCATCGGCCCGACCAGGAAATCATGGATCACCACCAACGACCAGTCCTGCGTCTCCGCCGTGGCGATGGCGCGATCGCCCCAGGCCGCCTTGGGATCGATCCAGTCGCCCGGCACATTGTTCCAGGTGACGACCGTATAGCCCCCCGCCTCCAGATAGCGCACGGCCGACGCGCTCAGCAGATGCTTGCCGAAACTGCCGTCGCCATTGGGCCGGAAGAAGCGATACGGATGCGAAAGATCCCCCAGCAGGGCCTGCGCTTCGCCGACCTCGCGCGCCACGCGGCCCTCATCTTCATCGGCGCCCAAAGGTGCGCCGTGCGTCAGCGTGTGGTTGCAGATCCAGTGCCCCTCGGCCTTCGCACGCTCCAGGCACACGCGCGCGCCCGGTTTGGCCAGTTCCTCGCCCACCACGAAGAAGCTGGCCAGCACGTCGCGTGACGCCAGCGCATCGAGCACCTTTTCGGTTTCGCCCGGTGTCGGCCCATTGTCGAAGCTGATCGTCAGGCGGCGCATGGATCAGCCACGCGGCTCGGGCAGCCAGCCCGGCAACGAAGCGCCGAACGGCTCGGGCGGGCGATCGAAATAGCCCGGAGTCCGTGAATATTGCGTGATCGGTCCGGGGATGGTGATCATCCCGAACGGGCTCTGCATCGTCATCAGGTCGCTCGGCCGCGCCTCCATCGGGATGTCGCGCTCGGGCCATTCGACGTGCGGCAGGCGACCGATTTCCTGCATCCACATCGAGGTTCGGGTCAGCGAGACCTTCACATGATAGCTGCCGCCCTCGCGCGAGCGCCGCAACAGCGCCGCCATCGTCCCGGCAGCGCCAAGATAGGCCGCGAGATAATCGTTGAGCGTCCCCGTTACCGCCAGCCGGGGCTTGTCGGCCGATCCTTCCTCCAGCACCAGCCCGCACGCCGCCTGGCCGACCGGTTCATAGCCCGCGCGATCGGCCCAAGGGCCGCCCGCGCCATAAGCGCTGACCGAGACGTATATGATGCCCGGCCGCCGCTCCGCCAGCGCCTCGGGCGAGAGCCCGCGCTTGTCGATGCTGCCCGGGCGCCAGGACTGAACGAAGATGTCGGCGTCTTCGGCCAGCCGGCGAAGCGTCGCCAGATCGCCCGGATGATCGATGTCGAGATGCGTCGAGCGCTTGCCGGCGCCGGTGTCGATGCCGAGCCGCATCGGATCCATCTGGTGCTGCGCCGATACATGGAGCGTGTCGGCGCCCTGCTCCGCCAGCATGCGCGCAGTGACGGGTCCGGCGAGGATGTGCGTGAAATCCAGCACGCGAACGCCTGCCAGCGGGCGCGCGGCGGGCAGCAGCGGCTCGGGTGCGCTGTCGCCGATCTTTTCGATCTCGACTGGCGGTCGCGCGGCCAGCCACCGGCCCTGGGGATGCGCCAGCCACTCCTCGTGCGGCCGGGCGACGACACCGATCAGGCGACGCTCGGCGAGCGCTTCCTCGAGCTCGAGCGCGTCCCATTTGGCGACCGCACGCGCCATGGATTGCGCGTCGTAGTTGCAGCCGAGCAGTTCGAGCGTACCGATCAGGTTTTCAACATAGAGCGTGGTGCGCAGCAGATAGAGTTGCTTGCCATCCTTGGTCGGGAAGAAATCGGTGAAGGATTTGGTGGAGCGCGGAAACAGGTCATGCGCGTGACCGTTCTGGCGCATGAAATTGATCGTGCGCAGCCCCGGCACCGCGGCGCGACGCGCCTCCACGCTGACGTCCTGTGAGATCCCGGTGCGTGCCTTCCAGATCGCGGCGACGCCCAGCCCCTGCGCCGCGAGCGCAGCGGCGGCGGCGGCACCGGGACGGAAGCGGCTGTCGACGATCGGATCGTCGCCTTCGATCGACACCGTGCCGCCGCCGGCGTCGATCGGCAGGTCGATCTGACCGAGCAGCCCGCCCAGGATGTCCATCGGCGATTTACGAACCCCGTCCGCGATCGGGCGCGCGGCTTCGGCCACAAGGTCGGGTGCATTGCTCACTGGGCCAGTTCTTCCAGATATTGCTCGCGCAGTTTCGGCTTCATGATCTTGCCGCTGCCGGTCATCGGCCAGTCGGTGACGAAGCGGACATGGCGCGGTACGCGGAAATTCGCCATCCGGCTCGAGCAGAAGGCAATGAGTTCGTCGGCGGTCAGATGCGCGCCCTCGGCCAGTTCGACCACCGCCATCGGCACTTCGTCGAGCCTCGGATCGGGCGCGCCGATCACCGCCACCTGCTTGATCGCGGGGTGCGTCAGCAGGAATCCCTCGACTTCCTCCGCCGAGACGTTCTCGCCGCCCACCTTGAGCATGTCCTTGAAGCGTCCGACGAAATGCAGGCAGCCGATATCGTCGACGAAGCCGCGATCTCCGGTGTGCGACCAGCCATCGCGGTCGATTGCCTTGGCGGTCTGCTCGGGCTGCTTGAGATAGCCGTTCATCTGCCACCAGCCGCGCATCAGGATCTCGCCCTGGACATTGGCGGGCAGCGTCTCGCCGGTTTCGGGATCGATGATCTTCAGCTCGGTCCCGGCGAGAGGACGCCCGGCGGAGGTCGAGCGCTGCTCCCACGGATCAGTCGCGCGACTGCCGGTGCCGCCGACTTCGGTCGAGCTGTAGGTCAGCATCAGGCCGGGAATGCCCATCGCCTCGCGTACCTTCTCCAGCATCTCCTGCGTGCCGCTGCACCAGCCGGACTGCACGCTGCTGAGATCATATGTGCCGAAGCTCGGATGCGCCATTTCCATGATGTACATCGCGGCAAAACCCGTCCGCGCGATGCAGCGCTCGCGTTCGATCAGCTGCATCACCCGTTCGGCATCGTAGAATTCCGGGATCACCATCCGGCAGCCCAGCGTCAGCGGCGTCGGCAGCGCGCCGCAGGAGCCGCCGATGTGATAGAAGGGCTGGGTATTCAGCACCGGATCGCCTTCGCCCACCCCCATATTGGCGAACAGTTCGTTGCCGACGTTCAGCACATAGCGGTGATTGAGCAGCGCGCCCTTGGGCGCCGCGGTAGTGCCCGAGGTATATTGGATCAGGATCGGTTCGTCATAACGACGCGCGCGTTCGCGCGCCGCCAGCGCCTGAGGGGCTACCGCCTTGCCGGCTGCAAGGAAATCCTTCCACGATCGTAGCCGGTGGTTCGGCGCGGCGGACACGCTGACCACGCTGCGCAGGTTCGGGAATTTGCCGTTTGCCGGATCGGCCAGGTTCGCGCCGATCTCGTCCAGCAGCGCGACATAATCGTGCTTAAGGAAGGTTTCGACCATGATCAGGACCGACGCTTCGCACTCGCCCAGCATGTGCGCGACCTCGAAATCGCGGAAGCGCGTGTTGATCGAGACCGCCACCGCACCGATCCTGGCGCAGGCGAACTGCACATGCGCGAATTCGAGGCGGTTGGGCATCCACAGGGCGACCACGTCGCCCTCGCCCACACCATCGGCGATCAGCGCGCGCGCCGCTGCATCGGTGCCGTCGCGCATCGCGTTGAACGAGACTTCGCGGTCCTCGAACACCCAGCCGATCGCGTCGCCCCAGCGCGCGGCGGCGGCATCGATTGCTTCGCCAAGACATTCCTCGTGCAACTGCACGGTCTCGATCGCTCGCATCGTCACACTCCCGCCGCGCGTTCGAACACCGGCAGGGTCACGTCATCGCTGACCTGCTGGAAGACCAATGTCACGCGTTCGCCGATCGCGACGTCCTCGGCTCCTTCGCCGACGATATTGGTCATCATCACCGGGCCTTCGTCGAGTTCGACCAGGGCCACCATCAGCGGCCCGGGGGGCGCCGAGGCCGCACTGACCGGATTGATCACCAGGCTGCGCGAATAGACCGTGCCGCGCCCGCTGAGCTCGGTCCAGTGCAGCTCGGTGCCGCCGCAATGCGGGCACATGTACATCGGAAACCACACGAAGCGCTCGCAATCGCCGCAGCGCTGCATCTGGAACACGCGCTCGTGACAGGCGGCCCAGAACGGCGCTGAGATCTTGGTCGGCCGGGGGAAGGTGCGGGACATTTTGGCGGTCCTTAACGAGTCAGCACGGCGACTGAGTGGGTCGAACTGACGGCGCTGACATTGGTGGCGAGGGCGACCTCGCAATCCACCACCTGCCGGTCGCCGCATTCGCCGCGCAACTGGCGCACCGCTTCGACGATGTGCGCCATGCCGCCGGTTGCGCCGGGATGCGCGTAGGACAGCATGCCGCCATGCGTGTTGATCGGCAGCTCCCCGCCCAGCTCAAGCCGCCCGCCTTCGGCGAACGGCCCGGCCTCGCCCTTCTTGCAGAAGCCGAGATCCTCCAGCTGGAGCAGGGCAGTGATGGTGAAGCTGTCATAGAGCTCGGCGACATCGACATCGGCGGGGGTGATCCCCGCTTCCTCGAACGCCTGCTTCGCCGCGACCGGCTGCACCGTGTGCGTAAGATCGTGGTGCCGCGCCATCTCCGGCGGCGCGCCGACCGCCGTCGCGAGATGCCCCATATGATAATAGGATTGCGCCTGGCCCAGTCCGGCGAGGCGGATCGGCGTTCGCTTCAGGTCGCGCGCCATTTCCAGCGAGGTGACCAGCATCGCGTGCCCCCCGTCCGAGATCAGCGAACAATCGAGCAGGTGCAGCGGATCGGCCACCATCCGCGAATTGAGCACGTCCGCGATCGTGATCGGATCGCGCTTCTGCGCCGCGGGGTTGAGCGAGGCATGCCGGCGGCACGCGACCGCGATCGCCGCCAACTGCTCCGAGGTGGTGCCGAATTCGTGCATGTGCCGTGCCGCGAGCAAGGCGTAGAAGCCCGGCACGTGCACCCCGAACGGTGTCTCGAATTCCATCGAGTGCGCGCCGTAATCGGTATAGGCGCCCAGCCCCTTGCCGGTCGGAATCGAGCTCAGCAGCGTATCGCCGCCGACCAGCAGCACCGCGCGGCAGCGCCCCGCCTGGATCGCCCATTGGGCCATCTGCAGCCCGTGGCACCAGCTCTGGCCGCCCGTGCGCAACGTGTCGCACAGGGTCTTGCAATAAATGCCCAGATTTTCGGCGATGATGATGTGGTGGCGGATATTGTCGTCAAGGAACGCACCGGACGTCAAAAGGCCGTCGATCAGCCCCTTGTCGATGCCGGCATCGTCGATCGCCAGCTTCGCCGCCTGGACGTGCAGTTCGATCGAATTGGTGCCGGTCAGCCGCCCGACCGGCGTTTCGCCGACCCCAGCGATCACCGCAACCTTCGAAGCATCAAGCATTGTCGCCCCCGATCTTGCTGCAGGCCGAGGGGCACATTGCGTGCGTCATATTCATCATGCCTGCACCAGCCGCTGGCTCTGTTCGCCCATTCCGGCGATGCCGGCCGCCATCGACTGGCCGGCTTTCAGATATCGCGGCTCGGGCTTGATGCCGAGGCCGACGCCCGGCGGCGTGCCCGTCGCGATGATGTCGCCCGGATAGAGGGTCATGAACTGGCTGGCATAAGCGACGACGGTACGCACATCGAAGATCATCGTACGGGTATTGCCGTCCTGCATCCGCTCGCCATCGACGTCGCACCACATCTTCAGGTCCTGCGGATCGGCAATCTCGTCAGCGGTGACCAGCCAGGGCCCGATCGGGCCGAAAGTGTCGCAGCCCTTGCCCTTGTCCCATGTACCGCCGCGCTCGACCTGGAAGGCCCGTTCGCTGACATCATTGACCACGCAATAACCGGCGACATGATCCATCGCTTCGTCTGCCGAGATATAACTCGCCTTCGTGCCGATCACGACGCCGAGTTCGACTTCCCAGTCGGTCTTGCTCGATCCGCGCGGGATGAGCACATCGTCATTGGGTCCGCAGATCGCGCCCAGCGACTTCAGGAACATGATCGGTTCATCGGGTATCGGTACGCCGGCTTCCGCCGCGTGATCGGCATAGTTCAGCCCGATGCACAGGAAATTGACTGGGCGTGCGATGCAGGCGCCGATCCGCGGCGCCCCTTCGATCGCCGGGAGCGTCGCAAGGTCGATGCGCGCCAGCGCCGCAAGGCCAGCCGGCGACAGCGTCTCGCCATCGATATCGCCCACATGCGCCGAAAGATCGCGCAGCACGCCCGCACCATCGAGCGCCGCCGGCTTTTCCGCATTCAGCGGCCCTACACGCAACAGCTTCATCGCTCTCCCAATCTCTAATTTCGCGGTGTTGCCGACGCGCCGACCAACCGAATTTGTGACCGGTATCTAGACGGGAGAGGAAGCGTGATGCAAGCGCGGGGCGTTACAAGCCCGCCCGATGACCATCGAATTTTGGCCTAGATCATATGTCGGAAGCATGACCATGAACTCAGCTCCTGTCCCGTCCGCCGAAGCTTCCGCGCCCCGCCGGCCGCGTTACGAAACGGCGCTCCGCCGCGAGGCTTGCCTGATCGACGGCGCCTGGGTCACCGCCGACCGCTGGATCGACGTGGACGATCCGGCGACCTGCGCGGTGATCGGCCGGGTACCGTCGCTCGGCGCGGTTGAGACCGAACGCGCCATCCTGGCGGCGCAGCGCGCAATGGCGCCCTGGGCGGCGCGCCCCGCCAAGGAACGCGCGCAGATCCTGCGTCGGATCGCCGATCTGATGCTGGCCAATGTCGACCCGCTCGCGCGCCTGCTGACCGAGGAACAGGGCAAGCCACTGGCCGAGGCGCGGGGCGAAATCGCCTATGCTGCATCCTTCTTCGAATGGTTCGGCGAGGAAGCCAGGCGCGCTTATGGCGACATCATCCCCGGCCATATGGCCGACAAGAGGCTGCTGGTGATGAAGCAGCCGGTCGGCGTGGTCGGCGCGATCACGCCGTGGAACTTCCCGAGCGCGATGATCGCGCGCAAGATTGCGCCGGCGCTTGCTGCGGGGTGCGGCGTGGTCGTCAAGCCGTCCGAGCTGACACCGTTCAGTGCCCTGGCGCTCGGCGGGCTCGCTGAAGAAGCGGGGCTCCCGGCAGGCTTGCTCAACATCGTCACCGGCGACGCGCAGGAGATTGGCGGTGCGCTGCTGGAGAGCGGCATCGTGCGCAAGATCAGCTTCACCGGTTCGACCGCGGTCGGCATCAAGCTGATGCAGGGCGCCGCGCCGACCGTGAAGAAGATGAGCCTCGAACTCGGCGGCAACGCGCCTTTCATCGTGTTCGACGATGCCGATATCGATGCGGCGGTCGAGGGCGCGATCCAGTCCAAATTCCGCAACGCCGGCCAGACCTGCGTCTGCGCGAACCGCCTCTATGTCCAGGCGGCAGTTTACGATGCGTTCGTCGAGCGGCTGGTCGCGGCGGTGGCGCGATTATCGGTCGGCCCGGGCACCGCGGAGGGCGTGACGATCGGTCCGCTGATCAACGCCGCTGCCATGGCGAAGGTGGAACGGCATATCGCCGATGCGGTCGGCAAGGGGGCGAGTGTGCTCCTCGGCGGCGGCGCATCGACGCTCGGCGGGCGCTTTTTCGAGCCGACCGTGCTGCGCGACGTGACGCCTGACATGCTGGTGCAGCGCGAAGAGACGTTCGGGCCGCTCGCCCCGGTCATCCGCTTCGACCATGAAGCGGAGGCGATCGCCCTCGCCAACGCCAGCGAATTCGGCCTCGCCGCCTATTTCTACGCGCGCGACCTGAGCCGGGTATGGCGTGTCGCCGAGGCGATCGAGGCCGGGATCGTCGGGGTCAATACCGGCCTCATCTCGACGGAAGTCGCACCCTTTGGCGGGGTGAAATCGTCGGGCCTGGGCCGTGAAGGCTCCCACTATGGTCTTGAGGACTACCAGGAGCTCAAATTCGTATGCTTATCGGTGTGATTCAGCGCATCCGCACCACCCGCAGCCATTGACTCGAATGCCCCAGAAAAGATACCGGTACCAAACGAGACGAGCAAAGATCGCCCATTATCAGGGTGGCATGCCGCTCGCTTTTTGAGGGGGTGATCGACATGGCTAATACCCGGTTTACGTTCCTGCTCCGTGCATCGGGCACGGCGATCGCGCTCGCCGCGGTCATGCAGGGTCCGTCCGCGCTGGCGCAGATCGCCGCCGCGCCGCCGGCCCAGCAGCAGCCAGCTGTGGCGGGCGAACCCGCCGACCAGACGCCCCCGGCCGAAGCGGCCGCCGCCGAACAGGAGATCGTCGTCACTGGGTCGCGTCTCGGGCGCGCCGGATATGACGCGCCGACGCCAGTCAATGTCGTCGGCGAAGAGCGCCTCAAGACGCTGGGCATCCAGAATATCGGCGAGGCCCTCAACCAGATACCGTCGTTCCGCGCGATCAACACGCCGGCTTCCAACTTCTTCCGGGTCTCGGGCAATATCGGTGCGCGCACGCTCGATCTTCGCGGCCTGGGCGCGACGCGCACGCTGACCCTGCTCGACGGCCGCCGCTTCGTCGGCAGCAGCGACAACGGCACCGTCGACATCAACAGCATCCCCACGATCCTGGTGAAGCGGGCCGAAGTCGTCACGGGCGGCGCGTCGGCCGCTTATGGTGCGGACGCCGTTTCCGGCGTGGTCAATCTGATCATCGACAACAAGTTTACCGGCATCAAGACCGACATCAGCTCGGGCATCAGCGAGCGCGGCGATGCCCAGACCTTCTACGCGGCTGTCGCTGGCGGCACCGATTTCGCCGGTGGTCGCGGCCACATCGTCGCCGCCTTCGAATATTCCAGGGAAAGCGGCATCGGCCCGTGCGAAGAGCGCGAATGGTGCCGCCGATACACCAATTACGTGCCGAACCCAGGTTACAACGCGACGACGCGAACCAGCACCAATGGCCTGCCGGCAACGCTGGTCCTCGACAATGTCCGCTTCGTCTACAACGAGAACGGCATTCTGACCGGCGCGACCAAGCCCAACGGCAGCGGCGGCGTCATTACGCTGGGGCAGCAGCTCCTCAATACCGGAGCGACCTCGCTGCCAGCGGCGCTGCGCGGCAAGCAGTTCGATTCGAACGGCAACCTCATTCCGTATCAGTTCGGCAATTTCCTGAGCGGCCTGCTGCAGCAGGGCGACGATCCTACCCAGCCCTATCTGCTGGGGCTCAGCCCGCTGCCGCTGACGGTGCCGACCAAGCATTACTCCAGCATCGTGCACGGCGACTATGAGCTGTCGGATTCGGTCACTGCGTCGGCGGAGTTCATCTATTCGCACGTCGTCGGCGGCCCGGCCCAGGCATCCTCGCCGCTTGACGGGCCGGTGTCGCTCGACATCAACAACCCCTATCTCTCGCCTGCGACCCGCGCGACGATCCTGGCGGCTGATCCTGCGATCACGAAGATCCTGGTCAATTCTTCCAGCTACGCGATCGAAGGGCTGAACAAGGCGACCAGCACGCTCAATACCTATCGCGGCGCGCTCGGCCTGAAGGCCGAGCTGTTCCAGAGCTGGGTCGGCGATCTCTCCTACACCTATGGCCGGGTCAACGCCCGGGTCGATGATCCGAACAACCGCCTCAAGGAATGGAACAACGCGCTGGATGCGATCTCCGCGCCGGCGGGCCTTCCCGGCATTGCCGCGGGGACACCCATCTGCCGCTCGACCCTGACCAACCCGACGAACGGGTGCATTCCGATCAACCTGTTCGGCTATAACAGCGTCAGCCAGGCTGCGATCAACCGCTATATCGTGCCCGAATATCAAACCCGCACGTTCCAGCAGCATACGGCGTCGATCAACCTGCGCGGTTCGCCGTTCAACACCTGGGCCGGGCCGGTCAAGGTCGCGCTCGGCGGCGAATGGCGCCGCGACACCGCGGTCGGCACCGCCGACGCCAATACGGTCGCCGGCCTGTTCCTGTCCGCCCAAACGAGCGCGCTTCCCTATACCAAGACGTCGGTGATCGAAGGCTATCTCGAGGCCGGCATCCCGCTGCTGAAGGATTCGGCGCTCGGCAAGTCACTCGACATCGACGGCGCCGTCCGGCGGACGCATTATGATCCGTTCGGCAATGCAACGACCTGGAAGGTCGGCGCAGTCTACAGCCCGATCTCCGACCTGACCTTCCGAGTCACGCGCTCGCGCGACATCCGGGCGCCCACCGCGCTGGAATCGAGCCCGAATTCGGTGACGATCGCGCTTCCGCTCGCCGATCCCTTCTTCGGCGGCACGACCTCGCAGAGCGTCGTGACTGGCGGCAATCCCAATCTGGAACTGGAAAAGGGCGACACTTTCACGGCCGGCATCGTCCTCCGGCCCAGCTTCATCCGTCGTTTCAACCTGTCGATCGATTATTACGACATCAAGGTGAAGGGGGCGATCGATTCCCTGACCGGCCCGGCGATCGCTACGGCCTGCAAGCAGCAGAACATCCTGTGCAACCTGCTCACCTTCAATCCGAACGGCTCGATCAACACCGTGTTCTCGACCTACCAGAATCTCAGCCAGCTCCATGCCGAGGGCTTCGAACTGGTTATGGACTACAGCGTCCCGCTGCTGAGCGGCAATCTCGCCTTCCAGGTGAACGGCAATTATGTCGTCGATCTTTCGACGATCGGCGCCACCGGCCTGGTGACTCAGCTCGACAATGTGACCGGCAACAGCGGATCGGTGACCAACATCCAGGGCGTGCCGCGCTGGAAGCTCGACGGCGTCGTGAGCTATTCGCAGCCCGGCTGGCAGGTTGCCGCGCATGGCCGCTACATCCCGCGCGGCATTCTCGATCCGACCAAGATCGGCCCGGACCAGGATGGCTATGACATCAACAACCCGAACAGCGCGAACATCAACCATGTCGATGCGCGCTTCTATCTCGACCTGAACGGCGCGATCCGGATCAAGACCGGCAGCGAGGGCGGGCGCGGCATGTTCGAACTCTATGCCAGCATCAACAACGTGTTCGACAAGGGGCAGCCCGAACAGCTGCGCCTGATCGGCAACCCGCTCAACTTCGATCCGATCGGGCGCTACTTCAAGGTTGGTGTGCGGACGAACTTCTAGCCTGCATTTCCGGATATCGTCGTCGCACCAATATTATTGTGATCCGGCCGGGAAGCGGGGCAGACGGACTGGCTACGCAAGAAGGACCTTAGCGATGTACGACAAGAACGATCTTCGCTCCGCACTGGCACCGACCGCTGCGGCGAAACCGGCCGGATCACAGCTGTTCGATGCCGAATACGGCCTGTTCTACAAGGATCCGCCCGTCGACGACGATGCCGGGGGGCGGACCTGGTACACGCGCGGGCAGAATTTCATCATCGCCTATAGCGAGGCGGCTCCCGGCGCAGTGTTCGAACGGACCGCCCAGGTCGACGAGTTCATGGTGCTGCTCGCCTATCCCAAAACGCCTGCGATCCTGTCGGCGGGCGCACAGCGCGAGATGACCGACGGCTACGCCCTGATCATCATGCCGCCGGGCGACAGCCGGATCGAACTGCCGGAGGGCGGCAAGCTGGTGCGCATCTTCACCACGCGCTCGCCCGATCTCGTCGCCAAGTGCGCAAATGCGGATGGCTATGCCGAGCAGCACGGCAACATCCCGCCGCTCGCCGATTGGCCCGAGCCGGTCGGCGGCTTCAGGATCCGCGTCTATTCGCTCGAGGTGGCGCCGCAACCGGGCAGGTTCGGCCGCATCTGGCGCAGCACCAACATGATGGTGAACATGCCGCCGGCCTCGATCGGCCCGCGCGACAGGACCAAGGTCTCCCCGCACCACCATGACGATTTCGAGCAATGCTCGCTCGCGCTTGAGGGCGAATGGGCGCACCATATGCGCTGGCCCTGGTCGGTCGACATGAACAGCTGGCGCGACGACGTACATGCCGAGGTGGGATCGCCGTCAGTGACCGTCATTCCAGCGCAGGTGATCCACACCTCCACCTGGTCGGCCGAGCGGAACCAGCTGGTCGACATCTTTTCTCCACCCCGCGCCGACTTCTCGAAGCAGCCGGGCTGGGTGCTCAACGCGGAGGAATATCCGCTTCCGGAAGGCACCGTCTGAAACTGGACTGAGCGTAGAAAAGCCGGGCGCGTCAGACGCGCCCGGCTTTTTCGTGTCTAGCGTCGTGGGTGGGCCCCGGCTCCGCGCCGGAGCCGAACCCCTCACAGCGCGTCGAGACTCTTTCGTGCAGTCTCGCGCGTCGCGGTGACCCACAGGATGAGCGCCGTCAGCGCGCACAGGCCGAAGGTCGCAAAGACGATCTTGATCGATCCGCCGCTCGCCAGGATGCCGCCCACCAGCAAGGGCGTGAACATCGACGCGAAGCGCGCGGTCGAGCTGACCGTGCCGAGGCCTAGCGCCCGTACGCGCGTCGGGTAGATCTCCGCCGTATAGGGCCAGAGGATCATCGAACCGACGAAGATCGCGATCTGCCCGGTCACCACCATCGCGACCAGCAGGTTCGTGTTCTCGGGATGATAGACGGCCAGGCCGAGCAGTGCGATCGATGCGATCAGCGTCACGGCAATCGCCGGCGGGCGCCGCCCGAACCGATCGATAACCGTCCCGACGAACGGGGAAACGAACAGGAAGACCGTGCTCGCAATCGCCGAATACCCCAGTGCCTGTGCCACCGGGATGTGAAACACGGTGACGTAGATCGACGGCACCCAGGTGGTTAGTCCGAAACTGGCGAACGAGGTCGCGAACCACATGGCGATCACGATGATCGTGCGCTGGCGATACTCGCTCGAGAACAAGGCCGTGGCCTTGGTCGGCGCTGCCTTAACGACTGGCGCCGCGCTCTTGACGACAGGCTCGACCGGCAGCGCGACGACTTCCCCGCCGAGCTTCTCCAGGGCTCGATTGGCATCGTCGACCCTTCCGCTGCGCGCCAGCCAGCGGGGCGATTCCGGCAACAGCATGACGACCAGCGGCAACAGGACGAGCGGCGCCGCGCCCAGCCCGAACAGCCAGCGCCAGCCGAGATTTGGGATGATATAGGCGCTCGAGATCGAAGCGGCTGCGTAGCCGGCCATGCACAGAAACTGGAAGGTCGCGAAATAGCGGCCGCGAATGCGCGTCGGTGCAAGCTCGTTGATATAGGTGATCGTCACCGGCAGCGCACCGCCGATCATCACCCCTTGCACCAGCCGCATTGCGAACAGGGTATGATAGTCCGGCGACAGGGCGCAGCCGATCGCCAGCAGGCACATGATCGTCATCGACACGAGGAAGACTGGCATGCGCCCGAAGCGCTCCGCCAGGATGCCGAGGGTTACCGCACCGACGAACTGCCCGGCATAGCCAGCCGACATCAGCGATCCCATCGCGACCGGCGTCAGATGCCACTCCTTCACCAACGCCGGCATGACATAGGCGATCGCCGCGCTATCCCAGGAATCGAACAGCATGATGAAGCCGAGCAGCAGCGGCGCGACATAGATCAGGCGAACCGACCGCATGTCGTCGAGCATGCGGCCGACCGCGATCTCGGTTACATTGGCCTGGACCGGGCCGGGCTCCGCGGGACCGCCGCCGCTCATCGGGCGTACACCCGCGCTGCGGTGTCGTGCAGGAACTGGCTGCGCTCGGTGGCGCTCAGCGCGCTTCCGGCATCGCGCGCCATCGCCGCCTTGGTCTCATAGCTCTTCTCGCTTTGCCCAAGGTCCGAACCCCACATCAGCCGCTCCGCGCCGAAGCGATCGGCAAGCAGCCGGACGAATGTTGCCGGCTCAAGGCCCTGATCGGCCAGGCGATCGAGCACGATCTCGGTGAACTTGAAGTGCACGTTGGGCATCCTTTCGAACATCGCGATCGTCGCGTCGATTCCGTAATCCGGTGCGCCGGGCAAGGTCGCGTCGAACCCGTTCGCCCGATATTTGCCCATCTCGGGCGTGGACGCGGTGTGCGGCGTGCCGACATGGTCGATGATCACCTTCAGCGTCGGGAAGCGCTCCACGACGAACTTCAGCGCCGGCAGCGTCCAGGGCAGATGCAGCCGGTAGAAGATGATCGCCACGGGCACGCCGAGATCGGCTGCCGTTCGCCAGCACTCCAGCGCGGTCGGCGAATTCATCCAGCCGGTGCTGTAATCCTCGAACAGGGTCTGCGCGAAACGAACCCCGCGAACGCCGTCCTCCCGCACCATCCTGGTCAGGATCGCCGGTGTCTCCGGATCCTGCGCGTCGAGGATGACGACCGGCACGAAGCGCTCGGGAAAGCGCTTGCCCGAATCGATGATATAGCTGTTGTCATAGCCGTAGACGTGGCCGCGCTGCACGATGCAGGCCTGCGCAACGCTGTTGGCGTCCATCTGCTCGATCAGCCACTCCGCCGTCGCGCTGTAGGTCATCCTGGTGAAGCTGGTCGTCCCGCGCATCGGCGACGGCGGATAGGCGACCGGATCGTCGGAGATCAGATGGGCATGGGTGTCGAAAAGTACGTCCTGCATATCGGTCCCTGGTACGGCCTTGAAAATGACGCGCCGAGATGGCGGCGTGGCGAATGCGGTGCTGGCAGCTACCAGCCGGTGACTGGCTGATCCTCGATTGCGACCCCGCCTACCGCCGCCAGCCGCGCGGTCAGCATGTAGCTGCCGATCAGCACGACCATGTCGAACAGGAACTGATCGCTGTAATGCCGCCGCATCGCATCGAGCGCCGCATCGCTGGGGGAGACGTCGACAATCACTTCGCTGGCGAATTCGATCAGCGCGCGTTCGGCTGCGCCCAGGGCGGACAGGTCGTCGCTGACGATCGCGGCCTGTTCGGCGTCCGTCACGCCGAAGCTGCGGGCCAGTTCGCTGTGGTGAAATAGTTCATAGTCCGAGCGCTGAAGATAGCCGACGCGCAGGATCACCATCTCGCGCAGCCGCTTATCGAGATCGGCATCGATCGTCGCGCGGCCGAGCGCAGCCTGCGCGCCCCACAGGTCGTCGCTGGCGTGCAACGCCATACGCGAGACGTTAAGCAACACCTTTCGCGTCGGATCGAACACGCGCGCATGCTTCGTCGGAGAAAGATTTTCCAGGGACGGATAGGGAATACGACTTGGCGAACCCGGATCATCGAACATCGTCGGCGCAGCAATCTCCCGTCGCTTCATTGATTCGCCGACATCATTCAACTTGATATCCTCCCCGCACGCCGCATATTAGATTTGCTTTTCATGCACTATATTGCAAAGTACTTGTACTATACTTATTATCTTGTGCTTTTTCTTGTTGAAAGCCCCGGCTCTCGCGTTCTAAGGCCACAGCGTAAGAGTCGCGAGGTTCGAGTTCCAAGACCCGAAAAGCGACCATCATAAGGAGACAGCATAGTGACCGACACCTCCTTCTCGCTTGCCGGCCGCAAGGCGCTCGTGATCGGCGCGGACTCCGGAATCGGCCTGGCCTGCGCCCGCGCCATCGCGGCAGCCGGCGCCGACCTGGTCTTCGGTGGGCTCGACGCTACCAAGGGCGATGTGCTGGCGAAGGAGATCGCCGCGACCAGCGGCACCGATGTCAGCTATGTGCCAGTCGACGTGACGATCGAGGATCAGGTCGCCGCCGCCGTCGAGACGGCCGTGGCACGCCTCGGCGGCCTCGACATCGCGATGAACAATGCCGGCATCCCCGGGCCCGGCGGCCGGCTGCAGGATCTGCATGTCGAGGATTTCGACAAACTGTTCGCCATCAACGTGCGCGGTGCGTGGCTCGGCATGAAATATCAGGTGCCGCACATGATCGAAGGCGGCGGCGGATCGATCATCAACCTCGCTTCGACCGCGGCACTCGTCGGGCTCGCCTATGTCTCGCTTTATGCCGCGACCAAGCATGCCATTGCCGGACTGACCAAGTCGGCCGCGCTCGAACTCGCCCCGCACGGCATTCGGGTCAACGCGATCGCCCCCGGCCCGGTCGATACCGGCCTGCTCCATGCGATGCGCGCCGGAAAACAGCATATCGCCCAGGCCACGCCAGCCAAGGTGCCGCTGGACCGCGTCGCGCGGCCGGACGAGATGGCCGGGCCGGTGGTATGGCTCGCGTCGGACGCCTCGTCCTATGTGACCGGGGCAATCATCTCGGTCGATGGGGGCGTGGTCGCGCAATAGCCGACCGCCATGCCGGTGAGGAGGCCCCGATCCGGAGCCCCCTCAGTCGGCGAAGGGATCGGGCGGAATCTCGCTCGAGAGATCGATCACGACGGTCTTGGTCTCGGTGAATTCGCGCATTGCGTCGAAGCCGTTTTCGCGCCCGATCCCGCTCAGCTTGAACCCGCCATAAGGCAGCATGAAATGCACCGGGCGGAAGGTGTTGACCGAAACCAGCCCGGTTTCGATCCGTCCCGCGACGCGGTGCGCGCGGGACACGTCCGACGTCCACAGCCCCCCGACCAGCCCATAATCGCTGTCGTTGGCCAGGGCGATTGCCTCCTCTTCGCCATCGAACGGCATCACCGCCACGACCGGACCGAATACCTCCTCCTGCGCCAGGCGGGAGCGGCTATCGACATCGGCGAACACGGTCGGCTGGACGAAATAGCCGCGCTCGAAACCGGCCGGACGCCCGCCGCCGACGAGCAGCCGCCCGCCTTCTTCCTTGCCGAGGGCGATATAGCTTTCGGTCTTGTCGCGCTGCTCGGCAGAGGTATGCGGGCCGATATGAGTCTTCGGATCGAGCGCGGCGCCGACGCGGATCCGCGCTGCGCGCTCGGCCAGCCCGGCGGCGAACCGCTCGTATATCGGCCGCTCGACGAACATGCGAGACGCGGCCGAGCAGGACTGGCCGGTCGACCGGAACGCGCTGTGCACCGCAACCGACAGGGCCTTGTCGAAATCGGCATCGGCAAAGACGATGAAGGGCGATTTGCCGCCGCATTCGAACGAGCAGCGCTTCAGATTGACGCTCGCCGCCTGCATGATCCGCCGCGCGGTCGCATGCGATCCGGTGAAGGATACCTTGTCGATGCCGGTGTGCGCGGACAATGCCGCCCCCACCACGCCGTCGCCCGGCAGGACGTTGACCACGCCCGCCGGGAAGCCGGCTTCCATGACCAGCCGCCCGAGCGCGACCAGGCTGGCCGGCGTCTGTTCGGCCGGCTTGAGGATCACGGTATTGCCGGTGGCCAGCGCCGGGCCGAGTTTCCAACACGCCAGCGAAATCGGCGAATTCCACGGCAGGATCGCGGCGACAACGCCGACCGGCTCGTTGCGGGTATAGGCCACCGCATCGGTGCGGTAGGGGATCTGCAGGCCGTTGAGCTTGTCCGCCGCGCCGGCGAAGAAGGTCAGCCAGTCGGCCGAGCGCTGCACTTCGCCCAGCGTGTCGCGCAGCGGTTTGCCGTTGTCGCGGCTCTCGATCTCCGCCAGCGCCGGCGCATTCTGCCGCACCAGATCGGCAAGGCGCGCCAATAATGCGCCGCGCGCGGTAGGCGTGAGGCCGCCCCATCTGCCCTTCAGCGCCGCGCGGGCGGCGGCGACCGCTGCGTCGACATCGGCCGCGTCAGCGCTCGCCACCTCGATCCAGACGTCCTCGGTCGAGGGATCGATGCTGCGGATCGCGCTGCCCGAATGCGGCGCGACCCATTCGCCGCCGATCAGCAGCCGATCGAAATTCCCCGCGTCGGCGAGCGTGCTCACGACGCCTTGAGCATCCGCGGCGTGCCGGACGCGACCCGCGCGATCAGCGCCGCGACCGGCTCGCTTTCCGGTGTTGCGCCCATCGCCACGCCGGTTTCGCGGGCGTCTTCGCCGAAATACCAGCGGGTGTTGCGCTCGAACTTGTCGAGCACGTCATCGCGCGAGAGCGCCGCCTCGGGCGAACCCGGGTGGAAGGGGACATGCTTGAAATAGGTACGACCAGCCGCTTCCACGGTCAGGCGCGCCGGGCAATGCTGCGGATAATCCGACAGCGGATCGACCGTCGCTTCGACCAGCTGCGCCAGGCGCAGGATCTTCGGATCGGCCAGACGATCGGCCATGAACGTCTCGAGACCGACATCGCCATCGACCAGGGCGGCTGCGACACCGAAGAACAGGCTGAAGCGCGCCTCATGCGGCGTGCTCGGCGCTTTCTTGCGGTCACGCGGCTGCGTGACCAGGGTCAGGCCCGGCTCGGCGAGTTCGCAGCCGATCGAAGTGATCTGGTCGACCGTGACGCCGTCGCGCTTGAAATCGGCCAGGATCTGCTTCGATGCCTCGATGAAGGCGTGGAGCAGCTGGCAGCACGGATAGGGCTTGTAGGCGGTTTCGGGAATGTACCAGCGGCTGCCCAGCGCGTCGGCTGCCTTGGCGAAATCCAGCTGCCCGGTGATCGGGGTGAGGTGCGTTTCGAAGAAGCCGAACTTGCCCTCGAATACGCTGTCCGGCCCGGAAATGCCCGCCATCGCCAGATCGATCGCCAGGATGCCGGCATGTGCGCCCCAGCCGCCGTGCAGGATCTTGGCGGTCGATCCCGTGCGGGTCGATTCCTGGATGCCCGAGGCAAAGGTGCCGCAAATGCCCAGGGCATCGCCGATCTGCGCCGCGGTCGCGCCTGCCAGCCGTCCGACCGCCACCGCCACGCCGAACGAACCGATCAGCGAAGACGTGTGATATCCCCGTGCCAGGAACCGATCGCCGGCGACGAAACCGAGGCGGATCATCACTTCATAGCCGACCACCGTCGCATCGATCGCATCCGCCAGGCTGGCGCCGCGAGCCTCGGCGACCGCAAGGACGGCGGGAACGACGGTCGAACCCGGCCGCGCCAGCGAATAGCCATGCTTGTCGTCCATCTCCAACGCCTGGGCGAGCGACCCATTGAGAAGGGCCGCCAATTCGGGCCGCGCCCGCGCGGCCAGGCCGAAAAGACTAGCCCCCTCACCTGCCCTCCACACCTTGCCGAGCTTCAGCGCCGCCGCGCCGCTCTCCTCCTTGGGATTGGCGCCGGCGACGCAAACGCCGATCGAATCGACGATGTGCCAGAGCGCCGCCTCGCGGACTTCAGGCGGAATCTGGTCGCGCGTGAGTTCGACGGCGTAGTTCGAAAAGGCTTCGGCGAGCAATGTCATCAGCGGTTCCAGTGCAATGGGGGGTGCGGTCAGCGCGTCTGCTGCAGGGCCTGGCCCAGGCGGATCGCCGGCGCCTCTTCGTTCTCGAGATTGTCGATGATCTGTTCGATCTCGGTCACGGCCTCGGGCAGCAGGACGCGCCCGGCGAGATCGCGGAACTTCTCCTTGAGCGCGTCCTCCGACATCGGATTGCGCCAATGGCCGCTGCGATAGGTCTGCTCATAGAAGTGCTCGGTGCCGTCCTTCATGGTGACGGTGACCCGCACCGCGCGCATCTGATGCTTCTCGCGCGCGTCGAGTTCGGGATCGACATAGACCTCGATGCGGTTGGCGAGATCGATGATCTTCGGATCGAGCAGCTTGTCGTCGGTATATTGATCGATGAACGCAGTGCCCTCGAGCAGAGTGACGGCAGCCGTGTAGGGCAGGTTCATCTGCGCGCTGATGGTCTCGCCATTGGGCACATAGGGCCAGCCGCAATGCACATAGACCATCTCGGTGGTACCGACCCGCACCTTGGCGACGTCTTCGCCCCTGATCCCGGTCTTCTCACGAATCGCGCGCAGCGCATCCACCGAGGTCTGGCTGCTGGCGAGCGACGAATAGCGCTTGAACCCGTTCCGTCGCATCTCCCAATCGGTGCCGAGCCCGTCGGTCGCGAAGCTGAGATCGTACTCGGACGAATAGGTCGAACAGAAGCCGCCATAAGGTGCCTCGAGCACGTCGCGCACGCCGGTCAGGCCTTCGCGCGCGCATAGCGCGGCGATGATGCCGTTTTGTGAGGCCTTGCCCGAATGGAACCGCTTGGCCATCGCGCCGAATTGCGCCGCCATCAGGCCCGCCGCCTGGCTGCCGGCGAGGCCGAGCGCGCTGACATATTGATCGGTGTCGAGATCGAGCAGCTTGGCGATCGCCGCTGCCGACCCGAAGGTGCTGGTCAGGCCACAGGGATGGAAGCCGCGGTGGAAGGCGCTGGGGCTGACGGTATTGCCGATGCGCGTGCCGAGTTCGTAGCCGGCAACAGTGGCACGGATCATGTCCTTGCCGTCGAACGCGCCGAACGCGCCCTCCGAACAGGCGATGACCGCCGGCACGACGCCCGCGCCATAATGCGACATCGACTGATCATGGCAATCGTCGAGCTCATAGCCCTGCGCCGCCGTGCCGTTGATGAAGGCGGCGCCCAGCGGATCCACCTTGACCTTCATGCCCCAGGCGCTCGCACTCGGCTTCTGGCCGAGCAGCGACACGGTCCGCACGACCGCCTGCACCCACGGCGTCGGCGCACCGAAGGCGCCGCAGCCGAGGCTGTCGCGGATGCACTGCTTGGCGTTGAGGATCAGATCCTCCGGAATGTCGCCATATTGCAGGTTCGCGGCGAAATCGGCGATGTCGCGGGTGACGCCGGGGACGACCATAGTGGTGGGAGCGTTCATGGGAAGCAGTACCTTTTGAAGGGCAAGAAGATCAGGCGGCGGACAGTGCCGGCGCCGGTGTCCTGGATTTGGCGTAGGCAGCGGCACTGCCACCCGCGAGGCGACCGAAGACCGCACCGCTGGTGAGGCCGCTGGCGCCGGGATAGTTGAAGTAGAAAATGCCGCCGACCATCTCGCCGGCCGCAAACAGGCCCGGGATGGTCTGGCCGTTGGTGTTGACCACTTCGCCATCGGTCGAGATCTTGACCCCGCCAAAGGTGAAGGTGACGCCGCAGGTCACCGCGTAAGCCTCGAACGGGGCGGTATCGATCGAGCTCGCCCAGTTGCTGCGGGGCACGCCGGTGCTGGTGGCGCTGCGGCCATCCTTGATATTGGGATCGAACGCCGCATCGACATTGATCGACGCGTTGAATTCCTCGACCGTCGCCAGGAACTGCGCCTTGTCGATCTCGCCGATCTTGTCGGCCAGCTCAGCCAGCGTATCGGCGCGTACCTTGGTGACGTTGCGGGTGCGATATTCGTCGCGCAACAGGTGCGAGACCTTCGAATCATAGACCTGCCACGCGACCTGCCCCGGCTGGGCGAGCACTGCCTGGCCGTATTTGGCATAGGTGTAGTTGCGGAAATCGGCGCCCTCGTCGACGAAGCGCTTGCCGTCGCGATTGACCATCACGCACAGCGGATAGCTGTGGCGCTGATATTGCGGGGTCAGCGCGAGATCGCCGAAATCCTGTGCGTTGCGCTCCCATGACACGGCATGGCAGCCCGACCAGTGGCCGAAGGGCTGCGCGCCGGCATCGAGCGCCATCTGCAGGCCGTCGCCAGTATTGTAGCGCGAGCCCCGCACCTTGGCCAAATCCCAGCCCGGCCCCAGATAGCGCGCGCGCCATTCGGCATTGGCCTCGAACCCGCCACAGGCGAGCACGACCGAAGCCGCTTCCAGCTCATGTTCCTCGCCGCAGAGCGCCACGCGAACGCCGGTGACGCCGGCTTCCCTGCGCAACAGGCCGCGCACCCAGGCATCATAGACGATGTCCACGCCGCGCTGTTCAGCCGCACGGTACAGCGCATCGACCAGCCCCGGGCCGCCTGCCTGAACGGCGATTGTCGCGCCGCCCCAGAATTTGAAGCGACCCTCGACTCGATAGGCCTGGCGGCCGAAATTGGGGAAGAAGCGCACGCCCTGATCACGCATCCACAGGATCGTGTCGCGGCTGCGCGTGACCAGCAATTCGCACAGGTCGGGGTCGGTCCGATATTGGGTGATCTCACCCATGTCCTCGAAGAACTGACCCTCGGTGTAAGTGCCGAAATCGCTGACCGCGCATTCGGCATCGGTCAGATCCGGGCAATAAGCGCGGATGTCGTCGGCGCCGTCATAGACGGTGCGCATCAGCCCATCGGTGTAGGAGGTATTGCCACCGCGCTCCTCGATCGGCGAGCGTTCCAGCACGACGACTTTGGCGCCGGCATCGGACGCGCTGAGCGCCGCGCACAAGGCCGCATTGCCGCCTCCGACGATGATCACGTCATACTTGTTATTCAAAGAAAACGGCATCCCCACCTCGCTATCGGCAGCCGCCAGCCAGCGTCGCCGGACGCGGGATTTCTCCAACGTTTTCAGCGTCGCCCTGGCCGTTTTCTAGCTGCGAACAAGCCTACTTCTAGCGATGCGGGCTATACGTGCACGAAATATTATGGCATCCTAGCATGCAATGAGAGCATGGTGAGGATGTACATTCAGTGAAGCTTCAGCAACTCAGATACGTTGTAGAGATAGTGCGTCACGGCAATCATCTGTCGGCCGCGGCGGATGCGCTGAATACCTCGCAGCCCGGCGTCAGCCGCCAGATCCAGCTGCTCGAGCTTGAACTCGGGTTCGAGATTTTCATCCGCACCCGCAATCGCATCATCGGCCTGACTGAACCGGGCGAGGTGGTGTTCGCGATCGCCCAGCGCATCGCAACCGACGTCGCCGCGCTGAAGCGGCTGAAGAGCGACATGAACTCCGGCAACAGCGGTGTCTTCACCATCGGTACGACGCATTTCCAGGCGCGCTACACCCTGCCACCCGTGGTCGAGCAGTTCGTGAAGCGCTATCCGGACGTCAAGCTGGTGTTGCGGCAGGGCGACCCCGAAGAAATCTGCCAGATGGTCGAGGCCGGCGATGTCGACCTGGCGATCGGCACCGAGACCGTCCGGCAATTCCCCAATCTGGTGAAGCTCGACTGTTTCGAAATCCGCCGGGTCATCGTCGCGCAGAACGGCCATCCGATCCTGACCGTGCCGGAGCTGACCCTGGCCGAAGTCGCCAAATATCCGATCATCACCTACGACACGCGGTATAGCGGCCGCTGGAAAGTGATGAAGGCGTTTGCCGATGCCGGCGTCGAGCCCAAGATCATCATGAGCGGCATCGATGCCGACGTTTGCAAGACCTATGTCGCGGTCGGCCTGGGCATCGCGATCCTCGCGACGATGGCTTATGATCCGGAACGCGATACCGGAATCTCGACGCGTGGGCTCGGCGAGCTGCTCGCGCCGAGCACGGTGCAGATCGTGCTGCGATCGAACACCTATCTCCGCCCGTTCCTGCTCGAATTCATCAAATCGGTCGCGCCGCAGCTGACGCCCGGCGTGGTCCGCCAGGCAGTGCAGCAATTCCAGAACGCCCGGAGCGGCTGACCGCCGCTCCGAACACCTTCAGGTCCCGACGTCGACGTGCAGCAAAGTCATCCGCTTGAGCGCGTCCTCGTCCAGCGTCAGCCCGAGGCCGGGGGCGGTGGGCACTGAGACTGCACCGTCGACGATGGTGAAGCCACCCTCCGCCACGAGCGGATCGGGGCCCATCACGCCGGCGCCGAACACGAACTCGGCGGCGCCGAAAGTGCGCTTGCCCGGCACCGCCGCGCAGAAATGCGCCGCGGCCGCTGCCTCGAATTGCGATGCGACCGCAAGGCCGCCGCAATTGATGCCGATGTCGAACGCATCGGCGATTGCCAGCATGCGTTTGGCGACGGTCAGTCCGCCGACCTTGTAGAGCTTGATGCAAAACACATCGACGGCGCCGCTATGTGCCAGTTCGGCGGCGTCCTGTACCGTGAACAGGCTTTCGTCAGCCATCATCGGCACGCCGCGGGCCTGAGCGCGGATCGCGGCCAGGCCGCGCAGGTTGCGCCGCTCGACCGGCTGCTCGCAATAGCCGACATCCATGTCGTGCATCGCGTCCAGCGCAAGGATCGAGTCGGCAACGGTCCAGCCGGTATTGGGATCGACGCCGATCATCACATCCGGCCCGATCGCCTTGCGGACGGCGGCGAAATTGCTGACGTCCTTGCGCCAGCCGCCCTTTCCCGCTGCCTTCAGGCACAATACGCGGATGCCGAATTCGTCGACCGCGCGGCGCGCGTCATCGATGATGCGCTCGACATCGTCATACAGGCTGACCGACCATTCGAGCGGGATCACGTCATGCGACCGCCCGCCGAGCAGGTCGTGCACCGGCACGCCGAGCGATTTGCCGAGCGCGTCGTGGAGCGCGATGTCCAGCACGGCACGCGCCGCCGGATTACCGGCGAGGCGCGAGCTCATCAGCACGTCATTGGCCTCGAAATCGGCGAGGCGACGCCCGATCAGCAGCGGGCCGTAAATGTCTCGGATCGCCGCGACGACGCTATGGACCGTATCGGCGACGAAATGGCCCGGGCTGATTGGCCGGACCTGCGCGACGCCGACCACGCCGTCGGCATGGATCTTGACCAGGACCGGCTTGCCCAGAAGCTGTTCGGGCGGGCCGGTATCGTAGCTGCCGCTGGAAAAGGTGCGCTGCAGCCGCCCGGGCAACTGCGTAACGTGGATTTCGATGCGATCGATCGGCATCAGGCTGCGGCCCTTGCAATGTTGCGCCAGCTGTCCAGCACCATCTCGGCGCCGCGTTCGCCAAGCGCGATCGTCGGTGCATTGGTGTTGGACGATGGGATGGTGGGGAAGATCGAGGAGTCGATGACACGCAGACCGCTGACGCCGCGTACGCGCAGTTCGGGATCGACGACGGCATCGAAGTCGGTCCCGGCCTTGCAACTGCCGACGATATGCCAGGTGGTCTGGGTGGTCTCGCGGATATAATCGAGGATCTGCGCGTCAGTCGCCGCTTCGCTGCCGGGCCGCGTCTCGCGCACGATCAGCTTGCCCAGCGCCGGGAATTCCGCGATCCGCCGCACTGCCTTGATGCCCGCCAGCAGCACGTCCGCATCGTGCGGGTCGTCGAGATATTTGGGATCGATCCTGGGATATTCGACTGGATCAGACGAGGCGATATGCACCCAGCCGCGCGAGCGCGGGCGCAGGCCCATCACCCCGACGGTGAAACCGGAAAACGCATCGAGCCCGTCCTGCGGCCGCCGCGCATAGCGATCCTTGCCCGAAAAGGGCTGGAGCTGGAGCTTGAGATCGGGGCTGCGCTCCTCCGGCGAGCTGCGCATCACGGTATGCGCGGTCGCCGAGCAGATCGACAACAGGCCCTTGCCCTGCAGGGCGAACTTGAGGCCCTCGCGCACCTTGGCGACCGGGTTCTGCAGCACGTCGTTGATCGTGATCGGCTTGGCACACTCGAAGGTGAGGCGCGTATTTGGATGATCGCGCAGATTCTCGCCGACGCCGTTCAGCGGTTCGACCACGGCGATGCCGAATTGCTGCAATATCTCAGGATTGCCGATACCGGACAGCTCGAGCAGCTTGGGGGACTGGACCGGCCCTGCCGAGAGGATCACTTCCTTGCGCGATTTGATGCGCCACGTCTTGCCCTCGTGCAGCACCTCGATGCCGGATGCGGTACGGCCCTCGAACAGGACGCGCGTGACCACGGCATCAGTCATCACCGACAGGTTCGACCGGTTGCGCGCCGGCTTCAGATAGCCGACCGCCGCCGACGAGCGGAACCCGCGCCGGGTCGAATACTGCAGATACGCCGCACCTTCATAATGCCCGTCATTATAATCAGGGATCACCTCGAAGCCGGCCTCCGCGCACGCATCGACATAGCCGATCGCGAGTTCGTCGAACCGTTCCAGGCTAGTGACCGAGATCGGCCCATCATGCCCGCGCAAGCTCGGATCACCCTGCGGGAAACGCTCCATCCGCTTGAAATAGGGCAGCATGTCGGCCCAGCCCCAGCCCGGCAGGCCGAGATCGGCCCAGGAATCGAATTCGGCCGGGTCACCGCGGACATAGACATTGCCGTTGATCGAACTCGACCCGCCCAGTACCCGCCCGCGCGTCCATAATTGCTTGCGGTCGTTGAGCGCCTTTTGCGGCTCAGTGATGAAGGGCCAGGTCACTGCCGGGTTCTTCAGCAGGTTCACCACCATCAGCGGTATATGGATGTTGATGTTGTTGTCGCGGCCGCCGGCCTCGACCAGCAGCACGCGGTTGGCCGGCTCTTCCGACAGGCGCGCGGCGACGGCGCAGCCTGCCGATCCCGCGCCCACGACGATGAAGTCGTAATCGCCCTCGAACGCGCCATGCGTGCCAGCCATCTAATCCCCTCCGCATCCTACCGAATACCGGACGGATAGGCTTGGCGGACGGCCCGAGACCAATATGATTTTCCCTGCCACGATGCGCTGCGCGCATACCGAACCGGGAAACAGTATTGGAATGCGTATTCTCCGTTCCGCTTAAGACAGACAACGAACAGGCCAGCAGGAGAGGCGTTTTGCCCGGCACGATCCCGACCCATCGCCTTTATATCGGCGGCGAATGGGTTGCGCCCCAGGCGGGCGAGACCTTCCCGACCTATAATCCGTTCAACCAGCAGCCCTGGGCGATGATCGCTCAGGCCGATGCGATCGACGTCGCCCGCGCAGTCGCGGCGGCGCGGGAAGCGTTCGAGACGACCTGGTCGCGCACGTCCGGGCTGGAGCGCGCTCAGTTGATGCACCGCCTCGCCGATCTGCTCGACCGCGATGCCGACCGGATGGGCACGCTTGAATCGACCGACAATGGCAAGATCGTGCGGGAAACGCGCAGCCAGATGCATTTCGTCGCGCGCACGATCCGCTTCTTCGCGGGCTATGCCGACAAATTATGGGGCAAGGTGATCCCGCTCGATCGCCGCGACGTATTCGATTATGCGACGCTCGAGCCGCTTGGCGTGATCGGCCTGATCACTGCCTGGAACTCCCCCATTGCCCTGCTCGGCAACAAGCTGCCCGCGGCGCTCGCGGCCGGCAATTGCGTGGTGGTGAAGCCATCGGAGCATGCCTCGGTCACGACGCTCGAATTCGCCAAGCTGGTCGAGGAAGCGGGCTTTCCGCCCGGCGTGTTCAATGTCGTGACGGGCGACATCCGGACCGGCCAGGCGCTGGTCAGCGGCGGCGGGCTCGACAAGATCAGCTTCACTGGCAGCGGCCATGGCGGACGCGCCATCGCCGAGGCGGCAGGACGCAATCTGACGCCGGTGGTGCTCGAACTGGGCGGAAAATCGCCCAACATCATATTCGAGGATGCCGATCTCAGGAAAGCCACGGTCGGCGCGCTGGCAGGCATCTTCGCCGCGACCGGCCAGACCTGCATCGCCGGATCGCGGCTGCTGGTGCAACGCTCGGTTTATCCGGGAATCGTCGACGCATTGGCCGAACGCGCCGGGAAGATCCGGCTCGGCAATCCGCTGAATGCGACCACGGAGATGGGCACCGCCGCCAACCGCCCGCAATTTGAGCGCATCCTTTCCTTCATCGAGAGCGCCAAGGGTGACGGCGCCCGACTGGTCGCGGGCGGCAGCGCCGCCACCGAAGGCGAGCTTGCCGACGGGCTGTTCGTGCAACCGACGATCTTTGCCGACGTCCACAACGACATGGCGCTGGCGCGTGAGGAGATCTTCGGCCCGGTCCTGTCGATCATCCCGTTCGACGACGAGGAGGAAGCGATCCGCATCGCCAACGACACCCGCTTCGGCCTCGCCTCGGGCATCTGGACTCAGAGCCTGAACCGCATGCACCGCGTCTCTGCGGCGCTCAAGGTCGGCATGGTGTGGGTCAACACCTATCGCGCGGTGGCGGCCCAGACGCCGTTCGGCGGAGTCAAGGAAAGCGGCGTCGGGCGCGAACGCGGCCAGGAGGGCTTGATGGAGTTCCTGACGACCAAGAATGTGATGATCAACCTGTCGGAGGAAGACCGCGATCCATTCGCCGTCCAGACCTGATGGGGCAGGCCCAGTTGCAAAGCGCAAGATTACTGGTACCGGTACCTAACAAGAAGACGACATCGGAGGGATCATGAAGAAGGTCATCATCAGCTGCGCCACGACGGGCAGCATGCACACCCCGACCATGTCGCAATTCCTGCCGATCACCCCGGCCGAAATCGCCGCGCAATCGATCGCGGCGGCGCAGGCCGGCGCAGCGATCCTGCACCTTCACGCGCGCGATCCCGAGACCGGTCGCCCCACCCCATCGGCCGCAGTCTTCAAGCAATTCCTGCCGCAGATCCACGAAGCGACCGACGCGATCATCAACATCACGACCGGCGGTGGCCCCGGCATGACGCTGGAAGAAAGGCTGCAGGCGCCGGTCGCGGTCAGCCCCGAATTATGCTCGCTCAACATGGGCTGCATGAACCCCGGGCTATTCCAGCTGGCCGATCGGTTCGAACCCTATCGCTTCGATTGGGAACGCCCTTTCCTGGAGGCAACCGAGGATCTGGTGTCGAAGAACACGTTCCGCGACATCCGCCAGATTATCGAGACGCTCGCGCCCGGCGGCACCAAGTTCGAAATGGAATGCTACGAGATCGGCCATCTCTACAATGTCGCGCATTTCCTCGATCGCGGCCTGCTGAAGGGCCCGTTGCTGATCCAGTCAGTGCTCGGCGTGACTGGCGGGATGAGCGCTGACCCGGAAAGCATCTATTTCATGAAGCAGACCGCGGACCGGCTGTTCGGCAAGGATTATGTCTGGTCGCTGTTCGGGGCCGGGCGGTTTCAGATGCCGACCTGCACGATGGGCGCTTTGATGGGATCGAGCGTGCGCGTCGGCCTGGAGGACAGCCTGTTCCTGTCGCGCGGCCAGCTGGCCAGTTCGAACGCCGAGCAGGTGCTAAAGATCCGGCGTATCCTGGAGGAACTCGGCGTCGACATCGCAACGCCGGCCGAAGCGCGACAGATGCTCGGCCTGAAGGGCCGTGACGCGATCAACCTCTGAGCGGCAGCCAGGCGATGTGCGATCAATGTCCGAAAGCGCCCGCTGGATGGCAGGGCTGGATCGATCTTCCTGAGCCCGGGCCGTTCGTTCCGATGGGGGACTGGATCGACCTGACTCACCCGGTCAGCCCGGCCATGCCCTGTGCGTCGATCTTCCCAACGCCACGCTTCCAGCGATTGCGGTCCTTGCCGGACGATCCCTTCAACGTGACCGAGATCCGCATGGTCGCGCATGCCGGTACGCATGTCGACGCGCCACTGCATTATTATGCGGATGGCCCGGACGCAGCTGCGATTCCGCTCGATCGGCTGCACGGGCCGGGTGTCGTGTGGCACATCGATGCCGAGCCGGATCAGGTGATCGACGTCCCGACGCTGGAGAAGTGTCGCCCCTTGCTCCAGGCTGGAGACATTCTGGCGCTCGATACCGGTTGGGCAGCGCGCGCCGGCACCCCGGACTATGAGCGTCATCCCAGCCTGAGCGCGGCGGCGGGCGCGTGGCTGGTCGATCGCCGGATCAAGCTGCTCGCGTGCGACTTCGCGACGCCTGACCTGGTGTACCACCTCCGCCAGCCCGGCTTCGACTGGCCAGTGCACCGCGCCCTGTTGTCGCGCGGCATCCTAATCTGCGAACATCTGACCGGCCACGCTGTGCTTGTCGGTGAGCATGTCGAATTCCAGTTCGGCGCGCTGCCGGTGGTCAATGGCGACGGCGCCCCGGCCCGCGTGATCGCGCGGCGCATCCAGCATCAAGGATAAGCTGGCGCGAGCGATTCAGTATAATCCATCACGATCAGCAGCCCACAATCATTATTCAACTTTGCGGGCGGATTCGACCAACCAGCCGATCGTGAATGGCGCCGTCCAACACGCTGTATTTCCGAGAATTCATGAAGCGGGGCGGTAGCACCCGCAAAAGGGAGGTTTATGCGCAATCTTTTGCTGGCCGGAGTTTCGTTGCTCGTATTGCTGCCGGTTGCCGCGCAGGCTCAGGATCAGGCAACGCCCGCATCTGCACCCGCCCAGACCGAGCCCACCGCCGCAGCCGAGCCCGAGAATATGGTCGGCGACATCATCGTCACTGCCTCCAAGCGCGCGCAGAATCTGCAGGACGTGGCGATCTCGGTGACGGCGGTCAGCGAGGATCGGCTGCAGTCGATCAACGTCACCAGCACGGCCAACATTTCCGCCGTTGCGCCGGGCATCACGTTCGTGCCGGCGCCCAACCCCAACGTCGTTCAGTTCGTGGTGCGCGGTATCGGCACCTTTGCGTTCGCAGATACGCTCGAGCAATCGGTCGGCGTAGCAATCGATGGCGTGCCGCTGGGTCGCGTCGCCGGCGCGGTGGTCGATGCAGTCGACATCTCGCGGATCGAAGTGTTGCGCGGGCCGCAGGGCACG
The DNA here is from genome assembly GCF_036663735.1 of Parasphingomonas zepuensis. Taxonomy (NCBI): domain Bacteria; kingdom Pseudomonadati; phylum Pseudomonadota; class Alphaproteobacteria; order Sphingomonadales; family Sphingomonadaceae; genus Parasphingomonas; species Parasphingomonas zepuensis. The sequence continues at coordinate 33,941 of NZ_JAXOJO010000007.1, read as the reverse complement.
TTGTTCGGCAAGAGCGCGACCGCCGGCCTGGTCAGCATCGTCAACAACAAGCCGGATCTGAATGACACCAGCTTTACCGGTCGCGCCGTTTATGGAGAGAAGGACGAGCTTCGGCTGCAGGGTACGGTCAACGTGCCGATCATCACCGACAAGCTCGCCGTCCGCCTCAGCGCCTGGGATTTCAGCCGCGACGGCTACCTGAAGGCGCCGAAGCAGCCCGACGGCAATATCGGCGATTTCCACAACCGCGGCTTCCGCGCGAAGCTCGCCTGGGAGGCCACGCCGGACCTGCGCTTCGATCTCTCCGCCGAACTGTCCAACAACTATAACGACGGCACGACCACGACGACGCGTTCCTATCTGGCGAACGATTTCCTGTCCTATCAGGGCGGCCCGACAATCGCCCAGATCAACGCGGCAATGGGCATCGTGCCAGGCCCGAACAACAAGACGGTTGGCGTCGAACTGCAGGGCATCGGCGGACGCGTGAAGCCGCAATTCTACCAGTTCGAAGCGAACCTGGACCTGGGTGACCTGACACTCACCTCGCTGAGTGCCTACCGCAAGGTGAAGTCGCTCCAGGTCGCAGATTATGATTACAGCGCGAGCCAGGCCAACAGCTATCGCACCTACCAGAATTATCAGTCGCAGATCGAGCAGTTCACAAGCGAGCTGCGGCTGGCCAATGGCAGCCAGAACGACTTCAAATATACGATCGGCCTGTTCTTCTACGATCTCCACATCCCGCACAGCGCGATCGAGCAGGATACGCTGCGCGTGCCAACCTTCCCGGCGCCGTTCTTCGCGCGCGGCCGGCAGATCCAGGTCGAGATGGATACCAAGAACTACGCTGCCTTCGCCGACACAAGCTACAAGCTCGGCAGCGTGACCCTGCTCGCCGGCGCACGCCTTTCGCAGGAGAATAGCGACGGCACCTATAACCGCGTTCGCCCGCAATTCGCGGCCGGCGCCGAGGGCGGCGACCTGGCGATCTTCATTCCCGGATCGACCGCGGTCGGCTTCCCGCCCTACACCGTGTCGAGTTCCGTCAAATATACCGACTTTTCGTGGAAGGTCGGCGCGCAGTATCATTTCGCGCCTGACGCGATGGTCTACGCGACAGCAAGCCGCGCCTATAAGGGCCCGGGCTTCAACTTTTCCAACGATCTGACGGCGGCTACCTTCGCGCTCAACAACGCGGTCGTTAAGGAGGAAATCGCGCATTCCTATGAAATCGGCATCCGTACTCAGGTGTTCGACCGTACGCTGACACTGAACGCCTCGGCCTATCGGGCACCGTTCGACAATTTCCAGATCACCGCGGCCATCCCCAACGCCGTCGGCGGCCTGACCTACACCATCATCAATGCCGGCCAGATCCTCGCCAAGGGCATCGAAGGCGATTTCAGCTGGCGCCCGCACGGCGTGCTGCAGGGCTTCTCGCTCGAAGGAAACATGGCGTATAACGATACGAAATATACCGATTTCACCAATGCGCCCTGCTATACGGGCCAGGCGGTGGCGTCCGCCCCGACCTCGGCGTCCGGGGTTTGCGCGCCGGTGGCGGTAGGCAGCACCGCCAACATCCAGTCAGTCAACGGCCAGCGCACGGTCGGATCGCCCGAGTTCCAGATCAACCTGTTCGCGGGCTATGACGTACCCGTCACCAGCGGACTAAACGTGTTCACCCGCGGGCATTACTACCATCAGTCTTCGACTCAATATAGCGTCGGCGAAAATCCGAACACGTTGATCGACGGCTATCACACCTTCGATCTCACCGCCGGCATCCGCGCGGCAGACGATGCCTGGAAGCTGAGCGTGATCGGGAAGAACATCTTCGACCAGAACTTCCAGTCACGCGCGGTGACCAGCAACCCCGGCCTCGTGCAGATCATCCCGTACGAAGCGCAATCGTCCTGGGTGCTGGCGCTCGACGTCCGGTTCTGAACGGTCGGGCTGAAAATAAAGACGCCCCGCATGAGCGATCATGCGGGGCGCTTGTGATTCAGGCAGTCAGGGTTTGACCTGACCGTGTTTCTCGAACCAGTCCTGCGGCGGCACCGTGGTCGGGATATCGCCGGTAAACAGGTTGGTGAACTTGCGGGACTGGAAGCGCCAGCGCCCGTCATCGCACAGCACCACCACATCCTCCTGCTCGGCGATCTGGATCGGCGCAGTCGATGGCAGCGGCGCGACGCCGTCCGCCGCGTAGAGCAGCATCACATTGTTGGTATGCGCCAGCCTGGACGTTTCGAACCGGGCACGGAAATTGGAAATGAGGTGCCGCGCGAGCCGATCGCCACGCGACTTCCGCCAGACGTAGAAATCGTGGATCGCGGCCTTGCCCTTCCAGCTCGCGAAGGTCGCATCCTCCAGGAAATATTCCGAGGCGCCCAGGCCGTAATTATGGTCCACTTCGTACCAATAATCAGTCGCGTTCGCCAAAAGGACTTGGGTCAGCATGATTTTTTCTTCGGGTGACATCATCTTATCCTCGAGGTTATGGGCTTCCATCGCTGACGGCGGCGCCGCGCATGGCCGCGTTTGAACGCTGTCGGAATGCAAGTCGCGCGCCTGGCGCTGCTATATTTCTTCCTTATCCTGCATGCCGCTTTCGTATTGGCGGCTCCTGTTGCGCACGCTCACTATGCTCGCCTCTAGCGACCAGAAGCGGCACCCGCGCCATATATTGAATGCATGTTGCCATCCATCAAAGCTATTATTGAGTAAATTTGACTATTAAGTCAAATACGGAAAGTTGTGTTGCCGGATTCTGCAAGTTGCTTCGCATATTGCAATGCGATTGTATCTTGTGTTTACTTCCACACGAACGATATTGGGACGCAACGGCGTTCATGGAGAGTGATGCGTGACAACAAGCATGGTGGACCGCCTGCGGAACGGCGAGTTTCTCGTCGGCACCTGGGCAAAGATTCCCTCGATAGAAACGGTCGAACTGATCGGCCATGTCGGCTTCGATTTCGCCGTGATCGACATGGAGCACGCCCCGCACAGCTTCCAGAGCGCCTACAGCGCGATCGCCCACGCGCAGGCGACCGGCATGTCGGCGCTGATCCGCGCGCCCGACCGAAGCGGTAGCGCGATCCAGCGTATCCTGGATGCGGGCGCCGACGGCATTCTCGTGCCACGCGTCGAAACCCCGGAACAGGCGATCGAGGCGACGGCATCCATGGCCTTCCCGCCAATGGGTCATCGCGGCATGGGCTATACGTCGCGCGCCGCGCGCTGGGGTCTCGATACGGCCGACGAATATCTCGCGCGCGGCCGCGACCATGTGCTGCGTGCAGTGCAGCTGGAGGACATGGGATCGCTCGAAAATATCGACGCGATTCTCGATGCGCCGGCGCTCAATGGCGTGTTCATCGGCTTCGGCGATCTCGCGCTGAGCTCCGGCCTGCCGGGATCGCACCCAACCTTGCGGGCGCTCGAAACCAAGGTGCTGGCAGCGGCCAATGCCCGCGGCATTCCCTGCGGCACCGCGGTACAGACCCCGGACGAGGCAGCGCGCTGCAAGCAGGTCGGCTATTCCTACTGCATGATCAGCGCCGATACGTCGCTGTTCGCCAAGGCGGCCAAGGCGCTGATCACCGACACGCGCGCCGCGCTCGCCTGACCGAAGGCTTAGCAGCTGTACCGCCAAACCGGCCCCGCGAGCACGACCTCCGGCCACCAGTATCTGGCCGAGAGCTTCAGTGCGTGCGGGGTCAGTCATTTCTTCCACATGCCGCTGATCCTGCCGCAAGCGATCAAGCAGATGCCGTCGCTCGGCGTTCAGCCGATCGCCACGCATTCGGAGAAAGCGGCTGCCTATATGGCGGACGGTTATGCGCGCGCGTCGGGCCGGCTCGGCGTGTGCGGCGCGCAGGCAATCGGCGCAGCCAATCTGGCGGCCGGCCTGCTCGACGCATTGATGGCGCGCTCGCCGGTTCTGGCGATCACCGGCGGCGGCTCAGTCGAGACGCGGGAGCGCAACACTTACCAGGAAGTAGACCAGCGCCCGATCTATGCCGGGCTGACCAAATTCGGCGCACGGGTCGACTCCGCCTCGCGGCTGCCCGACCTGCTCAACCAGGCGATGCGCATTGCGACCAGCGGGACGCCGGGGCCGGTGCATCTCGAACTGGGTGGCTTTATCGGCGGTGCGCTGGATGGTGAAGTCCTGTCACCCCATCGCCCCGATCCGCGTTACGCCGTGACCCCGATCGCCCGGACGGAGGCTGAAACGGACGATGTGGCGCGCGCGGCCGAACTGCTGGCTCGGGCCCGGCGTCCGATCGTCATCGCCGGCTCAGGCATCCGCGCCGGCCGCGCGAGCGACAGCCTTCGCCGGTTCGTCGAGCGCTGGCAGATCCCGCTCGCCACATCGCTCGACGCCAAGGCAAGCCTACCCGATTCGCACGCGCTGAACATCGGCGTGACCGGCAATTACGCCCGCGACACCACCAACATGGCGGTGGCCGAGGCAGATCTGATCCTGTTCGTCGCCAGCACCACGGGCAGCATGGTGACGAGCGACTGGAAGGTCGCGCGACCTGGCGTCCCCGCGATCCAGATCGATATCGACCCGCGCGAGCTCGGGCGCAACTTCCCGCTTGAAGTCGCGCTATGCGGGGACCCGGCGACCGTGCTCGACCAGCTGAGCGCGGTGGCACAACCCACGGATCGCGCTCCGTGGCTCGAGCGGATCGCGGCGCTCAAGGCGCAGTGGCAGGACATGGCGATGGCGGGCGAGCAATCGGACGCGTCCCCGATCGTTCCGCAACGCCTGTGCCGCGACCTCTCCGATGCTTTGCCCGATGGCGCGCTGGTGGTGGTCGATACGGGCCATTCGGGCACCTGGGCCGCGCGCAACCTTTATCTCGATCGCCCCGGCCAGGGCCTGCTGCGCGCCGCGGGATCGCTTGGCTGGGCCTACCCGGCGTCGCTCGGGGCGAAATGCGCTCAGCCGGAGCGGCCGGTGATCTGCCTCAACGGGGACGGTGCCTTCCTGTATCATTTCGCCGAGATGGAAACGGCGATGCGTTACGGCATCAACACCGTCACGATCGTCAACAACAACAACGCCTTCAGCCAGGAAAAGCCGGTCTGGCAGGAAAGCGCGACGCTCGAGGAGAATTGGCGCTTCTCGCCGGTGTCATACACGCGCGTCGCCGAGGCGTTCGGGTGCAGGACCTTCCATGTCGAAAAGCCCGGCGACCTCGCCCTGGCGCTGCGGTCGGCACTACTGGAAAAGCGGCCGACAATCGTCGAAGTGATGACCGACGCCGAGATCACCTGCCCACCGCCATGGCGGCCCCAGACCGGAGCGATTGCATGACGCGCCTGCCCTATCCCGACCCCGCCACCCTGTCGGCGGAGAAGCGAGACGTGCTCAGCGGCAGCGCGGGCCGCGTGCTCAACGTGTCGCGCATGGCAATGCACGCGCCCGACGCCTTATGGGCAGCGCAGCGTAAGCTCGGCCGCGCGACCGTGTATGAGGCAACGCTGGACGAGCGACTGCGCGAGTTGCTGATCCTGCGCGTCGCCTACCTGTCGGACTCGGACTATGAGCTGTTCCACCACCTCAGGATCGCCGAGAATGCTGGCGTAACGCCGGAACAGCGCGATGCGATGCGGACGGGCGACTTTTCGGCCCTGACCGACGAGGAACGCGCGCTCGCCAATTTCGTGACCGAGATCGTGCGCGACGTTTCCCCGTCCGACGCAACCTTGCAAGCCGCGCGCGAAGCGTTCGGCCTCCCGCTGGTCTTCGAAATGGTCATCCTGATCGGCGGCTATATGACGACCGCGCGCGTCGCCGCGGTGAGCGGCGTAGAGCTGGACGAAGTGGCGGTGACGGGCTGGAAGAGCTAGTCGTCGGCGTTCCGCGCAACGCGCCCGCCCATCTGCGCGCCAGCATCGCGCGGGATGCGCCAGTTGACCAGGGTAGCGCTGGCCGAGATCAGGCAGACGAAAGTGAAAGCGACCGTGAAATCGGGAAAGGCGGGTACCGCCCGCCCGGCCGACGCCATCGACATGTGCAGCGCCACCGCGCCCAGGCTGACCCCCACCGACAGCAGCAGCTGCTGGAAAGTGGTGTAGAAGCCGGTCGCCGCGCTCATCCGTTCGGGCGGAATCTCCTCATAGGCGAGCACATTGTAGGACGAGAACTGGAACGACATGGCGAGGCCGGAGACGAACAGCACCGGGATCATCGCCCATAACGGCCAACCCGGCCTGAACCAGCCCACGATCGCATAGCCCACGACTGCCAGCACGCCGTTGACGAGCAAGGCCGTGCGGAAGCCCGTTCGCCGCAGCACCGGCCCAGCCAGCAATTTGGTGATCATCGCGCCGACCGCGATCGTCAACACGATCGCGCCAGACGCCGCCGCCGTCATGCCGAAGCCAAGCTGCAGCATCAGCGCCAGCAGATAGGGCTGCGCCCCTTGCGTGATGCGCGTGAGCGAGCCGCCGGCCAGCGTCAGGCGGAATTGCCGCAGTTGGAGCAGGCGCATGTCGAGGATTGGATGCGGATGGCGCAGTGCGTAGCGGACATAGGCCGCCGCCGTCAGAGCTCCGGCCAGCAGCAGGATCACCGCGACACCGCCATCGCCGTCCTGCGTGGCGAACTGCAACCCGAACAACAGGCAGCTGAGGGCGAGCCCGGACAACAGGAAGCCAGGGAAATCGATCGGCGATCGATGATCCATGCGGTGTTCGTCGAACAGCAGCGAGACCAGGATGACTCCGGCCAGCCCGATCGGCAGGTTTATGTAGAAGATCCAGCGCCATCCGACATAGGTCACCAGGAACCCGCCGAGCGGGGGGCCGACGATCGGACCCAGCGTCGCCGGCAGGATGAGCCAGGACATCGCCGACACCATCTGGTGGCGCGGCGTCGATCGCAGCACCACCAGCCGCGCGATCGGATTCATCATCGCGCCCGCAATCCCCTGCAGGAACCGCGCGGCGATCATTGCGGTGATCGACGGCGCGGCCGCGCAGAGCAGCGAGCTTGCCATGAACAGCAGGATCGCGCCGCGAAATACGGTCCGCGATCCGAACCGGTCGGCGAGCCGCCCGCTGAGCGGAATGAAGATCGCCAGCGCGAGCAGATAGGCCGTTATCAGCGCGCCCAGCTGCGTGACGGGCACCCCGAAATCGCGCGCGATCGTGGGAAGCGCGCTGATCAGGGCGGTCGCGTCGACTGCCTCCATGGTCAGCGCAAGCGCGGCGACGACGGCGATCACGCGGTAGTTGCGTGGTCTGGCTCCGTCGGCCGGTTCGGTCAGTGCGCCCCGCTCGACATTCACTCAGGCTCCCCCGCCGCATGGGCGCGCTGCCACTTGGTCGCCTCGGCCTGCTGCACGGTACGGGCGCACAACCACAGCGCCAGGGTCGCGATCGGCACGGCGATCAGCCCGGCCTGCATCCCGATCGCGAGATCGCCGGTCAGCGCGGAAATCTTGCCGACGAGATAGGGGCCAAGGCCGGATCCGATCATGGTCGAGGCCAGGAAATAGGTCGTGGTGGCGGTGCCGCGCATACGCGGCAGCACCAGTTCCTGGATCGTCGCCGCCCCCGCCGCGAGCCAGCAATTGCCGAAAAAGGCGACCGGGGCGTTGCACAGGAAGAACAGCCACGGCGTGTGCGTGTTGCACATCACGATGATGAACGGCACCGGCAACAGGCAGGAGGCGATGCCGACCCAGATGCGCCCCTGCTGGCTGTATTTCAGCATCATGTCGGACAGCTTGCCGCCGCAGATGACGCCGAGCACGCCGCAGATCGCCGTGGTCGAGCCGAGGATCAGCCCGATCGAGCTCTTGTCGATCGTCATGCCGCGCAGCGCGAGCGGCGCCGTCCAGAACCCCATGATGATGTTGACCATCGAGATACTGCCGAAGCCGATCATCGCCATCAGGAAGGTTGGCGTGCCCCAGGTCAGCGCGAAGGTCGGCCGATCGCGATGCTTCATCGACTGGGCCGAGGAAAAGGCCGCGTAATAGCCGACCCCGATCACGCACCATTGCATCACGTCACCGGTAAGGCGGATCAGCAGGAAGGCGCAGGCCGCGGTCAGCGCCGCGACCGCGACGTTGTACAGCAGGGGCATCCTCCCGGATCGCGCCGCCTGAATGAAGGTCAGCGGCGGGATCACGCTGGCGACATCGCCGAAGAAGCGCGGCCAGATATTGGTTTCGCCGGGGCGGGTGATGTCGTCGCTCAGCCCCCGCCGCGGCTCGCGCAGAGTCCACACCCACACCGCCAGCACCAGGCCCGGCAGGCCGACGCCGACGAATGCCGCCTGCCAGCCCATCAGGCCGAGCGGCCTGTCCGTCGGGAAGGCATGTTCCCAGCGCAGCGCGATCGTGCCGCCGAGCGCCAGTGCCAGCCCCTGGCCGAGGTACAGCCCGCCAATGAACAGCCCGAGCGCGGTCGCCCGCTTCTTCTTGGTGAACCAGTCGGAGGTGAGCGAGAAGCCGGCCGGGCTCGCGGTCGCCTCGCCTATGCCTACGCCGATGCGCGACGCGACCAGCTGGAACATCGTCGTGGAAAGACCGCAGATGACTGTCATGGTCGACCAGGTCGCGAGCCCGATCGCGAGCAATTTGGTGCGTTTCCAGCGATCGATCAGCCGGCCCATCGGATACCCGAACAGCGCGTAGAAAACGCCGAACGCAGTGCCGTGCAGGAAGCCCAGCTGGGTATCCGTCATGCCGAAGGTGCGTTTGATGTCTTCCGCCAGAATCGAAAGGATCGTGCGATCCATGGCGTTGAAGGTGTACACCACGATCAGGACGAACAGGACGTACCAGGCATAGGGGCTGTCCGGCCGGTTGACCGTTTCCCGGGGGCCGCGCCCGGCGGCGGCAACGCTCACCGGGATCGCAACGTCTGTCATGTATCGGTTTTCCCTGCTGGCGCGGGCCCGAGCGGTGGCCGCTCGATCGTCGGGGCGTGGAACACCGGCGTGGCGATGCCCTCCATCCGCGCCTTGAGCTGCAGCGCGAGGTGCAGCGAATGGAAGCGCGACTGGACCAGATTGCCGCCGTGGAACCACAGCCCCTCCTGCGCGGTCGGCTTCCACATGTTGCGGAGCTCGCCTTCCCACGGGCCTGGGTCCATCGCCGTTCCGGAACCGAGACCCCAGCAATGCCCGACCTTGTCGGCGACCTCCTTCGAGATCAGCAGCTCGGCCCAGCCGTTCATCGGACCATAGCCGGTCGCATAGACGATCACGTCGGCGGGCAGCGCTTCACCGCTGGAGAGGATGACGGCGTTGCCTTCGATCCGATCGACGCCGACGCCGCTGCGGACCTTGATCTCGCCATCGGCGATCAGATCGGACGCGCCGACATCGATATAATAGCCCGAGGCGCGGCGCGGATATTTGCCGGCGATGCCGGTATCGTCCTCGCCGAAGTCGAGCAGGAAGCCGCTGGCGCGCAGGCGATCGTAGAAGGGCGCATCTGCTTCCTGAATCGCGCGGCAGCTGATCTGGTCGAGCGGCTCCTTGGCACGAAAGGGCATCGAATTGGCGAGCAGATCGGCGCTTTCGGTGGTGAGGCCGGATTCGACCGCGCTTTCCGAATAAAAGCCCTTGTCCTGGTTCCGGCGCAACGACGACGCCTTCATCACCGTGGTCGGCGAGCGCTGGATCATGACGACCTCGGCTTCGTTTTCCCAAAGATCGGCAGCGATATCATGGGCCGAATTGTTCGCGCCGATCACGACGCAACGCTTGCCCGCGAAACCGGCGCCGCCGGGATGGTCGCTCGAATGGAACTGAGCGCCCTGGAAGCTTTCGGCGCCGGCAATGGCGGGGACGGTCTTGATGCCGGACAGGCCCGTCGCGAGAATGAACTGGCGCGGATGAAGCGTGATCGTCTCTCCGCCGCGCTCGACCGTCACCGTCCAGCTGCGGTCGCGCTCGTCATACTGCGCGCTGCGGCAAATGGTCGAACTCCAGATATCGAGCTCCATCACCTTGGCATAGGCCTCGAGCCAGTCGCCCATCTTGTCCTTGGGGGTGTAGATCGGCCAATGATCGGGGAACGGCAGATAGGGCAGATGATCGATCCACACCGGATCGTGCAGGCACAGCGACTTGTAGCGGCTGCGCCACGAATCCCCGGGACGCTCAAGCGCATCGACGATCAAAGTCGGCACGCCGAGCCGCTTTAGCCGCGCACCGAGGGCGAGCCCGCCCTGCCCGCCGCCGACGATCAGGCAATAAGGCTGGACCGAATGGCCCAGCGTCCGTGCGGTCTCCTCGCGCAGGTCCGTCCAGGTGCGGCGTCCCTTGGCGGCTTCGTGCAACGCGCCTTCGGGCCGGTGGCGGCCCGACGGCTCCTCATGCTCGCGAAGCGCGAGCGCCGACGTCAGCAGCGTCCAGCATTTTCCGGCACGCAACCGGACATGCGCCTTGCCGCGGATCTCACGGGTTTCGAAATCGAACCAGCCCTCGACCTGCTCCCCCTGCGAAATCGTTTCAGTCGTGCCGGCGACTGTTACCGGGCCGACGCGGGGAGCCTGTTGCCGGACGAGCCGGGCGACGCCGTCTCGCCCTTCGACGGTGACGATGTTCCAGGAGAACGCCACGAGATCCCGCCAATAGCAGTCACCGTCCGCGAACAGCGCGGCGAGGCCATCCGCGTCAGCCGCATTGAACGCCGATGCGAAGGCGGCGGTCCATTCATGAAGGGCATGGGTCGCCAGATCGGTCACGCTACCACTCCGCTCTGCTCGTCGTAATTCGCCATGCCCTTCAACTTTCCCCCTAGAATTTGATATCGAGTGCCGCGCCCCAGGACGAGAATGCGTCATAGGGCACGACCTGCATCAGGCCCGGATTGTTGGTGACCAGCCGGGAGACGAAGCGTTCGCCGAACACGTTCTTGCCGATCACGCTCAGCCTCCAGCGATTGTCCGCGGCATGGATGCCGACGGTCAGATCGACCGTATTGTAGCCGGGCGATAATGTCGCAGGATTGGCGCCGACGCCGTACTGGACCTCGGACTGGTAATAATAATGCGCCTGGCCGAACAGGTTCAGCGAATCCGTAACCGGCCTGTCGTACCGGGCAAAGGCGTTGAGCTTCCATTCCGGGTTGCCGACGGTGCGCATACCGTTGACCGACTGGACCGACGCGGTCGACCCGACCGATGGCGCGGCGCAGACGCCGGGCGTTGAATCGGGCGTCGCGCTGCGCGGCTGCAGCGCATAGCAGGGCGCATTGGTGAAATCGGAATATTCGGTGTCGTTCCAGGTCACGTCGCCATTGATCGCGAAACCCTCGAGCGCGCCGCGGGGATTGAAGGCGAACTCCGCCTCGACGCCCTTGGCCTTGATCTCGCCGGCGTTGATGATGGTGTAGGTAAGGCCGTTGCCGCCGGTCCCGGGCAACGCCGCCGTGATCTGGAAATCCTTGTACGGCGCATAATAGCCGGTCAGGTTGAAGGTCACCTGCCGATCGAGGAACTGAGTGCGCAGGCCGATTTCGTAGGAATGGGCGATTTCCGGGCGAACGATCGATCGGGTCTGCGCGAAGACGGTCGGCGTCAGATCAGCCGCGAAGTTGAAGCCCGGCCCCTTATAGGCACGGCTCGCGGTGGCGTAGAGCATAACGTCATCGGTCGGCTTGAATTGCGCGCCGAGCCGCCACGAGAAATCGTCATAGTTGACGGAGGACGCGACCGACAACGGGGTATAGCCCGCCACCGCCGATCCCGGGATATAGATGCTGGTGTCCGAACCCCCTTCAGCCGGCGCGCCGTCGCGCGGCAGGGAGCGGTTGAACGTCCCTTCGCTCCGCTCATGCGACAGGCGGGCGCCCGCGATCAGCGTGAATTGCCCGACATCATAATTCAGGTCAGCGAACGCCGCATAATTCTTGGTGTTCATGGTCGAGACCGGGAAGCGCCCGGTGGCGAAGAACGGCGCGGGCAGGCTCGGCACGTTGCGTGCGGTCTGCTCGAACGAGCTGTTTTCCACGTCCAGGTTATAATAGAACAGGCCAAGGGTGTATTTGAAAGCATTGCTGCTGCCATTGGCCAGTCGCAGCTCAGTGGTGAACTGGTTGGTATCCGACTTGTAGTGGAGATAGGTGGTGAAGCTGCCCGGCTCGCTCGCACTGTAATCATATTCGCTGATCTGGCTGGACTTGATGCGACGATAGCCGGTGATCGAAGTCAGCGTGACGTCGCCGGTCTCCCAGTTCGATTCGAGATGGTAGAATTCGGGCTTCACATAGCCGCCGATCGGCACTTCCGATCCCACGGTCAGGTTACGCGGGCCGGGCACGATCCCCATGCTGGCGTTGATCTGCGCGATCGTCCGCGCACCCGGCAAAGCGACGAAATCGTTCGGCATGTAGGCGCGCGTGGTCTGCTGGACGCCGTCATTGGTGTTGTCGCTATATTCGGCGGTCGCATCGAGCCGCCAGTTCGGTGTCACTTCGAACGCAAAGCGGCCGCGCAAACCCCAATTGTGGAAATCGCCGATATTGCCGTCCGACTGTTTCGGCGCGTTGATATAGCCGTCGCGGCTGAAATCCCATGCGCTCAGGCGGATCGCCGCCCTGTCGCCGATCGGCACATTGACCGTGCCCTGGACCCGGAGCTCCTCGTTCTCGCCATAATAGACGCGGCCGATCGCCTCGGCCTCGCCGACACGCGCCTTGTTGTTGACGACGCTGACCAGGCCCGCGGTGGCGCTCTTGCCGAACAGGGTGCCCTGCGGTCCGCGCAGGACCTCGACCCGGGCGACATCGACGGCGTCGACCACTGCGCCGGCGATGCGACCCAGCGGAATGCCGTCGATTGCGACGCCGACTGACTGCTCGAGCGTGTCGACCGTCGAATAGGTGCCGATGCCGCGCACGACGAACTGAAGATTGTTAGGATTGGGCGCCGGCACGAAGACGATGCCGGGCGCCATCGCCGCCAGATTGGCGGTGCTGGTGATGTTCAGCGACTGCAGCTTTTCCTCGCTGACCGCCGTCACCGCCACCGGCGCGTCCTGAACATTCTGCGCCCGCTTCGATGCGGTCACGATGATGTCGCGCACGTCGCTGGGGACGTCGCCGTCGGTGGTCGTCGCGCCGGCCTGTCCGGCCGGGTCCGCGGCCTGTTGGAGTGCAGGCTCGGCTGCCTGTGCCGAACCCGCGGCCAGCGCCATGAAGCAGCTCGTAGCCAGAAACTTGGTGATCATCGCCCTCTCCCATGTTGATCGGGCGAACGATGCAGTCTGCAGTCGCGCCCAGGGCGAACGATGCTGCAGCTTAGTCGCCACGATCGGTGTGTGGCCTGACGATCGGTGCCGTCCGGCTCGGTTGTTCCGCGCTTCACGAGAAGCGGCCCGGCAGGAATGGCAAAATCCAGTTGATCAAAATAATACAGATTTTCGATCCGCTATGCTTTCTCGCTATCACTGGGCGGATTGGGGAATCGAGAAAACGCCGCTCGCGCGGGCCGTAATGCCGGCCGAGCCAACCAGCAGCGCATCGCAGAAAACCACGCGTCGGGCCTGGCGGATGATCCGCGCCCGGCTTTCGAGCCACTCCCCGGAAACCGCGCCGCGCACGAAATCCACCGTCATCGACATGGTTGGCGCGCCGGCCACGCCCGTCGCCGCCAGCACGTTCCGGCCCATCGCGATATCGAGCAGGCTCGCCATCAGGCCGCCGTGACAGCCGCCCAGAAAATTGCAGTTCCGCGGCGCGACGCGAAAGCCGATGCGGACCAGCTCCTCGGGCGTCGGCGCGAAATCGCGGGCGCGAAAGATCATGCCGTTCGCTGCCTCGAACGGATCGCCGTGATCCCAGGCGGCCCAGCCGTCACCGGGAGGAGCCGCTTCGTTCGTCACTGCGTCGATCGTCGCCACCCCATGCTCCCCGCCCTAACCTGTTTGCTTTTGGTACCGGTATCTTTAGATGATGGCTAGCCCCGGCGAACATGCGGCAGTCGATTCGATCAACGCCAGCTCGGGAATTTGGAAGGGGATCAGGCACCAATGGCCAATATCGACTCGATCGAAATCATCGACGCGCAGATTCACGAACCCACGGCGCAGATACCGATACCCGGCGTCGATGCCGCCACGACCAGCGCAATCGACGTGGAGCTGGCGCGTGAGGCGATGGATGCGATCGGCGTGGATATTGCCCTTGCCGTCACCGGCGAAGCCTTCATCACCGCAGCGCTGGAACGCTATCCGGATCGCTTCGCGGGCGTCGTGACGTTCGATCACGCCCATCCCGATCTCGCGGCGGATGTCGCGCGGGTGCGCGGCTTGCCCGGCGTAATCGCCGGGCGTGCGCTGCTCGGCGACTGGCGCGACATGACGTTGCGGCCCGAATTCGAACAGGGCCTGTTCGACCCGATCTTCGCCGCAGCGGAAGAGGTCGGATTGCCGATCTTCGTCTCGACCCATGGCTGGGCGAAGGTGATGGAGGCCGTCGTGGTGCGGCACCCAGGCCTCACGCTGATCATCGACCATATCGGCGTCAGCCAGCATCCCGTTTCGCCCCCCAATGACGATCCCTGGGGCCGCTTCCCCGATCTGCTCGCGCTGGCGAAATACCCCAATGTGCACGTCAAGCTATGCGGTGCACCCTTGTTGTCGGAGCAGGCCTATCCCTTCTCCGACGTGTGGCCGCAGCTCGCCCTGCTGTTCGAGAGCTTCGGCTTCGACCGGATCATGTGGGGCAGCGACTATACGCGGATGCGCCAGGCCGATCTGCCGCGCGGCACGCGGCCCAGGCGGCGCGGCCTGAGCTATGCCGACAGCCTGTCCTATCTGCTCGACAGCGACCGCTTCACCCATGGCGAAAAGGAACAGCTGTTCGGCGGAACCCTGCGCCGGGTGCTGAACTGGCCGCGGACATGAGCGTCCTGCCCGCGTTCGATGTCGTCACCGACTGGGAGCGCCTGCCGCCCCACCTCAAGCATCTGGACGTTACCGGGGTGGGGGTGGATTCGGCCGACCGGGTCTATCTCTACACCCGCTACGACAAGCAGGTGCTGGTGTACGAACGCGACGGCAGCTTCATCCGGTCGTGGGGGCATGACGTGTTCACCGCCGCGCACGGGCTGACGGTGGGGCCTGACGACCGCGTCTATTGCGTCGACATGGGCGACCATAGTGTACGCGCCTTCACCCCGACCGGCGAATTGCTGATGACGATCGGCATTCCCGGCCAGGCATCGGACAGCGGGTTCGATCCCAAGGCGCCGTGGACGATCCATTCCTGCGAGTGCGTCCTGCACGGCGCCGGCCCGTTCAACCGCTGCACCAACCTGGCCGTCGCGCCTAACGGCGATCTTTACGTGTCCGACGGCTATGGCAATTCCCGCGTGCATCACTTCACGCGCGACGGCGAGCTGATCCGATCCTGGGGGGAGCCGGGCAGCGGGCCGGGCGAGTTCCAGCTGCCGCATGGCATCACCGTCGCCAGCGACGGCCGCGTGCTGGTGGCCGACCGGGAGAACGACCGGATCCAGATATTCGATCCGGAGGGCAAGTACCTCACCGAATGGATCAATGTGCGTCGGCCCAGCGACCTCAAAATCGACCGCAACGGGCTGGTCTATGTCGCCGAGCTTTGGCGGCCGCAGGGCGCGGGGACCTTCCGCAACGGCATTGCAAAGGAGGACCAGGCTGGCCGGGTGACCATCCTCGATCCGGACGGCGCCGTGCTCGGCCATTGGGGCGGATCGTCCGATGGGCGCAACCTGCCGGGCAATTTCATCGCCCCGCACGCGCTGGCGATCGATTCACGCGGCGACGTCTATATCGCCGAAGTGACTCACACCTTTGCGGTCAGCACGGGATTGGTGCCGCCCGAATATGGCGCACATCAACTCCAGAAATTCATCCGGCGACGGGCCGAGGGATGATCCGGATCACACCCGTGCCGGGATCGTGAAGAGCGTTCGCCCGCAGGCATCGCAGATCAGCGCTTCAGTCGGGACCTGCACGATGGCTGACTGCGGCGCAGTCGCGTGCGTGGAACCGCCGCAGCAGGCGCAGGGCGGCAGCAGGGTAGCCTCGAACGCGGCGACCATCCGGTCACTCCAGGGTGCCGCGCAAAAGGCGCAGCTCGGCTGAGCGGGCGAACGGTTCATGCGAAATAGAAATCATAGCTGTTGCGGGAGATCGCGGCCCGGACATCGGGATCCGGCAGCCAATATTGATACTGGCTGACCGTCTCGGCGTAGCTGATCCTGCCTTCGAACCCGACGAATGGCGCATCGCTGCCCCAGAACAGCCGATCGGTACCGACCTGATCGACATAGGCCTGAGCGAACAGGCGCGGAATATCCTGATCCGGCCGGCGATAGCCCGACGACAATTTCACCCAGGCGCGCCCCGCCTGGCACGCCGCGACGCTCATCCGGAAACCCGGGCTGTCGAGACCCAGCTCGGTCTCCGGCCAGCCGAAATGGTCGATCACGATCTTGACCCCGCTTGGTTCGAGCGCAGCGAGCACCGATGCCAGCCGCGCTGCCTCCACATTGACGTGAACATGCATATCCAGATCGCGCAGCCGGTGGAACAGGCGGGCATAGGCGTCGCTCGCGAAATCCGGCAGCGGATCGACGTGGAACAGTTGCAGCCTGATCCCGACGATGCCGTCTTCGTGCATCCGCTCGAGCTCATAGAAGCCGATTTCCGGGCTGACGATCGCCGTGCCGCGCAAGCGCGGGAAGCGGCGCAGCGCGCGGATCGTGTAATCATTATAGGTGCCGAACAGGCTGGCGGCGGCGATGACGCCGTAGCCGATCCCGTTGGCATCGAGCGTGGCGAGATATTCCTCGACCGGAAAGGAATAGCTCGTCCGGGTCCAGGCGGAGCTCGCAAAGGGCATGGTCGCCGACCAGATATGGGCGTGCGAATCGACCAGAGGCGGCGCGCCATCAGCCGGCGCAGACGGATCGTACATAGGTATTTTCGCTCCCTGCCCTCCCTCTTATGGCCCGTGCATCCTGCTGCACAATCACGTCGCAGCATCGTCGAGACGGTAGCGGAATAGCCACCGCCAAGCGCGCCGCGCGTCATCGTTCCGCTCAGGGATATCCCACAGGCATCATAGTATGACCAATCATCATCGAACGGCGATACTCCCGTATTTTATCGTTGTAAGACAATGTGTTATTCCACCATTTCTGGCTGGTATCCGAAATGCGCCGAGTTTGCCGGGATTGCTGCACCGCGCGTTATACCGATAAGACCGGGGCATCAGACCAAGCGGCTGCCGCCGGATATGCCGGCGGCGATCATCGCAGGCCGATGAGCCCTGCAGGAGAACAACGATGGCCACCCTCTCGGCAAGCACCGTGAATGTGCGTGATGCGGCGCCGGCGCTGCGCTGCACGCCGATCAATCCCTATTTCGGCGCCCGGGCCGAGGGCCTGGACCTCCGCCACCCGCTCACGCCAGAGCAGATCGACGAACTGCGATCGGCGATGGACCATTACGGCATCCTGGTATTGCCCGGTCAGGACCTGACCGACGAGGAGCAGGCTGCCTTCGCGCAGCAATTCGGCGAGATCGAGGATACGCCGACCCTGGTCGATCAGGAGCGCCGCCGCCTTCCGAACATGAAGATCAATGACATCTCCAACCTTGGCGCGGACGGAAAGATCCTGGCCGCAGACGACCGCCGCCGGATGTTCAACCTGGGCAATCTGCTGTGGCATAGCGACAGCAGCTTCAAGGCGACGCCGGCTTATTGGTCGATGCTGCAGGCGCGCGTTATCCCGCCAACGGGTGGCCAGACCGAATATCTCGATACCCGTGTCGCCTGGGAACATCTGCCCGAGGATCTGAAAACAGTCGCCCGCGATCTCGTCACCGAGCATTCACTGATCTTCTCGCGCGCGCTGCTTGGCTTCGACGCGTTCAGCCCGGCGGAGATCGAGCGCTGCAAGCCCGTGCCGCAGCGCCTGGTGCGCCGGCACGCCGAATCCGGCCGCCTCGCGCTATACCTGTCAGCGCATATCGGCCGCATCCAGGGATGGGAAACGCCGGAAGCGATGGTCCTGATCCGCGAACTGACCGAGTTCGCGACGCAGCGCCAGTTCGTCTACACCCACAACTGGACCGTCCATGATCTGGTGATCTGGGACAATCGCTGCACCATGCACCGGGGCCTGCGCTACGACGACAAGCGCTATCCGCGCGACCTGCGGCGCGTGACGCTCGAGGATGTTGCGCCGACGCTCGAACAGGCGGCCTGACGCTCCCGGCGGTCCGCGGACCAGCCGACCGCCACCGGACTTTCACACACAGATAGCATGACCGCGCGCCACCGGGCGCCGCGGATGGGGGACTTTGCCTTGACGACCCGAACCGTGACTGAAGCGCTGGTGGCGCGCCTTGCCGAGCATGGCGTGACGCGAATCTTCGGCCTGCCCGGCGGCGAGTGCAATCTCGACTTCATTGCCGCCGCCGAAAGCGCCGGCATGCAGTTCGTCCTGACCCGGACCGAGACCGCCGCCGGCATGATGGCCTGCGTGACGGCCGAATTGACCGGCACGCCGGGCGTCGCGATGACAACGCGCGGCCCGGGCCTGGCGGCTGCGGCAAATGGCGTTGCCTATGCCGATCTCGATCGCGCCCCTTTGCTGGTCATCTCGGACGGCTATGAGGACGATCAGTCCTATATCAGCCATCAGCGGATCGACCAGACCGCGATCCTGGCGCCGATGCTCCGGGCAAGTTCCAACCTGCGCGACGCGGATCCGATCGCCGAGCTGGACCGGCTGCTGCTCGCGATGGAATCGCGTCCGAGGGGGCCGGCCTATCTTGAGGTCGCCGGCTCCTATATCCGCGGTGCAGCCGGGGATGCGCCGGCGCCTGCGGTTGCCGCTGTGCTTCCGAAACCCGGCGCCGAGTCTATCGAGCAGGCGCGGCAACTGCTCGCCAAGGCCAGGCGCCCGATCCTGATCGCCGGGCTGCAGGCCCGCTCGCCCGAAGCCGGCGACGCGGTGCGCGCATTCGTCGAGGCAAGCGGCTGCCCGGCGCTGACCACCTACAAGGCGAAGGGCGTCATCTCCGAACGGTCGGCGCTCGGTCTTGGCCTCTATGCTGGCGGCGTCGCCGAGGAAGCGATCCTTCGGTCTGCCGATCTGATCCTGCTGTACGGCTTCGATCCGGTCGAGGGCCCCCCGCAACGCTGGCGCTACGCCGGCATCCCGACGATCGAGCTGACCGAGCATGCCCACGCCCATACGCTGGTGGAAGTCGATGCGTTGCTGGTCGGCAATCTGCCGGCCGGGCTTGCGGCGCTGGCCGACGCGATGCCCGCACCGGGCTGGGCGGCAGACGAGCTGGCGGCGGCGAAGGACCGCCTCTGGTCGGCTGCCCGCACGCCGACGGGTAGCGGCATTTCCCCCTCCCAGCTGGTCGATGCGGCCATCGCAGCGTTGCCGGCGGACAGCCGGATCACGATCGATGCCGGGGCACACATGCTGCCCGTGCTGCATTTGTGGCAATCGGCGGCCCCCAATCTCTCGCTCATCTCGCGCGGGCTTTCCACCATGGGGTTCGCCCTGCCCGCCGCGATCGCGGCGAGCCTGGCCGATCCCGATCGCACCACGATCGCTTTTACCGGCGATGGCGGGCTGATGATGTGCCTCGGCGAACTGGGCACGGCGGTTCAGTCGGGATCGAAGCCGATCGTCGTGGTGTTCAACGATTCCTCGCTGACCCTGATCGGGGTAAAGCAGAAGCGTCGCCAGCTGGCGTCTGCGGGGGTCGATTTCATCGCGGCCGACTTCGCCCAGGCGGCGGCCGCGTTCGGCTGGTCGGCCGTCCGGATCGAGCAGGCAGGCGATCTGGCGGCGGCGTTCGCTGAGGCGCTGGCCGCGCCCGGCCCGGCATTGATCGACGTGGTGATCAATCCCGAGCAATATGACGCGCAGATCACGGCGATCCGCGGCTAGCCGGCGAGAAACCCGCCATCGACCGGCAGGATGACGCCAGTGATGAACGCTGCCGCGTCCGAGGCCAGGAACACCGCCGCGCCGCCGACTTCATTTGGCTCGCCGATCCGTTTCAGCGGCGTGCGCGCCATGATCGCGGCCTCGCGCGCCGGCGTCTTTTCCGAATCCGGGACAAGCGGGGTTTCGACGAAGCCTGGCGCGATCGCGTTCACGCGGATGCCGTCCGGCGCCCATTCGACCGCCAGCGCCTTGGTCAGCTGCATCACGCCGCCCTTCGACGCGGCATAGGCCGCCGCATTGCCCGCCGCGACGAACGAGCGGATCGAGGCGAGGTTGATCACCACGCCCTTCGTCTCGCGCAGCTGGGCGTGGAAAGCGCGGCACATGTTGAACGGGCCGCCGACATTGATCGCCAGCGTGCGCTGCCAGTTCTCGGTCGCGCCCGGATCGGTGATCAGGCCTGGACGGATGATGCCGGCATTGTTGACCAGGATCGCGACCGGACCGACCGTCGCCGCCAGCGCCTCGCACGCGGCCGGATCCGACACGTCGAGCGCATGTCCGGTGGCGCCGGAACCGATCTCCCTGGCCGTAGCCTCGGCATCCGCCCCGTCGATATCGGCGATGATCACGCGCGCTCCCGCTGCCGTCAGCGCCGTCGCGATCGCGCGGCCGATGCCCCGTGCGCCGCCGGTGACCAACGCGATCTGTCCGTTCAGACTCATCCTCGACTCCTGCTCATCCTGTGCCCGCAACCGGGCCACCAAATTTCTTGTTACCGGTATCCAATTCCCTTATGCGGGGCAAGGGCGTGCCGCGCGGCATGCGTTTCGGAAGGCTTGTACGTGACTGTCGTTGAACCTGCCCTGCCCGCGCCACTGACTGCGGGCTCGGTTGCCGTCATTACCGGTGCGGCTAGCGGGATCGGCCTCGCCACCGCGCGCTTCCTTGCCGAACGCGGCGTGCATGTCGCGCTGGCGGATCTGCCCGGGCCGGCGCTCGAACAGGCGCGCGAAACGCTTGCTGCCGCCGGTGGTGCCGAGGTCATCGCCGTACCGACCGACATCGCCGATCCGACCCAGATCGCGGCGCTACGCGACCTGGTGCTCGACCGCTTCGGGACCGTGACGCTGCTGATGAACAATGCCGGCACACGATCGACCGAGGCGAAACCCTGGGAAGATTCGGCCGAATGGCGGCGGGTGCTCGACACCAATTTGTGGGGCGTGATCGAGGGTGTGCAGGCGTTCGTGCCCGGCATGATCGCGTCGGGCGAGCCCGGGCTGATCATCAACACGGGATCGAAACAGGGCATCACTCACCCGCCGGGCCGGCCGGCCTATAATCTGTCCAAGGCAGCGCTGAACAGCTTCACGACCATGCTCGCGCACGAACTGCGCGGCGCCAGCGAAGGACGGATCAGCGCCCATCTGCTGATCCCCGGCCATGTCTGGACCGGCATGTCGGCCGGGCAGGGCGAGAAGCCCGAAGGCGCCTGGGCGCCGGAGCAGGTGCCGCCATTCCTGTTCGACGCCATCGCGGCGGGCGACTTCTACATCCTTTGCCCCGACAACGACGTCGACCGCGCAACCGACGTGGCCCGCATCCGCTGGGCGGTAGACGATATCCTCCTCAACCGGCCCGCGCTGTCGCGGTGGCATCCCGATTATCAGGAAGATTTCGCGCGCTTCATGGCAGCAGCCCGCACGGAGGAGACCAGGTGATGGACTATGTCCGGCTCGGCACCACAGGCCTGAAAGTTTCGCGCATCTGCCTTGGCTGCATGACCTTCGGCGATCCCACGCGCGGCCAGCACCCATGGACGCTGCCCGAGGACGCCTCCCGCCCGATCATCGCGCACGCGCTCGATGCAGGAATCACCTTTTTCGATACCGCCAATGGCTATTCGGCAGGGACATCGGAGGAAATCCTCGGTCGCGCCCTGCGCGGCGTACCGCGCCATGATGTCGTCGTCGCGACCAAGGTGTTCGGCAAGGTTCGCCCCGATCCCAATGGAGGCGGACTCTCGCGCAAGGCGATCCTGAGCGAGATCGACGCCAGCCTGACTCGGCTCGGCATGGACCATGTCGATCTCTACCAGATCCATCGCTGGGACGACGAGACGCCGATCGAGGAGACGATGGAAGCGCTGCATGACGTCGTGAAGGCGGGCAAGGCGCGCTATCTCGGCGCTTCCTCCATGTACGCCTGGCAATTCGCCAAGGCACAGCAGGTCGCCGAGCGCCACGGCTGGACCAGGTTCGTGTCGATGCAGAACCATCTCAACCTGCTCTATCGCGAGGAAGAGCGCGAGATGCTGCCGCTTTGTGCGGTCCAGGGCGTCGGGGTGATCCCGTGGAGCCCGCTGGCGCGCGGACGGCTGGCGCGCGCGTGGAATGTCGAAACCGAGCGCACCCGCACCGATGCCTTCGGCACCGGGCTCTACCAGAAAGTGGCCGATGCCGACCGCCTTGTGGTTGAGGCGCTGCACCGCGTGGCACAAGCGCGCGGCGTGCCGGCCGCCCAGGTCGCGATCGCCTGGGTGATGGGCAAGGCCGAAGTGAGCGCACCGATCCTGGGCGCCTCGCGCACCGGGCATATCGACGATGCCGTCGCGGCGCTCGCCATCGTCCTCACCCCGGAGGAACGCGCCACGCTCGAGCAGAGCTATGTACCGCATCCGGTCGCCGGGTTCGGCTGACCCCACCAGATTACCCACCAGCAACCATCGAGGCACATGATGACCAACGAAACCTATGAACGCGGCCTGGCCCTGCGCAAGGAAGTCCTGGGTGAGGACTATGTCGCGCGCTCCTTCGCCAATGCCGACGATTTCAGCCGGCCGATGCAGGAACTGTCGACTGAATATTGCTGGGGCAATGTCTGGTGCCGCGAGGGCCTCTCGCGGCGTGACCGCAGCCTGCTCAACATCGGCATGATCAGCGCGCTCAACCGCCCGCACGAACTGAAACTGCACGTCAAGGCGGCGCTGACCAACGGCCTGTCGCGGGACGAGATCCGGGAAGCGCTGCTTCAGGTCGCGATCTATTGCGGCGTGCCGGCCGGCCTCGATTCTACGCGCATCGCGCGCGAGGCATTTGCCGAGATCGACGCCGCGAAATAGCCGGCGCCCGCCCGCTTATCGAGCGGGCGGGGTCACCGCCGCGGTGAGCGGCA
Source organism: Parasphingomonas zepuensis (assembly GCF_036663735.1). Taxonomy (NCBI): domain Bacteria; kingdom Pseudomonadati; phylum Pseudomonadota; class Alphaproteobacteria; order Sphingomonadales; family Sphingomonadaceae; genus Parasphingomonas; species Parasphingomonas zepuensis. Next base: position 10,805 of record NZ_JAXOJO010000007.1, on the reverse strand, counting down.
TCCGCCAGATATCGCCCTTCGTCGCCTCGGTGATGTACAGCGCCCCATCATGCACGGTCATGTTGGTGGTGCCGGGCCCGGCACTGTCCGGAAGCGAGATATTCCCGATCAGTCTCCCGGTCGGCCCGGCGATGCTGATCGCCCCATCCCCGTAATTCGCCCACCACAGGCGTGACGCGGAGTCGATCATCATGCCGTCCGGTCCCACGCCGCCTTCGGTGCGCAGATGGACCCAACTCGTCAGATAGGGCTCGGGTCGGTCGGCGGGCGGCAGGACGATGATGGTCTTGTCCGCATATAATCCGACGAACAGCTTCGCGCCGTCCGTGGATAATGCCAGCCCGTTGGGAAACGGCAGGCCCTCGGCAATGATCTGCGGCTGGCTCGCGTCGCCTGGCGCCAGATACAGAACCATGCCGTCAGGCTGCATTTTGCTCGAGGTCCCGCGTACCGTCATGTAGAGGCCGCCCGCACGATCGAAGACCAGATCATTGGCGCCGACGATCGGCTTGCCCGCGACCGTCGCGGCCCGGACGGTGAGCGCCTTGCTGCGCGGATCGTAGATGAGCAGGCCGCGCTTGGCGTCGGTAACGAACAACCGCCCGTCCGCAGCGAAGCGCGCACCATTCGGGGCGCCACCGGTATTGGCGACATTGCGGCAGACGCCGTCCACCACTTCCACGATGTTGCCGCCCTTAAGATCGACGGCCCAGAGATGGCCTTCACGGTCGAAATTGGGCCCTTCGAAGAAGCCGGCGCAATGCACGTGCAGGACGGGACGGCACTCTCCGCAAAGCGCGACTAACCCGCCCGCCACGGGATCGGCGCCGAACGCCTGTGTCGCGGCCACGATCGCGGCAAAGCCGGCCACATTTCGAACGATGCGCGCAAAGGGCATATCTCTCTCCCCATGAGGTTCGGTAACGTCGCTTCGGGCCGCGACTCTTGTTACCGGTCCCTTTAAGGGAGCGCGCGGCGCGGGGCAATTGCGCGCTGCGTTTATGGAAGGCTCAGCGGCGCTCAGGCACTCGCGCGGTGGACGATCTCGAAACCCAGATCGACCGACTGGACCGGCAATTCGCGATTCAGCAGGCGGGCGAGCAGCATCTCGGCGCTGCGACGCCCGATTTCGTAGCGCGGCAGCCGCAGCGCGGTCATTGGCGGGTTCACGAAGCGCATCAGATCCAGGTCGTCGAAGCTCGCCAACGCGAGCCGGCCAGGCACCGACCAGCCGCGGCGGTCGCAGTCGAACAGCGCGCCCGCCGCCAGCACGTCGCCGCCGCAGAACAGGGCATCGGCCTCCGGCATGTGCCTTTCGATATAGGCGATCGCCTCGGCCCCGCCGCCGAAGCCGCGCGACACGCCCACGATCGCGCGCGGCTCGAAGGGCAGACCAAGCTCCTCGAGGGCATCGCGGAACCCCAGCTGGCGTTCCGACGCGCGCGGATTGCGGGCCAGGCCGGCAAAGGCGATCCGCGAATAGCCGAGCCGCGCCAGATGCAGCGTCATCGCCTTGGCCGCGGCGCGGTTCGAATAGCTCACTACCATGTCGACCGGGTTGGCCGGCAAATCGCCATTTTCCACCACCGGAATGGCAGCCCCGCGGAGCATCTTGACCGCCGCCGGGCTATGCCGCGTGGAATGCAGGATGAGGCCGCCGACCCGCTGGGCGAGGAAGGTGGCGATGACGCCCTCTTCCTCCTCGGGATCGTCGGCGCTCTCGGCCACCATCAGCTGGAATCCGGCCGGACGCAACACGTCCGAGATGCCCTTAACGGTCTGGGCGAAAATCGAATTTTCCAGACTGGGCAGGACCAGGCCGATGACGGTCGAGCGGCTGGACGAAAGGCTGCGCGCAAGATGGTTATGGACATATCCAAGCTCCGCCACGGCCTCGAGCACGCGGTTGCGCAGCGCCGGCTTCACGCGTTCCGGCTGATTGAGCGCGCGCGACACCGTCATTCGCGACACGTCGGCCAACCGCGCGACCTCGTGCATGCGGATGCGCCCGCCACCACGGGAAGACGAATTGCTGGCTGGCACGTGGCATCCTTTCGTTGTTTGTTACGGTGTAGCAAATTCCGCCCGTCACGGTCTACGGCCAGGGGAGGGCGTCGATCAATAGCACCGCCCGGCCCGGCGTGCGGCATCGGGTGTCAATCGAAGGCAGCGATGGTCTGCGCCCCCTACGCCCACCGATAACAAGCCGAATCTGGTGACAGTTGGTGTCCGCGCGAATTCGATCGGGGCCGAATGGGGACTTGTCACCCTGCATATTGCGCCGTACAGATTTTTGATACCGGTACCTGATTGGACAGGCAGCGGCGGGAGGATTTGTGGCGGGGGCTTCTGAAGCCATTTCTGTATGGGTGGCCGGCACGTCGTATGACGCGCTGCCGGAGGACGTCGTCGCCAGCACCCGGCTCCGCGTGCTCGACGTGATCGGCCTGTCGATCGCGGGGAGCCAGACGCCGTTCGGGGCGTCCGTACGCAAGACCGCCACGCTCTATCCGGGCGATGAGGCGGGCCTGTGGGGCAGTCGCGATCGGGCGAGTGCGGTGGGCGCAGCCTTCATCAACGGCGCGCTGAGCCAGGCGCTCGAATATGACGACACGCACAATGAATCGATCGTTCACATGAGCAGCCCGGCGGTTGCCGCCGCGCTCGCGCTGGGCGACCGGCTGGGATCGAACGGCCGCGACCTGATCACGGCGGTGGCGATCGGCAACGAGATCAGCGCGCGGGTCGGCAGCGTCACGCCGCAGCAATTCCACAAGCGCGGCTTCCATCCCTCCGGCCTGTTCGCTCCGTTCGGCGTGTGCTGGCTCGCCTCCAGCCTGTTGAAGCTGGACGTGCCGCAGATGGTGAGCGCAGCAGGCATCACGGGCAGCTTCGCGGCGGGGCTGATCCAGTGCTGGGTCGACGGCACCCAATCGAAGTTCCTGCATCCCGGCTGGGCCGCGCAAAGCGGCATCGCCGCGGCCGTGCTCGGGCAATCCGGCGTGACCGGGCCCGCCGAAGTGTTCGAGGGGCGGTTCGGTCTGTTCGCGTCACATCTGCAGGCCGCGTCTCCCGCGCCCGATTTCGGTCGGCTGACCAACGGCCTCGGCAGCGTCTGGGATAGCCGCAATGCGTCGTTCAAGCCGTTCCCGGTCGCCCACGTCATCCATCCCTATATCGATGCGGTGTTCAGGCTCCGCGCAGCGCACGGTCTGACGCCGGAGAATATCGCGCGCGTGATCTGTCCGGTTGCGCCGTACATCGTCGGCATCGTGTGCGAGCCGCTCGCCGAGAAACGGCGTCCCCTCACCGATTCCCACGGCCGGGTGAGCCTGCAATATACTTTGGCCGAGGCTTTCGCCTTTGGGCGCATCGGCAAGGATGCCTATGCCGAAAGCTCGCTCCGCGATCCCGCGATCCTGGCTTTGGCCGACCGCGTCGAATTCGTCGTCGACCCGACCATGCCCGGCAGCGAGCAGTTCAAGGGCGTGGTGGTCGTCGAGACGACCGATGGTCGCCGTTTCGAGGAGATCGAGGAACATAATCGCGGATCGGCGACGAACCCGATGACCCAGCAGGAGATCGAGGGCAAGTTCCGCGAGAATGTCGACGGCGTGCTGAACGCGGCGCAGGCAGGCCGGGTAATCGAGGCCGTCATGCGCCTCGAAACGCTCGACCGGACTTCGCTGCTTACCGAACTGACGGTCGCCGGTCATGCGTGAACCCGTCTCGCTTGCCGGGCGCACCGCCCTCGTCACCGGCTCGGCCGGCGGGCTGGGGCTGGCGATGGCGCGCAAGCTCGCCTCCGCCGGGGTGTCGATCGTCCTGACCGGGCTCGAGCCCCCCGAGAGCGCCGAAGCGGCACGCCAGGCGCTGATCGACGATTTCGGAATCGCCGCGCATTATCACCAGGCCGATCTGACCAATATCGCCGAAGTGCACGCGCTGTTCGAACAGGCCGCGGCGATCAGCCCGATCGACATCCTGGTCAATAACGCAGTGGTGCGCCATTTCGCGCCGATCTGCGATTTCCCGCTCGACGAATGGCACCGGGCGATCGCGGTCAACCTGACCGCGGCGCTCGTCGCCACGCAGATGGTGCTGCCGGCGATGCGCGCGCGCAATTACGGGCGCATCTTCAACATGACGTCGGTCTATGGCTCACGCGGCACGGTGAACCGGGTCGACTACGTCACCACCAAGACCGCGATCCAGGGCCTGACCCGCGCGATCGCGCTTGAGACGGCGGGCAGCGCGGTCAGCTGCCATGCACTGACGCCGGGATCGGTGCTGACGCCGGTGTGGCAGGAACGGATCGAGCAATCGATGCAGCGGGACGGCATCAGCCGCGCCGAAGCGGAACAGCGCTTCCTCGACGGCAAGCAGCCGAGCGGCCGCTTCATCGACGTGGATAGCGTCGCCGAAGTCATGCTGCTGCTGTGCGGCCCGGTGGGCGAAGATATGAATGGCGCAATCCTGCCGATCGAAGGCGGATGGCTGGCGCGGGGCTGAGCCGGCGACAATGGAGACAAGGACATGACGAAGACTTCGGTGCTGGGCTTTGTAGGGCTTGGCAGCATGGGCAGCGCGATGGCGCCGCGCCTGGTCGCGGCGGGCCATGACGTGATCGCGTTCGACATGGTCGAAGCCTCGCTCAGCGCCTTTGCCGCGGCCGGCGGACGGCGTGCGGCATCCGCCGCCGAGGTCGCGGAAGCTGCCGATATCGTCTTCATCAGCCTGCCGACGCCGCAGATCGTCCACGACGTTGCGCTGTCGCTGATCCCGGGCAAGCCGCGGATCGTCATCGACCTGTCGACGACCGGCCCGCGCATGTCGGGCGCCGTGGCGGAGAAGCTGGCCGCGGCCGGCATCACCCTGGTCGACGCCCCGGTCAGCGGCGGCCGCGGCGGCGCGCTATCGGGCAAGCTCTCGCTGATGGTCGCCTGCGCGTTGCCGGTCTGGCAGGAAGTCGAGCCGCTGTTGCTGACGTTCGGCAAGGCATTCCATGTCGGCGAGGCGCCGGGCCAGGCGCAGACGATGAAGCTGGTCAACAACGCCCTGTCGGTGGTCGCGCTCGCCGCGACCTGCGAAGGCATGGCCATGGGGGTGAAGGCCGGCCTCGATCCCCAAGTGATGCTCGACGTGCTGAACGCCTCCAGCGGCCGCAACAGCGCCACCACCGACAAGTTTCCCCGCGCCGTCTTGCCGCGCACCTTCAACTTCGGCTTTGCGACTCAATTGTCGCTGAAGGACATGCGGCTGTGCCTCGACGAGGCGGAGGCGATGGGCGTGCCGATGATGATGGGGACGACCGCGCGTACCATGCTCAACATCACCCAGGCGCAGTTTGGCGGCAGTTCGGACTTTACCTCGATGGCCAAGGTGGTCGAGCAGTGGGCAGACGTCGAGATCGGCGGTACGCAAACGGCATGAGTATGGAATCGACCTTCGAGATCTATGCGGTCCGCTACGGCCATCACGACCGCAATGCCGCGGCCAACTTCATTGGCGGCGATCCGCATGATCTGCCGATGGCGCTCGACTATTTCGTGTGGGCACTGGTCGGGCCGACCAAGACCTATGTCGTCGATACCGGGTTCGACGCGGTCACCAGCCGCAAGCGCGACCGGCAGCTCGTGCGCCCGATCGACGACGGGCTGAAGGCGATCGGCATCGACCCGGCGACCGTTACCGACGTTATCATCTCGCACATGCATTTCGATCATGCCGGCAACCGCGACATGTTCCCGGCGGCGACCTATCATATCCAGGATGTCGAGATGGCGTTCTGCACCGGTCGCTGCATGTGTCATCCGCACCTCAACCATTCCTTCGATGTCGAGGACGTCCAGTCGATGGTGGGCAAGGTCTATGACGGCCGGGTGACCTTCCACGACGGCGACAGCGAGATCGAACCGGGCCTGACCGTCCACCGCGTCGGCGGCCATACGCGCGGGCTGCAGATCGTGCGCGTCAAGACGCGGCGCGGCTGGGTCGTGGTCGGCTCGGACGCATCGCATTTCTACGCCAATTTCGAGCAATATCGCCCGTTCCCGGTGGTCGACAGCGTCGCCGACATGCTGGCGGGCTATGATCGCATGCGGCAACTCGCCAGCTCGATCCGGCATATCATCCCGGGCCACGACCCGCTGGTGCTGACCCGCTATCCGGCGGCGCGGGCGGGGCTGGACGATGTGGTGCGGCTGGATCTGGAACCGCGTTACTGACCGGTGCGGGCCGTACCAGGCCCGCGATCAGCCCAATTCGGCCCGGCGCGAAATGATATACACCTCATCATTGAACCACAGCCCCCGGTGCTGGCGCAGCGTGTCGCGCGTCGCCTCCAGATAGCGGTTGTTGGTCAGGGCCTGGGCGAGCCGCCGGTCGTCAATCTGGCCGACATAGCTTGCCGCGTTCCACGCCGCGAACAGCGTCGAGCTGCCAATCTCCGCCGAACCGTCGATTTCGGTCGGCAGCGTCCGAACGTCGTACCGGAACAGCGATTCCGCATCCGTCAGGTGATCGAACTGATAGTCCCGCGCCTCGCGGCCAAGCTCCGCCGTGACCCCATCGATGATGTCCTTCCCGCTCATCGTGAACGGGTTTTCGTCCGGCCAGATCTTGCGGATCAGGTCGATCCCCGGGTCGTGCCCGTGGCTGTGCACGCCCATCAGCCGCCCATTCGGGCGCAACGCCCGCACGAGCGGCGTCACGATGCGCGAGGTCTTGAAGGAGAGCGGCGCGCGCGCCGGATAGGGCTGCGACAGCAGGATGAAATCGAAATCGGCGCTGGCATAGCCGCGGCGCGGCACGATCGGATCGAGCAGGAACCGGTGATCGCGGCGGTAGATCACCAGAACCACCGGCGTCTTGTAGATCGGATTGCCGCTCGCGCTGCTGATGCTGGCGCCCCAGTGCCGGGCGAGGAATTCGTCCAGCCCGGTGATCTGTTCCTCGAAATCGCCCGCGGTCGTGCCGTCGAGGACAAGCTCGTGCCAGATCATCGAGCTGGCGGCGGCCGGCGTCGCCGGTTGAAGCAGCGGGGCCTTTGCGTAGGTGAGGTTGGTCAGTACCAGCACCGTCGCCGGATGCTCCTGCAGGCGATCCGGCATCTTCTCGAGCGTCAGCCGGACATTCTCCTTGCTGATCTCCTTGGCGACCGCATAAAATGGCACCCAGGGCTGGAGCCGGTGCATGCCGCGCAGGATCCGCGCAAGCGCCGTGCCGTCTCCGGCGCCGCCGTCGAACAGGCGGATGGCCGGCGGACGCGGCTGGGACTTCATCACTTCCTGCACCGCGCGATCGGCGATGATGTGTTTTTCCGACGTCGTGTTGACGAACATCAGATATTTCTGGCGGTTGTCGTAGAAGCGGAAATGCTGTTCGGGCCGCATTTCGGCGTGCAGCCCCATGATCGCCGAGCGAAGCGACGTCGCAGAATCGCCCCCGCCCTGCTCGATGAAGCGATGCACGCGATCGACCGTGCTGATGGTGACGCGACCGCCCTGCTGAAGCCGGGCGACCAGCTTGCCGTCGTTGACCGCCTGGCGGCCGAACGTGGTCTGCGCCATTCCCATGCGCCTGCAGGCATCGTCGATTTGCTTGAGCAGGACTTCGGCCTCATTCGTTGCCGTCACTGTTCCTCCCCGCTCTCTCGCTTATTCCGGTTCGCCATCTGATCGCGGCGAAGCTTCAGTACCGGGTACCGGTATCATAAAGAACGCCGAAAAAAAGCCTCGATCGCGGATCGACCACCGGGTGCGCGTTGCCGTGGGCAGCGGCCCACCCGAAATGGTGGGACCGATTGTGGTTTACCCGCACCCCGGCCCGACCGATCCCTGATGGCAAGCAGCGGCCACATAATGTGGCGGCGCAAGGCCCCCGGGCCGGGCGATCAAGCTGCGGTATCGAAGGAGCAGGGCCGTGGCGATCAATCGTGTCCGGGATGAAACGATCGAGCCGGAGAGCCCGCCCGCGCCGGCGCTTGCCGAGCCCTTGGAGTCCGCCGCAGCGCCGGTCGAACAGAATTTCCGCTTCTACGACAACCGCCAGAAATATCTGATGTTCGTCAACACCTGCTCCGAAAAATGGGTGGTGGCGGAACGGGCCGCGGACGAGTTGCGCATGCTCAAGCCCGCCCCGCCGGCAGTGCGCTTTTTCGATGCCGGGATGGGCGACGGCACCGTGCTCGCCCGGCTCATGCGATCGATGCACGAGGCGTTTCCGCGCTTTCCCTTCCTGATCGCCGGCAAGGAAATCAGCCTCGAAGACGTCCGCCTGACGCTCGAGAAGATGCCCGACCGGTTCTTCGAACATCCCGAGACGGTACTTGCCGTCACCAACATCTCCTACGCCGACGCGCCGTCGCTGATGCCGTCCAGCCCGGCGGCGCGCAGCCGGATGGTGTGGAAAGCGGTCGCCTTGCGCGGCCGGACCACTGCCGAGTTCGAACGCCAGATCCTGGAGCTGCAGGGTTTCCTCGCCGAGCATTGGCGCACCAAGGTCTCCGAAAAGACCGGCAGCATGATCCCCGAAATCCCGACGACGCTGATCCTGTACCGCGAGGATTGCGGTTTCCTGCTCGATTCGGTGCTGCCGCGCCAGGGCGTGCCGCACGCCGGCTATGACCTGATCCTCGCGAGCCAACCGTTCCGGTTGCGGGCTTCGGTCGACTTCAAGGCCGGGCGCGTGCTGGCGCCGCTTGCCCGGGCGCTCCGCCCCGGCGGCCGGCTGCTCGGCATCCATTCCGCCGGCAACGATCCCGGGCTGGAGATCGTCCAGCGGGTCTGGCCGTCCGAGGATCCCTTCACCACCTCACGCCACGCCTTGCTCGAGGCGACCCGCACCGCGCTTGGCGCCGAAGCCCCGCAGTTCCGGTTCGATCCCCTGCCGACCTCGCGGGCGCTGTTCCGCTACGAGATGCATACGTTGCCGGACGAGATCGACAGCGCGGATGCCTCGATCGGCACATCGACTCTGCTCGCGGCCTGGAACGCCGCCACCTACGTCTCGCAGATCGAGGACGAACGCCTGACCGAGGCGATGAGCAGCTCGAAATATCTCGAGGCCACGCGCGCCGTGCTCAAGAAGAACGGCGCGCTGTGGTTCAACGACGAAAGCTACGTGATCGCCCGCAACCCGTGAATCGAACGGGGCGCAAACCTGCGCCCGACACTTCAGGAGAGACGATTTCCCATGACTCGCCAAAACTATCTCTTCACCTCCGAATCCGTGTCCGAAGGACATCCCGACAAGGTCGCCGACCAGATCAGCGATGGCATCGTCGATCTTTTCCTGTCGAAAGATCCTTACGCCCGCATCGCCTGCGAGACGCTGACCACGACCAACACCGTAGTGATTGCCGGCGAGATCCGCTGCGTGGGCGTATACGAAGCCGAGACCGGCTGGGCTGACGGCGCGCTCGAGGAGATCGAGAAGACCGTCCGCGAGACGGTGAAGCGGATCGGCTATGAACAGACCGGCTTCCATTGGAAGACGTTCGAATTCACCAACAAGCTGCACGGCCAATCGGCGCATATCGCGATGGGCGTGGACGAGAGCGGCAACAAGGAAGAAGGCGCCGGCGATCAGGGCATCATGTTCGGCTACGCGACCGACGAGACGCCGGGCCTGATGCCCGCCACGCTCTATTACAGCCACAAGATCCTCGAGCGCATGGCCGACGATCGCCATTCGGGCGCCGCGCCGTTCCTCGAGCCCGATGCGAAGAGCCAGGTCACGCTGCAATATGAAGGCGGCGTGCCCGTCCGCGCCACCGCGCTCGTCGTATCCACGCAGCATTCGGCGGATTGCTCGAATGAAGCCGGCCAGGCCAAGTTGCGCGATTATGTGAAGGGCGTGTTCGCCAGCGTCCTGCCCGAGGGCTGGCTGCCCGGCGACGAGGCGATGTACGTCAATCCGACCGGCCTGTTCGAGATCGGCGGGCCCGACGGCGATGCCGGCGTTACCGGCCGCAAGATCATCGTCGATACCTATGGCGGCGCGGCACCGCATGGCGGCGGCGCCTTTTCGGGCAAGGACCCGACCAAGGTCGACCGGTCGGCAGCCTATGTCTCGCGCTATCTGGCGAAGAACGTCGTCGCAGCTGGTTTCGCCAAACGCTGCACGATCCAGCTGTCCTACGCGATCGGCATCGCCGAGCCACTGTCGGTCTATGTCGATCTGCACGGCACCGGGACGGTCAGCGAGGAAAGCCTTGAGGCGGTGCTGCCGAAGCTCGTGCGACTGACCCCCAAGGGCATTCGCGAGCATCTGAAGCTCAATGCGCCGATCTATCAGAAGAGCGCTGCCTACGGCCATTTCGGCCGCGAGCCGGACGGCGACTTCTTCACCTGGGAAAAGACCGATCTGGTCGACGCGCTCAAAGCCGCGCTCTGAACCCGCATTCGAAGGAATTCATCATGGCTACTGCCACACTGATCAAGACGGACGACTATGTCGTCGCCGACATCACGCTTGCCGATTTCGGCCGCAAGGAGATCAACATTGCCGAGACGGAGATGCCCGGGCTGATGTCGCTGCGCGAGGAGTTCGGCGCATCGCAGCCGCTGAAGGGTGCGCGGATCACGGGATCGCTGCACATGACGATCCAGACCGCGGTGCTGATCGAGACGCTGACCGCGCTGGGCGCCGATGTGCGCTGGGCGACCTGCAACATCTTCTCGACGCAGGACCATGCCGCGGCGGCGATCGCGGCGACCGGCGTGCCGGTGTTCGCGGTGAAGGGCGAGAGCCTGGCCGATTACTGGGACTATGTCGGCGACATCTTCAACTGGGGTGCCGGC
>NZ_JAXOJO010000006.1:0-288347 GCF_036663735.1 Parasphingomonas zepuensis | reverse complement strand
CCCTCCCGCCCAAAAGCAGGAGGAAAGAACCTTGGCGCGGGGTGGAGCAGCCCGGTAGCTCGTCAGGCTCATAACCTGAAGGTCACAGGTTCAAATCCTGTCCCCGCAACCAACGGTACATAACGCTCCAACACACACAGCCTGCTGGCCAAACGGTCCGCGGGCCTTTTTGTGTTCCGACACACAAACGCCAACCTGGCGCGTCCACCGCGTAGTCGAGTTCGCCGCTCGGCTACGCGGTGCTGGAGAGCCTCAAAGTCGCATCTAGCGTTGCAAACGCTTTCATCGTCTTTATCATCGTCGGCTAGGAGAGATGTACTGTGCGATTTGCAGGAGTCATGGCTGCGGCGTTCACCGCGGTGACGGGGATGCCGTTGGCGGCGAATGAGCCGATGCCCTTGCCCCGACAGGCGGACGGGCAATTGTCCGATGGTGCGCGCTGGCGGGCGACGATCCCGGCCAACTGGAACGGCACCTTGCTATTGTGGAGTCATGGTTATGCGCCGGTACGCGGCGGTACTGGCGAGGATGGACCGGCGGTGCATCGCGAGGCGCTTCTGGCCGCCGGCTATGCGCTGGCGGGGTCGACCTATGCCGATGGCGGCTGGGCCCTCGAATCCGCTGTGCCGGACCAACTCGACACGCTGGCCGAGTTCGAAAAGACGTTCGGCAAGCCGAAACGGGTAATCGCCTGGGGCATGTCGATGGGGGCGCTGGTCACGACGGCGATCGTCGAGCGATCGCCGCGTCGGGTCGATGGCGGGCTCGCGTTGTGCGGATCGATCGGCGGAGCGATTGGCATGATGAACATGGCGCTCGATGGCGCTTACGCCTTTCGCACGCTGGTGGCCCCCGATGCCGGGATCCGGCTCGTGCGCACCGGGGACGATCGGGAGAATGCCGCGCGGGTAACGGCGGCACTGGCCGAAGCGCAGGGCAGCGCCGCTGGCCGCGCGCGTGTCGCGCTGGCCGCGGTTCTCGCCGGCCTGCCGGGGTGGACGACGCCGGGCAGCCGGCGGCCGATGGAAAGAGATCATGCCGGGCAGCAATCGGAGATGGCGAAGAGTTTCGCGATGGGTGTGTTCCTGCCGCGTGCCGATCAGGAGCGCAGGGCCGGTGGCGTGTTCTCGTGGAACACCGGAATCGACTATGCAGTACAACTGAAGCGATCAGGGCGTGGACCGATGGTGCGCGCGCTGTACCGCGAGGCGGGCATCGATATCGAAAGAGATCTGGCCGCGCTGAACGAAGGCGAACGTATTTCAGCCGATCCGGCGGCCGTCGCGTACATGACCAGCCATTATACGCCCGATGCGCAGCCATTGGCACCCTTGCTGGCGGTACAGATGATCGGTGACGGCTTGACCTCGCCGTCACTGCAACGGGCCTATGTCGAGGCCGTCGAGGCGAGCGGCAAGGGCGCAATGGTAAAGCCGTTATGGGTGGACGGGGCAGGGCATTGCAACTTCTCGACCCCGGTGGTGCTTGCCTCGCTGTCCTATCTCAGTGACCGGCTACGCACGCGGCGCTGGCCGGCAAAACCTGCCACCTTCGTGCCTCATCGGCAGGCACCGATGCTGAGGCCATGCGTGCGCGGGAAGAGTTGCCGCTAAAAGGGAATCTCGATCGGGGCCGGGTTCCTTCGTTCCCTAGACCGAAGGAACGGGCTCGCCAATCGCGCGATCAGTCGATCCGCTTGCGCTCGACTTTCCAGGCCGGATCGGAGCACAAGCCGCAAGTCTTGCCAGTGAAGCGTGCGGCGGCGCGCTTGTCGCCGGATAATTGCCAGTCGAGCCAGTCCACCGCGACAGTGGCGACAGCGCCGCCATTGGGCTTGCCGAAGGTCCCGCCATGACCAACATCAAGATTGGCGACCATCACCGGCACCGTCTCGATCTGTTTGAAGTCGTCCATGCCGTTGGGGTAGGCAATGTCGGTCGGCCCGCCCAGGATGTAGAGCACGGGGGTGTGGAGGCGCTTGAGCATCGCCTTGGTGACGATGATGCCGGGGATGGGGTTGCTGCCGTCGGCGAACACGCCGCTGTTGTGGATGATCACGGCATGGACACGGGGATCGGGTGCCACCTCGAGCGCCTGCAGCCCGCCGCAGCTATGCCCGGCCACGGCAAGTTTCGCGGTATCGAGCCGACCGAAGAAGGGGCTGCCAGTCCGCTTGTTCTCGGCATAGGCCCAGTCGATCGCAGCGATCAGGCTCGCGGAGGTTGTCGCAACCGGGGGTAATTGCCCTGCCGGGCTGGGCGCGCGCGCTGGTGTCGTGGAGGGCGGAGCGCCTGGTCCGCTCCGGTTCGTGCCCGGCGCGATGGCGACATACCCGTGCGAGGCGATCTCCGCGAGATGGTGGCGTGCGCTTGCGCCGTCAGCGCTGCACCCGCCATTTCCCCATACCATTACGCCGAGCTTGCGGGATCCCAGTGCGGCGAGATCCGCGGGGCGATACAGGACGTGATCGGGCAATGACGCGATCATCTCCTTGACCGCCGGATAGGGGCCGGTCCCGATGGAATCCGGCATTGCTGCGGCCGCCGCGCGCTGCGCCTGGGCATTCTGGACATCAACTGGAGCAGGCGGCGCAGCGATTTGGGCCGATGCGGCAGTTGTGGCGAGGAAGGTAGCGATGGCGATGCCGTGCGCGAAGTGCCGAAAATGCATCATTCTCTCCTGTTGAGAAGTCCAGGTCGCACGCGATCTGGAGCAGCGACGACCAAGGAACCCATTTGATTTCAACGTCCAGCGTATCGGCCGGCAGATGAGCTTGCAAGCGCTTGCAAGTTGTATATACGGATTGTTATAGATTATTACTTCTGGCGAGGCGACGTTCGCTTCGCGAACAAGGTCCTTAGTCACGGCACGCAGATGCCGGACGGGACAGGGGGAGAGGACTATGATCAAGCTGTCGCGTTATAATACCCTGCTCGCGTCGAGCGCGGCGATCGGACTTGTCGCCTGTGCCGGGTCGGCTGCGGGCCAGGAAGCCGAACCCGTCCGCCAAACGGTACCAGCCGGCCCCTCCGCCGACGCCGCTGAAGTCGTCGTCACCGGCAGCCGTATCCGCGGCGTGGCGCCGGTCGGGTCGAACGTGATCGCGATCGACCAGACGAAGATCGCGCAGGAGCCCGTTACCTCGGTCAACGATCTTTTGCGGCGCGTGCCGCAGGTCGTGTCGCTTGGCGCGAACCGTGCCGGCGGCAGCGCGCAAAATGGCGCCGCCAACGCGACGCGCGGCGCGGGCATCAACCTGCGTGGTATCGGCACCGGTGCAACCCTGCTGCTATATAATGGCAAGCGCTTCCCGGCCCAGGGTACCCAGGGCCAGTTCACCGATCCATCGGTGCTGCCAAGCATAGCGCTTGGGCGGGTGGAAGTCGTCGCCGACGGCGCTTCGGCAATCTACGGGTCCGACGCGATCGCCGGGGTCGTGAATTTCATCCTGCGCAAGGATCTCGACGGCGTCGAGGCGCGCGCGCGATACGGCTTCACCGACGGTAATTATGACGAGGCCCAGTTCTCCGCGATCGCAGGCAAGAAATGGGACGGAGGCTCGGCGATGATCGCGGGCGAATATACCCGCAATTCGGCGCTGCGCGGCTATGATCTCAGTTGGTATCAGGACGACAATCGCTATCGCGGCGGCCGCGATCTTCGCACGATCAATTGCCGGCCGGGCACGATCACCGCGGGCGGCAACACCTACGCCATTCCGGCGAATGGGGTAACGGCGGCCAACGTCGGCAGTCTGGTCGCCGGCACGTCGAACAAATGCTTCTATAATGGCCTGGACGGCGTGATTCCCGAGCAGGAGCGCTACAGCGTGGTGGCCGCCGTCTCGCACGATCTGGGCGCCGTGCGTCTGTTCGCTGACGGCTTTTATTCGCACCGCGACGGCATCATCCTGGGGACCGGGGACACCTTCACCGCGACCGTCCGCAGCACCAACCCGTTCTTCGTCTCGCCGGTGCCTGGCGCGACGCAGGAGACGGTGACCTATTCGCTGCTGCCCGAGCTGGGCCCGGATCGCAACCCATACCGCGCCTATTCCTGGAACCTGATGGGAGGGGCGGAGGCCAAGCTGTTCGGTGACTGGTCAGGCACGGTCTATTACGCTCATGGAGTCTCCAGTGAGGTTGCCGACCGCCGCAAGGGCGTGAACACGCCGGCGTTGAATGCGGCGCTGGCCGACACCAATCCGGCGACGGCACTGAACCTGTTCGGCGGCGCCAACAACCCCGCGACACTGGCGCGCATCAACGACAATTACTTCATCATCACCGGCGCGACGCGGCTCGACGTCGTGAATCTGCAGATGGACGGATCGCTGTTCGCGCTGCCCGGCGGCAATGTCCGCCTCGCGGTCGGCGGCGAACATCGCCGGGAATATACCTTCACCGATCTGGCCACCGGTAACAGCACGGCGCAGGTGCATGTCGCCGACGACGGCGCGCGCAACGTCAAGGCCGTGTTCGCCGAACTGTTCGTGCCGATCGTCGGAAGCGGCAACGCCATGCCGGGGATCGAGCAGTTAAGTCTGTCGGTCGCGGGACGATATGAGGATTACAGCGACTTCGGCGATACGACCAACCCCAAGATCGGCGTGACCTACAGGCCGGTCGATGGTGTAACGCTGCGCGGCAGCTACGGCACGTCGTTCCGCGCGCCGACCTTCACCGAGGTTTCGACCATCGCGGGCGGCGCTGGTCTTTATTACGACACGCTGCCGGGGCCGAACGGCAATCTCACCGGCATCGGCATCGCTGGCGGCAATCCGAACCTGAAGCCGGAGACCGCCACGACCTGGTCCGTCGGTGCGGAGATCGCCCCGCGCGGCTTGCCGGGATTGGTCGCCAGTGCGACCTATTTCGACATCAAGTACACAAATCAGATTCAGGCGCTGCGCGGCACCGCCGGCCTGCTGACCAACCCGATCTACGCGGCTTTCCGCAACCTTTCCCCGACCCAGGCGCAGATCACCGCGCTCATCAATTCCGGCTTGCCGATCAACAACGCGATCAACGCTTCGGCTGTGTCGTTCATCGCCGACGGGCGGCGGCAGAATCTCGGAACGTCGTTGGTCAGCGGGATCGATTTCAGCCTGAACTACGATTGGCAGTGGGGCGGCTTCAAGCTCGATGCCGGCATCCAGGGCACCTATTATACGCGCTACAGATTCGAGGCCGTGCCGGGCGCAGGGTTGGTCGATGTGCTCAACACGATCGGCTTCTCTCAAAAATTCCGCATGCAGGCGGATGCCGGCGTCGCGTGGAACGGCTGGCGCGCCCGGGGAACCCTCAACCATCTGTCTGGGTACAGGAACAATACCGTGGTGCCGAACCAGCAGGTCAAGGCCTATGACACGGTCGACCTGTCGATCGGCTACGATATCACGCCGCGAATCACCTTGTCGGTCGATGCCCGTAACCTGTTCGACCGGGATCCACCGTTCGTCGATACGACGCGCGGTTACGATCCCCAGTCGGCCAACCCGATCCCGCGGCTCATCTCCTTCACCGCCGGCGTGAAGTTCTGATCCCGATGCAACGCCTGCTCGCCGTCCTGGGGCTTCTCCCGGCACTTGTTTTCGCGGTGCCGGCCCAGGCCGGTGGTTGCGGCGATCTGGCGGGTACCCATACCGGATCGGTCGTCGTTACCGCGACCGAGATCGTTCCGGGAAAGACGGGCTGGATGCCGGCGGTCGATGCAGGAGGAGCCTATCGGCCATTGCCGGTGAACGTGTCTCTCTGCCGAATCCAGGGTCGGATCGAGGGCAATATCGGCTTCGAGCTGTGGCTGCCGCTGGCGCAGGCCTGGAACGGCCGGCTGCTTGGCGCGGGGGTGGGCGGCGATGCCGGCATCTTCAACTATGGCGACATGAGCCGCCGCATCGGCGAAGGCTTCGCGACCGTCACCACGGATAGCGGGCACAAGGCCAGCATGGCTCACTGGATGATGGATGCGAAGGCCAAGGAGGATTACGAGCACCGCGCCGTCCACCTGACCGCGGTCGCAGCGAAGGCGCTGGTCAAGCGCTTCTACGGCAAACCCGCCGGGCGCAGCTATTTCTCCGGTTGCTCGGGCGGCGGGCGGCAGGCCCTCAAGGAAATGCAGGGATATCCCGCAGACTATGACGGCGTGATCGCCGGTGCGCCCGGCCCCTACATGCCGCTGATCTCGGTCCGCATGATGTGGTTCTCATTGGCGCAGAAGCGGGACCCGGCGGGAGCCCTCGGCGATGAGGACTGGGCGCTCTACGAAGCCGCCTCCAACAAGGCGTGCGATGCGCAGGACGGTTTGCGCGACGGAGTGGTCGAGAATCCGCTCGCCTGCCGTTTCGACCCGTCGGCCCTGCTGTGCAGGCCGGGCACGAAAGGCCCATGCCTCTCCGCGCCCCGTCTCGCCATGCTGCAACGGATTATCGCGCCGATGCCGGACGAGCGGGGCCGCGCAATGGACAAGGGATTGTTGCCGGGGGTGCGTACGCGGCCAGGGCCGCCCTCTCCGTTGCTGCGAGCGATGTGGGGTGATGCGGTGTACCGCAATCCGGACTGGAACGAGGACAGCTTCCAGCGCGGCCGCGACCTGGCGTTGGTCGACAAGGCTATGCCGCAGCTTCGCGCGGACAGCACCCGCATTGCGCCGTTCCTGGCGCGCGGCGGCAAGGCCATCATCTATCAGGGCTGGCAGGATCCTTCGGTGATCGCGGGTCCGACGGTGGATTATTATGGCGCGCTTGCCCGAGCCAATGGCGGGCATGCAAAGCTCGCCGATTCCGTGCGGTTGTTCATGGTTCCAGGTATGTATCACTGCATGCGCGGCCCGGGCGCCGACCAGTTCGGCGGATCGGGCCAGGCTACTGCCCCGGGCGATCCGGCGCGCGACATGCTCTGGTCGTTGATCGACTGGGTCGAGAAGGGCCGGGCACCGGCACGAATCGAAGCGGCCAGGGTTGCAGACGACAAGCTGTCGTTCACACGTCCGCTCTGTGCCTTCCCCAGGCGCGCCCGATATGACGGCAAGGGCGATCCAAAGTCGGCGGCCTCGTTCGTGTGCGTGACCGAGCCCGACTATCTCGCCCAGCTAAGACCGACGGTGACCCGCCCTATCCGGCGGCGATAATGCCGTGGTCTTGCAGGTACCGAGTCACTATGCTATGTCGCATAACAATTAAAGAGAGTGATGACCGAGTCCGACACGATGGTCGCGGTCGAGCGGCTGGATCCGGTGACGGGCGATGCCGCTGGCGGGCTCCGGCGGCAAGGCCGGGTCGACAGCTTCACCGCGCTGCGCTGGATTACGATCGAGACCCAGCCTGGCCACTACCCGATCTGATTCAAGTCCCTGCATGAACGGAAACCCAATGACCGAGACCAGCTCAAACGGCACCGTTGCCTACGACGTCGTCGACCGCATCGCCTGGGTGCGCTTCAACCGCCCCGACAAGCGCAATTGCATGTCGCCGACGCTCAACCGCGACATGATGGAGGTGCTCGACCTGCTCGAGTTCCGCGACGATGTCGGTGTGCTGGTGCTGTCGGGTGAAGGCACGGCCTGGTCGGCGGGCATGGATTTGAAGGAATATTTTCGCGAGACCGAGGCCAAGGGGCTCGGCGCGAGCCGCCAGGCTCAGCGCGAGAGCTATGGCTGGTGGCGGCGCCTGCGCTGGTATCAGAAGCCGACGATCGCGATGGTGAACGGCTGGTGCTTCGGCGGCGGCTATGGCCCGTTATTTGCCTGCGACCTGGCCTTTGCGGCGGACGAAGCGCAGTTCGGCCTTAGCGAGATCAACTGGGGCATCCTGCCCGGCGGCGGCGCGACCAAGGTCGCGACCGAGTTGCTGCCGTTCCGCAAGGCCATGTACCACGCGATGATGGGCGAGAATGTCGACGGCAAGACCGCCGCCGAGTGGGGCCTGGTGAACGAGGCGCTGCCGCTCGCGCAGCTCAAGGGCCGGGTGACCGAGGTTGCCGGGGTGCTGCTCAAGAAGAACCCGGTCGCGCTGAAAGCGACGAAGGATGCGGTCCGCCGCGTCGGCGTGCTGAGCTACGACGATGCCGAAGATTATCTGATCCGTGCGCAGGAAGCGGCCAATAGCTACGATAATGAGGGGCGCAAGGAAGGCATCAAGCAGTTCATCGACGACAAGACGTTCAAGCCGGGGCTGGGCGCGTACGACACGTCCAAACAGAGGGCCTGACCGGCTGGGTCCGTTTCCTGCGCGTGGTGCCCGGACCGCTTCTAGACGGCTCTTCAGGTGCAAGCCGTATTTGACAGGCCGTGGGCGGATGCTGCTTCATGGGTCCGCCCGGCCGCCGAGCCTGGATTATTCCTCTGACCGCGCAGGTTTCTGGGGACGCACATAGGCACGATAGACCTTGTCGAGCGCCGTATTGACGATGCGGCGTTCCTCTTCGGTCATTGCGGCCAGACCCAACTCTTCGGTCGTCTCGAGCTCGGCGAAGAGGGCGTTGAGCGTATCCTTGCCCTTCTGCGTGATCGCCAGCTTGTATCGCCTGCGGTCGTTGGTCGATCGGGTGCGCTTGACCCAGCCGCGTGCCTCCAGTTCATCGACCATCGCCACCATCACTGACTTGTCGAGGCCTACCTCGCGGCTGAGACCGGTCTGGGAAATGTCGGGATTGGCGGCGATCACTTCTAGCGCGCTGAACATGCCCTGGCGCAGGCCCCATTCCCGTGTCCTTGCGGTGAAATCGCGCGAGAGCTGGTTCTGGACGCGGCGCAGCCGGAAGCCCAGAAAGCGGCTCAACCGCCCGAGCGATACGTCGTCGCCGGATTTCCTGCGCTCGCCGATGGCCTCAACTCCCTGCCGTTGCGACCGCGAGGCTATACAGATCGCAAGAGCCGTTAAAAGAGAAACCGCATCATGGCAAAATAGTTGATGACATCTACGGTTATATCTGCAAACTTGTTTTGAGCGGCGGATGTCATAACCGCCCGGACCGAGGGAGGATGCGTGGACGCTTCGCCGGAAGATAGCGCGCCCATCGGGCGAGTGCACCGGGCGCTGCAGGCGTTGGGCGCCGGCGCGCTGCTGCTGGCGATGGCGACTGACGCGGTCGCGGTGATCGGGCGGCATGCCGGCTTCTCCTTTCTCGGCGCGATCGAACTGTTCCAGGTTTTTGCGGTGGTCGCGACCAGTGTGGCGATCGTGCTGGCGACCCTGTCGCAGCGCCATGCCGCGGTGCACATCCTGACCGAATATGTCTCGCCAGAGACCAGGCTGTGGCTCGACCGGGCCGGGCTGGCGGCGGGCGCCTTGTCCTTTGCCCTGCTCTGCGCAGGATCGGTGTGGGTCGCGGGCGATCTGTGGGGCACGCAGGAGATGACCGAGCTGCTCGGCATCCCGCTGCGCTGGTTTCGGCTGGTGTGGATCGTTTCGGCCGGCACGGTGACCTGCCTGTTCCTGCGCAGCCTGGCGCGGAGCTTTCGGCGATGACGCCCGAACTGGTCGGCCTGATCGGGTTCGTCGCGCTGCTCGCGATCCTGCTGGTCGGCATCCCGATCGGCGCTGCGCTGGCTTTGGTCGGCATGGTCGGGCTGGCGGTGATCATTTCGCCGGAGGCGGGGCTGATCAAGGCGGGGGTAGCCTCGTTCGATACGCTGTCGCGCTACGAGCTGGGCGTGCTGCCGCTGTTCATGCTGATGGCGCAGCTCTGTTTCGCCGCCGGGGCGAGCCGGGATTTCTTCGGCATGGCCTCGAGCTTTTTCGGGCATCGCCGCGGCGGGCTGGCGATCGCCTCGATCGGCGGGTGCGCTGGATTCGGGGCGATCAGCGGGTCGAGCCTGGCAACCGTCGCGACGATCAGTGCGGTCGCGTTGCCCGAGATGCGGGCGCAGGGCTACAAGCCGGGCTTCGCGACGGGCGCGCTGGCGGCGGGCGGGACGCTCGGATCGCTGACGCCGCCGAGCGGAGCGCTGATCGTCTATGGCATCATCGCCGAGCAATCGATCGGCAAGCTGTTCGCCGCGGCGATCGTGCCGGTGGCGACTCAGGCGCTGTTCTATGTTGCCGTGATCCTGTTGCTTTGCCGGCTCGATCCGACACTCGGGCCGGCGGGGCCGCGGGCTTCCTGGGCCGAGCGGCGTGCGTCGCTGGTGCGGGTGATCGACATCGCGGCTTTGGTGATCTTCGTGGTGGGCGGCCTCATCATCGGCTGGTTCACGCCGACCGAGGCAGCGTCGATCGGCTGTGTCGGCGCGCTCGGCGTGTGTGCGCTGCGCGGCAAGCTGACCCGGGCGGCGGTAGCGGAAGCGCTCGGCTCGACCCTGCGGACCACCGGCATGATCTACACGATCATCATCGGTGCGATCATCTTCTCCACCTTCGTCAGCGTGACGGGCATTCCGGAGCATATGACGAGCCTGGTCGAAAGCCTCGGCGCCAGCCCGATGCTCGCGGTGATCGCGATGGCGCTGGTGCTGTTGTTGCTCGGTTCCTTCCTCGACGGGCTTGCGCTGATGCTGTTGACGGCGCCGCTGTTCCTGCCGGTGATCGAGAGCCTGGGGCTGAGCCCGATCTGGTTCGGCATCTTCCTGGTGCGCACGATGGAGATCGGCTTCGTCCACCCGCCGCTGGGGTTCAACGTCTACGTCATCCATTCGCTGGCACGCGACATCTCGCTCGGCACGATCTTCCGCGGCATCATCCCGTTCCTGGCGAGCGACTTCGTCCATCTGGCGATGCTGATCTTCATCCCCGCGACCGTGATGTGGTTGCCGACGATATTGGCGCATTGAGATGGCCCGGCTGACGCTTCTCTTCGCCATGCTGCTCGGCTTGCTGAGCGGGTGCGGCCGTGCGCCAGCGCCTGACGGAACGTTGGTGCTGACCTATGCCAGCCCCTATCCGGCGACTCATACCTTCAGCCGGGCCGACCAGGCCTGGATGGATTTCATAGCGCGGGAGTCGAAAGGGCGGATCCACATCAAGCCCTATTGGGGCGGGGCGCTGCTTTCTTCGAACGAGAACATGCTCGAGATCCGCCACGGCGTCGCCGATATCGGCATGATCACCCCGATGTACGCGCGCAGCGCGCATCTCCAGCGCATCCAGCCGAGCTTCTATAGCGGGGTCGGGACGATGGCAGACCAGATCGCGGTCTATCGCTGCCTGGCCGAGACTTATCCGGCCTTCAATGCCGAGGTGCGCGGGCTGCATGTGCTGGCCGTGCAGGGCGGCAACTTCCCCGGCATCCTCACGCGCAACCGGCCGGTGCGCTCGCTGGCCGACCTCAAGGGGCTAAGGCTGCGAGCACAGGAGGACACGGCGAACGTGTTGCGCGCGCTCGGCGCCGATCCGGTCAACATGTCGATGGCGGAAGTCTATCCCTCGATGGCCAAGGGGGTGATCGACGGGGTCATCACGCCGGTCGATGCGCTGAAGTCGATGCACCTGGCCGATGTCGCCACTTATTACACGACGCTTCGCATTCCCCGCGGCGCTTACCCGGCGCGCGCGATGGGCGAGAAGGTGTGGCAGCGGCTCAGCGCCGCCGACCAGGCGCTGTTCACGCGTGCCGAAGCCGTGTGGGAGGCCGCGATGATCAGCGGGCTCGACCAATCGGTGGCCGTGTCGATGGAGTACGCCAAGGGCGCGGGACTGAGCTTCATCGCGCCGGCGCCCGGCGCACAGGAGGAGTTCGACGCCCTGTACCGCGCCAATGCGACGCGGCTGGGCGCGACGCTGGGCAAGCTGGGCATTCCGGGGCGTCAGATCGCCGAACATGCAACTGCGCTGGTGGCAGCGCGCACCGCGGGCCAACTGCTCGATTGTGGAAAGACGCAATGACTCAGGCACTCGCAGGCGTGAAGATCGCCGATTTCAGCTGGGTCGGGGCGGGGCCGCGGGCGACCAAGGACCTGGCCGATCATGGTGCGACCGTGGTCAAGATCGAGAGCCGCAAGCGGCTCGATCTCGGCCGGATGAGCCCACCGTTCAAGGACGGAAAGCGCAACCCGGACGGATCGTCCTTCTTTGCGATCACGAACACCAGCAAGCTCGGCGTGACGATCAACCTCGGCGATCCACGCGGGGTGGAGGTGGCGAAGAAACTGGTCGCCTGGGCTGATGTGGTCGTCGAGAATTTCGGCAAGGGCTATATGGAGCGGATCGGGCTGGGTGCCGATGTGCTGCGCGCGATCAGGCCGGACCTGATCATGCTGTCGGTGAGCGTCGCGGGACGGACCGGGCCGATGTCGGACCTGCGCGGCTATGGCAATTCGGCCGCGGCCCTGTCGGGGCTGGCGGCGCTTTCGGGCTGGCCGGATCGCGGACCGCACATGCCGCCCTTCGCCTATGGCGATGTGGTGGCGCCGATGTTCGGCACGATGGCAGTGCTTGCCGCCCTGGAGCATCGCCGCGTGACAGGCAAAGGCCAGCATATCGACGTCTCGCAGGTCGAACCTCTGGTGCATGTGCTGAGCGACGTGCTGATCCGGCAGCAGATCGAGGGCGACGCATTCGAGAAACCCGTCAACGCGGCACCGGGCATGGCGCCGCACGGCATTTTCCCCGCGCGCGGTTTCGACCAATGGTGCGCGATCGCCGTTCGGAACGATGGCAACTGGCGGGCGCTGGCCGGAATCGTCGGGGCGGATCCCGCGCTCGATCTGGCAGAGCGCAGCGCGCCGGAGATCGCCGCCGCGCTGGCCGACTGGACGCGCGGGCGGGACAAGCATCTGATCGCCGAGACACTCGCCGCGGCGGGCATTCCGGCCGAGGCAGTACAGGATGGGCGAGAGGTTTTCACTGACCCGGAGCTGATCGAGAGCAGCCACTACGTCGCGATCGAGCATCCCGTGCTCGGCACGTGCGACATGCCGGGGCCGCCGGCGGATTTCTCCCGATCTGAAGTGAAGATCGGGCCGCCGCCGATGCTCGGCGGGGACAATGCTCGGGTGTTCGTCGAGATGCTCGGCATGGATGCGGAACAGATCGCGGTGCTGGCCGGAGAGGGGGTGCTGGCGTGACGATGCTCGGTCATCTGAAAGTGGTCGACCTGACCCGCGATCTGGGCGGCTATGCAGGCGTGATGCTAGCGGAACTAGGCGCGGATGTGGTGCAGGTCGAATGGGCCGATCCGATCGGCGATGCAGCCGAGATCGCGATGGCGCGGCGGGGAAAAAGGGTCGAGCGCCTGGCGTTGGACGACGCGGCGCTGCGAACGCTGGTCGATGGAGCCGACATCCTGCTGCGCGGGCCCGAGGCGATGCCGGAAGGGCTGGGCGAAAGCAACGAGCGGCTGATCGATGTGGCGATCCTGGCCTTCGATCCGGACGGACGGAATGCCGGGCGCCCGGCGACCGACTTGACGCTCCTGGCGCGCTCGGGCCTGCTGACCATCGTTGGCGATCCCGATCGGCCGCCCATGGCCTTGCCCGGCCGTCAGGCCTGGGCACTGGCGGGTATCCACGGCGCGATCGCCGCGCTGACCGCGCTTAACGCCCGGGCGGCGAGCGGGTTGGGCGAGCGCGTGATCGTGTCGGCCTATCGCTCCGCCGTGCTGGCCAATTACCGCGAGCCGGTCAGCTGGCAATGGGCCGGCAAGGTCGGGCAGCGCACGGGCAATTTGCTGGTGCGCGGCAAATCGGGCGTGAAACAGATCTGGGCGTGCGCCGACGGCTTCGTCACCTGGGCGCTGGTCGACAATCCGCCGATGATGCGCGCGACCGTCGCGCGCATGGCCGAGGACGGCATGGCAGGGGTGCTCGGCGAGATCGACTGGGATGCGATTTTGGTGGCGGACATGCCGCAGGAGACTCTGCAGGATTGGGAAAAGCAGATCGGCGCGTGGCTGGCGACCAAGCAGCGCGCCGAGCTGAGCGCGCTGTCCAACAAGCATGGCATGGGCCTGTCGGCGATCGACGAGGCCGCCGATGTGATCGCGAGCCCACATCTCGCCGCGCGGGGCCTGTGGTGTGACAACACTGTCGACGGGCATGCAGTGCGGGTGCCGGGGCCGCTCTACCAATGGAGCGTGGAATGACCGACATTGCCATGGCCGGCCCGTTGCAAGGCATAAGGGTGGTCGACTTCTCGAAGTTCCTGCCCGGGCCCTATTGCACCTGGATGCTGGCCGATCTCGGTGCGGACGTGGTGCGGATCGAGCATCCGCGCGAGCTGGCCAAGCAGGCGAAAGTGTTCGGCTGGGACAAGCTCCCGGATGCCGAGCGCGCGCGCATCCGGGGCCAGGACATCTTCGCCCGCAACAAGCGCAGCCTGCTGATCGACCCGGGCGCGGCGGAGTCACGCGACCCGATCGAGGCGCTGCTGCGCAGTGCCGATGTGCTGGTCGAGGATTACCGGCCCGGCGTGCTGGATTCGATGGGCTGCAGCTACGAAGCCGTCGCGGCGCTCAACCCCAGGCTGATCTATTGCTCGGTCACCCTGTGCGGCCAGACCGGGCCGTATCGCGACAAGCCCGGCCATGACCCGGTCGCGCTCGCCGTTTCGGGTGCGCTGTCACGGATCGGCGAGGATCCGGGCAAGCCGGGATCGGCGGGGGTGCCGGTCGCGGATCTGCTAAGCGGATCGAACGCCGTTATTGGCATTCTCGCGGCGTTGCAGGCCCGCCATACTACCGAACGGGGCCAGCGGGTCGATATCGCCATGTCGGATAGCGCGATGGCGCTGATCGCACCGGTGATTTCGCGCAATCCGGACCTGTCCCGCGCGCCGGGGCGGGGACGGCACCGCGCCGACTGTGGGGTCTATGAGACTGGGGACGGGCGCTTCATCGTCGTGACGGATATGGAGCCGCGTTACTGGGAGCGGTTCTGCACGGCGATGGGTTGCCCGGACTTCATCGCGGCGCAGAACGACAGGGCGCGGCGGGCCGAGATCATCGACTGGCTCAACGCTGCCTTCCTGACGCGGCCGCTCGATCACTGGCTGGGGCTGCTGGCTGAAGCCGACACGCAGTTCGCCGCGGTGAATTCGGTCGAGGAAGCGCTCGCCGATCCGCACAATATCGCGCGCGGCATGTCGCTCCGGATCGAGAGCGCGGGCGGCACGATCCGCCATATCGGATCGCCGATCAACCTCTCCGACACGCCCGCCATTCCACCGAGCCCGGCCCGTATCGCTGGCGCCGATACCGATGCTATCCTGACTGAACTGGGGTTCCCGAAATGACCGACACTGATCTGCCGCGCCCGCTCGAAGGGCTGCGCGTGATCGACCTCACCCGCGCTCTGGCCGGGCCATACGCTACCCTGTTGCTTGCCGGCCTCGGTGCCGAGGTGATCAAGGTAGAGGATCCCAAGGGCGGCGACCTGGCGCGCGAGAACAGTCCCTATGTCGGGCGCGACGGGGTGGCGATCGAGCGGCGGCACGAGGACGATATCTCGATCTCCCATCTTACGCGCGCCCGTGGGAAGCGCGGTGTCGCGTTGAACCTGAAGCATCCCCGTGCCCGCGACGTGTTCATGGACCTGGTGAAGACCGCCGACATCGTGGTGGAGAATTTCACCGCCGGCACCGCCGACCGGCTGGGGGTGGGGTATGCCGCGGCGCGCGAGGCCAATCCGCGCATCGTCTATTGCTCGCTCAGCGGCTTCGGTGCGGACGCGCCCGAGGGCGGCAAGGCGATGGACGTGATCATCCAGGCACTGTCCGGCGCGATGTACACCAGCGGCGATACCGATCAGCCGCCGGTGCGCATGGGCGTGCCGATCGCCGACATGCTCGCGCCCGTTTTCGCGGTGATCGGCATCCTGTCCGCGATCCACCAGCGCGAGCGGACCGGGGAGGGGCAGCATGTCGATATCTCGATGCTCGGCGCGCTCACCTCGTTCGTCGCGATCGAGAATTGGGCGGCAATGCGTGCAGTCGATATGCCGGCGCGGACCGGGCTGACCGTGCAGCGGCTGTCGCCGTTCGGTGTGTTCGAATGCGCCGACGGTTATATCGCGCTGGTCGCGGTGCATCACAAGCTCGCCGCCGGCCTGTTCGCGGCGATGGGCCAGCCCGAATTGCTGGAGGATCCGCGCTTCGCGACGCGCGACGGGCGCGTCGCCAACGCGCCGGTGCTCGAATCGACGATCACTGCCTGGTCCAGGACGCTGACGGTGGAGCAGGCCGTCGCGGCGCTCGAAGCCGAGGGTGTGCCTGTCGCGCCGGTGCGCCACCCGGAAGAGGCGCTGACCGATCCCCGCGTCGTCGCGCGCGAGGAGACCAATGCGGTGTCACATCCGGATTATGCCTCGATCGTCGAGTTGCGCACTGCGGGTATCCCGATCCAGTTCTCCGCGTCGCGATCGGGCTTCGATCCGGTTTTGCCGGTTATGATCGGCGAGCATAATGACGGCGTCTATGGCGAGCTGCTCGGGTATGACGCGGCGACCATCGCTGAGCTGACCAGGGACGGCGTGGTCGCATGACCGCAACCGCCGCGCTTGCCCGGATGGCCGAGGCCTGTGCCGATCCGCGCGCAGTGGCGGCGGAGATGCGCGCGGCAGGGCGGCGGGTGGTGTGGATGCTGGGCAGCGACCTGCCCTATGCGCTGGTCGATGCCGCAGGCTTCCATCCGATCCGGCTGGTGCCCGATGCACGGGTCGACCGCAGCGCGATCGATGCGATGGTAAGCGCCGAGACCCTGGGCGAGCGCGGACGATCGCTGCTGGCGGAAATCATCGCGCTGCCGGCCGAGGATGCGCTGCTGATCTCGCATGCCGACACCGAGCAGCCGCAGATCTTCG
The DNA here is from genome assembly GCF_036663735.1 of Parasphingomonas zepuensis. Lineage (NCBI taxonomy): Bacteria > Pseudomonadati > Pseudomonadota > Alphaproteobacteria > Sphingomonadales > Sphingomonadaceae > Parasphingomonas > Parasphingomonas zepuensis. Next base: position 271,619 of record NZ_JAXOJO010000006.1, on the reverse strand, counting down.
CGACGTTGCGCGAACTGGCGCGGACGGGCGCGATCGCGAAGCCCGAGGTGCATTTCCTCGATCTGCTGACGATCGATCGGCCCTCGACCGAGCGCTATAATCGGCTCCGGGTCGAGCAGGCGGTTGTCTGGCTTGGCGGCGCGGGCGAGCTTACTGCGGCGATCGACCGGCGCGAGGCGCAGCGGGAGGCGCTGACGTCGGTGCTTGGGCTTCGGGCCGGGGGGCGGCTGACCGGGGTGGAAGCGCACACCCTTGTCGCGGCGGCGTCGATCCTGCCGTTGGACGAATATGACGATCTGCTGTCGGCGATCGAGGCTGGGAAGGCCGAGCTGCCGGTGCGTTCGGGGACGCGCACGCTGCTGAGTGGGGGCGATATCGAGGACATCGCCGTGATCGCGCGGATCGAGGCGCTGGGGGCGCTGGTGATCGGTGAGGATCATGGCTGGGGCGAGGCGCGGGCGCGCCGGGCGATGGCGCAGGGCGGCGATCCGCTGACGGCGCTGGCGCGGTCATCACTGACGCCGGTATGGGGTGTGTCTTCCGGCACGGCGGATCGGGCCGCGGCGCTCATCGCGGCGGTGGCGCAGCTTCGGCCCGAGCGGGTGCTGCATCTCAGCCGCGACGACAGCGGTCCCTGGGAAGTCGCTGCTTTGCGCCGTGCGATCGAGGCGAGCGGCGTGCCGATGCTCGACGCAGCGCCGGACAGTGAAGCGATTGCGGGCTTTATTGCCGATAGCCACGCGCTGGCGGAAAGCGTCATGCCTGCCGACGTGGAAGAGGCTGCTCCACCGCCCCGTCCGCGCGCGCCGCGCAGCCGGAAGTCGCTCGCGGCGGTGGCGCGGTTCGGTGCCTATCAGCGCGAATGGTTCGCCGAGGTCCGCGCTGCCGCGCTCTCCGGCAAGACGTTCGCGGCGGTGAACGCCAACGCGCCGCAAGAGATGCTGCGTGCGATCGGCATTCCCTTCGTGGTCAATCAATGGTGGGCCTCGATCGTAGCGGCCAAGCAGCAATCAGCGCGTTATGCGGGCCTATTGGCGGCCAACGACCTGCCGGCGGCGGTGGAAGCCTATAGCGCACAAGGCGTGGCGGCGGCGTTCGACGATGATCCGGCGCTGGCGCCCTGGGGCGGGCTACCGCGGCCTGACGTGCTGGGCATGGTGGCGAGCACCGATGCGACCACACATCTGTTCGAGGCGTGGCAGGCTGCGACGGGCGCTCGGCTGCAGCAGTTTCAGCGTAGCGTCGAATGTCGCTGGGACATCCCGATCGACTGGTGGGACGGTTTGGCAGACCGCTGGGACGACTTCATCGAGTCCGAGCGGCTCGACCTGTTTGAGGCGGAACTGCGGCTGGCGATTGCCGAGCTCGAGGAAGTCTCCGGGCAGCGCTTCGATCCTGCCCGGCTCGAAGAGGTGATGACGCTCGTCAATGAACAGGAAGACCATTATCGCGAGACGCGCGACCTGATCGCGCGGACCGTGCCGGTGCCAGTGGGCATCGTCGATACCATGCCCGCGACGATGGTGCCGCAATGGCATCGCGGCACCCCATGGGCACGCGATGCCGCGCGCGATTTCCATGACGAGGTAGCCGAGCGGGTGCGGGCCGGCGAGGCGGCCTGCCCGAACGAGCTGATCCGGCTGATGTTCGTGGGTCGCGGCCTGTGGAGCGACATGCAATTCTACCAGCGCTGGGAGGAGAGCCACGGCGCGGTGTTCGTTTGCTCGATGTATCTGAGCCTTGCGGCCGACGGGTACATCCGTCGCCACGACCGTGGCCGCGATCCGCTGCGCGCGCTGGCTGCACGCTTCGTGACGATGGGCGACGAACTCCGGATGCCGACCTGGGCCGGGGCATGGCACGTCAAGGAAGCGCGGCTGCACCAGTGCGACGGAGCCGTGGCGCTATCGGATGCCGACCCGTTGGTGTTGCGCGCCCTGCGTGACGCCGGGATCGCGGTGCTGGAGCTGGGAATGGACAATTTCTCGCGAGACGAGGCGACCGAGACTGATGTCGACGCGCGCGTCGCTGCCTTCCTTGAGGGGGCGGCCGGTGCTGCCAGTGCCGCGCGGCGAGCCGGAGCAGCCTGAAAAATTCGCGGTATTAATGCAAAGGCGCGTCCCTCCTTGCGGAGGAACGCGCCTCGCCCCCTTAAGTGCTAGAACTTGACGCGTGCCGATGCCGCAAACATTCGGCCGATCGGGTTGGATGCAGAGGCGTCATATCCGCCGCTGCCATTCCCCGATGGCGTAAGGTTCACATAAGGCGGATCGGCATCGAACAGGTTGCGGACTTCGAAGCCCACCGTGAGCTTCCCGCCAAATGGCCCCTGGCCGGGCCCGCCGACCGTCCAGGCCAGGCTCAGGTCGACCGGCGTATAGCTTGCCACCTTCTGGTTCGGGGTAACGGCATTGTTGGTGTAGCCGCCGACATGAGTTGCGGTGACCTGGAGGCGGACCGGATCGAAATCCCAGGCGACGCTGCCGCGCGCCTTGAACTTCAGCGGGAAGAAGATCGTGTTGCGCCGGTCGATCGGCGTGCCGTTGGGGGAGATCGCTGCCTCGAAGCGAGTCAGATAGGTGCCGCTGGCATTGAAGTTGAAGGTGCCGGCGCTGTCCGTGGCGAGACGCCAATTGGCGGTGACATCGATTCCTTCCGTGTTCGAGCGGCCGAGATTGTTGTTCCGGCCATCGACGAACAGGGTGACGTTGTTGGGATCGCCACCGGGGAAGACGCCACCGCCGATGCCGACGCCCTGCCCGAGGAGGCCCAGCACGCGGTCTCGTGCCTCGTTCCCGCGAAGGATGATGCCGGTACCGGCGAATTGCGCCTCACGCGTCAGGATCGCCAGATCGGACAGATAGGTATCGACCTGGTTGATATATTCGACGTTGAAATAGGTCGCGCTGAGCCTGAGGCCGGGCATGACATCCCAATCGCCGCCGACCGACCAGGTGGTCGCCTCTTCCGGTTTCAGCGCGGTGTTGGGACCCGAATAGGCCACGCCGACCAGCGGCGCGCCGCCCGCCGGGTTCTGGTAGTTCTGAATGAACAGCGCGTTGCTGTTGCCGTAGATCTGCGAGATCAGCGGCGCGCGGAACGAGGTGCCGTAGCTGCCGCGCAGGGTAAGCCCGGATACCGGCGACCAGTTGACGCCGAACTTCGGATTGGTCGTCGATCCCACGTCGCTATATTTGTCGTAGCGGATCGCAGCATCGATCTCGAGCTTCTCGAAGAAGGGAATTGCATTGTCCGTGCCGAACAGGGGGACGAGCAGCTCGGCATAGCCCGAGTCCACGCGGCGGGTAAAATGCCGGAAGACGATCGGAGTGGTCGGCACACCGCGCGCAGACCCAAGATCGACCGTGATCTCCTGCCCCTCATAGCCCGCCGCGACCTTTACCGCGCCGCCTGGCAGGCGGAACAGCGTGCCATTCACCCGTGCCTCATAGCCGTTGAACTTGTTGAGCGTGGGCGAAAAGGACACGAAATTGCTGATCGCCAGCAACGTCGCCGCGCTCGTGCGGCCGAGGCCATAGGGATCGAAGGCGGTGGCGGGGTTGCTGCTGGCGAGCGCCGCGTTGAGCGCTGCGTTGTTCAGGCCGCGGGTTTGGTCCGCCTGGTCGTTGCCCCGGCCATAGGTGAAGATGCCTTCCACCTGCCAGTCGCCGGGCAACTTGATGCGGACGCCCGGGGTGATCTCCCAATTCTTGGCCGAGCCGGGATTGGCGTTGCGCGGCAGATCGTTGAGGAAATTATAGCCGATCGTGTAGCTGGTGCCGGCGAAACCGGCCGGCCGCACGAAGAAGGCGTTGGTCTGCGGGACGGTGAGGGTCGCGCTCGAATAGGCCGGATAGCGCAGGAATTCGCGTTTCGAATAGAAGCCGTCGGCGAACACGGTCAGCCAGGGGGTGAGTTCCTGGGTGAAGGTGCCGTTGACGGAATCATATTGCTGTTCCGGGAAAAGATCCTGACCGATCAGGTCGTCGCAACGGTTGGTGGTGCCGCCGACGAGACTGCCGGCGCTTGCCTGAGTCACGCCGTTGCGCGGGATCGCATAATTCACGCCGCCGGCGGTGATCGTACCGGGCGCGCAGCGCGTGACGCTGTAATCATTGCCGCCGGACGCGCGCTGATCCGAGCGGAAGAAATCGCGATCGTCCCCGTTGAGGTTGGAGCGATAGACATGTTCATAGGCCAGCATGATCTGGCCCGAATCCCAGACTTTTCCAGCGGCGATGCCCAGTTGATACTCCGAGAAATCGCCGCGATCGGCGACGCCGTAGCGCGCCGTCGCTTCGACGCCGTTGAGCGTGCGGCGCGGGATGAGGTTGACCACGCCGGCGACCGCATCCGAGCCGTAGATGGCGGACGCGCCGTCGGCGACAACCTCGACCCGTTCGAGCCCGAGCGTGGGAATGACCGAAGGATCGAAGGCACGGCTGTTGTTCACCGCTCGGTGGCCATCGACCAGGATCAGCGTGGCATAGGGCCCGATGCCGCGCAGATTGACGCTGTTGCCATAAGCGATGTTGCCGTTGCCGCCCGATTGGCCGCGCGAATTCTCGCTGACGCCGAGATCGAAGACTTGCGGGATCTGCTTGATCAGCCGGTCAGTGGTGACGGCACCGGACGCAATCACATCCTCACGCCCGAGCGATATGACGGAGGACCCGACTGGTGCAGCGCCACGCAGCCGGCTGCCGGTGACGATGATTTCGCTGGCGACCGGATCGTCCGCAGTGGTGGTAACGGGGCCTGCTTCCGGCGCGGGCGTTGCCTGAGCCTGTACGCCCGTCGCCCAGGCAAGGGCGAACAGGGCGACGCCCGAACGGGATATGATCTTGGCCGTGTAAGCTTTCATGATGGTCCTCCCCAGGTCGCGTCCGCTCGTGATCAGCGGAACGTCGGTTTCGTCGTGAACGGAATGTCGATGCGTGAGCCGCCGGACCCGCCGGACCCGCCGGTGACGATGGTGAAGACGGGTGGTGGATCCTGGCGGATCTGGGCCAGGTTGCGCTGGCGTGGATCGGCGCCCGTCAGCGTGACGCGCACGCGGTGGCCGGCGGCGAAGGTGTAGGCCCGCGGGACCATCGAGAAGGCGAGGGCGGCTGGCTTGCCGGGGACCATCGGGAGCGCGTCCGCCTTCAGCCCCGAATGATAGGGGAGGTCGAGCCGGTCGTAAGGCGCCCTGGACAGCTTGCGGTGCGCGGCGGCGAGCCGGCCGAACGAGACCATATAGGCCTTGCCGGTGGGGTCGACGTCCTCGAGATAGGCGAACAGATTGGCGTCCAGGCGATCGAGCGCGGTCGTGATATTGGCGATCGGATAGCCGGTCATCGCTGCGTCGGCGGCAAGCGGCGCGCTGGTGAAGCTCGGGCCCTTGCCGAAAGGGGAGGGCGGCCAGAAGGCGAAATATTCGCCCTTGGCGACGTCGTAATCCACCGTGAAGCTGCGGACGCCCGCATCCGGCTTCACCGGCGAGAGGCTGCCATCCGGTCTGGTCGAGAGGTATAGTGGGGCGCGGACGATGCCGACACCGGGCGCAGTGGCCGACGCGACCATCGTACCGGTCCCGTTCGGCCCCTCATGATACCAGTTGTACCGCGGACCCTGTTCGAAGCCGTTATCGATCCCTTTGAGATAATGGTCGAAGAAGCGGCGCTGCTCCCCGGCGATATCGAATTGCTGCGGGCCGACGCAGTGGCTGCCCGGGCCGATCAGCATCCGCGACGGAATGTTGACGGCGTTCAGGATCATCTGTTCGGTCGGCTCGTCCTCCCAGTTGCTCCACAGCAGCCAGGCGAGCTTCGGGTCCTTCAGGGCCTTGAGATGGGTGTAGGGCCCGACCTCCTCCCAGAAACGATTGCCGGTCAGCGGCGAGACACTGTCGCGGTAGGGCATGGTCTCCCACAATTTCGCCATCGGCGTATTACGGGCGTGTTCGGCGACCGCGGCCTTCAGCAGCGCGCCATCGCCATCGGCATCGACCGGTACGCTGGCGAGATCGACTTCGGGCGGCTCGTCCGGACGGGTATTGAACTGGCCGGTGATGCCCCCGTTGCGCACGAAGCTGTACTTGTCGATGTCGGTTGCGGCGGCGAATACGGCGCGCAACGCGGGTGGCGATGCGCCGGCGACCAGCATCGCGCTGCCGCCAAGATAGGAGCAGCCAGTGATGCCGACCTTACCGGTGGACCATGGCTGGGCGGCGAGCCACTGGATCAGATCATAGCCGTCATGCGCTTCGGTCTGATCGAGGAAACCGCGCCGCGCGCCGAACGACGCGCCCTTGCCGCGGACATCGGCCGTCGCGACGACATAGCCCGATCTGACCAGGGCACGCAGCCCGAAGATCGGCGAATCGACCAGTTCGACGATCTTGCGATCCTTGTCGAAATAGCGCGCACGATAGGGGGTGAAGGCGAAGACAACGGGCAGGGGCGTCTCGATGGCCTTGCCAGCCACCATCGGTCGATAAAGGTTGATCGCGAGGCGGGTGCCGTCGCGGACGGGCAGGTGAAACGAGGTGCGCGCGACCTCCGTATAAGCCGTCGCGGGCGGCTTAGCCTGTCCGGCGATCACGGTTGCCGGGGCGGCAAGAAGCGAGAGGCAGGCCAGCCCCATCGCGAGGCGGCTGACTCCCGGAACAGGCCTTTTCTTGGTCACCCGCATCTCCCTCCATCGCGGCACCGCGTCTCCTCTGTCGGGAGACTCACCGCTGCCTGATCGTCAAAGACCATATTTAGTGGATATGTTCAACGGTTATATTACGAAACGAAATTATCGCCCCGCCGAGGAAGTATTGCAAGCGCTTGCATGATCTACTAGCGAGACAGTCGAGAGGATGTTCCATGCCCCTAATATTGGCGACCGGTGACATTGCCCCCGACCGGGACGATGCGGACGAATGCTTCGCCGCGACGCGAGACACGCTGCGCGCGGCTGACCTGGTGTTCGGGCAGCTGGAGACCAGCTTTGCCGAACGCGGCACGCGGCTACCCCAAGCGCGGCATGCCGTGCTGACCAAGCCGGAGGCCGCGGCATCGGTCGGTCGGGCGGGCTTCAATATTATCTCGATGGCGGGCAATCACGTGCTCGACTGGGGCAATGAGGCGCTGTTCGAGACGATGGGTAATCTCGCGGCGGCGGGCATCGCCGTAGTGGGTGCCGGCGCCAATATCGCGGAAGCGCGCAAGCCGGTCCTTTCGACGCTCAGCGACGGCACACGGGTCGCTACGCTCGCTTATTGCTCGATCCTGCCCATGGCCTATTGGGCCGACGAGCGACGCCCGGGCTGCGCTCCAATGCGTGCGCATACGATCTACGAACAGATCGAGCATGACCAGCCAGGCACCCCGCCGCGCGTCCACAGCTATCCGCATCGCGACGATCTCGCGGCGATGGAGGCCGATATCCGTGCGGCGAAGCTGGAGGCCGATGTGGTTATCGTCTCGCAGCATTGGGGCATTCATTTCGTGCGGGCGTCGATCGCTGACTATCAGCGCGACGTGGCGCGCGCGGCGATCGCCGCCGGCGCCGATGTGATCCTGGGCGGGCATGCCCATATCCTGAAGGGCATCGAGTTCATCCAGGGCAAGCCGGTCTATTACAGCCTGTGCAACTTCGCCTGCGACCTGCGCATGGATCCGGCGCATGCCGCGAGCAAGAGCTTCAAGGAAATCCAGGCGCTGGCCGAGGATTGGGTGCCGGATTTCGACAGCCTGTACAATTTCCCGCCGGCCGCACGGATGTCGATGATCGCGCGGATCGAGGTTGCCGACGGCAAGGTCGTCGGGACCGGATTCCTGCCCTTGTGGATCGACCGCGACGCGGTGCCGCGTATCGTGTCGCCCGAGGACCCGCGCTTCGGCGAGGTGATCGACTATATGACGGAGATCACCGCCGAGGCCGGGCTCAATGCGCGCTATGCGGCGGCGGGCGATCATGTTGCGATCTCCGGGCCTGCGCAATGAGCCGGCGCCTGCCGATCGAACTGATCACGCTCTTCTATTTCCTGAGTTATCTGCCCAACATCATCATGACCAAACTGGTCACCACAGCGCCCAATGCAGGCCTAGGTCGACCACCGACCGGGCTCGAGACCTTGCCGGCCTCCCTGATCGTCAGCCTTGTCCTAACCTATGCCTTCATCTTCGTCTCGGGCTGGCATCGCGACGCGCACCAGACCCGCCTGGCCGGCCTCCGCCTGCCGATCTTCACGCGATCGACCTTCCTGTCGGGCATCGGCACCGCGCTGGTGCTGTTCACCGTACCCTTGTCCTTCACGTTCGAAGGGGTGAGCATTCCCTTCATCCAGCTGCTGATGCGCGGCGATATCCTGATCATCGCGCCGCTGGTCGATCTCATCTTCGGCCGGCGGGTACGCTGGTGGAGCTGGGCGGCGCTCGTGCTGGTGGCGATCTCGCTTGCTTTCGTGGTGCAGCAGCGCGGCGGGTTCCACCTGCCGCCGCTCGCGATCCTGACCGTCCTGCTGTACACGCTCGGCTACTTCATCCGGCTGGCGGTGATGACAAGCACGGCCAAGAGCGGCGATCCGGCTTTGGTCAGGCGCTATTTCGTCGAAGAGAAACTGGTCGCCTTGCCGCTGTCTGTCGCAGCGCTCGCGTTGCTGTCGTGGAGCGGCATCGGCGCTCAGTCCGGGCAACTCGGCTGGGGCTTTGTCGCAGTGTGGGGCGATCCCGTGGTGTGGTGGCTGATCGGTATCGGCACCACGCTGACGATCATTTCGATCTTCGCTGCGGTGATCCTGCTCGACGCGCGCGAGAACAGCTATTGCGTGCCGCTGGAGCGCGCATCGAGCCTGCTCGCCGGCATCGGCGCGGCCTATCTGCTCGCGTGGTTCTGGGGGCTCAGGCCGCCAACTGCGGCGGAGACGATCGGGGCGACGATCCTGGTCGGGGCGATCGTGCTGCTGTCGGTCGCGCCGCGCTTCGCGCGGGCAAAGGTCGAGGCCCGGGCGGAGACGTAGGCGCATTCGCGAAGAGCGGATAAGGTGGCGGGATGCGCTACGCGCTTTCACGCACGATCAGGCGGAAGCCGACATCGATCAGCCGTGGCTCGATCTTCTCCCCGGCGGTGCGGCGGCGGAGCAGGTTGACCGCCTCACGTCCGATACGCGCGCCGTCGATGTCGATCGTGGTGATCGTCGGGCGCATTTCCGCGGCGACCGCGAGATTGCCGAAGCCGACCACGGCGAGTTCGTCGGGCACCCGCACGCCGGCCGCCATCGCTTCGACCAGCAACCCCTGGGCCAGCCAGTCCGAGCTGCACACGACGACATCGGGCCGCGTGTCGAGTTCGCGCAGCGCGCGGAAAGCGGCGCGGCCGTGGCCGAAGCGGGTCTGGCTGGCGAATATCTGCTCGCTTGGCGCCTCGCCGCCGAGCCCGGCCCAATCGTCGATAAAACCCTGGCGGCGTTCCATCGCGCGGGTGCCCGAGGCAGTGAGCAGATGCGGCCGGCGATAGCCGCGGCTATGGACGAAGCGGGCGATATCCTGCCCGACCGCGCGGTGCGAGAAACCGACCGCGACGTCGATCGGATCCTCGGGCAGGCCCCAGGTCTCGATCACCGTGGTCGCGCGCCGGCGCATGAGTTCGCGCGTGGCGGGATCGCTGACGATGCCGGTGAGGATGATCGCATCGGCCCGCCGCGAAAGCGCGGCCGAGATGAGGGGCTGCATGCGCGCATTGTCGACGCCGGTCAGCCCAAGCATGACGATGTCGCCGCTGGCGGAGAGCTCGTCGACCATCGCCTCGACCGTGGCGTTGAAGATCGATTGGGCGACATCCGGCACGAGCAGCGCGACCAGGCGGCTGCGGCTCGACGCCAAGCCGCCAGCCATCAGATTTGGCACATAATGGGTGGCGGCGACGGCTTCGCGGATGCGATCCGCCGTCGCGGTCGCGACCATTCCAGGGTAGTTGAAGAAGCGCGACACCGTCGCCGACGATACGCCAGCGATCAGCGCAACATCCTCGAGTTTCGGAATCTTGCCGTTGTCGCTCATCGCACCACGCTACCGGGGATCGGCGGACACTAAAAGCCGTTGCAAGCGCTTTCATACTTCCCTAAGCGAGGGCCATGCAAGACTTTGACCCGCTTCTGCCAGAGACCTTCGATAGCGCCCAAGCCGAGTATCGCGAGCTGCGCGCGCGCTGCCCCGTCGCGCATAGCGACGCCTGGGGCGGTTTCTGGGCGATGATGAAGCATGCGGACGTCGCGGCGGCAGCGGCAGACAGCGCGACCTTCATTACTTCAAAGCAGAATGTCGTGCCGGCGGTTGCCTTTACCGGGCGGCGTCCACCACTGCATCTCGATCCGCCCGAGCACACACCATATCGCCGAGCGCTGAGCCCATTGCTGACCGAGCGCAAGGTCGCGCCGCTGGAGCCGGTGATCCGCGAGATCTGCATCGGCCTGCTCGATGCGATGGCCGCGAAGGGCGGCGGGGACATCTGCGAGGAATTCTCGGCGCGCATGCCGATCCGGGTGTTCGCCAACTGGATGAACCTGCCGCAGGAGCAGATCGATTCCCTCGCCGAGGTCGGCCGGCGCTACAATATCGCGGTCCAGTCGAACGACATGCTCGCGACCAAGGAAACCAGCCTGCTGCTCTACGAAATGGCGCGCGCGCTGGTGGCCGATCGCAAGGCATCGCCGCTCGATCCGGCCGAGGACGCGACCAGCGCCTTGCTAGCGACCCGGGTAGATGGCCAGCCGCTGCCCGACGAGATGATCGTCGGCACGATCCGCCAGGTGCTGGTGGTCGGCATCATCGCGCCGACGGTGCTGATCGGCTCGGTCGCGGTGCATCTGGCGCGCGACCAGGCGCTGCAGGCGAAGCTGCGCGCAGAGCCGGCGCTGATCCCGGCGGCGATCGATGAGTTCCTGCGCCTCTACACGCCGTATCGCGGCTTCGCGCGCACCGCGACACGCGACATCGAACTGCACGGCCGTACCATCCCGGCGGGCGAGCCCATCGCCCTGGTTTATGCCTCCGCCAATCGCGACGAGGATGTTTTCGAAGACGCCGAGAGCTTCCGGCTCGACCGGCCCAACATGAAGGATTCGCTCCATTTCGGGCGGGGCACGCATATGTGCGTCGGCGCGGCGCTGGCGCGGCTCGAACTGGTGGTGGCGCTGGAAGAGATGATGGCGCGGCTGCCGCAATTCGACCTGGCGGGGGAGGTAGTGCCGACGCGGTTTCCGGAGATCGGGGCACTGAGCGTGCCGTTGCGGTTTGCGTAGGGATTGATCTCCATTAGAGGGGATCATTCCTTCCCGTTCGGGCTGAGCTTGTCGAAGCCCTGCTCTTCTCTTCCGCAGAAGGAAGAACAGCCCTTCGACAAGCTCAGGGCGAACGGGGTGGGGTTGCTTTTCCCGCATCTACTCGAATTCCTGAGATGTAAGTATTAACTCGTCGCCATCAGTCGCAATGCTTGTGGCCAAGCCCTCAGCCGCCGTCACTTCGACCAGATAGTCCCGCACCCGCCCGAACAAAGGATCGATTGCGACAAGCGGCCGAGGCGCGCTGTCGTCCCCGATCCAGCACGGCCGAAATCGGACTTCAGTCACGCTCCCATCCCGCACCATCAGCCGAGCGATGCCGGTGATCCGCGTCTCCTCGGGCAGCATATAGGTCGCGTCCATGGTCCAACTCGGGTTGAGGCTGACCAGGTGCCTGAAGGACTCAGTCTCGACGATCGCCGGGTCCCACACATGCGGTTGCTCGATCGCGAAATTGCCGAGGCTGTAGAAGATCGGCTTGCCGCGGTGGAAGCCAACGCCCTTCACCAGGTGCGGATGATGGCCGAGGATGGCGTCGGCCCCGGCGTCGATCGCGGCATGCGCCACCTCGATCTGATATTCGGCAAGCGTGCCGCGCACCATATGGATGCCCCAGTGCAGCGACACCAACACGATATCGGCCGCCGCTCGGGCGGCGCGGATCGAGGCGAGCAGGGCATCGATGTCGGCGCGGTCGGCATGGCTGCGGATGCGCGCCGGGGTGCCGGGCTGGTCATGCTCGATCTGCTCGTAGAAGGTATGGGCCCGTAGCGGCGCGCAACCCGGCTTGTCGACGCGCGCGGCATACCCTTCCGGCAGGATCGAATTCGCGGCGATCATCGCAACGCGGACGCCATCCTGCTCCTGGATCACGGCATGGCGTGCGTGCGCCAGATCGGCGCCGGCACCGGCCAGCAGCACACCTGCATCTGCCATGTGGCGCTGGCTATCCTCGAACGCGTCATAGCCCCAGTCGAGGCAATGATTGCCGGCGAACGACATCATGGTGAACCCCGCCCTGGCCAGGGCGGGCGCGAGGGCGGACGGTGCGCGCATCGCCAGCCGCGCATTGGGCACGATCGCCCCGCGATCGGAGACGGTCGTCTCCAGCTGGCCGAACACCACTGGCGCTGCCGTGAGCGCGCCCGTCACCGGAGCAAACATCGAAGCGAGATCATCGCGCCTGGCGCCGACATCGCCGACCGCGAGGATCGCGAAATCGGGCATCAGGCGGGTGCCTTGGTCGAGTCGTTACGGCGCAGGATGAGGACGATGACCGCCGCGAGCAGCAGGATACCGGCGATCAGCCAGATAGGCGCAGTGAAGGCGCCGGTCTTCTCGCGCACCAAGCCGACCAGATGCGGTACGATCAGCCCGCCAGAGCTGCCCGCAATGTTGATCGCCACAGCACCCACCGCGAAGGTCGCGGGCGTGAACATGCGGGTCGGCAATGCCCAGAATGCCCCCTGCGCGGCGCCCAGCGCGGTACCGGCCACCAGCAGCGCAAGCAGGCCGAGTGGCGTCGCGCCAGCGGCGGCAGCGCTCAGGATCGCCAGTGCGGCGACGGTGGCCGGGATCGCGATGTGCCAGAACCGCTCGCCGGTGCGATCCGAATGCTTCGAGTTGAAATAGATGCCGAAGATATTGCCGATCCAGGGCAGGGCGTTGACCAGCCCGATCTCGACCGGCGACAGGCTGGTCATCTGCTTCACGATCTGCGGCAGCCAGAAGATGACGCCGTAAGAGCCCGAAAGCAGGCAGAACCACAGCAACGCGGAGGCCCAGACGAGCGGGCGGCGCAGCACGCTCCAGTCATTGGCCTGCGCGGTGTCGCGGCGATTGGCCGCGTTGCGCGACAGCCAGTCCTTTTCCTTCGCGTCGAGCCATTTGGCGTCGCCCGGACGGTCCGGGAAATAGAAATAGGCGGCGACGCCGAACACCAAGGTCGGCAGCGCCTCGCCCAGGAACATCCAGCGCCAGCCGGCCATGCCGAAGGGCGGATCCATGCTCATCAGCCAGCCCGACAGCGGCCCGCCGATGACGATCGACAGCGGGATCGCGATCATCGGCATGGCGAAGGTGGTGGCGCGTTCGCGCTCGGTCGCGAACTGGCTGAGATAGAGCACGATGCCTGGCGCCAGGCCGCCCTCGGCCAGGCCAAGCAGCACGCGCAGGGTGTAGAATTGCCAATGCGTCTCGATGAACGCCATGCCGCCCGCGCAAATGCCCCACAGCAACGCGCAGATCGCCATCCAGCGCCGCATGCCGATGCGTTGCTGCAGCAGCACGCTGGGATATTGCCCGGCCAGGAAACCGACGAACAAGATGCCCGCGCCGAAGCCATATTGGCTTGGGGTGAAACCGAGATCGGCGTTCATCTGCAGCGCGGCGAAGCTGACATTCACCCGATCGATCGAACTGAGCAGCATGAACAGGATCGCGGGCACGATCAGCCGCCACCGGATCTTCCCCGCCATCGCTTCGAGCCCAGTCTCCATCGTCCCGCTCCAGCCAGATTCGCCATTATAGGCTCGACAGGCTCATTGCCGATGCGGCATGGCAGCGCAAGCGAAAGCGCTTTCATCGGGAGATTACCGTGGATCAGACGAGCCGATTGAGCGAACGGATCGCTGGGCACATCGTCGGCTGCGAAGCCGAGCGGCTTCCAGCAACGACGATCCACGCGGCCAAACGCGCCTTGCTCGACGGGCTCGGCGTGATGCTCGCGGCGAGCGGGACGAGCCCGGAGATCGAAGCGTTCGTCACTTATGCGCAAGCGGGCGGAGCGGGACGAGCGAGCATCCTCGGCCGCGGAACGACCGCGACCGCGTCGCTCGCCGCGCTGGCCAATGGCGCGATGGCGCATGCGCTGGATTTCGAGGATGCGTTCGATGCCGCGCCGAGCCATCCTAATGCGTCGTTGCTGCCGGCGGTGCTGGCCGTGCTGCAGGACGGCCCGCCGGTATCGGGCCGCGATCTGCTCGCCGCGATCGCGGTCGGCTGCGATCTGGTGTGCCGGCTCGGGCTGAGCCTGCGCCGGGAGATGGAGGCGGGCGGCTGGTATCCGCCCCCGATCCTTGGCGTATTCGGCGCGACCGCGGCGGTGGCCCGGCTGCGCGGCCTGTCACAGCGCGAGACACTCGACGCGCTGTCGCTGGCTCTTTGTCAGGCGAGCTGCCCGGGTGAGATCAAGTATAGCCGCGACACTGTCATCCGCGCAGTGCGTGAGGCCCTGCCGGCCGAGTCGGCGGTGCGTGCCACGGCGCTGGCGGCGCTTGGCGTGCGCGGTTTCGACGAACCCTTTGAGGGCAAGGGCGGCTTCTTCCGGCTGTACGCCGACGGTCGCTATGATCCGGCGGCCCTGCTCGACGGCCTGGGCGAGCGCTTCTGGATCGAGCAATTGAGCTTCAAGCGATGGCCCGCCTGTCGCGGTACGCATGCCTATATCGAGGCCGTGCAAGCGCTGCGCGCTGCTCATGGTTTCAGCCCTGATGATGTCGCGGAGATCGTCGCCACCGGCGGGGAGGTGCAGGTCATGCTGGTCGAGCCCCCCGCCAGCAAGCGTGCGCCGGCAACCGCGATCGACGCCAAATTCTCCATCCCCTTCACCGTCGCGGCTGCTCTGATCGACGGCGAGGTTACGCTGGACAGCTATGATGGTGCATCGCTCGCCGATCCGCGCAAGCTGGCGCAGGCGGCCAAGGTGCGCTTCGAGCGTCACCCCGACTGGGGCCGCGAGCGGGCGGCGTCGGGCGGGCTAAGGATCGTTCTGCGCGACGGTACGCGGCTCGAACAATGGGTCGATGTCGCCGCCGGCCATGTATCGCGGCCGATCGACGACGCCGGGCTGCAGGCCAAGTTCATCGACTGCGCTGGTCGGGCCCAACAGCCCTTGTCCGGGGAAGGCGCCGCGGCGCTTGCGACGGCGATCTGGTCGCTCGATGAAGCACCGGACGCCGCTCTCGCGCTTTCAGCCATTTGTTATACGACATAATGAAAACGCTTGCAGGTTTTTTGCGGAATGCTAGGAAGCGGGCATGACAAGGCGACGCAGGGCGCCGGCAATCTCGCTTGGGAGGATATCCGTGACGCAGTTTTCCACGATCAAGGCTGGCCTGCTGGTCAGTGTCGCCGGTATGGCCGCCGTCATCGCCACACCGGCGCTGGCGCAAAGCGCCGCCGCGCAGGATCAGGTTCCCAGCCCTTCCGCACCCGCAGCCGATCTGGCCCCTCAGGCCGACGCCAATGGCGGCCTCGAGGACATCGTCGTCACCGCCGAGCGCCGCACGCAGCGGCTGCAGGATGTGCCGATCTCCGCCACCGTGCTCAACGCGGCTGACATTTCGCGCAAGGGGATCAACAACCTCGCCGACATCCAGCAGGTCGCGCCGTCGATCGCGATCAACACCTTCAACCGCTCGACCTTCATCAACATCCGCGGCGTCGGCATCGCTCAGTCGGCACCGACGTCCAACCCGGGCGTTGCCTTCTACATCGACGGCCAGCTGATCCCGCATGAGCAGTTCATCGGCCAGAGCTTCTTCGACATCGCTTCGATCGAAGTGCTGCGTGGCCCGCAGGGCACGCTGACGGGGCAGAATTCCACCGGCGGCGCGATCTATGTTCGCACGCCGGCGCCCGAGTTCGACAGCTTCTCCGGCTTCGTCGATGCGACCTACGGCAATTTCGACACGTTCAAGGTGGTCGGCGCGATCAACGTGCCGATCAGCGACGAAGTCGCCTTCCGTGTGGCGGCGACTCATGACGAGCGCGGCAGCTTCACTGACAATATCGGGCCGAGCCCGAGCACGCCGGGCAATAGCAGCCTGTATGCGGGGCGCTTCAATCTCGCGGTGCGCTCGCCCGACGAAGTGCTGCGCGCCAATCTGCGCGTTGATTATTTCGATTCCAAATCCGACAACAATGCAGTGAAGCGCAGGAACGATACGGTTTCGACCGATCCATTCGTGATCGAGGAGGACGCCCGCTCCTTCCAGAACCAGCATGGCGGCAAGCTGTCGGGCGAAGTGAAGATCGCGATCCTCGACGGCGTCGACCTTCGCACCATGGTTTCGTACCAGGATCTCCACACGATCGACCAGACCGACGGCGATCGTACCGCAACCGCGCTGCCGCGTCCGCCGGCGAACGCCGTGGGCCGCGTCAGCCTGGTTTCGACCGATATCAACACGTTCATCGGCGAAGTGAACCTGGTGTCGACCGGCAAGGGCAGCTTCAACTGGGTGCTCGGCGGTTTCTATCTCGACGAGACGGTCGACACCTTCTCGCAGCGCGACAACAACCACACGACGGATTTCATCTCGTCCACCTCGACCTTCAAGACGAGCGCCAACAACATCACCAAATCGGTGTTCGGCCAGGTCAATCTGTTCGTGGCGAAGCCGCTCGAGCTGATTGCGGGCCTGCGCTATTCCGATGACACGCAGATCTACAACCGCCTGATCCCGGCGGGCGCCGTACCGGCCGGGGCAAGCCTGGTCGCGACTCAGCATTCGACCAAGTTTACCGGCAAGGTCGGCATCAACTACCATCTCGGCGAGAACCTGCTCTATCTGACCGCGTCGCAGGGCTACAAGGCGGGCGGGGTCAATCTGACCATCGGCACGCCCAATTTCGGGCCTGAAACCAATCGGGTGTATGAGGCCGGCTTCAAGACCCAGTTCCTCGACAATCACCTGCGCGTGAACGGCGACGTCTTCTATTCGAAGTATAGCGACATCCAGCTGTCGAGCCTGCTGAATGGCCTGCCGGTCACGCAGAATGCCGCGAAGGGCAAATCCTACGGCGCCGAGATCGAGATCACCGGTCAGTTCGGCGGCCTGAGCTTCAACGCCGGCGGGGGCTATCTCCACGCCCGGTTCGACGGCAACACCTGCATCACCGACACCAATCTGGCCGGCACCGATCCGGGCTGCCCGACCAATTTGCGGCTCGTGCCGGATGGCCGTGTGATGCCTTTCTCGCCCGAATGGACGATCAACGCCGGCGTGCAATATGAGATACCGCTGAACGGCGACGACACGTCGCTGACGCCGCGCGTGCAATGGTCGCATCTGTCGGAGCAGGTCGCTACGCCGTTCCCCAGCTTCAACACGATCGTGCCGAGCCGCGACGTGTTCGACGCGCGGCTGACCTTCCAGATCAGCCAGAACTACAAGCTCGAAGGCTATGTCGCGAACTTCACCGACGAGCGCTACATCGCCTCGCAGATCCAGAACTCGTCCAGCGCGGATGGCGGCAGCATCTATGGCGCGCCGCGGACTTACGGGATCCGGGCGGTAGCGAAGTTCTGACGATGGTAGGCAGCTATCTTATCCTTCCTTGCTTCCCCGGCGAAGGCCGGGGTCCAGTTGGGGGACAGAAGAAAACGGACGTCTCGGGCAATTATTCCAGCCGTCCCGACTGGGCCCCGGCCTTCGCCGGGGAAGTAATTAGGGGTGAAGGCGGGCATCCCGTCGCATGAAGCTCCGCGCCGCCCCCGTCGCTCTGGGCCTCGCCATTGCCGCGTTTGCGTCGAGTGTTGCGGCGCAGGTCGATTACGAGGATGCCTGGTGGGCGCCCGATAGCGGCCGCAGCTTCCCGGCCCAAGCCGATTATGCCGACAGCACCGGAACGCTGCGCGTACTGCTGACCGGCGGGCCGATGGAGACGAAGGGTCATCCCTTTTTCACCGCCACCGGCCCCAGCGGGCGTGCCTGCGTCACCTGCCACCAGCCCGCCGATGCGATGAGCCTGTCCGCAGCCACCGCACGGGCGCGCTGGGATGCGACGGCGGGCAAGGATCCGCTGTTCGCCGCCTATGACGGATCGAATTGCCCGACCCTGCCGCAGGCCGAGCGGGCGTCGCATTCGCTGCTGCTCGATTACGGGCTGATCCGTATCCAGCGGCCCTGGCCGCCAAGGGACGCGGCAGGCAAGGCGATGGCGCCTGATTTCACGATCGAGGTCGTGCGCGATCCGACTACCTGCAATTCGGCCAAAGGCAGCATCTCGGTCTATCGCCGGCCGCGCCCGGTCGCGAACCTCAAATATCTGCTCGCGGTCGGTTTCTATCACGATCCCAAACAGGGCATGCCGCTGCCGCTCGATCCGGAGACCGGCAAGCCCTTGTCGGGCAACCTCATGGCGGACGGCCGGACAAGCACGCTCAACGCGCAGATGACCGACGCGTCAGCGACTCATCTCGAACTGCTCAAGCATATGGACGCGGCCGACATGGCGCGGATCGTCGATTTCGAGAACCGCATCTACACCGCGCAACAGGGAGACCGCACCGGCGGTCAGCTCGATGCAGACGGCGCCGAGGGCGGGGCGGAGAAGCTCGCCGTGTCAAAGCCGGGGCAACTCGGCAGCATCGGGAAGCCGGTGTGGAGCGAGTTCGAGGCGTGGGAAAAACCGAAGCCGGGCCTGAGCCCGGCCCAGGCGGCGTTCCGCGCCTCGGTCGCGCGCGGCGCGAAGATCTTCCGCGACAAGACATTCCTGATCACGGACAGCGCCGGGATCAACTCGCCGATCGGCTTCGGCAACCCGGTGCGCAACGGCTGCGCGTTCTGCCATAACATGTCGCAGATGGGGAACGACGTAGCGCCGGGGCAGGTGGATCTCGGCACGACCAACCAGCCCTTCGCCGACCCGATGCCGTGGCTGCCGCTGTTCCGGGTGACGTGCAAGGGGCCGGCGCATCCGCATTATGGGCGCGTGATCCTGACCAGCGATCCGGGCTATGCGCTGACCACCGGACGTTGTGCCGATGTCGGCAAGATCACCCTGCAATCGCTGCGCGGCCTGTCGGCGCGGGCGCCTTATTTCTCCAACGGGCTGGCCAGGGATATTCGCGGCATCGTCGACTTCTACGAACGGCGCTACAATATCGGCTATACCGAGCAGGAGAAGCAGGACCTGGTCAATCTGATGAGCGCGCTGTGAAGACCCTGGCGGCGCTGGTCGCGATGGCGGGCCTTGCGGGGGGCAGCGCGCCCGAGACGGTCCGCTTCATCACCTGCCCGATCTATCGCGATGCGGATTCGGGCAAGAAATCCGGCTGCTGGCTGGCCGATGACCCGGCGAGCGGCCGACGCTTCGATGTCAGCCAGGCGCCGTCCAAGCCGGACTGGAATCACGAGGTGCTGGTCGAGGGCAGGGTGAGTGCTGCGCCGGGCGATCCGTGCGGCGGGGTGGTGCTTGATCCTGTCCGTACCTCGATCCTGCCTGGCGCCTGCGTGCGGCACATGCTGCCGGCCGAGGGCTATAAGGGCCGGCCGTTCGTGCTGCCCAAGCGCAATGTCGCGCCGATGTCGGCCGTGCGGGCCGTGCCGCCCGGGCCGTATGCGCCGACGACCTTCCACCTGTTCTACGATTTCGATCAGGCGTTCCTGATCTATCAATATGACGATTATCTGCTCGATCAGGCGATCACCTGGATCCGCGCCGCAAAGCCGCGAGCGATCATCGTGACGGGGTATGCCGCGACGGAGCCTGCGATCATCTCCGGTCGCCGGCTCGCGGAAAATGCGACGATTGCGCGGACGCGGGCGGACCGGGTCGCCGAGGCCCTGGTGAGGCTCGGGATCGACCGCCGTATCATCACGGTGCGCGCCGTCGGCAAGGCGGCGCCCGTCGACGTCGATACGGCCGACGGGCTGGCCGAGCCGTCGCGGCGGCGCACCGACATTCTCGTCCGGCCCTGACCGGCTTGCCGCCACCGCCCGCGCCGTCGCCGCATCGGCGGGTGCTGTTGCTTGGCGCGATCACAGCGCTGGGTTCGCTGGCGATCCATATGTTCGTGCCGGCCATGCCGATCGCCGCACTCGCGCTGGGCGGTTCGCCATCGCTCATGCAACTGACGCTGACCCTGTACCTGATCGGCGTCGGCACCGGCCAGATCATCAGCGGGCCGCTGGCCGATCATGTCGGGCGGCGGCCGGTGCTGCTGGGCGGGATCGCGGTTTTCGCGCTTGGCTCGGTACTGTGCTGGCTGGCCGGATCGGTCCCCGTCTTGCTTGGCGGGCGACTGGTCCAGGCGCTCGGCGCGTCGGCCGGACTCGTGGTTGGGCGCGCCATGATCGGCGACGGTGCCGAGGGACGCGGTGCGCGGGACATGGCGCTGCTTACCGCGATCGTCATGCTGTCCCCGATGGTCGCACCGTTGCTTGGCAGCTTCCTGGTCGAGATGGGCGGATGGCGTGCGATCTTTGCCGTGCTGACCCTGCTCGGCCTGGCCTGTGGCGGCGCTGCGCTACGCTGGTTGCCCGAAACGTTCGTCCCGCGCGCTTCTGACTCGAGCCTGCTGACGAACTGGGCCAAGGTGCTGGCAAACCGGATCTTCTTGCGCAATCTGCTGCTCGGCACCTCCTTCACTGCCGGGCTCTACGTCTTTCTCGGAGCGTCGCCCTTCCTGCTGGTCGATTTCTACGGTGCCGATGCCCATGGGCTCGGCGTATATTACGGGGCTGTCGCGCTTGGCGCCGGGGCTGGCGCGCTGTCGGTGAGCCGCTTCGGCGGACGGCTCGGCGGACCAAACATGATGCGTGTCGGCGCGTCCATCGCGATGATAGGAGCGACCGGTTTTCTCGCCGCTGCGGCGTTGGGCCGGCATGAGGTCCTGGCGATGATCATACCGATGGCGATCTTTTCCTTCGGCGGCGGTCTGGTCGTCCCCAACGCCTTTGTCGCCGGGCTGACTGGCAGCCCAGATCATGTCGGCACCGCGGTCAGCGCGTTCGGAGCATTGCAGATGCTGGGTAATGCCGCGGTAAGTTCGCTGGTCGCGGCGCTCGCGCCGCACAGTCCCTTGCCGGTAGCCGTTGCGATCGCTGGCTTGTCGCTACTGACCATGATCCTGACGGTCGCGCCATCGGCGGTGCGCCTTGCTCGAACTAGCGCGCGACTGACGCGGCTGGTTGGAACGACAGTCTGGGCGGCGATTAAAAGGCTTGCGGCGATCGGATATGGGAGTTAGCTTTCATAAATGAAATTCATCGTGCCGCGGCACTTCATGAAAAGGAGAGCGCGGAGGTTCCCTGCGACGACAAGAGCCACCGCGTCCTCGCGACGCTGAATTCCAGCAGCGGGCATGTGAAAGTGTCTGTGCGCTGAGATCGGTCCCTCCTCCGGGCCGCTGACCTCTGGTCGGCGGCTCGCTTTGTGTCTCGGGCAGAGCCAAGTGGCATCGGCGCAGCTCGACGAACGGCGATAAAACGATGATCTGGTGGCGGAGGCCCGTTCCAGAGGAGATTGCACGGCTGGATTTATGGCACCGCGCCGCCGGCCTCTGTTGGGAGTGGGAAGATGCGGATAGCGAAAGATCGCGGCTATACCAGGCGTACGGTGTTGGGTGGCTCCGCCGCCACGGCCGCCGGCTTGATCCTGCCCGGCCCGTCCATCGGCGAAACAGCAGCGCAACATCGCGATCGTCTCTGGTACCGCCAGCCGGCGCGCGTGTGGACCGAGGCGCTGCCGGTCGGCAACGGACGGCTCGGCGCGATGGTCTTTGGCGGCACGGCGCACGAGCGATTGCAGCTGAACGAGGATACGCTTTGGGCTGGCGGCCCCTATAACCCGGTTAATCCGGAAGCCCTTGCCGCCTTGCCGGAGGTACGACGCCTGATCTTTGCCGGCCGATATGCCGAGGCGCAAGCTCTCGCGAATGCCAAGCTCATGGCCAAGCCCCTGAGCCAGATGCCGTACCAGACGGTCGGCGATCTGCTGATCGATATGCCTGGCGTCGCGGCGGAATCGGTCACGGACTACGAGCGCGAACTGGATATCGATGCGGCGGTCGCGACGACTCGTTTTACCTCCAATGGTGTCGGCTTTCGCCGGTCGGTCGTCGTGTCTCCGACCCGACAGGTCATCGCAGTCCTAATCGAGGCAGACCGGCCTGGCTCCGTCGATCTGGATATCGGGTTGAACTCGCCGCAGGACGCGACGGTGACGGTATCGGGCGAAAACTTGCTGCTGGCCGGCCGCAATCGTGCGGAGAAGGGCGTCGGCGCCGCACTCCGGTTCGAGGCGCGCGTTCGCGTGCTTCGGACGGGCGGAAAGCTCGACACGGGCAAGGCGGGCATCGCCGTGCGCGGCGCCAGCTCCGTGACACTGCTGATCGCGATCGCCACCAGCTTTCGCGGGTTCGCGGACGTCTCGGGCGATCCGTCGATCGTGACGGCCGGCCAGATCGCTCAGGCAGGCAAGCTGACCTTCGCGAAGATCGCGGCCGAAACGGCCGTTGAGCACAGGCACCTGTTCCGCAGCGCCTCGCTTGATCTCGGCTCGACGCCTGCGGCGGATCGCCCGACCGACGAACGCATCCGGACCAGCGAAAGTTCGAATGACCCCGCACTCGCGGCATTATATTTCCAATATGGCCGCTACCTGCTGATCTGTTCCTCGCGACCCGGCAGCCAGCCCGCGAACCTGCAGGGCATCTGGAACGAAAGTATCTCCCCGCCCTGGGGTTCCAAATACACGATCAACATCAATACCGAGATGAACTACTGGCCGGCGGAGCAGACGGGCCTCTCCGAATGCACCGCGCCGCTGATCGCGATGGTCCGCAACCTGGCGGAGAGTGGCGCGCGCACCGCGCGCGAGATGTACGGAGCCCGCGGTTGGGTGGCGCACCACAACAGCGACCTGTGGCGTGCGACCGCCCCGATCGACGGGGCGCAATGGGGCTTGTGGCCGCTCGGCGGGGCATGGCTCTGCATCCATTTGTGGGATCGCTACGACTATGGTCGCGATCTGCCCTATCTGCGCTCCGTCTATCCGCTCCTGCATGACGCCGCCTTGTTCTTCCTCGACGTGCTGCAGCCCGATCCCGTGTCCGGCGAGCTCGTCACCAATCCTTCGCTGTCGCCCGAGAACATCCATCCAAAGGGCGCATCGATCTGCGCCGGACCGGCGATGGACATGCAGATCCTGCGCGACCTGTTCGATCAGGTCGCCGCCGCCGCGACGATCCTGAAGGTGGATGCGGCATTCGCCGTGCAACTGCGGGAGGCGCGGGCGCGCCTGGCGCCGGACCGGATCGGCGCGCAGGGCCAGTTGCAGGAATGGCATGCCGATTGGGATGCGATGGCGCCCGAACCGCATCACCGGCACGTCTCGCATCTGTACGGGCTGTACCCGAGCCATCAGATCAATCCGGACGATACGCCGGAACTCGCCCGCGCCGCGCGCCGCTCGCTCGAACTGCGCGGCGACGAGTCGACCGGGTGGGCCACCGCGTGGCGCGCCAACCTCTGGGCGCGGCTGCGCGATGGCGAGCATGCACATCGAATCCTGCGGTTCCTGCTAGGCCCGGAGCGCACCTATCCCAACATGTTCGACGCGCACCCGCCGTTCCAGATCGACGGCAATTTCGGCGGTGCGGCCGCGATGGCCGAGATGCTGATGCAAAGCCGGGGCGACGACATCCTGCTGCTGCCGGCATTGCCCCCGGCGTGGCCGACGGGTTCGGTGACCGGCCTGCGTGCGCGGGGACGCTGCCGAGTGGATCTGTCCTGGCAGGACGGCGAACTTGCGGACGTGACGCTGACCGGCGGCCTCGCCGCGACGCGCACCGTCCGCCTGTGTGATCGCCGGATCACCGTCGTGTTGAAACCGGGCCGCCCGATACGTCTGCAGGGGCCCGACCTTTCGCGCCAGGCATGAGCATCGGACGCTATGTCAGGGTGCATCATGCCTTCGAGCATGCTCGGGCTGCGGGGGAGGCGGCAGGAGATATGGGACACTGACTTGTCCCATATCTCCTGCTTCCTTTTCAGCGAGATGTTAAAATAATATCTTTATTTATCAATTGATTGTCCTGAATCGGCGGCCGTTCCCGGGATGCTGGGTCATTTTGGTAAATCGACCGAGGCGTCGACGCGGAAATTCGCCGATTGCCCTGCCACACCGGTGTCGGGCTGGCCCGAACCGACCGTCACACGATACTGCCCCCTCAGCACGCGCCGCGTGCCGTCGAGCGTAACGGCGCTCAGATCGCGCGGATTCAGATCGAAGCTGATCTTGCGGGCTTCTCCGGGCTTGAGGGAGACGCGCTGGAAGCCGCGCAGGGCCACGCGCGGCGTACCCGGCTCATTCGGAAAGTTCAGATAAAGCTGAGCGACTTCATCGCCGGGGCGATTGCCGGTATTGCGGACTTCCGTGCTGACGCGAATGCCCTTCTCGGCCGAACCGCGCGTTTCGTCGATCTTCACCGGCGCATAGGCAAAACTTGTATAACTGAGGCCGTAGCCGAACGGATAGACGGGCTTGCCCGCGAAATAGCGATAGGTGCGCCCTTTCATGTCATAGTCGCCAAAGGGCGGCAGTTCGTCGATGCTGCGGTAGAAGGTTAGCGGAAGGCGGCCGCTCGGGTTGGTGCGGCCCGACAGGATATTTGCGATGGCGAGGCCTCCGGACTGCCCCGGATACCAGGCCTCGACCAAAGCGGCGGCATTGTCCTTCGCCCAGGAAAGGTTGATCGGGCTGCCGTTCATCGCCACCACCACCAGCGGCTTGCCGGTGGCCTTCGCCTTCTGGAGCAGGGCAATCTGGTCCGCAGGCAGATCGAGCGTGGTCTTGTCGCCACCCTTGAACCCTGGAACTTCGACGGGTGACTCCTCTGCCTCGAGGTCCGAGGTAAGCCCGACAACGGCGACGAGAACATCCGCCTTTGCGGCAGCCGCGGTCAACGCGGCGTCGGGCGTGTTCGACACCCGCTTCCACACCAGCCCGGCGCCGGCCGATCCATGGCCGGTCGCTGCGATCTCGATCGGGTAGCGCTTGCCCTTAACCAACTCGACGATCTTCATCGTTGGCAGGCTGTTCCATTGCGATTTGCTCAGATCGACGAAGGGCTTGCCGTCGAGCTTCATCTCGCCGTCGGTCCCGTTCAAGCCGAGCCGGTATGCGCCGGTTTCCGGCGGCACGATGAAGCCGGTCCAGACGACGCGGTGATACTCGCTGACGTCCTTCAGCGAGAGGCCGCGGCCGCCCACATCGGCCTCGCGCCGCGTGAGCGACGGCGTGGGAGCGTATTTCAGGTCCGCGAGGATCTTGCGCGCCGCGCCGGGCTGGAAAAAGCGGGGCGGGGTGGTGGTCGCGTTATAATAGCGCGCCAGAAGCCCCGGTGCGCCGTCTGGCGTGCGGAGCGCCGTGGTCGGTATCCGATCGCCATCCGTGAAGGTGGGCGCGGCAGGGGCGTAGGTGATGTTGGCGCCCGGCATCGCCTGGCGCAGGCCATCGAGCACCGAGATGGGGACCCCCGACATGGGCGCCGAATAATTACCGCGCAGCACGCGGGTGGCGTCGCCGAGCGGGCCGATCACGGCGACGCGAAGGCCGGGTCGCAGCGGCAACACGCCGTCGTTCTTGAGCAGCACGAGGCTCTTCTCGGCGGCGTCCAGGGCCACCCGGTCATGTTCGGGCGCGCCCACCGCGGATGACGGAATGTTATTAGTGCGAAGGCCCGGCAGGTCTCCGTTGCGGATGCGTGCCGAGAACAGCCGCGTCAGCGCGCGATCGATGTCGCCGACCGAGATCAGGCCACGGTCGAGCGCCTCGCGATAACGTTCGCCCAAGCCGGCGGCGTCACCCAGGGTCGCGCCGTTGCATTCGCTGTCTACCCCGGTCCGTATAGCCGCGGCCACGGCGGCGGCGGCATCCGGCGCATATTTATGGTTGTCGCTGATATCCTTGACCGCATCGCAGTCCGAAACGACGAAGCCGTTGAAACCCCAGGCGCCGCGCAGATGATCCTTCAGCAGCAGATCGCTCGCACAGGCAGGTTGGCCGTCGATCCGGTTATAGGCGCACATGACCGATCCCGCTTTCCCCTCCACGATCGCGGCGCGAAAAGCGGGCAGGTAGGTATCCTCCAGATCATGAGGCGAGACGAACACGTTGGCACCGTGCCGGGTGGATTCCGGACCGCTATGAACGGCGAAGTGCTTCGGCGTGGCGATCACGTTCGGAAGGTCCGGGTTCGGTCCTTGCATGCCCCTGACAAAGGCCACGCCAAGCCGCGCGGCGAGATACGGATCTTCGCCGTAGGTTTCCTGGCCGCGTCCCCAGCGCGGGTCGCGGAAGATGTTGATGTTGGGTGACCAGGTATCGAGGCCAGTCCCGATCCGTCCGGTCTTGCCGGTTTGCCGCGCCAGCGTGTGCAGTCCGCGCACTTCGGTGCTGATCACGCCCGCGACATCCTGGATGAGGGGCGCATCGAAAGTCGCGGCGAGCCCGATGGGCTCGGGGAAATTGGTGGTTGGTACGGAGCCAAGCGCACCATGGAGCGATTCAGTCCACCAATTATACTCCGGGATATCGAGCCGCGAGATGGCGGGTGCCACGTTGACGAGCTGATCGAGCTTTTCGTCCAGGCTGAGCTTGCCGACGATCTGCGCGGCCATCCGATCCGCCGTGGTGCGCGTGTCATCGCCGGATTGCGACGCGGCGGGCGCAGCGACGAATGCGATGCCCGCGAACAGTGCCAGCCGTAATTTTCCAAGCCGCTTCATCGCCATAATCTCTCTCCCATTCACCTGATTATTCGGCCTGCGAGAGGCCGTAGAATTCCGCAGCGGCGCCGGCGAACAAGCGCTCCCGAGCCGCGCCGTCGAGCCCCGCGAGCCGGGCGGCGGTCGTGGCCCACTCCCGATAGCTGTCGCCGGATAGCTGCAGCACCGGCCAGTCGCTGCCCCACATCAATCGTTGGCCGAACGTCTCGACGAGATGATCGATATAGGGCGTCAGTGCCGAGACCGGCTGCATATCGGCCTGCTCGGTGCGCAGACCGGAAAGCTTGCACCATGCGCCGCGCGCCGCCAGCGCGGCGATCTCCGCTCGCCAGGGATCAAGCATTTCGCGAGCGACAAGCGGTTTGGCACCGTGGTCGATGACGATCGGCAGATGAGGCCAGCGATCGGCGAACCGCGCGAGCATCGGCAGATGGCGCGGCTGAACCAGTGCGTCGAACCTCAATCCATGCAGTTGCATCGCCGCGATGGCCGGGGCCACCTCACTCCGCAGCAGCCAGTCCGTATCCTCGATCGACTGAAGCATCGGGCGAAGCCCTCGCATTTTCGGGGCTTGCGCGAGAGCCGCAATGCGCTTCGGCGCACTGGGTGCCGCGAGGTCCGCCCAGCCGACCACCGCCGCGACCAGCGGCGTTCGCCGGGCGAGAGCCAGGATCCAGTCGGTATCCGTATCGCTGGGCTGGGACTGCACCAGCACGGTGGCCTTCAGGTCCAGATCATGGGCCTGTGGTATGAGATCCGCGGGACCGAAATCGCGGTGGATCGCAGCCTCGGTCAATGTCGGCCATTCGTGCCCCGGAGTGGCGAGGCTCCAGAAATGCTGATGCGCGTCGATCATCGCCGGCGCACCGCATGCTTTACAGCAGAGGCCCGAGCGATGCATCTGGCGACACAAAAGCGCGAAAGAGGTTCATGGTCCGCACCACACCCAAAGGCACCTATTCGGCGCCGGCCATCGAGAAGACGTTCGAGATCATCGAGCTGCTGGCCGACCGGCCCGAGGGTGCGCTCGTAAGCGAGATGGCAAGCGAGCTGGGGCGATCGATCGGCGAGCTCTTCCGCATTGTTATCGTGCTCGAGCGGCTCGGCTATCTCCGCAAATCGGCTCGGTCGGATCGTTACACCGTCGCCTACAAGCTGCTCGACACGGCCTTTCGCGCGACCCCGGCGCAGGACCTGGTGCGTGCGGCTTTGCCGGAAATGCAGAGCCTCGCGCTGGAGGCGGGTCAATCGTGCCACTTCGTCGTGCCCAGTGCCGGCCACGGCCTGGTCATTGCCCGCGAGGAGCAACCGGGCATGCGCGGATTCGCCATTAAGGTCGGAAGCAGCGTCAACATCGTTCGCAGTTGTTCCGGACAGGTGATTCTCGCCTTTTCCACGCCCCAGCGTGCCGATGCGATCATCGCGACCGCCAGGGACGAACAGGATATCGCGTTCGATCCGGACGATCTCGCAGCGCATCTCGCCGCGATCCGCGAGCGTGGATTCGACGCGCGGCAGAGTCCGATCACGCACGGCGTTACCGACATCAGCTGCCCGGTGTTCGGCTTCGACGGCGGCGTCGTGGGCGCGCTCACCATCCCGTTTCTCGAACTGATCGATGGCTCCCAAAAGGTCGACGTCGACGCGGCACGCGAGATGCTGCGCCGCGCCGCCGCGAGGATTTCGGATACGCTCGGGCATAATTCGGAGCACGCGGTTCCCCCTGCAGCCTAGCGTTGCCTGGGGACGCGCCGGGCGTAGGCCGCGATCACGACGAAACAGGTCAGCGGCAGCGCCAGTGCCACCGGCACACCGCCCATATGTTCGGCGACGACCCCCATCAGCGGCGGGAAGATCGCACCGCCGATGATGGCCATGATGATGAACGAGGAGCCGAGCGGTCGCGCCGTGTCGAGATCAGCGACGCCCAGAGCGAAGATCGTCGGGAACATGATCGACATGAAGAAGCTGGTCAGCATGAGCGCGCCAAGGGCGGCCCAGCCGATCCCCGTCATTGCCAGGGCGCAAAGCAGCACGTTGACGGCCGCATATGCCCCAAGCAGCGTCGCCGGGCGCACCCGCCACATCAACGCGGCGCCGCTGAAGCGGCCGATCATGAACAGGACGAGACTGATCGAAAGCAGGTAGGCGGCGTTGCGTTCGCTGATCTCGGGCATCACGTCCTTCACGAAATCGATGAAGAAGCTCCAGATGCCGACCTGGGCGCCAACATAGAAAAATTGCGCGATGACTGCGCCGATCAGCGCGCGGTCGCGGAGCAAGTCGGCGAACTGGTGGCGCAGCGGCGCGTCGCCACCCGATCGCCCCTCCGGCAGTTGTGCCAGCGCGACAGCGGCGGCGACGATCAAGGCGGCGCCCGCGAGCAGGGAATAGGGAAGTTGTACGGTGGTCGCCTCGCTCGCGCGGTACGCGGCGAGTTCGGCTGGCGTCATGGCGGCGATGGTTGCGCCGGAATGCTCGATGCCCGAAAAGATCAACAGCCCACCGATGATCGGCGCGATGAAGCCGCCCAATCCATTGAACGCCTGAGCCAGATTGAGCCGCTGCACGGCCGTACCCGGATCTCCGAACGCGCCGATATAGGCATTTGCCGTGGTTTCGAGACAAGCGGCGCCTGCCGCGATGACGAACAAGGCAAACAGGAACATACCGAAGTTCAGCATCAGGGAGGCGGGATAGAAGAGCAGCGCGCCGATCGCGTAAAGGCTGAGCCCGACCAGAATACCTGCCCGATATCCCAGGCGCCGCATCAGCAGCCCGGCCGGCAACGCCACCACGAAATAGCCGATATAGAAGACGAACTGGATGAAGCCGGCTTCCGTCCGGTGGAGACCAAGCGACTTCTGAAACTGGCGGATGAGGATGTCGTTGAAATTATTGGCGAGCGCCCACAGGAAAAACAGGCTGACCACCAGGATGAAGCCCCAGCGATAGCCCGGCGTGACAAATGCGCGCCGGTCTTCGGCGGCAGTGTCCGGCAGTGTGGCGTTCGCGATCGTACCCAACATCCCGCTCCAATTTCTTGTTTTGTCGTTCGTCGTTCCGGTTAGCTATTCGTGCTGTCGCCCGGCGCGATAAGCCCCTCCCGCCGCAGGGCCTCCCAAAGCTCCGCCGGTATGGGAACCCGGCTGAAGCCGATGGCCGCCTCGACCTGGGTTGCATCGCGGACACCGACGATGGGCAGGGTGACCGCGGGGTGACTGGCCGCGAAGCGAAGCGCAGCCGCAGGCAGCGGTACCTCGAACTCGCGACATAGCCGATCGAGTGCCGCGACTCGTGTCCGTATAGCCTCGGATGCCGGTCCATAGTCGTGGAACGCGTCCGGGCCTCCCGCACCCGCGGCGAGGATGCCTGAGCTGAACACGCCCGCCGCGACCACACCGATACCCCGCTGGTGACAGGTCTCGAAAAAGGGAGCAGCGCTCTGGTCGAGCAGCGTGAAGCGGCCGGCGATCAGGAACAGGTCGAAATCGGTATATGCCATGCTCTCGGCGCAGATCTCGATCTCGTTGACGCCGAGGCCGATCGCCGAGACGGCGCCCTGTTCCCGCAACGCGGTCAGCGCGCGAAAGCCGCCATCCACTGCTTGCTGCAACATATATCGATGATTGGCGCCGTGAGTGGCACTGCCGAGATCGTGCAGATAGAGGATGTCGATCCGCGCCAGCCCCAACCGGTTCAGGCTTGCCTCGAACGATCGCATCACGCCGTCATAGCTGTAATCGAAGACCGGGCTGAACGGCATCGGAGAACGGAATCCGTCCCGATCGCCAGGCTCGGCGGGGAAAAGCAGCCGGCCGGCCTTGGTCGACAACAGATAGTCGTTCGGATCCCGTTCGCGCAGTGAATCACCGAGCCGCCGCTCGCTCAGCCCGGCACCGTAAAAAGGTGCTGTGTCGAAATGACGTATTCCGGCGTACCAGGCCGAATCGACGGCCGCACGGGCTTCGGCATCGCCGACCTCGCGGTACAAATTCCCCAGCGCCGATGCCCCGAACCCGAAGGGGCCGCATGCCGCCAGCCGCGCGAGCAGCGCAGCGCGGCCTGCTCGGGCTTCAGAAGTGGGCAATAGCCTTAAGGACATTGTCAGCCTCGGCAATCAGCATCGGGATCCGCTCCGGAAGGTCTTCCGCCCGAACGCTATGGGTCTGGAGCGCCTGGGTCGGAATCTTTCCTGCGCGCATCGCAGCGATGACGCGTTTGAAATCCTCTGCCAAGGCATTGCGGCTGGCGAGCAACGTCGTCTCGCGTTTATGGAATTCGGGATCGGCAAAGACGAGATCGCCCGGCGCCACCCCGACGAGGACCAGCGTGCCGCCGTTGGAGACAAAGGCCAGGCTCTGGGTCATCGCAGAGAGGGTGCCGGTCGCGTCGAACACGGTGTCGAACATCTCACCGTCAGTCTGTCGGTCCAGCGTCGCCGCAAGTTGCGGGCCTGCCGCGACGGTCCGATCCAGGCCGAGATGCGTGCGCGCATAATCGAGCCGCGGCTGGCGCGTATCGACCAAGGTGACCGAAGCGCCGTCCAATCCGGCGAAAATCGCGGTGGCAATGCCGATCGGCCCGGCCCCGACCACGAGCACTTCGTCGCCGCCAGTCAATCGGGCCCGCGCCACCGCGTGAGCGCCGATCGCCAGGAATTCGAGCATCGCGGCCTCGTCGAGCGTCAGTCCGCTCGCGTCGATCACCGCACGCTCCGGCACCGCAAGCACCTCGCACATGCCGCCGTCGATATGGACACCCAAAACTCTGATGTTGGCACAGGCATTCGGCTTGCCGCGGCGGCAGGCAACGCATTTCCCGCAATCGAGATACGGATTGATCGCCACCACCTGACCGACATGGAAAGCCGAGCCGTCGGGGACGCTTTCGACCTCTCCAGCCAGTTCGTGACCCATCACGCGTGGATATGCCAGGAACGGATGGCGCCCCGCAAAGATGTGATAATCCGTACCGCAGAGCCCCACCCGTCGAATGCGCACCACTACTTCGCCCTCGCCCGGCTGCGGCTCAGGGCGTTCGGCAATCGCCACGTCGAATGGTGCCTGACATATCAAAACCCTCATCGCATGAGCGTATCAGTGGATTGCATATATGCAAGCCAGATAGCGCATATGAGATAATTTCGCGTTTCCGCATTGATGCGGTTTGGCGAAGTTGGTAGCGTTACCACACGCCGCGCACGGAAAATGTCGATGCCGGGACCGAGGGGGAGAGGAGAGCGATGAAGAAGCTGCTGACCGCGGGGCTGGTTGCCGCGCTCTCGGGATCCTCCCTTTCCGCGGCCCTGGCCGATCCACTGGCGCCGACCGGGCGCTGGTCCGCCTATACCGCCGGCCGCGCAGCCACGCCGCCGATGGGATGGAGCACCTGGAACGCCTTCGCGACCGACATCGATGAGGACAAGATCATCGGGTCGGCGCAGCAGATCGTCGACAGCGGCCTAGCGGCCAAGGGCTATAGGTACATCAATATCGACGATGGCTGGGCTCTGAAGCGCCGGATGCCCGATGGGCACATGATTATCCGCGCCGACAAGTTTCCCTCGGCGCGCGCGGGAGGCGACACTCCCACCTTCAAGCCATTCACCGATCGGCTTCACGCGATGGGATTGAAGGCAGGCATCTATTCGGACCTGGGCCGGAACACCTGCTCGGAAGCCTATTCGCCGACTGAAGACGATTTGCCCAAGGGAAACGTCCTGGAACGCGAAGTCGGGTTGTACGGGCGCATCGACCAGGACATCGCGCTCTACTTCGCGAAATGGGGTTTCGACTTCATCAAGGTGGATAGCTGCGGCTTGCGCGATTATGGGCCGCAAAGCGCGCGGGTCCAGTCAGGCAAGTTCAGGGCGCTTGGGCCGATCCTTGATTCAGGCGCGGTTACGCGGACCGATATTCCAGCAATCCAGGCATTCTTCCGGCAGATCAATCTGGCCCTTGCGCGCGAGAATCCGGATGGCGATTATCTGCTCTCTCTTTGTGTCTGGGGCGCCGCGAACGTGCGGACATGGGGCAAGGATTATGGCGGTATCTCCCGCACCAGCGACGACATTTCGCCGGCCTGGGGACGCCTGCTGGTCAATTACGACACCACCGTTACCCGGTCGCTCTACGCGCATCCCGGATCGTGGAACGATCCGGACATGCTGCATATCGGCGCGGGAGATTTCGATGCCGATCACCTGACCGAAGCGCGATCCCATTTCGCGCTTTGGGCGATGCTCAACGCGCCGCTGATGATCGGGACGGATCTGCGCAAGACCCCCAAGGCATTGCTCGACATCTTCGGCAATGCCGACATCATCGCGCTCGATCAGGATCCCGCCGGCAATCAGGCAACGCTTGCCTATGATTCCAGCGACCTGCAGATCCTGGTGAAGACATTGGCGTCGGGCGAAAAGGCGCTGGCGATCTTCAACCGAGGCTCGGGCGGCTACGATGTCGATCTGCGTGCGGCCCATCTGAAGTTCAGCGATGCCGCGCCGATCGAGCTGACGGATTTGTGGAGCAAGCGGCGGACCAGCTTTACCAGGCAGGTAAAACTGCACGTCGAGCCACGCGAGACATTGATTTTCCGAGCACAAGGGACCCGAACGCTGCAGGGCGGTTATTATCTGTCGGAACAGCCTGGAAGCGTGAACCCGGCGGTCGACGGCGTCGTCCGCCCGACCGTCGATCCGACCATCTTTCGCACCGCGGCAGGCTGGGCGGGAACCAGCGGGGCGGGCGACAGGCCGACCTATGCCGGTTGGGGCGGCGCGCGAGCCGACAGCGCCCCCTATGGACAGGTGCTCCACGTCGCGGGCAAGCCGTTCGCGGCGGGCATCGGAATCCTCGCAAACTCGCGCCTGGAGGTACGAAACAGCCGGGCGCGGCGCTTCACCGCCATGGTGGGCGTGGATGACAGTGCCACGGACAAGGCACGCACCGTGACGTTCTTCGTCTATGGGGACGGCAAGCTTCTCGGCACCAGCCCGACTCTCAAATGGGGCATGGCCGCGAAGCCGCTCTCGGTTCCGGTCGCCGGCGTGAAGCTGATCGAACTGGTCGCGCGCAGTGGCGGCACCGACAACGCAAATTTGCCCGTTACCTGGGGCGACGCAGCGCTGATGGAGCGCTGAAGCAACAGGATATGGGAGGTCCGCGGCCGTTGCCGGCCTTTACAGCGCCGCGATGTAACCACCGTCGAGCGGGATGGTGGTGCCGTTGACATAGGCGCCGGCGCGCGAAGCGAGAAAAACGGCCAGACCCTCCATGTCCTCAGCCGTTCCGGCGCGGCCCAACGGGATATAAGTGGCGATGCTCCTTTGGGTCGCCTCAGAACTCGTGTCGTGCATTTTGGACGGGAAGGGGCCGGGGGCGATCGCGTTGACGCCGATGCCTTCCTTGCCCAGGCGCTTGGCCAGCGCGCGGGTCAGGTGATGCAGCGCGGCCTTGGACACGCCGTAGGAATAGGCCTCCCAATTGGGAATGTGCAGGCCGCCGATCGAGCCGATATTGATGATCCGCGCGCCATCGCTGGCACGAAGCTGGGGCAGAAGCTGTTGCACCAGGAAAAAGGCCGAGCGCAGGTTGACATCCATGACGCGGTCCCAGCCAGCGATGGTGGCGTCCGCGATGGACGGCACCTCGCCGACGCCGGCATTGTTGACCAGGATATCGAGCCGGGGTTCCACCGCGGCGAACGCCCTGGCCAGTGCGTGTGCGCCGTCTTCTGTCTCCAGGTCGGCGGCAAGGCCGATGCAGTCGATTTCAGCTGCGGCCTCGGCAGTGCGCGCCGCGTCACGGCCGGTAATGTAGGTCTTGGCGCCGCGACGTGCGAAGCCGGCGGCGATCATCCGGCCGATGCCTGTGGTCCCGCCCGTGACGAGCGCAACTTTGCCTTCGATAGTGAACAGTGCGTCGATCACGTATTTCTCTCCTGCTGATGCCGGCGCCGGGGTGCGAGCATCGAGTGACGTCCTACCGGCTCAGCTCTGCGGCGCGCTCTGCCTGCAGGACCCGGTCGACCCGATCGCCATAGGGCTTGAGCGCGCGAAAGCTGAGGAAGAGGCCGAGCGGCCCAAGCGTACCGGCCACGATCACCATTGCCCAGCGCAACTGCGCTTCGTTCTGAAGGACATAGTCGGTCGTGAGCGCAACGAGCATTGGGCCGAGACCGGATCCTATGATGCTCACGAAGAACAGATACAGCCAGCTGATCTGGCCGCGCAAATGGTTGGGCGTGGCAATCTGGATCGCGCTGTTCATACCGGGATGGCCCATGCCCGTGAAGAAATTGGACATTGCCCAGAGGATTGCCGCGACCCAGGGGCTGCCGACCAACAATGCCGCGATCGACAATGGCAACATGATCGCATGGGCCCAGCAATAGGCCCGCAGCATCGCATCGGAATAGCCTTTCTTGTCCAGCTTCTCGCTGAGCACCGCGCCCGCAGCGAGGCCGACCGGAATCGTTATCAGGCTGATGATGCCCAGCAGCGGGCCAGCCTGTTCCGGGCCCCAGCCATAGGTGCGTTCGAAAAAGGCGACGCGCCACGCAGTCATGCCCAGCGCCTCGATCGACCAGAGCGCAGCACCGGCAAACATCGGGAAATAGAGCCGGCGTTCGGCCCAGAGAAAGTCGATCACGTCGCGGCCGGGCACCTGGTGCTTGGGTGCTGCCACCGTCTCGGGCGGGCGCTTAGGCTCCGGCACGGTCAGCAGGAACAGGAGGGCGATCAGCAAACCCGGAATGCCGCAGATCAGGAAAACCATCTGCCAGTCGCGCAGCGTGCCGATCACCGGCAAGGTGATATCCGGCGTCTTGGCGAGATGCCCGATCAGCACGCCCCCGATGATCATCGATGCAGCCATGCCGGCAAATCCGCCGGTTGAGTAGATCGAGAAGGCGCGGGGCAGGCGCTTGCGCGGGACCATGTTGGAGATCATCGACAGCGATGCCGGCGCCTGCACCGATTCTCCGGCACCGATGGCAGCGCGGGCGGCGAACAGGGCTGCGAAACTGTTGGCCAGGGCCGCGGTCGCCGTCGCCAGGCTCCAGAATGCGAGGCCGCCGACCAGGATCAGCTTGCGACTGGTGCGATCCGCCAGTCGCGACAGCGGCAGTCCGGCGATGACATAGGCCGAGGAAAAGGCGATGCCGATGATGACGCTCATCTCGGTATCGGTCAGCTTCAGGTCCGCCTTGATCGGTTGCACCAGCAGCGCGATCACGCCCCGATCGATGTGCGACAGCATGAGGATCAGGCCGAGCATGACCACCGCGTACCAGGTGCGCCAGGTCATCGGCGGGGGCTGAAATGCAGTTTCGGAGGTGGATTTATCGTCGCTGCTGACGTGCATGAGTCCTCGCCATCCCGATCTTGTTATGGCGTCGACCCTTAGCCGCGCAGCCGATGTCGAGCGATTGCAAGGCGGCTCTCGCTTTTGACCGTGCCGACATGGATTTGCATTTGGGGCAAGGATTCCGGCCCGGTCGATAAAGTCGCGGGGCGGGGCGTCGCCTAGGAATGCGGTCAGGGCGCTATGAGCGACAAACTGGCGAGAGAGGGTGATGACAGAGCAAGGCCTGCCATCGTGGTGCGATGCCGGGACCGAACACGGGATCGTGTATCGGGCCGAGGACGAATTTTGTGCGTGGCCATTCTATTGCGGGCTGTGGTTGACCGCGGATGGCAGCATCGTTGCGGGCTTCAAACGCATTCCCTGCGATTATGGCGGCGCCGCCGACGTCGATCATAATCGACTGACCAGGAACATGGGGCAGCTCTATGTGATCCGCTCCATCGATGGCGGCCGCACCTGGGATCCGGACAGCTTCGTCCCGATCTTCGACATGGCGACGAAGGACAAGGCGGGCATGCCCGGCGGCGCGCCGGCCGACTGGTCAGGCCTGCCGCCGCTGGACCTGTTCAGCCGTGATACGCTGATCATGTCGGGCGGAATGCCCCGACTGTTCGCACCGGAAGGCGATGCGTGGATGCGGGCATCGACGGATGGCGGGCGGACCTGGCGGCAGCCGACCGTGTTGCCGCGTTTTGGCCTGCCGGGCCTGTCCGGCTTTGGATCGTCGATGTACTCGACCCGAGCGGATGGCCTTCATCTGCTGGGCATGAACACCGTGACGCCGGACGGCCGATCGCCGCGTCCGCTGATCTATGCATCGGCGGACGGCAACAACTGGTTCTTCCTGTCCTTCGTGACACCCGAAGCGCCCCGTTCGCCTTATTATCCGGGGGGGTCCCCCTTCGCGCCGGCGCCGCATTTCTATCCGCGCGTGATCGTGCTGCGCGATGGGCGGGTGATCTGTTCGATGCGCTATCAGCGCGATCCGCGGAACGTTATCTGGACTGACATCCATGAAAGCCTCGACGGCGGCCGCACATGGCGTTTCCTGTCGCGAGTGAATGACTGGGGGGCGCCGGGCGACATCGTCGAAATGAGCGATGGGCGGATCGCCTGCGTCTATGGCTATCGTATTGCGCCGACGGGCATCCGCTATCGGATCAGCGAGGACGGCGGCCGCAACTGGGGCGGGGAGATCATCCTGCGGTCGGACGGCGGCAGCTGGGATCTGGGCTATCCGCGCGTGATCGAGATCGAGCCGGGTTTCCTGTTCGCTACCTATTACATGAACACGATCGACGATCCGGTGCAGGTCAATGGCGGGGTGCGGCACATCGCCTGTACCCGCTTCCGCCCATGAGCAGCGCGTTCTCTCCGCCGCGACGGGCCGCCCATGCCGAGCACGGCATCGTCTATCGCAACGACCGCGAATTCTGCGCCTGGCCCTTTTATTGCGGCCTGTGGATCACCGGGGACGGCAGCGTCGTCGCTGCGTTCAAGCGGGTGCAGACCGACTATTCGGAATATGCCGCGGTGGACCACGGACAGATGAGCCGAAAGACGGCTCATCTGGTGACGATCCGCTCCCGGGACGGTGGCTTGAGCTGGGACAAGGACAGTATCGACGAGGTGTGGGACATGGCTGTCACCACGCCTGCGCAGATGCCCGGTGGGCTGGATGGTGCCGACCAGGCGCCAATCGACTTTGCCAGCCCCGACACGCTTGTGATGGGCGGGGGCATCCCGACGCTTTTCGCGCGCGACGCGCAGGCGTGGACGCGGATCTCGACTGACGGTGGCGTCAGCTGGCGTGCGCCGATCCTGCTGCCGCAATTCGACCTGACTTCGCTGACCCATTTCGGGTCCTCGCACCGTGCGACACGCAGCGACCGCACGCACCTGCTGGGCCTTCAGGCCAACACGCCGGATGCACTGTCACCGCGGCCACTGGTCTACGCCACTACCGATGGGCGCCAGTGGTACTTCCTTTCGTTCATCACGCCGGAGCGGGCGCCTTCACCCTATTACGTGCTGGAAACGCCGTTCTCCCCGTTGCCGCATTTCTATCCCCGCATTCTGGTACTGCGCGACGGGCGGGTGCTTGCGACGCTGCGCTACCAGCGGGATGCCCGCAGCGTCATCTGGACCGATGTGCACCAGAGCCTGGACGGCGGGCGGACGTGGAACTTCCTGTCGCGCGTCAATGACTGGGGGGCGCCGGGCGATCTGGTCGAGATGACGGACGGGCGGATTGTTTGCGTCTACGGTTATCGCATTGCGCCGTCGGGCGTGCGCTACCGCGTCAGCGAAGACGGCGGGCGGACCTGGAGCAGCGAGTGGATCCTGCGCGACGATGGCGGCAGCTGGGATGTCGGTTATCCTCGCGTGGTCGAGATCGCGCCCAACCGCCTGCTGGCCACTTATTACATCAATCTGGCCGAGGATGCCGTCCGGATGAACGGCGGCGTGCGCCACATCGCCAGGACAATATTCGAGCCCTGATGCGACCCTGCCTGCGTTCGATCAGCAAATAGCCTGAGCCGCGCCAGTCAAGCGCCGCCACCGGCCGCGAACCATGGTGGCTCCCAAGAACCCACAGATAGTTGAAAAAGGGGAGAGGGATGTTGAAGCCATTCATGCTGGCCACCGTATCGACGGTTGGCCTGCTCGTTGCACAAAATGCCTGGGCTCAGCAGGCGCCACCGGCGGAGGCCTCGTCGCAAGAAGCGAACGATGGCGCGGCCGCGAGGGAGGCAGGCGACATCGTCGTAACCGCAACGCGACGGGCAACTTTCGTTCAGGACACACCGATCGCGATCACTGCGGTCACGGCAGATACGCTCGAGACGCGCGGCCTGACCAATACTGCTGATCTCGGGGCAATCGTTCCCAACGCATCGTTCCGGCAGGCTCAGGGCGCCTATGGTCCGGCGGTTACCGCTTTCCTGCGCGGGATCGGCCAGCATGACTCGGCGCTGGCGAGCGAACCGGCCGTCGCCTTCTACATCGACGACGTCTATTATCCGCTCCTGTTTGGCTCGTCCTTCGATCTGCTCGATCTCGACCATGTCGAGGTGCTGCGCGGTCCGCAGGGCACGCTGTTCGGCCGCAACGCGCTGGCCGGCGCCGTCAACATGGTCAGCAAGACTCCGAGCCTGACCGAGACCAGTGCGCGCGCCGAGGTTACCGTCGGCAGCTATAACCGGCGCGATTTCCGTACCAGCTTTTCGGTGCCGCTGACGAGCAATCTGGCGGTCGGGCTGACCGCGATGTCGAAGAAGCGCACGGGCTATCAGCGCGTCCTCGACTTCCGGTGCGAGATGTTCCGCCGCGGCACGCCGGAACTGGCGGGCAGCTTCCCGTTCGCCAGCGCGAAAACCACGGTCGCCGCGAACGGCGCGGTCGACAATTGCACGATCGACCATCTGGGAGGCCAGGACCAGCAGGCTGTGCGCGGGAACCTGTACTGGAAACCGACCAGCAACCTGTCAGTGTCGATCATCGGCGACTATATCGACAGCAATGACGATCTGGCTGCGGACTCGGCCTATGCGCTCGATCGTTCGAAGGTCACGGCGGCCGGCCTGGCGAACATCGATTCGATGTATGCCCGCTACTCGGTTCCGGGCCAGGCTCCATTCGTCTACGATCAGCGCTTCCTGACGGGCAATCCCTTCACGACGTATACGACGTTCCGGGATCCGATCCCGGCCGGCACGCTGATCCCAGGCAACACCTATTACAACGGTTCGCCGTTCCGCGGAGGGCTGGACCATGGCCGCAATTCGCCGGTCAAGACCTGGGGCGTTTCGGGCAAGATCGTCTACGGCGTCAGCGACAATGTCGATCTGACGCTGGTTGGCGGCTATCGCAAAATGAACCTCAGCTTCTCGTTCGACAATGACGGGGCGCCGCTTTCCGAAACGCTGATCTATCACACGATCAACGAGCACCATTTCACCGGCGAAGCACGCCTGACGGGACGGATGGACTGGCTCGATTGGGTCGCGGGCTTTTTCTACTACAACGGCTATGCCTTTAACGGGGCGCAGCCGCAGGGCACGCAGAACGGCACGCAGCGTTACCAGAACACGGTCTATCGTCCCGATTCAAAGGCCGGTTACGTCAACGTCAACGTCCGTCCCTTCGATGGCCTGTCGCTGGTGCTCGGCGGTCGCTATTCCGACGACAAGAAGGCAGTGGACTTCAACAACGTCCTGGACGGCACGCCTCCCGGCTCGACCGTATTCGTGCCGAACGAGGCCGGCAGCACGCGGTTCAAGACCACGCCGGGCGAGAGCCGCTTCGACTGGAAGCTGGGCGTCAACTATGATTTCGGCAACGACATCATGGCCTATGCGTCTGCCGCGACCGGCTATCGTCTGCCGGGCTTCAACGTGCGCCCCTCGCAGCCCAGTCAGGCCGGCCCGACGCCGGGCGAGGAACTCGTCAGCTACGAGATCGGCGGGAAGATGGATCTGTTCGGCCGACTGGTCCGGCTGAACGTCGCGGCATTCTACATCGACTATAAGAAGCGTGTTCTGAGCGTCACCGGGCAGGAAACCCGGCTGACGGATACGGGTGCGCCGGTGGCAGGCAACTCGACCGTGATCCCGTTCGCGCAGGACGGCGCGACCACTTGCCGCGCCTATACTGCAACGGACGGTGCGCGGAATCCTGCCGCCGGCATTGGGGTAACCTGCATCGGCCGGACCTTTTTCCTGAACTCGCCCGGCAAGGTTAAAGGCCTGGAAGGCGAGATCGAAATCAGACCGGCCGGCGGGCTGCTGATAAACGGGTCCGTCGGGTACAGCAACTTCAGCGCCCCCGATCTGGACGCGCTGCCCGATACCTCCAACAAGCGCGTCCTGCGCGTGCCGGACTGGACCGGTAGTGCCGGTATTCAGTATGAAATACCGGCAAACGCGCTGGGTGGATCGATTACGCCACGTCTCGATTGGTTCTATCAGGATAGTCTGGTGTACAGCGTTACGCGCAAAGACACCAATCAACCCGCTTATTCGACGTTCAACGGTCGCCTGACTTACCATAATGAGAAGCACGATCTCGACTTCTCGCTGGGCGTAACTAATCTCTTCAACAAATTCTATTACCGGAACCTGTTCGTCTATCAGGATCTGGGCAATGCCACGCTGAACGGTCAGCCTGCGCCGCCCCGTGAATGGTATCTCACCGTTTCAAAGAAGTTCTGACCTACCGCCGTCGCGGCGCGGTCGATGCGTCGCGGCGGTACGCCGTGCGGTGCCGACGCGCCGTGACCAAGCCAACTTGAAGGGAAAGCCGAGCGCCATGGATCTGCCGCTATACGATACCCACGCACATCTGATCTCCGACGATTGGGAGACCTATCAGCCGAGGCCGCTAAAACCGGATCTGCCGACCCCGGCGAAACCCAGTTTCACGGTGACCGTCGATGCGCTGATCGAGATGATGGACGGCCACGGGGTGACCGATGCCTGCCTGGTCCAGCGCGGTCATCTATATGGCTATGACAACAGCTATATCCTTGATGCGGCGGAGAAGAATCCCGGTCGGCTGCATCCGGTGGTGATCCTGGATCCCCAGGATCCGGCGACCCCCGCGACGTATCGCGATATGGTGCGGCATCGCCACGCTCGGGGCTTCCGCATGGCCCATACCCGGCCGCACATCCTCGATACGGCCTGGATCAGTTCGCCCCAGTCGATGGAGGTGTGGAAGACCTGCGCCGAACTCGGCACGCCGATGACGCTGATCCTGTTCATGAAGCAGCTTCCCTATCTGCTGCCCCTCATCAAGATCATCGCCCGGCAATTTCCGGATCTGCCGATCCTCCTCGACCATGGTGGCATGCCCTACGGCATGTCGCAGTACGAGGTCGGTCTCGCCGAGGCGGCCGGCGAGGAAGTGATCATGCCCAGGGCGCCGCATTTCGGCATCGACCGCACGATCGCGCTGTTCGAGGACGTGCCGAACGTCTTTTTCAAGATCACCGAGATCAACATGGAGCGGTTGCACGTCGAGAACGTCCGGGCCGCCCATATCGTGCGGCGGATGGTGGACAGCTTCGGGCCGGATCGCCTGATGTGGGGATCCGATATCGGCCAGAGCATGTTGTGGAACTACACCGAAAAGGCCGCGATGGCCCGGGCGGCTGCCGACTTCCTGACCGAAGAGGAGGCGCGCAAGTTCCTGCACGACAATGCCGTCCGCGTTTACTCCGCCGCGGCGTGAGCCATGGCTGCCAAGGATATGAAATGATCAGGAAGTTTGCGCGCCCCCGTCCGCCAAGTTACGCGGAACACGCCATCGTCTATCGCCGTGAGAATGAGTTCTGCGCCTGGCCCCACACCATGGGTTTCTGGGAAACCGGATCGGGCGAACTGGTGCAGAATTTCATGGCGATGGAGGCCGAATATGGCGATCCGTCGAAGATCAGCCACGACCAGTTGGGCGAGCGCGGCGGGCGTGCGACCCGCATGGTGACGGTCCGATCAACCGATCGCGGCCGGACCTGGAGCGATCCGGTCTACGACGTCTATCCGCGTCTGACCCGCCCCAGCGAGGGTGACCCCAGGGATCTCTCCGAATGGGGCCCGATCGACTATCTGGACGGGAACACGTTGATCGCCAATGGCAGCTGGGAATTCGGAAAACCGGAGAGCCGGTCGTTCATTCGTGTATCCAAGGACGGCGGCCATAACTGGACCCCGCCGGCCGAGCTTCCGCTCGACGGGCTGTTCTCCCTCTCAGCGATCAACTCCCACATGGTCCGGCCGGACGGGCGCTGCCTGTTGTTCCTGACCGAAGTGAGCGAGGACGGCTGGAACCGCCGCCCGCTCGTCTAT
Source organism: Parasphingomonas zepuensis (assembly GCF_036663735.1). Classification (NCBI taxonomy): domain Bacteria; kingdom Pseudomonadati; phylum Pseudomonadota; class Alphaproteobacteria; order Sphingomonadales; family Sphingomonadaceae; genus Parasphingomonas; species Parasphingomonas zepuensis. The sequence continues at coordinate 228,568 of NZ_JAXOJO010000006.1, read as the reverse complement.
GGCAGCCTGGACGACGGTACCGGGTTCCGGTTCATGTCCTTCATTGCCCCCAAGACCGATCCATATGGCGAAGCTGACGGCAACTGGAATTGCACCTATCGCTTCGGGGGGCACCGCTGGTTCTATCCACGCGGCCAGATGCTGCCCAATGGTCGAATCCTGTGCATGATGCGGTGCCAGCGCGATCCCACCGGTGTGATGTGGAGCGAGGTCTATTATAGCGACGATGGCGGCCAGACCTGGGGCTTCCTGTCCCGGGTCAATGATTTCGGCGCACCGGGCAGCCTGGTGCAGATGGCGGACGGGCGGCTGGTGGTGGTCTATGGCCAGCGTCTTAAACCCCAGGGGATCCGCGCCGTGGTGAGTGAGGATCAGGGCAAGACCTGGGGCCCGGAAATCGTCGTGCGCGATGACGGCGGTAGCTGGGACTTGGGCTACCCGAACGCCTGGTCAATGGAAGATGGCAAGATCGGCGTGATCTATTACTTCAATTCGAAGGACGATCCGCTGCAGGCGAATGGTGGCGTACGCCACATCGCGCGGACCATATTTTCCGTCGACTGAATCGGTTCAGAAGATAACCACCGCGACGGGAATTCTCCTGCGAACTTCGGGGAAGATCGTCGGCGGTGGTTTCGATCCCAGGCAAAAGAGGGCGGATCATGGCCACGGAAGATATCGCGGTTTCCGTCGAGGCGAGCGCGTCGGCCTTAAATGTACTGGCTCGCGATATCGAGCGGTTGGAAGCGTTACGGTCGATCAAGGATCTGCAGCGCAACTATGCGCAACTCGCACAGTTTGGTCGATGGGAAGCGATGGCATCGCTGTTTGCCGAGCAGGGCGAGCTATATTGGGGCGAGGTCGTGGTGACGGGCCGGGCGGCGATCGCTGCCTGGCTGGAGCAGCGCGCGGACGGCATGGACTGGATCGCGCCGGGATCATTGCATACGGAGATCATCGATCAGCCGCTTGCCAGGCTGGCGGCGGATGGCACGACCGCGACCGTGCGGTGGATGAGCATGGGCTTTCTCGGCGACGGCAAGGGCAGGGCGAGGATCGAGGGCGGGCTCTACCAGAACGATTATGCGCTGGAAGCCGGGCAATGGCGCATCTCCAGCATGCGCTATCATCCCCAATATGAGGGCGATTATGCCGATGGCTGGACCAATGTCGCAGGTCAGGACCTGCCGGTCATCCCGTTTCACCTCACCAGCGACGAGACCGGTGTCCCGATATCGTCGCCTGTCGGCGATGCCCCGCTGACGCGGCACGGCATCGCGGAACTCGCGACGCGGATATATCGACTGAATGATGAGGACGCGGTCCGCAACGTCCAGAACGCCTATGGCTATTATGTCGACCGGCGCATGTGGAGCGATGCTGTCGACCTGTTTGCTGACGATTGTGCGGCGGAGATCGTGGGTGCAGGCGTTTATCGGGGCAAGGACGGCGTGCGTCGCGCGCTGGAGCGCATGGGCCCCGAACGACTAACGCATGGCCATTTGAACGAGCGGCCGATCTTCGACCTGGTCGTCGATGTGCTGCCTGGTGGCGCCGAGGCGTTCGCGCGCGGAATCGAGATCGGAATGCTGGCCGATCCATCAAACCCACAGGGTCGCTGGACATTCTCCACATTCAACAACCGTTTGGTGAATGAAGCCGGGCTGTGGAAGCTCAAGGAATTGCGGATCACGCCGTTGATCGAGGCCGACTATGGCACCGGCTGGGGAGGGGGCGGGGACTCAGCCCATATCGGTTTCGGGCAGACGATGGGGACGGAACCGCTGACCGGACCCGCGCCGGCGTCGGCCGCAGCCCCGCCGAGCGACGTAGTGGATTTGCGTCGCCGGCTCGCGCGGGCGGCCGCCTTCGACTGTGTCGAGAATGTCTCCTCGGCCTATGGTTTCTACCTTGATGATTTCCAATGGGCGGATCTTGCCGCGATCTTTGCCGAGAAGGGCAACAAGCAATCGCCGTTTGCCGGTTATTATGTCGGGCGGGATCGCATCGCGGGCGCGGCCACTGCGAGCTGGGGCCCCGCCCCGACGATGCGATCGGCGATCTCGTTTCACTGGCGAACCCAGCCGGTCATCCATGTCGCGCACGATGCGCGCTCTGCCAATCTGCGCACGCGATTGTTCCAGCCCCGTACCTCCAAGGACCCGTACGCCAGCCGCAGCGGCTTCTACATGGGAGGGATCCACGGCGGCATGTATCCGAATGACCAGGCGGTATTGGAACACGGCATCTGGCGGCTGTGGAGCCTGACCATCGACGAGCATTATTTCTCGTCGCCCGACTGGAAGGCCGGCTGGGCCGGCGCGACCATCGATGAAGCTGCGCCGCGACCGCCGGTAAGCAAGTTGCTGACCATCTATCCGCCGGACGTAAAGATGACCGAGCTGGGCCGGCGCGAGGAGGGCTTTCGCGGCGGCACCGGCACGATGGTCGAATGGCCCGGAATCCTGCCCATGTGGTTTCATTACCGGAACCCGGTGAGTGGGCGAGTGCCGCAATATTATTGGCCGGACTGCGTGCCGTCCGAGGTGATGCCCACGTCGCGCATGACTGCGCACGGCTATCAGCAGCCCCCGACCGGACCCGAGATCGACGGGATTGAGCTCCCGGTCAACAAGCCGCGATAAGCAAGCGCGGACTCCTTCTCGGTCAAGCGGACCCGGTACGCCATCTCTTACGATCCGCGTTCGTTGGTGGGGACGGATGCGGGATCGATCGCCGACATGGGACAATGTCGGCCTGAGGCAAGTGTCTGCCGTCGCTATGCCGCTATATCCACCGGAAATTCTCCAAGAGGTTCATCGAGATGTACGACCCCGATTTGCTGGCGTTGAATGCCGAACTTTCGCTGCAGCTGGCCGATTACTGGAACGACATCGACACCAACCAGGGGGCTGGGGCACGTGCCTTTTACACCGAGGATGCCGTTTTCCACGGTCAGTTCGCCTCGTACGAGGGCGCCGCGAAAATCCAGCAATTCTATGATTGGCGTGCGGCGCAGGGGCCGCGGCTGGCGGTGCATTGCTTTACCAATTTTCGCGCCTGGTACACCGGACCGGCCTCGGTCGAGGCCACCAACTATCTGTTCCTCTATGCGGCCAATGGCGTGAAGCCGCTGCCGACGCATCCGCCGATCACGATTTCGCTGGCGACCGACAAATATGTCCGATCGACCGGAAACCGCCGCTGGCTGTGCACCTATCGGCGTTTCGAGCATTGGTTCGAAGGCGATACCCCCATCACCAATCCGGTCCTGGACGACGAAACATGAAGACGGTCGCGAACGGGACTGCTCGGTTTCATCGTGGGTGCGGGGTTGGCACAGGACAGCATAACGGCGGCGCAACCACGGGAATTGCCGCCGTCATCGGTCCTTGTTGACCCGCTGAATGCTTTCGCACATCCTCGTCATAATCGGGAAATCGGGGGCTCACTGACGCGCAGACGCTGGGGCCTTGGGAGAGAATGCCATGGAAAGCTATTCGACCGAAACGTTGCCCGTTCGGGGACGCACCGCGGCCTGGAACGCGCTCTATTCCTCTCGGATGAGTCACGTCGAATTTACACCGGGCGACCGCGACAAATTCGGTGCCGAGCTGCGGATCGGTCAGCTGGGGCCGATGAAGCTGGCACGCCTGACGGTCGACAAGTGCAGCATCGAGCGCGCCCAGCGGCACTCACTGGCGCCCGGGCCGCGGCTGTACAATTTCCTGCTGCAGGCGGAGGGCAGCAGTACCTTCTACCACTGCGGGAATGAATCGCTCCTGAAAGAAGGCGACCTGGTTCTGGTCGATACCGCGCTGCCGCATTATTTCCGCACGCAGGACGTGTCGGTGACGATCATGGCGCGCGTTCAATCCGATCTGCTGCGGGAGTATCTGCCGTCGCCCGAACAATTCTGCGGCGTGCCGCTTGGCAAGGCGGTGGGGATCAGCGCGACCGCAGCCGCGATGATGAAATCGCTCGCCGAGGTGACTGACAGCGGCGTCGGCTCGGCCTGCGAAGCGCGTATCGCGCGCTACCTGCTCGAGATGATCTCCATGTCCTATCCGACCGGGGGTAGCGGCGAGTCGAGCGGATCTGCGATCTTGTGGCAACGCCGCAACGCGATAGTGCGGTATATCGAGGACAATCTGCGCGATCCGGAACTGACGCCGGCCTCTATCGCTGCCGGTCTCCGCCTGTCGACGCGCTATCTCCGCACCATATTCTCCGTCTCCGGAGAGAAGATCTCGGCCTATATCCTCCGCAGGCGGCTGGAGGAGTGCGCGCGGCAGATGTGCAACCCGGCATGGCACGGGCATACGCTGATCGAGATTGCCTTTTCCTGGGGTTTCAACAGCGCGGCGCATTTCACCCGCTGCTTCGGCGATCGTTTCGGCGTCGCGCCACGGGATTATCGCCGCTCCTCGCTCGAGAGAGTGCCGATGGCGGACCTCCCGAAATAGCGCTGCCCTGAAAGGGCCAGAGCTATAGGGGCGCTCCGATGTTTTGAACGGGCGTCAGGCCGGCCGTGCCGTCGATCGATCGCCTTGCCCGAACCAGGTCATGAAATTGTCCCGGCCGGTGATGATCGGCCCGTGTTGCGCGAGACCGCTTTGCAGCAGCGTGCGGGAGAAATCCTCGAAGGTCCCGGCATGGTTGTGTACCTCGACGACGGCGTTGCGGGTGAGGGCGAGAACGTCGGGGTTGGCCGCGGCGAATTCGAATTCAGCACCCTCGATGTCGAGCTTCAGGAGATCGATCGGGCGGCCGCCGGCCAGCACGGCGAGGTCCAGATATTCGATTACTTTGCCCGGCCCCGACGCATCGCCGATATGGGAAGTGAGAAAGTTCTTCGGATCGGTCGTCAGGGTGGCAGTGCCCTTTTTCCGGCCAACCAGACCGGTGAGAATGGTTGCCCTGTCCCGCAACTTCGCGTTGACGAGATTGCTGTGCAGCGCCGGGTGCAGCGCTTCGTTCGGCTCGATCAGGATATATTCCGCGCTGGACGCGCCGAACTTCGCTCGAAAGCATATGTCGATCAGGATAGCGAAATGGCCGCAGTGCGCGCCGCAATCGACGACCAGGTCGGGGTCTTCCGAGAAAATCTCGAAGGCACGCCAGTAATTCGGATCGAGGAACACGTCCTGGAAGCTCGCGACCTGATATTTGTCGCTGAGCCAGATCTGCTCGTCGTCTTTCCGGAGAACGCAGTTCACCAGGCCCGCGCCGGCGAGGCGCCGATAGAGGAAGAACGGCAGGTTCTGACGCATACTCATCCGATCAAGAGTCCTGGCGATGGGCGGAGCGGCGCATGCCGTCCCGGTGCCGCAACTGCTCCAGGGGGTGGCGAAGGTCAATAGACCCGGCGGCTACTCCCACTGATAGGCCGCTACGCTTTCGCCACGCGGCTGATAGCGCAAGTGCAGCGTCTCCCCGCCGCGCTTGATGTCGAGGGTGAGATAGGCGTCCTGATCCCCCTGGAGACCGTCCTGCGAGAAGGTGTTCAGGATTTCGTCGCCTTCCCGGAGACCGGCCTGCGCCGCGTTCGACCCGGGTTTCAGGCCGCGCACGACCCTGGATTTCGCAAGGAGCGATTCCGGATCGAAGCCAAGGTCGAACCGCCGCAACATGCGCGTGGTGCGACGGAACTCGGGGCCGAACGCATGGGAAGGAGGGATTATCGTCGCACCGGCGAGCATTGCTTCGAACGCCGCGATTCCTGGCTTTCCGAGTTCCGCTTCGAGCAGCGTGCGCCACAGGGCTTCGTTCATCGGTTTGCCCGCGCGGCGCGTGTCGAGCATCGTGCGCACGATATCGTCGAGCGACCGCTTGCCGCCTGAGCTGGCACGGATGTCGGCATCTACCGTGGCGAAGTAGAGCGATCCCCGGTCATAGGGCAGCACCCTGACCCTTGTGTCGCGCCAGAAGCCCTCGGCGATGGCTGCGTTGGGTACGCCGATCTTGCTGTTCGTATAGTAGCGCCCGGCCGTCTCGTTCAGATCGGCGAGGAAGTCCTTGGCGGAGATTCTGCCTGCCCGATAGGGCAGGGCGCGCTGATAATAGACGGCGAGGCCTTCGCCGAACCAGGCACGATCGAGGCCGCCGGCTTCATCCATCGACTCGTCGAGCGACCGGACCCAGCTGTGCAGCATTTCGTGGGCAAGCAACGACCGCAGATCCTCCGGTTTGGACGTGTCGTTGAAGGTGAAGGCAAAGCTGTCGGTGAGGCCGATCCCGCTGCCCGGATTGCGCTCGTTGGTGCGGCCGAACACGCCGAAGCTGGGCGGGGTGTAGCCGAAGAATGTGCCGTAATAGCCGTGCAGTTCAGCCGCCCAACTCAGCAGCGATTCCATGGCGAAGGGTGTGGACCCCTGCCAGGCGCCGAAGAACGCGCCGTCGCCCGCACGATACACGCCGGGCCGGCCGCCCATATAATAGACCGAGGCGAGGCGTTCCGACGGCAGCGCCTCGGCGCTGGTCGCTTCGCCGACACCGAAACTCGATATGCCGACCCCATCGGATCCGAAAGCGGAGAAATCCCAGTGGACACTGGCCTTTCGGCTCAGTCCGTCAGCGGGAAGCAGCAGAAAGGCATTGGCCGAGGCTGAGAAACTGCCCTGCGTGGTGCGCATCTCATATTGCGGGCGGGCGATGGGCGGCGCGGTCGCGTCGATCGGCACGCGGTAGCTGACCGTGACCGCGCCATCGATCGCGCGGGGCGCCTGCCAGAAACGAGTGCGGTTCGAGGCGTCGTCGCTCACGTCGGCGATGGTTGCGGCGATCTCGCCCCGGTCGTCGGCGATGCGGAGGTTCTGCAGGTCCTTCGCGCTGGTGACGACGGTATTGGCTTCGAGCGGCAGGCGGAACAGGCGCTCGCCGGCCTTGCGGTGGACGTTCCGGGCGATGACGGTGACGTCGACATAGGGGATGTGCTGCTGCGCGTCGGGCGCGGCCGGGGCGACGGTGATCGCGAGGTCTGGAGGGACCTGGGCGGGCAGCGGCGCCGGGGCGGTGGCGAGCAAAAGGGTCGCGGGTCCGAGATATTGGGCAGCCATAGGGTCCTCCGATCGGGCCATTCTAGCGCAGGTGAAAAGGGGGTTTTTTCCGGATCGGGGGTGGTGTTGGAGCTTGCGCGCATGATTTATGCGCGATTCACATTGCAGGGAGCGGGAGTTGGTGGGTGCATTTGAGTTCGGACAGGGTCGCGGTCGAGCGGATGTCCTCGACGCCGGGGAGGCGGAGCAGGGTGCTGAAGGTGAAGCGCTGATACCAGTCCATGCTGGGCGCCAGCACCTTGAGCATCACGTCCATCTCGCCGAACAGCGTATAGGCCTCCATGATCTCGGGAATTTCGTCGACCGCGCGCATGAAACGCTCGCGGCCCTCATCGTTGAGCCTACCCATTTTGAGCTGGGCGAAGATGAACATGCTCGGCCCGAACTTCTCGCGATCGAGCACGGCGACCTGCGCCTTGATATAGCCCTCCTCCTTGAGCCGCTGGATGCGGCGCCAGCAGGGCGACTGGGAAAGGCCGACGCGTTCGGCGATTTCGCTGGAGGACTCAGCGGCATCGATCTGCAGGCGAGCCAGGATCTTGATATCCAAGCGATCGAAATTTTCCGCCATGTTTATGCATAATCCCGGGATTTCTTGGATCAATATTTCATATTTCTTACGGACCGCCATGCGCCTTGGCAAGCATTCCGCCGCGGACTGCCCTATCGTTCCTGTCGCGGGGCGCGGGGGCGAAAGGGAGAAAGCATGAAGCGGGACCAGCTGACGATCTTCGACAGCCAGGCAGTGCGGGCGGGGCTGAGCTATCCCGACTGCATCCGGGTGGTGCGCGACGCCATGAAGGCACTGTCCGCCGGCACCACGCGCCAGCTGCTGCGCGCGATGATCCCGCTCAGCCCGGGCCGGGCGTTCGGCCATATGACGGGCGCGCTGGGCGAGCAGGACATGTTCGGGGCCAAGATGCTGAGCGTGTTCGCCGATCCGCACGCGCCGACGCACCGCCGGCACCGCGGCGTCGTCATCCTGTTCGAACCCGACCAGGGCGAGCCGGTCGCGATCGCCGATGCCGAGGAGATCACCTATATCCGTACCGCCGCCGCCTCGGCGGTCGCCACGGCAGCGCTGGCCCGCGCCGATGCCAGCACCTTGCTGATCGTCGGCACGGGCGGCCAGGCGCGCACGCATTTGACGGCCCTGCCGCTGGTCCACCAGTTCAAGCGCGTGCTCGTGTGGGGGCGCTCGGCCGCAAAGGCGCAGGCGCTGGTCGACGACTTCGCCGCGCTCGGCGCCGAGCTCGCACCCGATCTGCGCACGGCGGCGCAGCAGGCCGATGTGATCTGCACGCTGACCGGATCGGCCGAGCCGATCCTGCTCGGCGAATGGATTCGGCCGGGCACGCATCTCAACCTGATCGGATCAAGCGGGGCGGGGCCGGTCGAGGTCGACAGCGCGCTGGTGGCGGACAGCCGGTACATCACCGACAGCCGCGCCTCGGCGCTCGCCGCCGCCGCGGAATTCCTCGTCGCCCGCGATGCGGGCCTGATCGGCGACGATCATATCGTCGCCGAGATCGGCGAGGTGCTGCTGGGCCGCATCGCCGGGCGGCGCAGCGCGGACGAGATCACGATCTACAAATCGCTAGGCCATGTCGTGCAGGACCTGGCCGCCACTGCCCATCTTTACCGGAGTTTGCTGGCCTGATGTCCTTCACCCTCTTGCGTAGCGCGCTCTTCGCCTCGACTCTGCTGGCCGGGCTCGCGGCGTCGCCGGCCATGGCTCAGCACGAACGGCTGGTCGTCATCGCCAATGGCGAAAAGGTCGGCTTCGTCGATGCCGACCGTCAGGGCGATCGCGTGACGATCGATTACGACGTGAAGAATAACGGGCGCGGCCCGACCATGCGCGAGACGATGGAGCTCGGCGCGGACGGCCTGCCGGTGCGCTGGGAGATGGACGGCACGGCGACGTTCGGCGGCGCGGTGCACGAGCGCTTCGTGCGCGAGGGCAAGATCGCGCGCTGGACGGACTCGATGGGGCCGCGCCAAGCACCCGCCCCCGGCACGGCGCTGTATATCGGCCAGAATGCGAGCCCCTGGGCGCTTGGCCTTTATGCCGGGGCCTTGCTCAAACAAGCCGATAGCAGCCTGGACGCCCTGCCGGGCGGCCGGCTGAGCATCGAGAAACTGGGGCCCGCGACGATCGGCGCCGCGGGTTATCAGGCCTATGCGATCAGCGGGATCGAAATGGCGCCCGAGTTGATCCTGCTCGATGGCGAGGGCCGGCTGTTCGCTGTGCTCGGCACCGGCGGCGCCACGGTGCGCGAGGGACATGAGGGCGACGTGCCGGCGCTGATCGCGCTGGCGACCGAGCTGACAGCAAAGCGCTATGCCGCGCTCCAGCAGCGTTTCGCCCACCGGATCGATGCGCCCGTGCGCATCCGCAACGTGCGGATCTTCCAGCCCGAAACGGGCACGCTCAGCGCACCGATGGCGGTGGTCTTCGCCGACGGCCGGATCACGGGCGTGCAGCCGCTCGACGCGCCGGCATCGCCGGGCGAAGCGCAGATCGATGGCGGCGGCGGCACCTTGCTGCCCGGCCTGCACGACATGCACGCGCATGTCGGCCTCCAGTCGGCTTTGCTCTATCTCGCCGCCGGGGTCACCTCGGTGCGCGACATGGGCAACGACAATGATTTCCTGCACGGCCTGGTGCGCAAGATCGAGGCCGGGGAAGTCGCCGGCCCGCGCATCGTCGCCAATGGCTTCCTGGAAGGGCGCAGCCCGTTTTCCGCGCGCAACGGCATCGTCGCCGACAGCGAGGCCGCCGCAGTGGACGCCGTGCGGTGGTACGCGGCGCGCGGTTATTGGCAGGTCAAGATCTACAACAGCATGAATCCGGCCTGGGTGCCGGCGATCGCGCGCGAGGCGCACCGGCTGGGCATGGGCGTGACGGGGCATGTGCCCGCCTTCACCAATGCCGACGCGCTGATCGCCGACGGCTATGACGAGGTGACTCACATCAACCAGCTCATGCTGGGCTGGGTGCTCGATCCCACGGAGGATACCCGCACGCCATTGCGGCTGACGGCGATGCGGCGGACCGCCAGCCTCGATCTCGCCTCGGCCCCCGTGCAGAAGACGATCGATGCGATGGTCGCCCGCCATGTCGCGCATGATCCGACGGCGGTGACGCTGGAATTGCTCATGCTGAGCCGCGACGGCGCGCCGAGCCCGGCAGTCGCGAGCTATATCGATCATTTGCCGATCGGGCTGCAGCGCCGCCGCCGCCAGGCGATCGCGCCGATTGCCGGCCCGGCGGACGACAAGGCCTATCAGGGCGCCTTCACCAAGGTGAAGCAGCTGCTGAAGATGCTGCATGATCGCGGCATCGTGCTGCTGCCCGGCACGGACGACGAGTCCGGGCTTTCGGTCCACCGCGAGCTGGAAATCTATGGCGAGGCGGGGATTCCGGCGGCGGAGGTGCTGCGCATGGGGACGCTCGGCCCGGAGCAATATATGGGCCGGGACCAGGAACTCGGATCGATCGCGCGCGGCAAGCGCGCCGATTTCCTGCTGCTGCCGGGCAATCCGCTGACGGACCTGCACGAACTGCATCGCATCGCGATGGTGGTGAAGGACGGCACGATCTATTTCCCGTCGGAGATATATCCGGCCTTTGGCGTGAAGCCGTTTGCTGTTGCGCCGGCGATCCGGTTGCCGGGTGGGGCTCCGGCTGTGGGGGTGGGGAAGCGGTGAGTGTGGTGTTGGGCGGCGGGGGCGAGGTTGCAGTCTGCCGGAATTGAACTTCCAAGATCATGATCGAGACCCGGCTCCATTAACCGCGACAGCCCGCCCTATGACAGAACGCGGTGAACGACGCTGGCGATCTGATACGCCAAGAAGGGCGGCACGGCGTTGCCGACCTGAGTGTATTGCTGGGTGCGGTTACCCTCAAACAAATAGTTGTCAGGGAATGTCTGCAATCGGGCCGCCTCTCGCACGGTGAGGCTGCGACACTGAAGAGGGTCAGGGTGAATGAAATAGTGGCCGTCTTTGGCAATGTGACTGGTGACGGTTGTCGATGGTTGGTCCCAGCACTGCACCCGGAAGCGGTCGTTGAACTTGCCCGAGGTCCAATTCAGATGAGCGGGGGCGAGGCCAGCCGGAAACTCCGACGCCTTCGGCGAGCGGTCGTTCAGTTCGGCGAATGTTGCCGCAAACGCGTAGCGCGCGAGATCGCTTTCCATGTGCCCGCGCGCTTCGTGATTGGGCAAGTATTTCAATTCGGGATCAATCAGCCAAGCAGCCAGCTCGTCGTCGGCGATGCTTGCCGGCTCTGTCGAGGTGGCTGGGCGAATGTCATTAACCCCCGCCATGCGATCAGCATGGACGAGTAGCCGCTTGGCAATGATGTCAAATTGCTCGTCTTCCTCTTCAAAGGCGGCCCGGGCGGATATAACGAAAGCCTCTAGCACCGCGTCGCGCCACGCGGGTCCGCTATCATCGGTCTTGCTCAACCGACTTCTCAGCGCCGGCATATCACCCAGAACATCCCGGACAGTGGGCGAGCCCTCGCGAGGCTTCAAGTGTTCTCTCGGAGACTGCAGCACTGACAGCCGCGAGGCAAAGTCGTGTCTCACGCCTAATAGAATGACCCGGTGTCGTCGCTGGGGTACACCATGCTCTTCGGCTTTCAGTATGTATGCTGCTCCACCGCGGGCGCTGCTTACAAGCAGCGGCAGGATTGAATAGCTGTGCCTGAAGCCGCCGGCCTCCATCAGATCAGCCATCACCTTCGCAAAGATATTCTCGCCATCGATACTAGCTGACAAAAAGCCTTTCACATTCTCCATCACGAACGCCACGGGCTTGAGGCGCGCCAGTATACGGATGTACTCCCGGTACAGGAAATGCCTATGGTCTTCGCTCGCGATATAATCGGCGTTACCACGATTTCGTGCTCGACCTACCAGCGAATAGGCTTGGCATGGAGGTCCGCCTACCAAGATGCAGCGATCGCGGGCCTCCGCGGCGATTTGGTCGATCAGCGGGTCAATCTTTGCGGCTGCTTCCGGAGTCCCGAGTTCGAGTTGAAGCGTCTCGGCACAGGCCGCGCTCCATTGCGCCGGATGGGCGCCTATCAGCTGTTCGCGCGTCATATTGCCGCGGACATATTCGCGATAGTCTGCCGGTGGTCGATGGAACTGTCGGAAGAAGCTCCTCATTCTGAGTGTCGAGAATGCTGAAGATTCTTTTTCAACCGATAGCGCAATGTCGAATACACGCTGGCCATCAGCAGTACGAACCGCCGAAAATCCCTCGGCGAGCCCCCCCGGGCCGGCAAACAGATCAACTACCTTGAACATTAGTGATGAGGGGCCCAGATCATGACAATGGGCATTACCAGGTGCGACGGATTGATCCAGGGAAAAACGTGGTCGACGTCGTAGACAGTGCCACGCGCTCGAGGATGATGTCAGGCATTCGGTCGGCCAACACGAAACCCGAACTGCGATTGCGCCGGGCGCTCCACGCCAGCGGATTCCGGTTCAGGCTTCATGACCGTTCGCTTCCCGGCAGTCCCGACATCGTTCTCCCGCGCTGGCGGGTCGTCATCGAGGTCCGAGGCTGCTTCTGGCATCGACACACGGGATGCCGGTTTACGACAACGCCCGGCACGCGCTCTGAATTCTGGGAGACCAAATTCAACTCGAATGTTGGTCGGGATATTCGGAATGTAACGCTTCTGCGCGAAGCGGGCTGGCGCGTCGCGATCGTGTGGGAGTGTGGACTCCGCGAGAATGGTCTCGAACCATTGATCGAAAAGGTTGCGGGCTGGATCAGATCGAACGACGCACAGATTGAAATTCCGCTTATCCCATTGATTCGATCGACACCCCTTCCTCCTCAAGACGACGGATGAGCAGCTTCAGTGCGGTCTTCTCTGGCCGGGCGAGATTTATCGCTCCCCTCTGGAGCTTGTCGAGTGCTCCGCTCGATTTCGGCGATAGCAAACCGCGCTTCTTCGCCGTTGCCCGAAGTATTTCGACCTTGTCCGCTAGCGAGAACAGGATAACATCCAGATCAATCTCACTGTCCATTCGGGCAGTCGATCGCGCTTCCTTCTGCTCGTTTCGGTTCTCCTCCTTGTCCAAGAGCAGGTGATCGGACAGCTCGGGCACGTCGAACTCTGTCTTCGAAATGCGCTCCCAGCAGGCCTGAATCTTGCAGTATTCGCCGACGTTCCTGACCGCGCCGGAGCCAACGCGGATTGCAGCTGAAACAAGCGGCGCCAGCTCTTCGATTACCACGCGAAGCTCCTCGGGAACCTCTTGGGTGTTCCAGATCTGTTGAAGGTTCAACCCGGCTTTTCCGCCGTTTGCGATCCGGTTCATCAGCCAAGCTAGGGTATAAGTTACCGTCTGCGACTTGTACCCGCGATCAACCGCGTACCATGACGATTTCGCAATCATGCGGTCGGTCCAGTTGAATACGACCGCCATGGCGCAGGCGTTGCGATACCAACCTTCATTGAGGCTCGCATGACTGGATTTCCATTGCTTCGCGATCTCGTCGGCGAAGAACATGAAGCACTTCTGCGCGCCTCGGGAAACGATATCCGGCCGCCGTTCGAACGTGACCACGTACTTGGCCAGGTCCGTCTTGACGATGACCTTCTCCTTCGGAAACTCGAGCAGATATCTCCGTTTTTCAGCGGCCGTCACATAGGAGGTGCCGTCGCGATACTGACCGCGCGATCGCTCGTAGAACCACTTGGAACCAGAAAGGGCACCGGCCTGCGGCGGTGCAGCAAGCCGACGCGAATACCGTTCCATCTGCAGATGGAAGGGGTGGCTGGAGAAGAAGTCGGCCTCGGAAATGCGATTCTGCGTGTTGGCGAACCGGGAAATCTTCGGCACGACTTGTTCGACGGCATCATCCGGTACCACCGACAGCTTCATCGGCACGTGAACCTGGTCGAGCGAATTCTTCGAGATGTCCTTGGCGTAGAGGATTGAGGCGGTGGTCTGTCCGCCATTCACGATTTGCAGGTTGCTGATCGCGGCGATACCCAGCTGTCCGTCCTTCAGCCGCTCGACACGAACGCCGGAGGCTGTCGCAGTCAGCCCGTTATTGTAGGCGAAGAACATCCCCGGGGCGTCCTTGATCGTAGTAAGGATGCCTTGGTTGACCTTGGTCCGCGCCTGCAGATACGTCCGGACATTCTGCTCAAGGAGCCGCGCGCCGTAGAGACCATAGATTTCCGCGAGCGCGTTGCCTGGAATGGCCAGCAGGTAAGACACATATTCGTCGGAATCGACCGATGCTTGAAGACAGGGGATCGGTCCGCCCGCAATTTTAGCGATGTCGACCTCGATCGACTCCGGCAGAGCCTGGGATCGCTGGATATCGGAGTATCGACCGAGATCGAGCACGCTGTATACCACGGGCACACCCGCTACCTCTTCAGCCAGTTGCGGCGCACGACGCGCCGCCAGGCGGGCATTCGAAAACAGTATGACGCGAACGCGCTTGATCGCCGCGCTGCTTGAATAGATCGGATACGCTGCCTCGAATGCAGAACTCGTATCCTCGAGCGAGTTGATGAAGTCTGCGCGGAGCGCATTTTCGAAAAAGTTGATTGCGCGCTTTAGTGCAGCGTCGATCTGTGTAGCATTCAGCGTTTCGACCTCCGCTCCGTCGCGATAATCGCAGACCGCGAGATGGAGGGTTCCTCGATCATGGTCAAAGGCATGACCGTCGATGCGATAAGACCGGGGCCCGCCGTCGCGGTGACAGTGGGCGTGCTCCAGATCGATCGTATCGCCATTTTCCGAAGCTGCTTCAGCATAGAGCTGGAAGAATGCTTCCTGCTGGAATATCCCGCCGGCCTCCGCCTCAAGCATGACATCTTCCCGCAGCTCGTCGTAGGCTTCCTGCATGTCGCTCATCGTACGAAACCCGCCATCGTCACATCGATGTCAACCGCGTACGGCAGGCAATCCGCGACCCTGATCGAGTATTTGACCATGTCGACACCGGACCGAAGTTCGGCTCGCTCGATGCGAGGAAAGTCGCCCATCACTTCGTAGAACGCGCGATCGACCAGCACCCAGGATTCCTCATCATATTCTTCCCGATGCTCGTACCCCGCTGCAAGCAACGCTATGTCGAGCAGGTCGCATGCTGCCGCACCGCTGGCCGCGGCTACGTCACGAACTTCAGCAGCAAGACCATTGAGCGACCGTGCGGTCGGGTCCGTGCCGGGGAGGGGTGCGACACCCTGATTAGCGATGATAATGCGGCCCTGGACGGGATCAAGCTGATCTTCCGAAGATATCCGGATGCGCCGGTCGGCGGTCACTATCTGCGTTTTCACCTCGACTATTGTTCCTCCCAGCACAAAATCCTGCTCATCGCGTTCCGGCCCAGTCCAAGAACGGATGGCGCCGAGCATCCCGATCCGAGGTGCGAGAATATCGCGAAGGAACAGGAGCTCGCCAACCAGGCCGATGATCTCGGTCCGCTTCAGCAATCGGTCGCGCCGCTGCCGCAGCATTTCCTGCCAACGGTGAAGCTGATCGATAACGACAAGCAGCCCGGTTTCCGCCTCGTGCGCGGAGAGTTCGGAGGTTGCGTGCATCATGCCCGCACACATGAGCCGAAAATTCGCCACGTCCTCCTGACGCTTCAGCGTCAGTGTGAGACGCAGGGCGCCGGCACCCTGTTCATCAAGCTCGCAGTCGATACCCGATATGTGCGGCAAGCCCGTTCGCAGATCGGCTGAACCCGACGCATCCAGCTGAAAGACGTACCTTCCTTTGAAATCGCGACCGATCCGGAAGCTGAGAGGATGCGCACTGTCCACCAGCCGGACATTGCGATCCCCTGGTTCCCCCGTAGCCTGGATCTGTTCCCACTCAGCCAGCATCCTGATCTCCGTCGATCAGCTCTTCATCGTCGTCAGGCTCGTCGAACAGCTCTAGTTGCTTCCGGTAGACCGCGTTCACCTGGTAGGCGCGCGCCTTTGCTGGCTTGTGCGTTTCGGGCATGCAGAACGACAGCGTAACAACGGGGTTTTTGATTTTCAGCTCATCGTCGGAGGGGTTTGGGACTTCCGGTTTGTTGGCGAGACTGGCGTTGAAAAAGTGCAGAAGCATGAGAGGGCGTTCTCGAACGCTGCAGGCACTACGTTCGCGCTTGTATACGTCCGCGGCGAAACGCTCTTCAGCGACAGCTCGCTGACTTTCCTTTAAGGCGATCCATGCGTCACCCGGATCCGCTACCCGGCTCTTGCTGCCATAAACTCTGTAAACACCGTCCTTGACGGTGCCCTGATCGCGATCGCGGAGCCGAACCGAGACTTCACCGATCTCCGTCGGGGTGCCGGATTGTTTCATTGGGATTGCGATGTCCCATTCAGCCAGTTCGTCGGCTGCCCTGTCCTGCAGATAGTCTTGGAACAGGGACTGGTCCGAGATCGGCGCAAGATCCTGATGCTGACCGAAGCGGAAACTGCGGAGCAGATCGACGACCTTGCGGACATTTACCTCTTCCCAGATCACGTAGCCCGGCTTCACGTCCGTTGGCGCGCCGAGTGAAACAAGCATTGCATTGACCTGCTGCATGTTCTGCCGGTTCACATCTCCATCATTGAGGAGCGCATAGCCTTCCACGTGTCGCGCTGAATAATCCTGGGCGATTGTGACCAGCTTTGCCGTCCGCATCTTGTTGGCAGCAGTCACCCGAATTGCGAGCTGGCTCTGCCGGACCTTCAGTCCGAAATCTGCTGGCGTACGATTGGCGGCCTGCATGCGCTTCACTTCACTGCGCAGCTCTTCGGTCGCCTCATCGACGTACTCGTAGTGGTTGAGCGAGACTTCCGGCAAAAACAGTCGACAAATTTCCTCATAACCAGGCCGATAGCCAAACCACCGAGCCATCTGCATCAGCGTGTCGCTCGCCGCTGTATTTCGCAGAAGATACGACACGGTCAGACCTTCGAGCGTCAGGCCTCGGGACAGCGCCAGACCGCCGATTGCTATGACATGAAGCCCGTTTTCGCGGTTCAGCGAATAATCAAGTTGCCCCCCGCGCATGTTGACGGTGCGAACCTCGATACTCTGAATGCCCTCGTTGAGCTTCGCGAGGACGTCCCGCCATTGGAAACCGGCGTCCCGATATTCCTTTTCAAAGCTTGTCTGGACCGCTGTCATGTCATCGTCGTGGATATGTTCGGCTGGCAGGGACGCGTGCACCGAAATCGCATCCTTCAGCTCGCTCAGATACGCATACACGAACCCCAGCACAGTCTCCTGGATGGCGTTGAACCGGCTGACATTGATCATCATCGAGCAGTGCGCGGTCCCCTTGCCCTGCAGGACCCGAATGGCCCGCGTAAGACAGAACACGCGGATCGCATGCCTGAGACTTTCGGGCAGGGCGACGACAGGATCGGCACTCTTGTGGTTCAGGGGGAGCAGCGTGCGATAGTCGTCGATGACGCGAACCATGACGGCGCGAAGATTGCCATCTTCACGAAAGACCCGGTGCGAACCGACATAGTTCGATGGCGGATCCAGCGCCTTGATGAAGTTCGAAGGAAAGAGATCGTCATTATTCATCTCTTTCGTAGTCTCGGGGTCGATGAAGATGTTCGCGAATGGTGTCGCCGTATATCCGACATACGCCGAGCGCGGAAACTTACTCAGGACTTGGCGGATAACATTATTGATCGCTGTTGTCATCTTTGGATTCTTGTGGGTGTTGATCGACGCGTTGTCTGCCTCGTCATCAATAAGCAGCAGGGGAAGGTCGTAGCCCCCGGTTTCACTCTGGTCTTCGATCCAACTTTCCAGTCGCTCCAGCACGGACTTGTTCTTCTTGGTCACGAAAATCATCGGCTCATGGTGGCCGGAAAGATTGAAATAAATACCGTCGCGACCAGCCGAGAAGTCAGAGTCACGCGACGTGCCGTACGAAGGAATTCGGCGCACCGTAGCGTAGTTCTGAATCGGCAGGGACGTCTGGGCAGCTGCCATGAACACAGAAACCTTACCGATGAAGGTCTCGTCGATGCGCTCCTGCGTCTGCGTCCTCAGCGAATTGGTGATGCCAGCGAGAAGAATGATCACCTTGTATCCGGCGTCTGCTGCCTTGCAGATGAGCGCAGAATAGTTGGTGGTCTTCCCCGACTGCACGTTGCCCATGACCATGCCACGGACAAACCCGTAATTCGCATCGAGCGGATCGCCGCAAAAGTCGAGAACCTGATCGGTGTCGGCGTCAAGCGTCGCCAGCACCTTGGATGGCAGGATGCCGGTCTCGAGGTAGTATTTGCGCAGTCTGTTCCAGTAGTAAAAGTCAGTCGAAGGTTTGCGTGCAGCGAGCCACGGACGGTGTCCCTTGCTGATGACCGCGCCCCGGCGCTGGGTTACGGTAAAGCTGGTTTCCAGTTCGCGAATGATGAAGTCCAGCGAGGGCTCGTCGAGCCCGCTGAAAGGGCCACCGCGAACCAGTTCCGAAATGGCGCCCTCCGGCAACCCCTCGCCACGTTGGAGAGCGTCGCCATGTTTCTGTCCAATCTGTGATCGGAAGAACGCCAATTCGCTATCAAGCATCCTGCCACCAACCCTTCGACTTCAGATGTTCTTCGACAAACAGAAATTGGCTCGCCCAAGGTTCAGTGATTCTGAGCAGCGCAGCCAGAGCGGGAAGCGTGCCTCCGGCATGGTTGAGCAGGGAGGGCAGTGCGGCGTCGAGCTTCGCGAGAAAACCATCCCGATCGATCGCGCCCTGATTCATCATTTCCGGTCTTGAACCAACGTCCTCGCCGATGCTGAAGATCGGAAAGCTGTCCTCGATAATGCCCAAAGCGGCGCCGACCGCCCCGGCGATTGCGTCGTCGTCGGACTCAAGGAGTTCCGCCAGTAAGGGATGCTCGCGGTTGATGTAATATCTGATCTCGCCGTTACGGACGTACTTTGCCCAGACCTGCGTTGCATCGTCCGATGTGCGGATTCTACCGCCGCGCGACCTGAATACCTTCCCGGATTTGCCCTTGAGCGTGTCGACGATGTCTTTCAGTCGAGCTCGCAGTCCCGAGGGTAACTGGGCATCCGCCTTGTCGAGCGTGATCTTCCAGATGCTGTCGAGGCTGTTCGGAATGTTGACCGCAATTCGGACAAGCTGCGATAGCTCGCCGTGGCGAACGAGCCTGAACCAGGTTCCGGACATGATCAGACGGTGCTGGCGGTACAGGTAGAACCCTTGGTTGCGGACGAAGCCTTCCTCGCCGCCGAGACGCTCGTGGTCCGCCGACGAAATTTTTGAATAATGAGGCAGCACGAACGCTTGAACGTCTATCGGTTTTCCAGAAAGCAGCAGGGTTTCGTGAGGCAGACGCTGAGTTGCCTCATGGTGTCTGAGAAACGGATCGGTCGGCTTAAGCGTATCGCCATTGAAGACGATCGAGAGCTTTCGAAGTCCCTCCTCGCCCGCGAGATAGCGATGGAAGACCATGGCAAGCTTCGATTTTGCGTGCGCGACGAGATCGTTGAACCCGCGCCCCTCGACGGCGCCGAACTCTGACAATCGATCGCAGCGCCGCCAGATAATCTCGGTCCCGTCGCGTTCCTGCAAACTGTTACTGGCGATCGCGGCGAACTCGGCATCATTCAGAACGCCCATTTTCCAGTCGTCGATGTCGTCGAGATCCCAAACCGCCCCGGCTATCACGCCGTCCTTCCGGGTGACCACCGTCAGGAGCCTGCATTGGGAGAGGGATGCAGATTTCATGCCCCATCCGAACCTGCCCAGATCATCCGGCGCGCGCTCGGCATCCGGGTTGGTACTAGCCGGGCGCATCGCGTTGCAAAGTTCGTCGAGAGACATCCCCGTTCCGTCGTCGAGGATGCGAACTTCGGGCTCGCCAATTGTACGGACGCAGCGGATATCAATTTTCTTCGATCGCGCCTTGATGCTGTTGTCGAGAAGATCCGCGAGAGCGCTCGACAGGTCGTAGTTGCCGAAACTGCGCGCCGACGTCATCAGCGCGGACGCATCCGGCGCGTTCCTGCGGTACTCCATCCTAGCATGCTCCCCGGGGCGGGAGTTCTCAATCAAAACGGATGGGCTGGCAAGTATGAAGATTTTTCCTACTGGAATTCTGCTTCGTGTCGCAACATTGGTTCGCCACACGTAACGTATTCCGTCATCCTGCACGCGGCTGAAATATGTCATGATAGGAAGCGGCTTCATCAAAACGCCTATAAACGAGATCGCTAACAGACAGTCGTCGATTGGCTCTCGGCCGGTTTCAGCGGCCAAGCGGTACTTGAGCCAATGTCCGGTGCTGGGAGGCGCTTGAGTCCCTGCGGAGGTCCGGTTGTGGATCTTGGTCGCCGCCGCCGCCGCACGGCAATCGCTTCGTTCGGGTGCACGTCATTCGGCGACGTCCCCGGCCCGCGTCGCGATGATTTCGGGCCGGCTGGTTCCGCCACCAGATAACTTTGTTGCGTACATTGCACGCCTGGGATACTTTTCGGTAAAGCATAAAAGCACATGGCGGATAATGTCATGGTAAACGGGGCGGGGTATCGGGCATGGCGCTGTATTCCCACAATTACAGCTTTACGGCGGGACATCGGCCGTGAGCGTGGTCGAGCGCTTTTCCACCAAGCTGGTGCCGCACCAGCGACGGCATCTGTTCTGGCGCGATGTCGTCGCCGAAGCCTTTCCCGGCATGACGGTCTGTGCCTCGGAAGGCATAAGGGCGGATCTGGCGCGGTGGTCGCTCGGTGCGGTCGGGCTGACGCGCGCGCGCAGCGAGCGGGCCCGCGTCAGCCGCGTGACTCATGACAATGGCGAGCGCCATTTGTTGCTGCACGTGCTGCATCGCGGCTCCCTGACGCTGTTGCATGGCGATCACAGCAGCACCGGCCGCGTCGGGGAAATCATCGTTGCCGACGACACGAGGCCCTATGCGATCGACATATCGCATTCGAACGACTGCCTGATCCTTGAAGTGCCGGTGGCCATGATGGGCGCCGATATCGCCGATCGGAACTGGCACGGTTTCCGCTTGCCCGCCAACGATCCCAATGTCGCTTTCCTGGGCCATGTCCTGAATGGCATATGGAGCCAGCGGGAGCATTCCGACGATCTGGACGAGGATGCCGGCGCCTTGCTGGCCGACGCGGCAAGAATGGCCTTTCGTCGTCAGCCCGAGCGCTATTCGACGGAGCGGCCGTCGCGATCTCCGGTCGAATATGCGCTGGAACATCTGGGCGATTCCGATCTGGGCACGGCATCGATCGGCGAAGCGCTGGATCTGTCGACCCGGGCGGTGCAGAAATCCTTCTTTCGCCATGTCGGGCTGACGCCCACGGCCTTCATCACCGCCAGGCGGCTGGAACGCGCGGTTGAGCTCATGGCGCGGGGCGATGGGCAGACGATCACCGATATCGCGTTCGAAGTCGGTTTCAACGATTCCGCTTTCTTCACCCGGTGTTTCCGCCGCCAGTTCGGCCTGTCGCCAAGCCAGTGGCGGCAAGAAGGGCGCGCGTTGCCATAAAATGCCGCGGGCGAATCGTTCGCCTGTTCGCAATTGTCCCGGTCGCCCGTTCGCGCGAATCCAAGACCGGCACCTCATCGCCTCCTATCGGAAATTATGAACCGCCGAGACAGGCGTGTCCGTAAAGGGAGGATTGCATCATGGGGAAAACCACCCTCAAGTTCTTGCTGACGTCGACGGCCTTCATCGCGAGCCATGCGGTGGCGCAGGAAACGCCGAGCCCTGATCCAGCCGTCCAGAGCGACGGGATTGCCGACATCGTCGTTACCGCACAGAAGCGCGCCGAAAATGTGCAGGACGTGCCGATCGCGATCTCGGCCTTTACCTCGGAAGCGTTGCAGGAGCGCGCCATCGGCAGCGTGGCGCAATTGTCGGCGATCGCGCCCAACGTGAACCTCGACGCGGGCACGCCCTTTTCCGGGTCCACCGCCGTTCTCGCCGCGTATATCCGCGGCATCGGATCGGACGATTTCGCGTTCAACATCGATCCCGGCGTCGGCATTTATCTGGATGGCGTCTACCTCGCCCGCACGGTCGGTGCGAACCAGGATCTGCTCGACGTCGCCCGCATCGAGATATTGAAGGGGCCGCAAGGCACCTTGTTCGGCCGCAACACGATCGGCGGCGCAATTTCCATCGTGACCAGCGATCCGGGCAAGGAGTTCAAGGCCACCGGCGATGTCACGGTGGGCAGCTACGACCTGTTCCAGGCGCGTGGGTCCGTGACCATTCCGATCACGGAGGGGTTGAATTCCGCGATCACCTTCGGCGTCAAATCGCGCGATGGCTTTTTGAAGCGGGTGCCATTCCCCGACCAGCGCGCGAACAACGCGCCGTCTTTCACCGCCTTTTCCGCCGCCGGTTATGACAGCGCCAAGCGGGAGGGCAGGAACGACAACTGGAATGTGCGCGGCAAGCTGAAATGGGACAATGGCGGGGCGATCCGGGCGACCTTTTCGGGCGATTACAGCAAGGACAAGGGCACCTCTGCAAACAAGCTGCTCGGCACGACGGAAACCGCTTCGGGCAATTTTGCGGGCACGACCAATCTGCCCGGCACTGCCTTCGATCCGACCGGCACGACCGGCTCCCTGTTCGCCGGCCTGTATAATTTCTGTATCGGCAGCACTGGCGCGCAGATCGCCGCGCGCAATGCATCCGCCCTGTGCGGCGTATCGGGCACGCAGTTCAATCCGCAGTTCCAGGTGCCGAGCTATGCCAGCGTCAATGTCGACGGCAATCCTGCCAATGACCGGCTGCCCTGGGATGGCCGCTATCTGATCAACGACAAGGATCGCAGCTACGCCACGGGCAACAGCTATTCGAGCCTGAAGGCGTGGGGCGTGAGCAGCATCGTCGATTTCGATCTGGGCGAGAATGTCGCGCTCAAATCGATCACGGCCTATCGCGAACTGCACTGGAACGCAGGCCTGGACGCAGACGGATCACCGCTGAATTTCCTGCAGCTCAGCTTCACCATGAACCAGAAGCAATTCAGCCAGGAACTCCAGCTGCTCGGCAGTGCCTTCGATAATAAACTCCGTTACGTAATGGGGGGGTATTATTTCGACGAATCCGGCGACCTGCACGATTATGTAACGTTTGCCGAAGGACTGGTTCAGGTGGATGGTCCCAATGAGCTCAGCACGAAGAACTATGCGGTCTTCGGACAGGTCGATTATCGGCCGATCGACCTGATCGGGATCACGATCGGCGGCCGTTACACCAACGAGCGCAAGCGGTTCGAAGGTGGGCAGCAGGAACTGAACGGCTTCAACTACAAGCTGTTCGGATGCGCCAACGCCAATGGCCAGATTTTCCCGAACGGGCCTTTCCCGCTCGCGCCGATCCCGTGCCAGGTGGGGCTCCAATATCCCGATCCCTCTAATCCGGTACGGGTCTATACGCCGGGCGTGAATCGCAAGAAGTTCAACGACTTCTCGCCGAAGATCGGGGTTCAGGTCCATCCGGCGGACGACATCATGCTCTACGGTAGCTGGTCGAAGGGCTACAAGACCGGCGGCTGGACCACGCGGCTTACCAATCCGCAGGGCAATGTCGCGCCTGATTTCAACGAGGAAAAAGCAACGACCTGGGAGGCCGGCGTAAAATCGACTCTGCTCGATCGGCACCTCCAGGTGAACGCGGCTGTGTTCTCGACCAAATATCGGGATATCCAGCTCAATATCCAGGTCGGCACATCGCCCACCATCTCCAATGCAGGTGACGCGCGCATTCGCGGCTTCGAACTGGAAGTCGTCGCCGCGCCGGTGAACGGCCTGACCATCAACGGCTCGGTCGGGTACATCGATGCGCACTATATTTCGGTGTCGCCCGCGACCGCTGCAGTGGGCGGGCCCAGCCCTTATCAGGCCGGGACGCTGGTAGGAGAGGAACTGCCGAAGACGCCGAAGTGGAAGCTCAACATAAGCCCCCGCTATGAAACGAAACTGGGCAATGGCGGATCAATCGTCATGCTGGCAGACTGGACCTACAGCAGCAGTGCGTGGAACGACACTCAGCGCACCTTCCTGTTGCGGCGCGTGTCGAGCGATATCGTCAACGCCAGTGTCAGCTATCGCGAGCCGGGCGGTCATTGGTCTTTGACGGCGGGCGGTACCAACCTGACGGACAAGCGGTTTATCACATCGGGCGGATCGAACATCGCGGCGGGCGCGATCTTCGGCACCTATAACCGGCCCCGCGAATGGTATCTGCGCTTCGGGTTCGATTTCTGAGCCATGAGCGTGATGCATATCGAGGCTGCCGTAGTGGAGCGGGCGGGCGATCCTTTCCGGTTCGAGCAACTGGAGATGGATCCGCCTGGGCCCGAACAGATCCGGGTGCGGATCCACGCCTGCGGCATCTGCCATACCGATATGGTTCTGCGGGACGGGGCGTTGCCGACGCCGTTCCCGATCATCCTGGGGCACGAAGGGGCGGGGGTGGTTGAATCGGTGGGAGCCGCCGTGAGCGGCATCGCACCGGGCGACCATGTGCTGCTGACCTTTCACAGCTGTGGCCACTGCGCGGCGTGCCACGATCACCAGCCGGGCTATTGCGACGAGTTCGTGCCGCGCAACTTCCTGGGGCTGAGGCAGGACGGGGAGGGCGATATCCGGCGGGGCGACCAGCCGATCGGCAGCAACATCTTCGGCCAATCCGCCTTTGCCACTTACGCACTGGCGCATCGGGATAATGTGGTGCGGATCGATTCCGACCTGCCGCTCGAAGTGCTGGCTCCGCTGGGATGCGGGGTTCAGACCGGCGCGGGCACGGTGCTGCAAACGCTGAACGTTCGACCGGGGCAGTCGATCGCGATCATGGGGGCGGGCGCGGTCGGTTTGTCGGCGCTGATGGCCGCGCGGATTGCAGACGCGGGGCGTATTGCAGTCATCGATCGTCATCCGCACCGGCTTCACCTGGCGCGTGAACTGGGCGCGACGGAAACGTCCCACGACTTGTCCTCACAGGACGGATCGTTCGATCATATCGTGGATACGACCGGCGTTCCGGCCCTGCTGTCACAAGCGATCGGGATGCTGGCGTCGCGTGGCACGCTTGCGCTGGTCGGCGCTTATCCCCCCGATGGTCTGGTCATCGACCCGTCGGCGATCATGAGCAAGGGACGGCGTATCGTGGGTGTAGTGGAGGGGGGCGTCGATCCGCGCCCGTTCATCACCCGCCTGATCGGCCATTATCGCGAAGGTCGCCTGCCGCTTGAAAAGCTGGTGCGCTGCTACCCCTTCGCGCAGATACAGGAAGCATTTGCCGCATCGGAGCGCGGCGACGTGGTCAAACCCGTGGTCGTGATGCCGGTTTAGGTTCAGGGCCGCTTCACTTCCCCGTCTGAAGCCCCGCGAGAAACTGGTGCAGGTCGGCGCTGAGCGCCGCCAGTCCGGCTTCGTCCTCGAACACCGAATGGCCGGCGGGATAGCGGCGCAGCGTCAGCCGATCGCCCGGAATGCCGGCCTGCTCCAGCGCGAACTGGCCGGCATAGACTGGGGTGGTAATGTCGTAATAGCCGCCGCCGGCGAACACGTGGAGCGTCGGCTTGGCGTCCATCGCCGTCTTAAGATAGGGCGCAAAGGACATGGCGCGATAGCTGCCGCCATATTCCTTGTCCCAGTTCCATTTGAAGTTGATGCCGAGATTGAGGCTGCGATAGGGGCTGGGCAGGGTGTAGCCCAGCTCGTCCTTGAAATAGCGTTCGATCGGCTGGGATGAGCCGGCACCGAGCGACATCGACGGATCGTCGAAAGGCGGCCGCAGATTGGATTCGGCGATGGCCCGCGTCGCGCGCGCATCGAGCTGTCCGGTGCGGAGGCCCTTGGCGGCGAGCAGACCCAGCATGAAATCCTGGCGGCCGAGGCGCAAATCCTGCGCTTCGATGGTCGCGGCCGGGATGCCGGTCAGCGCCGCCATCTTTGCGGCGATCCGGTGGCGTTCGTCGGCCGGCAGGGCCGGGCCGCGCATCAGCGCAGCGGCATAATCGGTCTGCGCGAAAGCGAGGGCATCGGCATAATGTTGGTCGACGCTGCGGCCGGCGCGGTCGATCGCCTGATGATACCAGGCGACCGCAGCGTAGGTCGGCAGCAGGACCGCATCGGACACGACCGGCCCGTCGGTGTCGCCGATCGCCAGCGACAGCAGCACCACGCCGCCCGGCATCGGCTTGCCGACCTTGGCCGCCTCGTTGAGGATCGCGAGTGCGCGCGACGTGCCGTAGCTTTCCCCGACCAGCACGCGGGGCGAGGCAGCGCGGCCATTGGCCGTGGTCCAGGCGTCGATCATCGCGAGCACGCCCCGCGCGTCGCCGCCGACGCCCCAATAGTCCGATGCGTCCTTGCCGGTGACCGGCATGCTGGCGCCGGTGCCGACCGGATCGATGAAGACGAGATCGGCGGCGTCGAGCAGGCTGAGCGCATTATCCTCGAGATGCGCCGCCTCGCCCTTGCCGACGATCCGCCGCGGGCCCAGCGCCTGCATGTGCAGCGGGGAGGAGGACGCGCCGGGGCCGCCGTTGAAGACGAAGACGAGCGGTCGCCTGGCGGGATCGCCCGCCTTGTCGGCGACATAGGCGTAGCTGACCGCAACCGCGACCGGCGATCCGTCCGGGCCCGGCATCGGCTGTTCCGTGACGATCGCGCGATAGGCGATGCGCTTGCCGCCGATCGTCACGGTGTGGCGGGTGGTGACGACCTGCCCGGATGCTGCGGCGCGCGGGACCATCGGTTCCATCGCGCGCAGGAATGCCGGGGACATCGGCGCGTCCGCCTGCTGGGCCGACAGGGCGGCGGGGCTGACGGCGAGAAGCAGGGCGGTGAGGACGGTCACGCGACGCATCTTGGTTTCCTTGGACTTGGGCGCGGGGGATTTAGGCGCGGGGCAGCGCGGCGAGGAGGCGTTCGATATCGGCCATGTCGTTGAACACCGACGGGCTGACGCGGAAGCGGTTGCGGGACAGGGTGATCTGGATCTTCGCGGCGGCGAGCGGCGCGGCGAGCTTGTCCCGTGCGCCTTCGAGCACGCAGGTGAGCAGCGGGGTGCGGCTTTCGGGCGGCGTGACGATGGTATAGCCGCGCTCGGCCAGGCCCTTGCGAAGATGGGCGAGCAGCGGCCGGCGATGCGCCATGATCCGATCGACGCCGAGTTTCAGGATATAATCGAGCGACCAATCGAGCTGCGCCACCACCGTATGGGCATGGGTTCCGCCGGCGAACAGCCCTTCCATGTCGGCGCGGGGCTTCGTGTCGGCGATCGTCTGGCCCGGCGGATCGAAGGGATAGACGTGCGGGGTGAAGCCTTCGAGCTGATAATAGCCGAAGCGCGTCCGCTTCAGCCGATCGTGCAGATCGGCGCGGACGTAAAGGAAGCCGAGCCCGAAATCCCCCATCAGCCATTTGTAGGAAGCGGTCGCCGCGAAATCGACATTGGTCGTGCGCACGTCGATCGGGACCGTGCCCGCGGCATGGATGATGTCGGCATAGACGAGCGCGCCGCGCGCATGCGCCATCTCGCAGACTCGCTTCAGATCATGCTCGAAGCCATTATAAGTCGAAACGAGCGACAGGGCGACGAGCTTCGTGCCGGGCGTGATCGCCCGTTCCATCTCGTCCAGATCGATCCGGTTGTCGCGCGGACGCAGCCACGCGACGTCCATGCCCTGACGGGCGAGTTCTTCGTACAGATAGAAGGACCCGAAAAAATGCAGCGTATCGGTGACGATGCGCCCGCCCGCGCGCGGCAGATCGAGCGCGTCGATCACCAGTTGCTCGCCGGCCGTGGTGCTCTGGACGAAGGCGATCTCTTCGGGCGATGCGTTGATGAGCCGCGCGAAATTCGCCTTCACGCGGGTTTCGACCGCGTCGGTCGGAAAATGGCCGTCCGTCGTGCTGCGCTGTTCGATATAGCGCCGGACGGCGTCGCCTGCGCCCAGCGGAATGGGGTGCATCGTCCCTGAATCGAGATAGGGGCCGGGCATCGGCGCAAAGGCCGCCTTGTCCGGAAGCGCCGCGCCGGCCTGTGCCACCGCTGCCCTTGCGAGCAACGGCATGGTCCCTGCGCCGGCCAGGACGCCGCGCCGCGTCATTTTCCAACCTCCCGCCATCCCGACTTCTCCCACGGTGTCATGAAGTCTAGCGTTAGTCCCGCGAATAGATTTCGCCTATTCGGCGCCATGGTGCCGCTCGTTCGGTGGTTCGGAATGCGGCGGGGGCTCGGCGAGGCGCGATCTGCGCATAAAAATGCCCGTCGGCAGGATTTAGATTTGCCGCGAGGAGATTCATTGATGCTGCGCCGGATCGTTGCCTGCCTGTTGCCGCTTGCCGCGGTGGTGTTCGCGCTGCCGGCCGGCGCCCAGCCGGTCCCCTCGTCGATCTGCCAGGCGGGGGCGGTGGAGACGCGGCATTCCGCGCGGATCGGCGGCGCGCCGCTTCGCTATATTGTTTGTGCCGGGACGCTGCCCGTCCGCAATCTTCGGGGCGAGGTGCGGGGGCGGATATTCTACACTGCCTATCTGGTGCCGGGCGGGCGGCCGCGTCCGCTGACGTTCGTCTGGAATGGCGGGCCGGGGGCGGATTCCCGGCTGCTGCAGTTCCATGCGCTGGGGCCGCGGATCTTCAGCGACGGGCGGCTCACCGACAATGAAGCGAGCCCGCTCGGCGTGACCGATCTCGTCTTCGTCGATCCGATCGGTACCGGGTTCAGCCGGTCGGACGATCCGGCGCATGCGGCGGATTTCTACGGCACAAACGCGGATATTGCGTCGATCTCCGGCCTGGTTGCCGATTTCCGGACAGTCTATCGGCGCACCAACGCGCCGCTTTTCCTCGCCGGAGAAAGCTTCGGCACGTGGCGCGCGGCTGGCGTGGCGGAGCGACTGATCGATCGCGGTGTGCCGGTTGCCGGCATCGCGCTGATTTCCGGCGGCATTCCGCTTGGCGACATGCCGGATCGCGACCGGATCCGGGCGCTGTCGCTGGTCAACCGCACGGCGACGGCGCTCGCGCTCGGGCGCCTGTCGCCGGCGTTGCAGGCGGACGAGCAGCGCACGCTGGCGGAGGCGCGTCGCTGGGCAGAGAGTGTTTATGCCCCCGCGCTGGGGAATCCCGCCGCGCTCGACCCCGCACGCCGCGCTGCGCTGGTCGATACGCTGGCGGGGTATCAGGGTCTCGATCCCGCGAAGATCGATGCCAGCCTGTGGGTCTCGCCGCGCCAGTTCCGCACGCAGCTGCTGGCGCGGGAGGGCAAGACGCTGGGCATTTTCGACATGCGCGAGACTGCCCCGCGCGAGGAGGGCGAGGCGACGCTCGTGCTGGAATATTACCGGGAAAAGCTTGGCTACAGCGCCAGTGCCTATGCCGGCATCGACGCGCCGGAGAGCAATGCCGGGAGCGACTGGCAATATGACCAGGCCCCGATCACGCCGGAATCGCTCGCCCGCGCCATGGCCGGGGAGGGGCCGCCGAGCCCGTCACAGCCCTGGACGCTCCGGGCAATGCAGAAGGCGCCGCGCCTGCGGGTATGGGTCGCGACCGGCCTTTATGACTCGCTGAACAGCTGTGCCGGGAATGAAGCAACCGTCGCTGCGCTGCCCCGCGCGGTGGCCGGGCGGTTCGTGCTGCGCTGCTATGCCGGAGGCCATATGATGTACGAGACGTTGCGCGAGCGGGCCCGTTTCGGGAACGATTTTGCAGCCTTTGTAGCAAAGCGAACATAAATCTTGCTCGCGACCTCGGTTCGATGACTGTTTTGTTGCAACGCAGCGCTTTTCGGCGGCCGAGAACGGAAAAAAACTTCCGGCGCGCTCTTCTATGGTCGTCCCAGGTTCAAACAGGCCCGTAAGCGGCCGGAACCGCGGCTTCAGCTCGGGACCAAAGGGGTTATGATGATCTACAAGCACGGCACGACCATCCGCAGCCTAATGGCATCGACCGCCTTGCTGGCGGCGGTTTCGGCCTCGTCAGCGTTCGCGCAGGCAGTACCGATCGAACAGGATGCCGAGGCGAGCGTCGATGGTGCGATCGACGACACGATCGTCGTCACTGGATCGCGCATTCGCGGCGCGGCGGCGGATAGCGTGCCGATCGTGGCCATCGATCAGCAGCGCGTGCTCGATCGCGGCTATACGAGTGCTGCCGATGCGCTCAACGACCTGCCGTCGAACGCACCCGTGCTCAACCTGGCCGACGGTTCGGGCGAGGCGAGCGGCCCGGGCTTCCAGGCACCGAACCTGTTCAACCTTGGTGCCGGCCGCACGCTTACCCTGCTCAATGGCCGCCGCATGGTGACGAGCGCCTCGGGCATCGGCGATCCGGGTGGCGTCGGCGACGCGCAGGTGGATGCCAACATCATTCCGCTCGGCCTGTTGCAGCGGGTCGAGGTCTATCAGGGCGGCGGCGCGGCGGTCTATGGTTCGGACGCAATCGCGGGCGTGGTCAATTATATCCTCCGCAAGGATTTCACCGGGATCGAGCTGGACGCGCAGAACGGCATTTCGTCGCGCGGCGATTATGCGACGCACAGCCTGCGCGGTACCTTCGGCACCAATTTCGCAGGCGATCGCGGCAATGTCGCGATCGATCTGGGCTGGTCCAAATCGCCGACGCTGCGCTTTGCCGATCGTCCGCTCTCCAATCTCGGCCGTCTGACCGTTACGAACGGCGCCGATACCGGCCCCACCGACGGCATCCCGGCGGTGAAGGAGATTTTCAACGCGGCATTCTGGCCGTTCAACGGCAATGGCGTGATCTTCACCGCTCCGGCACCGCCACCCAACTTCCTGGCGCGCGACGCACGCGGCAACGCGCTCCAGTTCGGCGCTGACGGCAGCGTGATCCCCTATAATACCGGGACGATCCAGGGTATTCCGTTCGCGTCCGGCGGCGACGGCTTCAAGTACCAGGAACTCGCCGGCCTGCGGACCGGCGTCGAGCGCTACACGGCCAATATGGTCGGGCATTACGACCTGACCGACCGCATCACCCTGTCCACCGAGCTGTTATACGCCCGCACCCGGGGCACCGAAATCCCGCAGGGCAACAGCCGCACGGTCTTGAACGGCGGCACCTATGCCGGGCCGATCGCCTTCACCGTCAACAATCCGTACCTGACGAGCCAGGCCAAGGCGGCGTTGATCGCCGCGCGGCCCTCCTTCGCTGCCGGCGCGCCGCTGTTCCTTTCCAAATATTTCTACGATCTGGTGCCGAGCGGCGAGCAGACGACGACCAATCAAACCTATCGCGGCGCGCTGTCGCTCGACGGCGATTTCGACGCGGGCAGCCGCAATTTCTACTGGTCGCTGTCGGGCAGCTATGCCCGGGTCGAAGGCAAGCAGCGTAGCTGGCAGGTGATCAACAGCCGGTACAACAACGCGATCAACGCGGTGTCGAGCGGCGGCCAGATCGTCTGCGCGATCAACGCGGATGCAACGACGGCGAATGACGACGCAGCCTGCGCGCCGATCAATCCGTTCGGCAACGGCAATGTCAGCGCGGCCGCGCGCAATTACGTCAGCACGCGCGCCGGCCTCGACTGGGTCAATGAGCAGGTCGACCTGCTCGCGACGTTCGGC
The DNA here is from genome assembly GCF_036663735.1 of Parasphingomonas zepuensis. Taxonomy (NCBI): domain Bacteria; kingdom Pseudomonadati; phylum Pseudomonadota; class Alphaproteobacteria; order Sphingomonadales; family Sphingomonadaceae; genus Parasphingomonas; species Parasphingomonas zepuensis. Next base: position 196,902 of record NZ_JAXOJO010000006.1, on the reverse strand, counting down.
GGCACGATCGTTGCCTTGCCGATGGGTGATGTCCGCTTCAGCACCGCTTATGAGCATCGTGACGAAAAGGCGCAGTTCACGCCACTCGCGGCCAATCAGCAGGGCCTGTTCGGTGACGGATCGCAGCAGGTCGCGCAGGCCGGACGGTATAATACCGACGAGTTTTCGGCCGAAGTGGTCGTGCCGCTGATCGGCAAGGATTTCAGCCTGCCGCTGGTCAAGCTGCTCGAGTTCAAGGGTGCATTCCGCTACGTCGACAATTCTCTGGCAGGCAAAGAGAATGTCTGGGACGCAGGGCTGCGCTGGGAAGTTACCGACGGAGTCACGCTGCGCGGATCGCGCAGCCGCAACTTCCGCGCGCCGACCCTGGCTCAGCTGCTGGCGCCGACCTCAAGCACGCTCGGCTCGTCGGGTTACGATCCGTGCGATGCGGATCGCATCAACAGTGGCCCGAACCCCGCAGTGCGGCGTACGAATTGCCTGGCCGCCTTCCAGGCGAACAGCGGTTACGGCGTGGATCCCGATGGCACCGGCGCTGGCTTGAGCGCGGCGGCACGTCTCGCCCGCTTCCAGGACCCGGCCGAGAATTTCGAACGCACGACGGTGCTCAGCGGCGGCAATACGGGCCTGCGCAACGAGATTTCCGACACGTTGACCTATGGTATCGTGTTGCAGCCCCGGTTCGTTCCGGGACTGACGATCAGCGCAGACCGGATCGAGATCGACCTGAAGGACGGCCTTTCGGCCTTCACCACGGAAGATTTCACGGCGGCCTGCTATGACGAGCCCAATCCGGATCCTGCGGTGTGCGGTGCGTTCAGCCGCCTTGCGGCGAGCGACGGCATCAGCCCCGGCGGCACGATCGTCAACGGCACCACGACCACCTTCAACGCCGGCGTGATCAAATATCGCGGCGAGGTGTACACGGTCGATTATCGCTTCCTGCCGGGCGATCTGTTCGGTGGGAAGGATCTCGGCCGGCTGCAGCTGACGGCCAGCGCCACCCACAATGCGCTGCTGACCAAATCAGTGACGGGCACGACCTTCACCCGCACGGACGACACCTATACCAGCCCGGAATGGGTCGGCCGCTTCAACGTTGCCTACGACAAGGGGCCGGTGCGGCTGACCTATCAGCTGGAATATCTGAGCCGCACCGATGCCGGGCCTGACGTTTCGATCGAGACCACGCCGAACCCGGTGCTCGATTCTAACATCGTGCACAATATCTCGGCTCAGTACGACATGGGCAATTTCGCCATCCGGGCCGGCATCGACAACCTGACCGACAAGGACCCGTCCTACCCGCAGATCGCCTATGGCGACATTCTCGGACGGCGCTTCTTCGTCGGGGCCAAGATCAGGCTGAAATGAGCCACCGCCCGGCGGTGCCGGGCGGCAACCAACGCCGGCTGATGGTTTCGAACGGGAAATGGATCGAATGATGAACCGGCCGGACTCAAGCGTCCGCGCGCCCTCCGTCACGGCGGGAGGGCGCGCACCGGACCTCGCCGATCCCGTCTCGCAATCCTATTCGCTGTGGGTGCGCAAGATCATCCGGGCGGTGCGGTCCGAGCGCAACCTGCTGGTCAGCCTGTTCGACAGCTCGGTCCCCGAGCCGGTCGATCTGCTGCGCCGGATCATGCTCGAGGGTTTTTCGGACCCGATCACGTCGCGCTATACAAGCGCTTTCGCGAGCGGCAATCCGTTCGTGGTCGATCAACTGGCGCTGCGCTACGACGTTCCCGCCGAGCAGATCCTGTGCACGACGGGCGCTACGGGCGCGCTCTCGCTGATCTACCGCGCGCTGATGGCGCCGGGCGACCGCGTGCTGGTCGAAAATCCGTGCTTCGACCTGTTCCACAACATCGCCACTGCCCAGGGTTTCGGGTTCGACCGGTTCGAGCGGCGCGGGGAGGGCTTCACGGTCGATCCCGACGAGATCGCCGCGGCGATCGGCCCGGCAACCCGGATCGTCGTGCTGTCCAACCTGCACAACCCGTCCGGCATGATCATCGATCAGGACCGGCTCGCTGCGATCGGCCGGATCGCCGAAGCGCGGGGCGTGACGGTGATCGTCGACGAAGTCTATGCCGATTATATCGATCCGGATCTTCGCCCGGCACCGGCCGTAAAGCTTTCTCCGGCGATCATCAGCGTCAGCAGCCTGACGAAATCGCATGGACTGAGCACGCTGCGATGCGGCTGGATCGTCGCCGAGCCGGAAAAGATGCGCCGGATCCGTGCGCTGGCGGAGGAGATCGATTTCGGCGTTTCGAACCTGGCGCACGCCGTCGCTGCGCTGGTGCTCGAACAGCCCGAAGCCATTGACGATTACCGCGCGCAGATCATGCTTCGCGCCCGCCCGATCATGGAATCCTATCACACCCATTGGCGCGCCAAGGGACTCGTGACCGGCGATCTGCCGCGGTTCGGCTGCATTGCCTTTCCGCGGCTGCTCGATATTGGCGACAGCATTGCCTTCTCCGAATGGCTGGCGGAACGCTGCGGCGTGATCGTGGCGCCGGGCGAGTATTTCGGCGCCGCCGGGCATATCCGCATCGGGTTCGCCCGCGCGCCCGGCGATATCGACTATGGCTTGCAGGCATTGACTGACGGAATGCTGCGCTATCGCGACCAGCGCACGCGTGAAAAGGGATTGGGCGCATGATGAAGCTGATCGCCCGCATCGTTTGCGGCACACTCGTGCTTGCGACTGCCTCGGCCGCCGTTGCTCAGTCGGGGATCGAAGTCCAGGCGCGCAGCGAGCAGACCGCCAGGATCGCTGGGCGGCAGCTGCGCTACACAGCCGAAGTCGGGCTGGTGCCGGTGGCGAGCAAGGCCGGTCAGCCGGATGCGACGGCGGGCTATATCTCCTATCTCCACACCGGCCCGGTGGATCGCCCGGTGCTGTTCGTGTTCAACGGCGGGCCGGGCGCTGCCTCCGCCTATCTGCAGATGGGGGCGCTGGGGCCGATGCGGGCGCGGGTGCCGCAGGACCCGGCCGCGCCGCTTCCGGCCGCAGCCGAGGTGGCGGCCAATGACGCGTCGTTGCTCGATATCGCCGATCTGGTGTTTCTCGATCCGCCGGGCACGGGTTTCTCGACCATCGCGCCGGGTGCCGACCGGAGCTTCTACCAGTCTGTCACTGGCGACGCCGATGCCGTCGCCCAGGCGGCGCGGGCCTGGCTCGTCGCGCATGGGCGGACCGGGGCGCCGCTCTATATCCTCGGCGAGAGCTATGGCACGATCCGCGCCGCGGCGATGGTCGATGCGCTGCACACGCTCGATCCGGCACTGACGCTGCGCGGCGTGCTGCTGCTCGGCCAGGCGCTCAACATGATCGAGACGTCGCAGCGGCCCGACAATGCCATTACCTATCCGATCGCGTTGCCGACGCTGGCCGCCATTGCCTGTTACCATCATGCCCTCCCCGAGCCGTGCGATCCCGTCGCGCAGGCGCAAGAGGCCACGTCGTTCGGACCGACCTATCTCGATGCGCTGTTCCGCGGCAGGGCGCTTGCGCCCGACGCGCGGGCGGCGATCGCGGCGAAGCTGGAAGCGCTGACCGGCATCTCCAGCGCCTATTATCTCGCCCATGACCTGCGCATTTCGAAAGAGCAATTTCGCGTCCAGCTGTTGCGCGGCGCGGGCAAGGTGCTCGGCCGTTATGACGCCCGCTATACCGCGCCGCGCGCCGCGAATGCCGGCGATACGGTCGGGCCCGATGCGTTCTCGGCCGTCTCGGAGCTCTACGGCAAGGCGGTGATCGGCCAGTTGGAGCGGATCGGCGTGCGCGATGCGTCGCGGTATCAGGTGATCGCGCGGTTCGAGGGCGACTGGGCTTATGGCGCGGGCGATTCTCCGTTCAACGACTGGCCGTTCATGGCGCGGCTCGAGCAGGCGATGGCCGTCAATCCCGGGCTTCGGCTGTTCGTCGGCACGGGGCTCTACGATCTCACCACCACGGTCGGTGCGGCGGATTATCTGTTCGCCCAATCGTCGCTGACGCCCGACCGTTTCCGCAACGAGCGCTATCCAGCGGGTCATGTCGCCTATTCGGACGACGCCAGCTGGCGCAAGCTGGTGGCCGACATCCGGCAATTCCTGCGCCCGGAAGGAGCCAAATGAGCGTCGAGCAGGCTGACCGGACCCTCGCCAAGGGTATCGATTTGTGGGGCGTCGTCGCGCTCGGCCTCGGTACCGCGGTGGGAGTCTCGATCTTCTCGGCGCTTGCACCGGCGGCGGCGCTGGCCGGGCCGGCGATGCTGCTGGCGGCCTTGCTCGCGGCTTTCCCGATGTATCTGATCGCGGTCAGCTATGCGTTTCTGGGTTCGGCGATCCCGGTTTCGGGGGCTTCCTTCGTCTGGCCGGCGCGGTTCCTTCACCCTGCCTGGGGCTTTTTCATCGCCTGGGCGCGGATCGTCGCCAATATGGGTGCGATGGTGGTGCTCGCGCTGGTTCTGGTGCGCTACGGTTCCATGCTCGTGCCGCTCCCGCTCAAGCCGACGATGTTCGCGGTGCTGGTGCTGGCGCTGCTCGCCAATCTGTTCGGCGTTCATATCGCGGCGCGCGTGCAGAAGATCCTGCTGACCGCGATGCTGGTGTTGTTTGCGGTGTTCGTGGTCTGGGGTGGGGCGAGCGCAGTCGATGTGGCGCGGCTCGAGCCGGTGTTCCCGCATGGCTGGCGCGGCATGCTGGCGGCGACTCCGTTGCTGATGGGCTTGTTCTTCGGGATCGAGGCGGCGACCGAGGCGGGCGCCGAGGTGGCCGACAGCCGCCGCACGATCCCGCTCGGCATCGCGCTTTCGATCGGTTCGGCGACCCTGCTCTATCTGGCGGTGGGGTTCGTCGCGCTCGGTACGCTCGGCAGCGCGGCGCTGGGCGCGAGCGACGCGCCGATCCTAGACGCGGCCAAGACGTTCATGGGGCCGATCGGCACGCCGGTGATCGTGCTCGCCGCAGTGCTTTCGATCGGCAAGTCGCTCAACGCCATATTCGCGATGTTCAGCCGCAGCCTATACGCGATGGGCGTTGCCGGCGTGTTGCCGGGCGCGCTGGGGCGAGTCCATCCGCGCTGGCAGACGCCGCATATCGCGCTGTTCACGGTATTCGCGATCGGTTGCGTCGGGCTGTTCCTGCCGATGGAGCTGACCTTCCTGTTTCTGGCCGTCAACATCCCCAATCTGCTGAAATATGCGAGCATCTGCCTGGTCGCGGCGCGGGTGACGGAGCGGCATCCGGATCTGTATGAATCCGCCGCGTTCAAGTTCAGCCGGCCGGTTATGCGCCGCCTTGCCTATGGCGGCATGCTTTGTGCCCTCGCGCTGGTGTTCCTCGGGCTCGAGGCGGACTGGCGGCCCTATGCGCTGCTTGCCGGGTGGACCGTCGTCGGGGCTGTCTTCAAGCTGGCGATGGACCGCCACCGATCGCGCGCGGCGGTGCGCTAGAACCGTCCTTCGTGGAGGGTCGCGGGGCGGCCGAGCAACTTCGCGATCGGTGGCGAGACCGCAACCTGACCTTCAGTGAGGAAGCGCTGCACATTCGCATCGATCTGCTCGGGCAGATAGCGATAATTGACCATGACACCGTGGCTTTGCGCAAGGCCCTTGTCCGAAGCATCGGCGGCCAGATTGATCCGTTCGAGCCGGGCGCCGTTGGAGAGATGGAATTTAGCGACGGGGTCGGTGGTCTGCCGCCCTACTCCATCGCCGCCGCACAGATATTGCGCGCATAACTGCCGCAACGCGTCATCCTTGGGGGCAGGATCGCCGTCCCTAGCATCCAGCCAGCGACGAAATCCCGGCACGGGGGATAGCGTCGCAAAAGTGCGCAGCGACGGATGCTCGGCCTTGAGTTGAGTGGTGATCTGCTTGATCAGCAGGTTGCCGAAGCTGATGCCGCGCAGGCCGCGCTGGCAATTGCTGATCGAATAGAAGATCGCGGTGGTCGGCTTGGTCGTGCCGGCGGGCGCGGCGGGATCGATCAGCGGGCCGATCGAGTCGCTGATTCCGTCGGTCAGCGCCACCTCGACGAAGATCAACGGCTCGCCGGGGAGTGCCGGGTGGAAGAAGCCGTAGCAGCGCCTGCTACCGCTGAGCCGGCCGCGCAGATCGTCCCAGCTGCGGATGGCGTGGACGGCCTCATATTCGATCAGCTTCTCCAGGATCGCGGCGGGGCTGTTCCAGTCGATCCGGCGGAGATCGAGGAAGCCGCGGTTGAACCACGAGACCAGGAGATGCCGCATGTCATCCTCGAGCGGTTGCAGTTCGGGATGGTCGGGCAACAGGCGCTGGAGTTGCGCCCGCAGGCTGACGATCAACGCGGTGCCGCCGGGCGCAGCATTAAGCCGGCGCATCAGATTCTGCCGGCGGGGTTCGGCGTGGCGCGTGAGCATCGCGGCGTTGGCCACCGAGGGATCGCCGGTATAGGCCCGGGCCGCGTCGAGCAGCGCCGGCTGAAGCGGGGGCAGCGCATCGACCAGCCACCGGAAATAGGTCAGCCGCTCATCATCGTCGAACGACCGGCAACGATCGGCGAGGCTGGCGGCGAGGCTGGTGCCTTCCGCCTCGCCGGCGCGTCCGATCAGTTTTTCGGACAGATGTCGGGCATGAGTGAGCGAGGAAACCGGCGTCCGCCGGAACAGCCGCAGATGCATGGGTCAGCCCCCGAACCAGGTTGAATATTCGGCTCGGAGCAGCGCCTTCTGCACCTTGCCCATCGTATTGCGCGGCAGATCGTCGACGGCGAACACTGCCTTGGGCAGCTTGAACCCGGCGAGCTGCGGGCGGAGCGCCGCGACGATCGCGTCCGGATCGACGGCATGGCCAGGCTCCGGCCGGATGACGGCGGCGACCACTTCGCCGAAATCGGGATGGGGCAGGCCGATCACTGCCGATTCGCCGACGCCGGGCAGTTGATCGATCAGCGTCTCGACCTCGCTGGGATAGACGTTCAGTCCGCCTGCGATGATCATGTCCTTGTCGCGGCCGACGATGCGGACGACGCCGTCACCGTCGATGCTGGCGATATCGCCGGTGATGAAGAATCCGTCGTCGCGGAATTCGGCACGGGTCTTATCGGGTTGCTGCCAATAACCGGCAAAGACATTGGGCCCGCTGACCTCGAGCACGCCGATTTCCTTGCCGTCGGCGATGCGGACGGTGGTGCCGTCAAGCGGCCGGCCGACCGCCCCGGCCACGCGTTGCCCGTCGAGCGGATTGGAACAGATGATGCCGCATTCGGACATGCCATAGCGTTCGAGGATGCGGTGGCCGGTGCGGGCCTCGAACGAGTCGAAGGTGGCGGTGGTGAGCGGCGCCGAGCCGCAGATGAACAGGCGGATGTCGGCGGCGGCGTGCTGGTCGAGACGGGCATCGGCCAGCAATCGGGTGTAATAGGTCGGCACTCCCATGAACAGGCTGGCCCCGGGGAAACGATCGATCGCGCCGGTGCTGTCGAAGCCGGCCATGAACCGGACCTCGGCGCCCGCGAGGAGGAGCGGGTTGAGCCCCACGAACAGACCGTGGATGTGAAACAGCGGGAGCGCGTGGAGCAGGACGTCTTCCGGGCCGATCCCCCAGGCAGCGATCAGCGCCCGTGCATTGGACAGGAGATTGCCGTGCGTGATCATGGCGCCCTTCGAGCGCCCGGTTGTGCCCGAGGTGTAGATGATGACCGCGAGATCCCCGGCGTGGCAGCCGTGTGGTGGCGCGGGCGGATTCGATGCGGCGACCGTTTCGGCGAGGCTGCCCGAACCATCGGCGCCGAGCGTGGCGATGGGGATGCCGCTATCGCCGAACAGCACTGCCCGTGACGGATCGCACACGAACAGCGCCGGATTCGCGTCGGTGAGGAAATACGCGATCTCGGCAGGCTGATACCCGCTGTTGAGCGGCAGGTAGACGGCGCCGAGGCGCAGCGTCGCCAGATAGAGCTGTACCAGATCGAGCGACTTTTCCGCCTGGACCGCGACGCGGTCACCCGCGCCCACGCCCAGTGCGGCAAGCCCGGCTGCCCAGCGTTCGGCGCCGTCGAGCAACGCCGCGCCGCTCATGGCGCGGCTGTCGTCGACGATCGCGATTCGATCACCGGTGGCTGTCAGCGCGGCCGCCATGGCCACGTAAAGGGATGTGGTGTCGTCAGCCATGCGGTCGTCTCCGGGAGATGGTGGCCCTGCGCTGCGCCGGCCGGTAAGGGGATTGTCGAACATCCGTACAAAAGGCTGCGAACGAACCATGACTCGTCCCAAGAGAGTGCCGCAGGATGCCGACCGCGAATTTGCCGGGCCGAGCGGGCTGCCGTTCGGATCGCCCAAGCAGGATTCCGACGGCGGCCTGAAGACCTCGCTCGTCCAGCTGGTCTACGAGACGATCATGGCGGCGCTCGACGCGGGCGAACTGACGCCGGGCAGCCGCATCATCGCCTCCGAACTCGCGACGCGGCTGGGGTTGAGCCGGGCGCCGGTGCGCGAGGCGCTGGCGGTGCTGGCGGGGCAGGGACTGGTCGAGCTGCTGCCGGATCGCGGTGCCATGCTGCGACCGATGAGCGTGCGCGATCTCGCGGCGATCTACGAAGTGAGCGCCCCGGTCGCCGCTATCGGCTTGCGCGAGGCTGCGCGGCGCATCGATCTGGGTGACAATGCCGAGCGAATCCGCGCGGCAATGGCGGCGATCCGGGCGGCGGGCGATGATACGCCGTCGAATTTCGGCTTTTTTCTGGTGCTCAATGAGTTCCACTATCTCGTGAATGCCATCGCCGAGAAGCCGCATGTCGATCTCGTCCTGCGCGCGGTGAATATCGAATATTGGAACAGGCTGCTTGCCGCAGCGATCGACCTGGAGCAGCACGCCGGGAAATATGTCGCGAATTATCAACGCATCACCGACGCACTGATCGCCGGAGACGCGAGATCGGCCGAGGCGATCATGCTGTATCATGCTGACTGGTGCGTCTCCCTGCTCGATCCGAAAGCGGCTTATGGGCAATAATTGTCGACGATAACGGATGATTTCGGACGAGTCAGGCTGTTTCTGCCACGCTTTTTGAATGAATCGTCGACAATCGCTTGCATGCGTTAACGAATCATGATCTCTTTTGGTTATCGGACGAGGCCAGGAACGGCAGGTCCGGTCACGAAAGGGAACAGACATGGCGGCGACTGGATTCACGTTGCGCTTTGGTGCAGCTTTGCTTCTCACAAGTGCGGCGGCGCATGCCCAGACGGCGCCTGATCAGGACGGAGTCGACTCCGGCGACATCGTGGTGACGGCGAGCAAGACCGGCGCCACCCTGTTGCAGGATACCCCTTTTGCGGTGACGGCGTTCAACGCCGAGATGCTCGAGCGGACCGGCGTCAAGGACGTGCGCGATCTCGCGGCAGTGACGCCCAACCTGCTGGTCACCCAGAACGCATCCTTCTCCCAGATCTATATCCGCGGCATCGGCTCGAACAACGTCTTCGGCGGATCGGACCCATCGTCGACGATTCATCTGGACGGCGTCTATCTTGCCCGGCCGGCCAGCTATCTGACCAATTTCCTCGACGTCGAGCGGATCGAGGTCCTGCGCGGGCCGCAAGGTACGCTCTATGGTCGCAACTCGGTCGGCGGCACGATCAACGTGATCAGCCGCAAGCCGGGCAACGAGTTTGTCGGCCGGATCCAGGCGACGTACGGCAATTATAATTTCGCGCGAGCCGAAGGCTATGTCAGCGGCCCGCTCGTCGAGGACAAGCTCGCCGCGTCGATCTCGTTCATCGGTTCGCGCCGCGACGGCTACCTCAAGAATATCGTGCCGGGCGTCGGCGACGCGGATAACGAGCGCACGATCGGCGGCCGCGGGCAGCTTCGTTTCACGCCGAGCGCGCCGCTTGAGATCATCCTGCGGGCCGATTACGTCCATTCGGACGACGCCTTGGCCGGTTATGTGAAGCTGCTGCAGACGACGACCGATCCGCTCGCGAACAGCACCCTCGGCGACTATCGCAAGATCGCGGTCAATATCCGTCCGGCTTCCAACCGCCGGCAATGGGGCACTGCGGGCGAGGTCAATTATGACGTGGCCGATGGCCTTCAGCTGAAATCCCTCACTGCCTATCGGGCGAACCGCCTGACTCAGGTCGGCGATACCGACGGCACCGCGCTGAACGGCCGGCGGACCGACCAGTTCGAGGACCAGCACCAGTTTTCCCAGGAAGTGAACCTGACCGGCAAGACAGGTGCGCTGACCTATATCCTGGGCGCCTACTACTTCAACGAGCACATTCTGGTCGATTCGAGCGTTACGACCTACGCCACCAACGTCCGGGCCAATTTCAATCCGACGATCAACACCGACGCGATCGCCGGCTTCGCGCAGGGCAGCTTTGCGGTGACGGAGCAGATCACGCTCACCGCGGGCATCCGCTATACGAGCGAGAAGAAGAAGTTCGACCAGATCGCGACCAATTTCTCGCTGGCCACCGGCCTGCCGAATGCGACCTATCCGCGCACTTACAGCACCGAGAACACGTACAAGGCCTGGACTCCGAAATTCGGCATCGAACTCCGGCCGACCGACGGCCTCCTGATCTACGCCTCGGCGACCAAGGGCTTCAAATCGGGTGGTTTCAACTTCTCAAGCGCCAATGCGGCCCAGGGTTTCGATCCCGAAATGCTGTGGAGCTACGAAGCCGGCGCCAAGCTCGATCTGCTCGATCGGCTGGTGCGGCTGAACGCGACGGTCTTCCATTACGATTATAGCGATCTGCAGGTTCAGTCCTTCCTGTCGCCGGGCGTGGTCGATATCACCAACGCCTCCGATGCGAAGGTCGACGGCGCCGAATTCGAAGCGCAATTACGGCCGGCCTCATGGCTCAAGCTGGGCGGCAACCTTGCCTATCTGAATGCGCGCTACAAGAACTACACCTCCGCTCTGCTGCCCGGGAACATTCCTTATGACGCATCGGGCAACCGGCTGAATCTGGCGCCCAAATGGTCCTATTCGGTGTTCGCCGAGGCCGATACCGCGATCGGTGCGGGCTCAGGTTTCATCCGTGGCGAGTATAATTATCGCACGCGCCAATTCTTCACCGCGTCCAATTCCGGGCTCGACACCCAGCCGGGCTATGGCCTTCTAAACGCCAGCATCGGCTACACCTTCCCCGGCGAGAATTTCGAGCTGCTGGCGTTCGCCCGCAACCTCACCGATCGCGAATATGTGACGAGCACGGCAAGCTTCGCCTCCGGCATCGTCGGGCGGGTCGGCGAGCCACGCACCTACGGCATCCGCGCCGTGGCGAAGTTCTGACCATGGCAACGACGCTCGGCCCCATGATCGGATATTGCGACCCGGCGTTCGCGAAAGTCGGCGAGACCTTCGCCGCCAACTTTCGCGACCGGGGCGAGCTTGGGGCCGCGGTGGCCGTCTATCAGCACGGGCAGAAAATGGTCGATCTGTGGGGCGGCTGGGCGGATGCCGCGCAGACCCGCCCCTGGCAGCAGGATACGATCGTCTGCATGATGTCCGTCGGCAAGGGCATGGCGGCCCTGGGCGTCTGGATGCTGATCGATCGCGGGTTGATCGATCTCGACGCGCCGGTGGCGCGCTACTGGCCGGGCTTCGCGCAAGCGGGCAAGGGCGCCATCACCGTCGGGACGCTGCTGGCTGGCAAGGCGGGCCTGCTCTATGCCGATCACGCCCCTGCCGGTGCCGGCTATGACTGGGACGTGATGATCGACGCGCTCGAACGTCAGGAACCGGCCTGGGAACCGGGCACGGCGCATGGCTATCATTCCGCGACCGCCGGCTATCTGCTCGGTGAGCTCATTCGCCAGGTCGATGGCCGACCGCTCGACCAGTTCCTGCGCGAGGAAGTGACCGCACCGCTCGGCGCCGATTATGGCTATGGCGCGGCGTGGGCCAATCCGGACCGCGTGGCGGATATCATTCCGAACCCCGACAGCCACACTTTCGTCCAGTCGCGCGACCCCTCGACCAAGATGGGCCGGGCCTGGCGGATGCGGCCGGATTCTCCCGACCATTATAATGATCCGCGGATGCGCTCCGGCCTGCTGCCCTCGACCAACGGGCACGGCAATGCGCGCGCCGTGGCGCGCATCTACGCAGCCCTCGCATCGGGCGGCACGCTCGACGGGGTCCGCCTCGTCTCCCCGGAGACGATCGACCGGATGCGCACCGAAAGCTGGTTTGGACCCTGTGAAATGACTGATCGGATCTTCCGTTATGCCTATGGCTTTTTTCTGAACGAGCCGCTGATGTCCCCCATGGGGACCAACCCGCGTGCCTTCGGGCATCCCGGCGCCGGTGGATCGCTCGGTTTCGCCGATCCCGAAAACGGCATCGCCTTTTCCTACAGCCCGTCTCTGATGTGTGCCGGTGGTGGTCTCGGCGAGCGCTGCCTCGCCCTGACCTCGGCGGTGTACGCATGAGCGGGGAATTCGCCGGCAAGGTTGCGATCGTCACTGGTGGCAGCTCTGGTATCGGCCAGGCCGTTGCCGAGGCGCTGGCCGCTGGCGGCGCGCATGTCGCCGTGGTCGCGAGCAGCAGCCTGGACAAGGCCGAAGCCGTCGCGAACGCGATCGTCGCCAATGGCGGCAGCGCGATCGGCGTCGCGGCCGATGTGCGGGATGCGGCTGCGTTCGCGGCGCTCGTCGCGACGGTGGAGGAGCGCTTCGGCGGGGTCGATCTGCTCGTCAACGCAGCGGGCGTGTTTTATCCCACGCCGGTCGCCGATGGCGATCCGGCTGCCGGCTCGCGGATGATCGATATCAACGTCTCGGGTCTGTGGAACGCGATCTCGGCGACGGTGCCGGCGATGAAGCGGCGCGGGGGCGGGCGGATCGTCAATCTCGCCTCGGTCGCGGCCTTTGTCGGGATCAAGGGCTTCGCGCTGTATTGCGCGAGCAAGGCCGCCGTCGCGATGATGACGCGGGCGCTCGCCGCCGAGCTGGCGCCCGACAATATCGCGGTCAATGCAGTGGCGCCGGGCAATACGGCGACGCCGATGAACGCTGGCGTGCGGGCCGATCCGGCGATGGCCGAAGGCATGCGGCAGATGACACCCAGCGGCAACGCCTTCAGCGATGTCACTGATATCGCCGGCATCGTGCTGTTCCTCCTGTCGGAGCGCGCGCGGCCGGTTCATGGCGCGGTTTGGCTTGCCGATGAAGGCATTTCGGCGGCGATCGGGTGATGGCGAGCGCGGCGGACCGGCTGCCAGTAGCGCCATCGGCGCCGGCCTATGCGTGGTACGTCGCGCTGCTGCTCGCCACGGCGCATCTGGTGTCGTTCATCGACCGCTATCTGATGAGCCTGATGATGGAGCCGCTCAAGGCGGATCTCGGCGTCAGCGACACGCAACTCGGGCTCCTGCAGGGCACCGGTTTCGTCGTGCTCTACACCCTGGTCGCGGTGCCGCTCGGGCTGACCGCCGACCGGGTCAATCGCCGTAACCTGATCGTCGCTGGCATATTGGTGTGGAGCCTCGCCACCGCGATGTGCGGCCTTGCCTCCTCGTTCGGCTGGCTCTTCGCCGCGCGGATCGGGGTGGGTTTCGGCGAGGCCGCATTGGTGCCGGCGGCGATGTCGCTGCTCGCCGCCTATTTTCCGCGGCACCAGCTGGGCCGCGCCGTATCGTTGTTCACCACCGGCGCCTCGCTCGGCAAGAGCGCGGCGCTGATCGGCGGCGGCGCGGTCCTTGCCGTGCTGACCATTGCCGGCGGGTTCGACCTGGTCGGGTTCGGGCGGCTGGCACCCTGGCAGGGGACCTTCGTGGTCATGGCGATCCCCGGCATCGTGCTGGCGCTGCTGATGTTCAGCGTGCGCGAACCGGCGCGGGCTGTGAGCCTGACGGCACGGCCGGGCGTCGCGGAGGCCTGGCGCTATGTCGTCGCCAACCGCGCGGCCTTTATCCGTCATACCGGCGCCTCGGCGCTTGTCGTGCTCACCATCCAGTCGCTGGGCGCCTGGGCACCGTCCTTCTATGTACGCTTCTTCGACATGACGCCGCCGCAGGCCGGCCTCGCGATCGGATCGGTCATCCTGGTCGCGGCGCCGCTCGGCCATCTGACCGGCGGCATGCTGACCGACTGGTTCCAGGCGCGGCGCTGGCCGTCGCCGGCCGCGCCAGTGATCGTGATCGGCCTGGCCTGCGCGATCCCGAGCGTGATGCTGTTCGTGACGAGTTCGAGCCTGCCGGTCTCGCTGGCGGCGTACGGGCTGCTCAGCTTCTTCGCCACGCTGGCGGCGCCCGCGTCACTGGCGGGCGTGCAGATGCTGACGCCGGATCGGCTGCGCGGCATCGTCACCTCGATGTTCCTTGCCGTCACGACCCTGGTCGGGATCGGCATCGGCCCGGCGCTGATCGGGATTTGCAGCGATCTCGCCGGCGGGCCGCTCGAACTCGGCAATGCCCTGATGATCGTGATTTCCGGCGTTGCCGCGATCGGTATCGCCCTCGCGCTCGCCAGCCAGCGCCCCTTCGAACGCACCGCCGCGCTCACCGCGGCTGCGCGCTGATTCAACCAGGAGTATTTCCATGCGCAAGACCGGCAAGGCCATCATCACCTGCGCGGTGACTGGATCGATCCATACCCCTTCGATGTCGCCCTATCTGCCGGTCACGCCGGACGAGATCGCCGAGCAGGCGATCGCAGCGGCCGAAGCGGGCGCGGCGATCCTCCATCTGCACGCGCGCGACCCGGCCGATGGCCGGCCGTCCCCCGATCCCGAACTCTACATGCAGTTCCTGCCGCGGATCAAACAGGCGTCGGACGTCGTCATCAACATCACGACGGGCGGCGCCCCTGGCTTCAGCGAGGAAGACCGGCTGGCGGGCCCGCTACGCGCCAGCCCCGAGATGACGTCGCTCAACATGGGATCGATGAATTTCGGCTTTTTCGGCCTGGCCGACAAATTCGACTGGAAGCATGACTGGGAACGCGAGCTGATGCTTGGATCCAAGCGCTTTCCCGCCAACCACAATTTCGCGCTGATCGAGCGGATCATGGTCGAGCTGGGGCAGGGGCACGGCACTCGCTTCGAATATGAATGCTACGACATCGGCCACCTCTACAACGTCAAGCATTTCGCCGATCTCGGGCTAATCAAGCCGCCTTTCCTGATCCAGGGGATTTTCGGAATCCTGGGCGGGATCGGCGCCGATCTCGAGAATTTCATGATGTTCAAGCAGACCGCCGATCGCCTGTTCGGCGACGACTATATGCTGTCCTGCTTTGCAGTCGGCCGCCCGCAGATGAAGTTCCTCGCCCAGTGCGCGCTCGTCGGCGGTAGCGTGCGGGTCGGGCTCGAGGACAGCCTCTATATCAGCAAGGGCGAACTGGCGACGAGCAATGCCCAGCAAGTGCTGAAGCTCCGGTCTATCTTGGACGTGCTCGAGATCGAAGTCGCGACGCCTGCCGAGGCTCGCGTCATGCTCGGCCTCAAGGGCGCCGACGCGGTGGCCTTCTGATATGCGCTTCGCAACCGACACAGGGGGCACCTTCACCGATCTGGTGGTGGAGGACGATGACGGCTCGATCACCCTGCACAAGGCATCAACCATTCCCTCCGATCCGGTGGCGGGCGTGCTCGACGCGCTGGCCGTCGCGGCCGAGGCGCGGGGACTGACGCTCCGCGAACTGCTCGGGCGGGCTGACAGCTTCATTCATGGCACGACCCATGCGATCAACGCGATCATCACCGGGCGCGCGGCGCGTACCGGGCTGATCGTGACGGCGGGCCACCGCGACATCCTGCTGTTCCGCGAAGGCGGACGGACCGAGCCGTTCAACCACACGATCCCCTATCCCAAGCCCTATATCCCGCGCGCGCTTACCTTCGAGGCGCCGGAGCGGCTGCTGGCGGACGGGACCGTGCTGGTCCCGCTCGATGAAGCGGCGGTTATTGCGGTGCTCGAACAGATGCGGAGCCTGGAGATCGAGGCAGTTGCCGTGTCGCTGCTCTGGTCGACCGTGCATCCCGCCCATGAACTGCGCATCGGGGAACTGATCGAAGCCCATCTGCCGGGTGTCCCCTACAGCCTGTCGCACGCCGTCAATGCCACGCTGCGCGAGTTTCGGCGTGCTTCGTCGGCTGCGATCGATGCGTCGCTCAAGCCACTGATGACGCGCTATCTTGGCAGCCTTTCGGCACGCCTTGCGGCGGAAGGCTTTGCTGGTGAGGTGATGGTGCTGACGAGCGCGGGCGGCATGGTCGAGGCGTCCGAAGTGGCGGCCGCGCCGATCCGGATCATCAATTCGGGCCCGTCCATGGCCCCGGTCGCCGGGCGCCATTATGCCGAGCGCGAAGGCGGCTGGCGTACCGCGATCGTCGCTGACACGGGCGGTACGACCTACGATATCAGCCTAGTCAGCGACGGGCGCATTCCGATGACGCGCGACCTGTGGATCGGGGAGCCCTATCGCGGCCATCTCGCCGGCTATCCGTCCGTCGATGTGAAGAGCGTCGGTGCAGGCGGCGGCAGCATTGCCTCGCTCGATGGCGCGGGCCTGCTGCATGTCGGGCCTGACAGCGCCGGATCGACGCCAGGGCCCGCTTGCTATGGTCGCGGCGGGACTCGTCCGACGGTGACCGATGCCTGCATGGTGCTCGGCTATCTCGATCCGGATTATTTCCTGGGCGGCTCGATGAAGCTCGATGCTGCGGCATCGCGGGATGCGATCGCGCGCGACGTCGCCGGGCGCCTGGGCACAAGTGTCGAGGAAGCCGCGTGGAGCATCCTCGATCTCGCCACCGAGAATATGGTCCAGGCGATTCAGGAACTGACGGTCAACCAGGGCATCGACCCGGCCGAGGCAGTGTTGATCGGCGGCGGTGGGGCGGCGGGGCTCAATTCGGTGTTCATCGCGCGCCGGCTCGGTTGCCGCCGGTTGCTCATCCCCGAAACCGGAGCAGCGATGAGCGCTGCCGGCGCGATGATCTCCGACATCACCAGCGAATTCGCGGTGACGGCGCACACGTCCACTGCCGCGTTCGACAGTGGGCGCGCCAATGCCGCGATCAATCGATTGCGGGGCGAGGCGGACGCATTTGCAGCCCGCACCGGCTTGCCTGGCGTCACCGAGTTCATCGCCGAGGCGCGCTATGAGGGTCAGGCCTGGGATATCGACGTGCCGCTGGCCTCGACGGAGTTCGCGACGGCAGACGACGTCGCGGCGTTCCGCACTGCCTTCGATGCGATGCACGAGCAGATCTTCACTATCCGGGACGAGGCGTCCGAAGTGGAGTTGATCGGGCTGCGGGCCCGCATCCGCTGCGCTGCGCGGTCGGACGCGCCGTTCCTGCTCAAACCGGCCGAGGCCGTTGAATCGGCGCTGCGCACGCGACCCGTCTATTTCGCCGGCGCGGGGTGGATCGAGACGCCGATCCTGCGCTGGGACGCGATCCCCGCCGACATGAATTTCGACGGGCCGGCCCTGATCGAATCTCCCTTCACCACGGTCGTCGTCGATCCCCCCGCGCGCTTTCGCCGGTCGGTTGCCGGCGCGCTTTTGATCGAGGCCTGACGATGACCGAAACTGTAGGGGCGATCATGAACGGCGCTGAAATGGCCGTGATGCGCAGCCGGCTGGACGGGATCGTCCGCAAGATGTCGAACACGCTGCTGCGGACCGGGCGGTCGGGCGTGCTCAACCGTGCGCGCGATTTCTCCTGCTGTTTGCTCACGCGGGACGGCGATCTGCTCAGCGCGGCGGACAGCCTGCCGATCCATGTCCTCTCCGGTCCCGATCTGATGGCCCGCTCGGTCGCGCTGTTTCATCCCGATCAGCGCGCGGGCGACGCCTTTCTGCACAATTCGCCTTATCATGGCTGTTCGCACCCGGCCGATCTGACGGTAATCGCGCCGGTGATGGATGAGGCCGGCAACCATCGCTTCACCGTGCTCGCCAAGGCGCATCAGGCCGATATCGGCAACTCCCAGCCGACCACCTACATGGCCGAGGCGCGCGACGTGTATCACGAGGGCGCGCTGATCTTCCCGGCGGTGCAGGTGCAGCGCGACTGGCAGGACATCGACGACATCATTCGCATGTGCGAGATGCGTATCCGCGTGCCGCATCAATGGCGCGGGGATTATCTCTCCACGGTCGGGGCGGTGCGCATCGGCGAGAAGGCGCTGACTCAGCTGGCGGGCGAGATCGGCTGGGATCGGATCGAGGCCTTTTCCGGCCAGTGGTTCGATTATTCCGAAACCCTGATGGCGGAAGCGATCGGCAAGCTTCCAGCCGGATCGGTGACCGGATCGAGCAGGCATGACCCCTTTCCCGGCCTGCCGGCCGAGGGTCTGCGGATTCAGGCCAGGATCGATGTCGACCCCGCCGGGGGCCGCGTCGCCGTCGATCTCAGGGACAATCCCGATTGCCTGCCTTGCGGCATGAACCTGTCCGAGGCCTGCGCACGGACCGCCGCGATGATCGGCGTGTTCAACAGCATCGATCACCGCGTGCCGAAGAATGCCGGATCGTTCCGCCGGATCGACGTCGCCCTGCGGGTGGGTTGCATCGCCGGTATCCCGATCCATCCCTTCTCCTGTTCGGCCGCCACCACCAATATCGCCGACCGCGTCGCCAACAGCGTGCAGACCGGCCTTGCCGCTCTGGGCGAGGGGATCGGCATGGCGGAGGTCGGATCGGTCATCGCGCCGTCCGCTGGCGTGGTTTCGGGGATCGATCCCCGGTCGGGCCAGCCCTTCGTCAACCAGATGTTCCTGGCGATGAGCGGCGGCGCCGCCAGCCCGGCGAGCGATGCGTGGTGGACGATCGGGCATGTCGGCAATGCCGGCCTGTGCTGCATCGACGGCGTCGAACTGGCCGAACTGTCGCAGCCGATCGTGGTCCATGCGCGCGGCTTCCTGCCCGATACCGAAGGCGCGGGCACCAATACCGGCGCGCCTTCGACCATCGTCGAGTTCGGGCCGCTCGGTGCCGATATCGATATCGGCTATCTGTCCGACGGCCATTGCAATCCGCCCACCGGCGTTCGCGGCGGGGGCAGCGGCGGCGGGGCCGACCAATATCTGATCGATCGGGACGGCACGCGGGGTGCGCTCGAGGCGTGCGCTCAGGTCCGCATCAGGCAGGGCGAACGGATCATCGCGATATCGTGCGGGGGAGGGGGCTATGGTCCGCCCTCCGGCCGATCGGCTGACCGGGTCGCGGAGGATGTCGCCGACGGGCTGATCAGCGTGGATCGCGCGCAATCGGTCTATGGCGTGGTGCTGTCGGCCGACGGCACGGTCGCTGCGGCGGCGACGGCTCAGGCCCGTGGAGCGATGGCATGAGCGCGCGTTCAGTCCTAGTCACCGCCGGAGCGTCGGGCATCGGCCTGGCCATTGCCGAGGTCTTCGTCGCCCGCGGTGACCGCGTGATCGTGTGCGACGTCGATCAGGCGGCGCTCGACAGCGCCGCCGATCAGCTGAAGGGGCTGGCGGCGATCCGGGCCGACGTGTCCGATCCTGCCGCGGTTGAGGCACTCGTCGCTGAGGCGGGGCCAGTCGAGGTGCTGATCAACAATGCCGGCGTCGCCGGTCCGGTTGGCGGCATCGAGACCAACGATCCCGACGATTGGGCGCGCTGCTTCGCGGTCAATGTGCATGGTGCTTTTCACATGATCCGAGCGGTCGTCCCGGCGATGCGCGCGGCGGGAGCCGGCAAGATCATCAACATCTCAACCGCGTCGACCGTGACCGGGCTACCCGGGCGTTCCGCCTATGTTGCGTCGAAATGGGCGCTTGAAGGGCTGACGCGGACGCTCGCGCGCGAGCTTGGTCCGGCCGGCATCCGGGTCAACGCAATCCGGCCGGGATTCATGGATACCGAGCGGATGCGCGGAATCATGGCACGCGCGGCGGAACGGAGCGGCCGCACCGTGCCCGAAGTCGAGGCCGAGGCGCTCGGCTACATCTCGCTGCGCACCAAGATCCAGCCGAGCGAGATCGGCGAGATGGCGTGGTTCTTCGCCTCGGATGCGGCGCACCACATCACTGGCCAGATCGTCGGCGTCGACGGCAATGCCGAATGGGAGGGCTGAGATGGCACGCATCACGGCGCTCACCATCGATCAGCTTCAGGAGCG
This sequence comes from Parasphingomonas zepuensis, assembly GCF_036663735.1. Classification (NCBI taxonomy): domain Bacteria; kingdom Pseudomonadati; phylum Pseudomonadota; class Alphaproteobacteria; order Sphingomonadales; family Sphingomonadaceae; genus Parasphingomonas; species Parasphingomonas zepuensis. Next base: position 176,805 of record NZ_JAXOJO010000006.1, on the reverse strand, counting down.
CGGCGTCGACGTAGCGCCGTTCCTGAAGGATTTTGCCGAACTGCCGGGCAGCGTGGCGACGCTCGGCTATCGTCCCGATATCCTGCAGGGCACGCTCGGCCTGTGGCAGGCCGTGATGGGTGGAGGCTCGCTGCCCGCCGAGCTCAAATATCTGGCCGGTTATCTGGCCAGCATGTCGGCCGGGTGCCGTTATTGCTCGGCGCATACCGCCAGCAACGCGGCGCACGGCGCGGGTTCGGAGAAAGTCGCCGCGGTCTGGGATTATGAGCGCAGCCCCTTGTTCAGCGAGGCCGAGCGCGCGGCGCTGCGGTTCGCGCAGCTGGCTGGCCAGGCACCGTCCGGCGTTCAGGACGAGGACGTCGCGGAGCTGAAGCGGCACTATAGCGAAATCGAGATCGTCGAATTGCTGGCGGTCGTCTCGCTGTACGGCTTCTTCAATCGGTGGAACGACAGCCTGGCCATCCCGCTAGAGGCAACGCCACTGAGCTTCGCCAAGGCCAATATCTCCGCGCATGGCTGGGAGGTCGGCAATCATGGCTGACGGCTATGTCGAATGCGGATTCGGGGTGGTCCATCCCTGGCTGTGCGATGCCATGGGGCATTTGACGACCCGGCATTACCTCGCCTTTTTCGACGACGCTTCCTATCAGCTCTTTGCGGCGCTGGGTTACGATCCGGCAGCCGGCCAGATCGCGCAGCAGGGTTGGGCCGATGTGCGGCACGAGCTGGAGTATCGTGCCGAGCTGCCCATGGGTGCCTTGATCCGGATCGACGGGCGCGTGGTGGCGTTGGGGCGCAGCTCCATCACGACGGAGCTGCGGATCTTCGCGCGATCCGATGACCGGCTGTGCGCAACCCTCGTCGCGCGCACTGTCTGTTTCGATCTCGCCGCACGCCGTTCGCGGTCGTTGCCGGCGGCGCTGATCGAGCGGGCCGCTGATCTGTTCGGTGTGTTGCCTGAGCAGCGATCGGCCAGCGTCCCCGCCTGACGCCCCTCAGCTGGCCTGCAGCAGCCGGTCGATCGTGCTCGCCATCGTGGTATCGCGGACGGAGACGCCGCCGGCGTCATGCGTCGTCAGCCAGATCTCGAGCCGGTTATAGACGTTGAACCATTCGGGATGATGGTCGCTCTTCTCTGCAGCCAGCGCGATCCGGGTCATCAATCCGAACGCGGCCGAAAAATCCGCGAGCACGATCCGCCGATACAGCGCGCCGCGCAGTTCGTCATAGCTCCAGTCCGGCACTGTCTGTAGCGCGGTGTCCCGCTCATGCTGGGTCAGTGCGTCCATCGTGCGACTCCTCTCCCGGCGCAGCGGCCGTCCTGATGACATCGTCCTTCACGGCGACCGGCCATGCCGTCAGCCTTGCCCCCTTGCACGGGCCGGCGATGCACCGGCCATCCTCAATCTCGAACAGCGCGCCGTGCCAGTCGCACTGGATCAGTGTGCCGTCCGGCGTGAGATACTGGTCGAGCTCGTGGGCGAGGGGCATGCCGGCATGGGGACAACGATCGACATAGCCGCTGACCTCGTGCCCGCGCCGGACCACGAAGCCGTGGAACCGGCCGGCATCGAGCTGTACGACGAAATTGCGCGCGGTCCCCGCGGGGATCTCGTCGAGGGCGCACAATCTTATCCCCGCGGGCGTCGTGGAAAGGCGCGCCCCAGTCACGGACGCGGCGCGGCCGGGCCGATGACGCCCATGCAGGGGCCGAAACCGATCGGGACGAAGCCCTCGGCTTCCATCCGTCCGGTCAGGATGAGCGCGTCGCCATCTTCCAGGAAGCGGCGGGTTTCATCGCCGGGCAGGGTGATCGCCTGCTGTCCGCCCCGGCTGAGCTCGATCAGGCTGCCATAGCCGTCTTCGGTCGGGGCCGAGATCGTGCCGGTGCCGAGCAGGTCGCCGGGGTTGAGGTTGCAGCCGTTGGAGGCGTGGTGAGTCACCATCTGCGCAACCGTCCAGTACATGTTGCTGGCCGGGCCGTGGCTCAGGCGATGCGGTTCGATCCCCGCGTCACGCATCCGCGCCGTTTCGATCCAGGCTTCCAGCGTGATCGCATAAGCACCGTGCGCCTGATCGTCCGCGCCATCGAGATAGGGCAGGGGCCGGGGATCTTCCGCTGGCCGTTCCGGCTGGGCAATCCGGAACGGGGCCAGCGCCTCCTCCGTCACGATCCAGGGCGAGATCGTCGTGGCGAAGCTCTTGGCCAGGAACGGGCCGAGCGGCTGATATTCCCAGGCCTGCAAGTCACGAGCGGACCAGTCGTTCAGCAGCGACAATCCGGCGATGTGCCTGGGGGCATCCGCGATCGGGATCATCTCGCCCGCCGCATTCCCGGGCCCGATCCACACGCCCATTTCGAGCTCATAATCGAGCCGGGCGGAGCGGCCGAAGACCGGCGCTTCCGCATCGGGGAGCTTGAGCTGGCCATTGGGTCGCCGCACGGGCGCGCCCGATACGCCGACCGACGAGGCGCGGCCGTGATAACCGATCGGGACGTGCTTGTAGTTGGGCAGCAGCGGATTGTCCGGGCGGAACAGCCGCCCGATATTGATCGCGTGGTGAATGCCGACATAGAAATCGGTATAGTCGCCGATCGTCGCCGGCAGGTGCATCGTGCAGTCCGCCGCCTCGAACAGCAGCGGTGTGATCGCTGCCGCATGGGCCGGGTCGGACAGCAGCGTCGACACCCGCGCGCGGAGCGCTCGTCGGGGCCCGGCCCCAAGCGCCAGCAACGGATTGAGCGTCGGTCCCGCGGCTGCCTCGGCCGCGCCAAGGGCGTCGCCTTCCAGCAGACCGCTCTCGGTGAGAGCTTTCAGATCCAGGATCGAATCCCCGATCGCGATTCCTCCGCGCGGCGCTTCGCCCGGCGGCGAAAAGACGCCTAGCGGCAGGTTCTGGATCGGGAAGTCCCGGTGGCCAGCAGCGGTGGCGACCCAGCTTGTGCGGCGGGGATCGTGGGTGTCGTCGATAATTGGCACGCTGAAAACTCCTGGCTTACGCCGGCAGATAGGGGGCAAGGGCGGCGGCGAAGCGCGCGATGCTGTCGAGGTGCAGCCCGGCCACGTTGATCCGGCCGGAACCGGCCATGTAGATGCCGTGATCCGCGCGCAGCGCCGCGACCGCAGCCGCGTCGATCGGCAGGATAGCGAACAGCCCGCGCTGCTCCGCGATCGCGGCGAGCCGCGGCTCGGCCGCGGCCAGGGCAGTCCGCAAGCTGCCGACGCTGACGCGCATCTCCTCCAGTTCGGTGCGCCACAGCTCTGTCAGGCCCGGGTTTTCGAGGATGACCCGTACAGTCGCCGCGCCGTGGTCCGGCGGCATCGACCAGAGGCTACGCGCCAGCACCAGCAGGTTGCCGCGCACTGGCGGAACAGCTGCGGCATTCGTCGAAAGCGCCCACAGCGCGCCAAGACGTTCGCGGTAGAGGCCGAAATTCTTGTCGCAGCTATAGGCGATCAGGGCTTCCGGCACTGCCTCAAGCAGGATGCGCATGCCGGCGGCGTCTTCCTCAAGGCCATCCCCCAGGCCCTGATAGGCCAGGTCGATAAAGGGCAGGATTCCGCGTGCCGCGAAATCGTCGGCCAGCGCGCGCCACTGAGCGATCGAGAAACCGGTGCCGGTGGGATTGTGGCAACAGCCGTGCAGCAGCACGACATCGCCGCGCACGGCAGATTTGAGGTCGGCCATCATCGCCGCGAAATCGAGCGTCGAGGTGTCGTGATCGTAATAGGCGTGTGCCGCGACCGTGAGGCCGGCCGCTTCGAAGATTGGGGCGTGATTGGGCCAGGTCGGCGTGCCGATCCAGACCCGGCCGGTCATGCCGGCGCGGTGGAGCAGGTCGGCGCCGAGCCGCAGCGCGCCGGTGCCGCCGGGGGTCTGCACGCCGGTCAGCCGCTCCGACACCGCCATGGCGGGGCCGAAGACGATCGGGGCGAGCAGTTCGGTGAAGCGGGCGTCGCCTTCCGGCCCGATATAGGCTTTGGTCGGCTGATCGCGCACCAGCGCCGCCTCGGCCGCCTTGACGGCGCGCAGTACGGGCGTGGCGCCGAGCGCGTCGCGGTACACGCCCACGCCGAGATCGATCTTGTCCGGCCGGGGGTCGGCTCGGTGCATGCCGATCAGCGCCAGCAGCGCGTCGGCGGGCTGGGGACGCAGTGGCCCGAACATCGGAGCGTGGCCATGGATCACCGCAAGGGCTGGTTGAACGGTCATGCCGCCACCAGCTTGCCATGGGCATAAGCCTGGGTTCCGCGGGTTATCACGCGATCGTCGGGCAGGATCGTCTCGATCTCGATGTCCGGCTGGCCAGCCAGTGCGGCATAGACCGGGCCGAAATCGGTATCGAGCGTCTGCCGCAGCAGATCCTCGAAGCTGTCGATCACGAAATAGGTCTGCTGGTAATCGTCGATCCGGTATTTCGTGCGCATCACGCGCGTGAGATCGAAGCCGAGCCGGTTGGGCGATGGATTGTCGAGCGCGAACTGAGTCTCGCCATAGGAAGAGACGATGCCGGCGCCGTAGATGTTGAGATCGTCGCCGTTGCGGATCAGGCCGAACTCGACCGTGTACCAATAGAGCCGCGACAGGTTGGCGATCAGACCGAGGCCAGCCGCGCGCTGGCCGCCCTGGCCGTACGCCTGCATGTAATCGGCGAAGACCGGATTGGCGAGCAGCGGCACATGGCCGAACACGTCGTGGAAGATGTCCGGCTCCTGTAGATAATCGCATTGCTCGGGCGTGCGGATGAAGTTTCCGGACACGAAACGGCGGTTTGCGAGGTGGTCGAAGAAGACGTCGTCGGGGATCAGGCCGGGCACCGCGACGACCTGCCAGCCGGTTGCCTTCATCAGCCGGTCGGACAATTCGGCGAAGTCGGGGATGCCGGGTTTGGACATGCGCAGGACGTCGAGCCCTTCGATGAATTCTGGGGCGACGCGGCCGGGCAGGAGCTTTGCCTGGCGTTCGAATAGCCTGTCCCACATCGCATGTTCGGCCGGCGTATAGCGGTGCCAGTCCTGCGGGATGGTCCAGTCGGGAGCGGCGCCATCGGGATGTCTTGCCTGAATATCTTCCATGATGGATATCTTGCACGGGACGCGTGGGCGTGCTTTCCAAAATGGCAGGCTTTCAGCGGATTATTGATCGATCGCGATCAGGATGGAGCGATTTCTGAAACAAAATGTCATGATGGATGCAATCGACAAAAGGATCATCTGCGAACTGCAGGCCGACGCCTCGCTCAGCAGCGCCGAGCTCGCGGCGCGGGTCGGCAGTTCGACCGCGTCCTGCTGGCGCCGGATCAAGGCGCTCGAGGCGGCAGGCGTGCTGACCGCGACGGTGCGGCTGGTCGATGCCGAGAAGGTCGGGCGCGGGGTCAATGTGCTGTGCGAAGTCCGCATGAAGAGCCATGCGCGCGACAGCATCGTCCGGTTCGAGGAATTCGTCCGCTCCCGGCCCGAGATCATGGAATGTTTCTCGATGTCGGGGGAATGGGATTATCTGCTGCGCGTGGTCGTGGCCGATGTCGCCGATTACGAGCATTTCCTCATGCGCACGCTGCTCGACCATCCCTCGGTCGGCGGGGCATCGTCGCATTTCGCGCTGTCGCTGACGAAATATACGACGGTCGTGCCGGTTTAAGACGTCGATAATCCATAGGCGTAACGATTATCCGATTGCCAAGCTGCCCATGGCGGGATCGGACCAGCTCGGGCGGCCGGTTTCGACATGTCCTGCGAACCGGCGGGTAAAGCCGTCCTCGCCGGTCACCAGCAGATCGTACCAATGATGGCTGGCGGCGATAGGACGCCGGATCGTCCGGGTCTCGCCGGGTTTCAGGACGATCGTGACCGGTGCGGCCTGGTCATAGGCGAGCGCGCGGACGGTCAGGCGGCAGGGCCGGTCGGTCGGGTTGGCGAGTTTGAGGATCACGGTATTTCCCGCTTCTTCGAGCGCGACGACCGGCGCCGGGTCGCTGCCGGCGAGCTCGCGCAGGAAGCCGTTCGGGCCCTGCACGACCAGCCGATAGGAGCCAGCGGGAAGGCCCGGCGGGCGATCGGTGAGGCGCGCACCCGGCGAGACGGTATAGGTCCACGGGCCAGCGCTGCCGGCGCGGTCGTGCACCGCGAACACCGCGCCGAGACTGCCCGTATTGGCGAATTCGAGGGCCCAGCCGCCATCGGCCTGGCGGACATCGCGGACGGAGAGCCGGTAAGGCAGGGGACGGGCAGGACGTTGCCCGGCATCCTGAACCGGCATGGCTTGCCGGGTGGGCGGGACCGGCGGCGGGAGTGTCGCAGCGGCGGCGGTGCGCCTCAGATTTCCGTCGACCGAAGGCAGGCTGTGCAGCGCCGAGCGGTCGGGATCGGCGAAATCGAACATCGAGGTAAGATCGCCAGTGACGCTCCGCCGCCACGGCGTGATGTTCGGCTCCGATACGCTGAAGCGCCGTTCGAGGAAGCGGATGACCGAGGTGTGATCGAACAGCTCGGAATTGACCCACCCACCGCGCGTCCAGGGCGAGACGACGAGCAGCGGAACGCGAATGCCGAGCCCGACCGGCGCGCCCTTGTAGCTTTCGCCCGCCATGTCGACCGTGCTGAGTCCCTGGGCGCGATCGATCGCCGGCACCGGGCCGGGAACATGATCGAAGAAGCCGTCATTCTCGTCATAGTTGATGATGAACGCGGTCTTTGCCCAGACCGCCGGATTGGCGACAAGCGCGGCGATCAGGCGGGAGACGAGGGATTCGCCGTGGGCGGGCGTCGCTTCGGGATGTTCGGTATATTTGTACGGCGCCACGATCCAGGAGACTTGCGGCAGGCGATCGGCGCGTATGTCGGCGGCGAAATCCTCGACGAGATATTGCGCCTCGGACGTCCTGGCGGTCTCGCTGCTCGATCCCGGCGCATAGGCGCGGGCACGGCGATAAAGCTCGCTTGCCGGATCGAGCCCGCGGAACTGCTTGAAATAGGCCAGCGAGTTGTCGCCGTAATTTTCCCATTCCTGATAGACGCGCCAATCGATTCCGGCGGTCTGCAGGCGCTCGGCATAGGTCGTCCAGCCCATCGCCGCGTAATTCGCCTTGTCGCGGGTCATGTCGGCCGTCCAGTTGCCGTCATCGACATTGTGGACGACCTGCGGGCGATCGTCGCCCGCCGAGAGGCCGCTGGTCCCTGAAAAGAGATACATGCGATTGGGGTTTGTCGGGCCGTGCAGCGAGCAGAAATAATTGTCGCCGATGGTGAAGGCGTCAGCCAGCGCGTGATAGAAGGGAATGTCGTCGCGCTTGAAATGCCCCATCGTCAGCGCGGTCTTGTGCTTGATCCACACATCGTAATTCGCCCATTCGGCGAACGGCCCCTTCCAGCTATGGTCGAGGCTCTTCATCCCGGGCGCGTTGGAGGCCTTGCTGTCGAGGTGGAAGGGCAGCACTTTGCCAGTGCCATCCGGGGTCGGCTGGTGGAACACGGATTTTCCGCTGCGCAGCATCAAGGGGCGGGGATCGCCGAAGCCGCGCACGCCGCGCAACGTGCCGTAATAATGATCGAAGGAGCGGTTTTCCTGCATCAGGATCACCACATGCTCGACATCCATGATCGATCCGGTCCGCCGGTTGGCCGGCAGCGCCAAAGCATGACCGATCGGGGCGGGTATCGTGCCGGCCGCGATGGCGGCGGCAATGGTCTTGAGGAAATCGCGGCGCTGGGTCGACGACATTCGGCGCCTTTCGAAAAGACGACCCCGGCCTTCCTGGGTGGAAGGCCGGGGTCGGCGATCAGAACTTCTTGCGGAGCGTGGCGAACACCTGGCGGGGCGCACCGACCAGCATCGACTGAAGCGTGCCGCCCGGATCCGAATAAGCGAAGCCGTTCTGTCCGATCGTCGCGATGTATTTCTTGTCGAACAGGTTGGTGACGTTCACCTGGAGTTCGAGGCCGTTGAGCATGTCGTCGGTGTGGAAACGATAGCCGGCGGTCAGATCGACGAGCGCATAACCCTTGACGCTGGCGTCGTTGTTGTAGGTGTAATAGCGCTTGCTCTGATAGGCGACATTCAGACGACCGATGATCGCGCCGTCGTCATAGGCGATCTCGCCATTGATCAGGTGCTTCGGCACCGCGATCACGCTCTTGTCCTTGCTTGCGGCAAGCAGGGCTCCGTTCCCATCCCGCGTGTCCTGGTCGTAGCTGCCGTCCGTATAGGCATAGGAGCTGTAGAGCGAGAAGGCGCGGGTGATGTTGTACGTGCCCGCCACCTCAACGCCGTTCGTGGTGACCGAGCCGACATTGGCCAATGCCGAGGCGGCGCCCTGCACGATCGAGCCCGGTTGCACCGACAGGAGCCTGTTCTCGAACTTGACGTGATATCCTGCGATCGAGCCCTCGAACTTGGGCAGATGGAAGCGGAGACCGCCCTCGACCGTCCAGGAAGTCTCAGGCTTGATCTTGTCCTTGATCGCCGCGAAGCCGACCTTGTTCGTCTGGAACGGCTCCGTGGTGTAAGCGCGCATGTTCTCCGCATAGCTGGCGAACAGCTCGAACTGGCTGCTGAGCGTATAGTTCGCGCCGACCTGCGGCAGGAACATGTCCTTCGCCTTGAGCTTGCCAGACGTGTCACGGGTCAGGTCGTCGCTAACCGGATCGAATTCATTATCGATCTTGACCTGCAGGCCCTTGAAGCCGGCATTGATCTTGAATGCGTCGGTAACCTGCCAGCTGTCCTGAACGAAATACTGCAGGGTATTGATCGTGAAGTGGTAGCTGTACTGGGTCCTGAACGGATTCTTCGGCCATTCGCGCGGGCCGAGGCTTGACGTCGCGCCCGCCGCCAGCGGGTAAAACAGGCGGCCCAGATCATAGGCATTGTGCTCGTACCAGCCGCCGACCGAAAGCTCGTGGTTGGCGATCTTGTAGGTCAGCGACCCGCTCAGCCCACCGCGATCGATCTCATAGGCCGTCGAGCGGACCGAAAGCTTCGCGCCGCCGGGGGTTGGGACATAGGGAGTCCACCAGGTGCCGATGCCGTCATTGTGATGATAATAGGGCGTCAGCTTGAGAGTGAGCGCGTCACCGAGCTCCGCGTCGAGCGTAGCGCCCAGCAACAGATCCTTGCGCAGGCCATAACCGTCGTAATAGGTGTCGTCACCGCAGATCGTCTGGCTGTAGCCGGCATAGCTGGCGCAATAAGTGCCGGACTGGAGATTGCTGGCGATCGCGAGCGCGGTCGCATAATCATTACGCAGATAATCCCAGTCCCAGCCGAATTTCTTGATCAGGGCCGGCGACGTATCCATGTAATCGTCGTCTTTGTAGTTCGAATAGTTCGCAAAGGCAGTGATCTTCGCCGTGTCGCTGAGCGGGGCGACGAGCTTGCTGTTGATCGACCAGGCTTCCTGCTTGCCCTGGCCCTTCCATTTCGGTGCATCGAGGAAGGAGCCGCTGACATAGCCCTTCACACCGCCACCGATGTCTCCGGATTCGATGCGGCCGAACAGCCGCAGATTGTTGTTGCTGCCGAAGCTTGCCTCGGCATCGACATTCATCGTGTCCTCGGGATCCTTGCTGAAGAACTGGATCGTGCCACCCAGATTGGAGCTGGAGGGCGTATCGAGCGAACCCGCGCCCTGCGCGATCCGCGTGCTGCCGATATTCTCGGAAGCGATCGCGCGGCTGATGTGCAGGCCGTTGAAGTTGGCGTAGCTCATGTCGCCGAGCGGGACGCCGTCGAGCGTGAAGCCGAGCTGGCTCTGGCTGAAGCCACGGACCGCGATGCGCGTCGACCATTCGTTGGTGCCGAGCGGGTTCGCGGACTGGAAGGAAACGCTTGGCAGCTTGGCCAGAACCTTGAGCGGGCTGGTGCCTGGCACGGCCGCCCCGATATCCACTGCGGTCAGGGTCTGGACCTGCCGGGTCTCGCCGCGTCCGTAAACGACGATGTCGGTCGTTTCGTCCGGAGCAGCGGCAGCGGCCTGATCGACGCTCTGTGCGTTGGCCGGCATCGCCGAGGCGATCAGGACAAAGCCCGCTGCGCTGGAAAGAAGGTGTCGACGTGTCATAAATTTCCCCCAATATGGTTGTAGCGGTCACGTCTTCGGGCCGGCGCGTTTACGCTCGATCCGGTGTTCTTCCTCCCGGAGTCCTGCCGAACTCCTCCCGGTGCACGAGGCTGGGAAAATGCATTCTTATGGTCAAGCGTGGCTTTGCTAATGCTCCGGATCGGGTGGAACCGTCCCGCCCCGGGTGCCCGCTGATGGTTATTTCTCGCGCACCAGTCCGGGCACCCGGCAAAGCCACAGATAGGCGATCGCCGACACCGGCAGCCCGATGAGCATCGAGATATCGGCGCCACCGATCGCCCGTGCGGCGAAGCCGGTGAACAAATGCGTCGAGAAGAACGGCACCATCGCGACAAAGCCGATCGCGTAGCTGGTCAGGCCGCGCCAGTTCCACCGGCCGTAAATGCCGTCGGGATCGAAGATGTCGGGGATGGAATATGTGCCGTGCCGGACGATGTAGAAATCGATCAGGTTGATCGCGGTCCAGGGCGTGAAAAGATACAGCAGCACCGACAGCAGCAATTCATATTGGTGCATGAAATCCCCTGATGCGGAGAAGGCCAGCAGGCTGGCGGCAGCGGTTACGATCAGCAGTGAGCCGATCCGTTCCCTGACCGTGTTGCGCAGTTTCACGAAGGAATCCGTAATGCTGAGCAGGGTCAGCGAGGCGCCGTAGAAATTGAGCGAGGTGGCCGTGATGAGGCCGGCAAAAGCCACGATCAGCAGGACCAGGCCGAAGCCGGGGAAGATCAGATCGCCGACGGCGCGCGCCGCCGCGATCACGTTCGTGCCGGGCAGCGCCGCGGCCGCGGTCGCGCCGACGAGCATCATCCACACCCCGCCGATCATTGCGCCGGCAAAGGTCCACCAGAAGGCGGCGCGCACGCCTACGTCCGGCGGCAGATAGCGGGAATAATCCGAGACATAGATCGACCAGCTGAGCTGATAGGCGGCTGCGGCGAACAGCTGGATCAGAAACGGGATCGCCGCGAACACATGAGGATCGAGCTGGCCCGCGGGCCATTCGACCACGATCGCGGCACCGACCGTGAACACCGCCAGGATCGCGATCAGGGCAAAGGCCAGCACGCGTTGCGCGCGGTGGATCAGATCATAGCCGATCAGGGCGATCCCGACCGAGGCGATGGTGAAGATGGCCATGGTCGGCCCGGTCGGCAGCCCGGCAAGCTCGTGCATCGTGTGGGCGCCGAGCACCTGGTTGAAGGCGTTGTACCCGACATAGGTCACCAGCGCGACGACCCACACCAGCAGCGCGCCGCGATAGCCGAATTGCGGCCGCGACTGGATCATCTGCGGCAGGCCGAGCTGCGGCCCCTGTGCGGCGTGGAAGGCCATGAAGAATGTGCCGAGCGCACAACCGCACAGGATCGCGACCGCCGACCAGAACATGTTCAGCCCCAGCGAAATACCCAGGGCACCAGTCGCGAGCGTGGCGAGATGCGCGTCCCCGACGAACCAGATCGGCCACAGGTGCCAGACCTTGCCGTGACGTTCCGTCAGCGGCACGAAATCGATCGAGCGGGTTTCGATGAGGGGTTGGGTCGACAAGCGGCGGACTCCCTTTTCTGGCATCAGGTGCACGCCGCACGTATACGTGCGTACACACACGCACGATGCTGCGGGGCACCGGACAGGCCCGCAAGGGGGTAAATCAGTACTGGTTCAGGCGGGGCGTCGGCGCCGTGCGGCGGGGCTCTCGCCGAATGCCCGGCGATAGGTGCGGGCAAAGGCCGAGGCTGAATCGAACCCCGTAGCGAGGGCTGCCTCCAGCACCCGCGCATCGCTTTCCTCGATCATCCGCCGGGCATGTTTGAGCCGGACGCTGCGGTAATGACCCTGGGGCGTGCTGCCGAGATGATCGCGGAACAGCCGCTCCATCTGGCGCACGGAAAGCCCGGCGCGATCGGCGAGGGCGACCGAATCGAGCGGCATTTCCAGGTTCGCCTCCATCAGCGCCACGACGGCCAGCACGGTCCGGTTGCGCGTCGCGAGGCGCAGGCCGGGCGGCATGCGCTGCTGCTCGCCCGCCGGGCGAATGCGATCATGGATCAGCTGTTCCGACACAGCGTTGGCGAAGGGCACGCCCTGAGTCCGTGCGATCCGTTCGAGCATCAGATCGAGCGCGGCCGTGCCGCCGGCACAGGTCGAGACGCGATCCCCGATGGTGTAGAGCGCGTCGGTGACCGCGATGTCGGGCCAGCGTTCCCGGAACTCCGGTGCTGCCTCCCAATGGATGCTGACTGGCCCGCGGCCGGCCAGGCCGGCCCGGGCAAGCAGCTCGATTCCGGTGTCGAGCGCGCCAAACCGGCCGCCGTCGCGCGCGAAGCGGCGCAGGATCGCGAAGTGCGCGCGGGGCAAGCCGCGCTCGGGCCGAAAGCCGGCGCAGATGACGAGAGTCCCGGGCGCTGCCAGCGCAGCGAGCGGCAGATCCGCAACGATCCGCATCCCGCTCGACGCCGCGACGGGCTGGCCGTCCGGCGAGAACAGGCGCCAGCAGAACAGCGCCCGGCCGGCGAGCCGGTTGGCGACCCGCAGGGGCTCGACCGCCGAGAAGAATGCCATCGCCGAGAACCCCTCGACGAGCAGGAAGTCGATCGACTCGGTGTGGGATGCTGCGGCGGTCATCCACGGCGAGGCTGCACAATAATGTCGTGCAATGCACGGATATTGTCGTTTTCAGTAACGACGAACCCCGCATCGGCGATCAATCTTGCGGCAACAGTTCAAGCGAGGATGCGATGCAGAGCGAGGTTTTCATTACCTGTGCGGTTACCGGCGCAGGAGAGACCGTGGACCGTCATCCCGGCGTGCCCGTAACGCCCGAACAGATCGCCAATGCCTCGATCGAGGCGGCCCAGGCGGGTGCGTCGATCGCGCATATCCATGTTCGCGATCCGGCGACGGGCAAGGGCAGCCGCGATCCGGCGCTGTACCGTGAAGTCGTGGAGCGAATCCGTGCCTCCGACACCGATGTGATCATTAACCTGACCGCGGGCATGGGCGGCGATCTGGTGTTCGGTACGGGCGAAACGCCGCTGCCGCTCAATCCCGACGGCACCGACATGGTCGGTCCGCTCGAACGCCTGATCCATGTCGAGGAATTGCTGCCGGAAATCTGCACGCTCGATTGCGGCACGATGAACTTCTCCGCCGGCGATTATGTGATGACCAACACGCCGTCCCACCTCCGCGCGATGGCGAAGCGCGTGCAGGAACTGGGCGTCCGGCCCGAGCTGGAAGTATTCGATTTCGGCCATCTGGTGTTCGTGAAGCAGCTGATCCGCGAGGGCCTGCTCGACGATCCGCTGATGATCCAGCTGTGCATGGGCATCCCCTATGGCGCGCCGGACGATCCCACGACGGTGATGACCATGGTCAACCAGCTGCCGCCCGGCGCGATCTTCAGCGGCTTCTCGATCGGCGCGCGGCAGATCCCGTTCGTCGCGATGGCAGTGCTGGCGGGCGGCAACGTCCGGGTCGGCCTGGAGGACAATCTCAACCTGTCGCGCGGCGTGCGGGCGTCCAACGGCGATCTCGTGAATCGCGCGAGGACCATCATCGAGGCGATGAACGTGCGCGTGATGGGGCCGGCCGAAGTGCGCGAGAAGCTCCAGCTGCGGAAGGCGGCGTAACCATGGCCGGGGACATCAGGCGCGTCGGGCTGGTGGGTGGCGGGGTGATCGGTGCCGGATGGGCGGCGCGCTTCCTGCTCAACGGCGTGGATGTCGCGATGTACGATCCCGATCCCGAGATCGGCCGCAAGCTGGAAACGGTGATCGACGGCGCACGGCGGGCCTGGGGCAAGCTGCTGCCGGGCCTGCTGCCGGCCGAGGGCCGGTTGCGGCTGGCGACCTCAGTTGAGGATGCGGTGAGCGACGCGGACTTCGTGCAGGAAAGCCTGCCCGAGCGCGAGGATTTGAAGATCGCCGTGCTCGCCGCGATCGATCGCGCGGCCCGGCCCGACGTGGTGATCGGATCGTCGACCTCCGGCCTGCTGCCGACCCGGCTCCAGTCCGGCATGGCGCATCCCGAACGGCTCGTCGTCGGCCATCCGTTCAACCCGGTCTATCTGTTGCCGCTGGTCGAGATCTGCGGCGGCGACGGCACTTCCGACATGACCAGGCAGCGCGCGGCGGAGATCTACACCGCCATCGGCATGCATCCGCTGCACGTGCGCAAGGAGATCGATGGCTTCATCGCCGATCGCCTGCTCGAGGCCTTGTGGCGCGAGGCGCTGTGGCTGGTGCGGGACGGCATCGCGACGACCGAGGAGATCGACGATGCCGTGCGCTACGGCGCCGGCCTGCGCTGGTCATTCATGGGCACGTTCCTGATCTACCGCATGGCGGGCGGCGAGGAAGGCATGCGGCATTTCCTGGAGCAGTTCGGCCCCGCGCTGAAACTGCCCTGGACCAAGCTGGAGGCGCCGGAGCTGACCGACGAGCTGATCGATCTGGTGGCCGGCCAGTCCGACGACCAGGCCGGCACTGCCTCGATCCGGGAGCTGGAGCGGATTCGCGACGATTCGCTGATCGCCGTCCTGTCGGCGCTACGTGGGCAGGATTACGGGGCCGGGGCGACGCTGGCCGGCTTTGCGCAGCGCCTGATGGCGGCCCTGCCGGCGCCTACGGCGACGGTCGACGAGAGCGCGCCGCTGACGCTGCACTCGGCCAGGGTTGCGGACGAGTGGATCGACTATAACGGCCATATGACCGAGCATCGCTATCTGCAGGTGTTCGGCGACACCACCGATGCGCTGTTGCGCCATATCGGCGTCGATGCCGCCTATCTGGCGGATCATGGCAGCTGGTTCATGGTCGAGACTCATATTCGTCACCTCGGTGAGACCAAGGCCGGCGACATGCTGCAGGCGACGACCCAGATTCTGGGCGCCGACGCCAAGCGGCTGCATCTGTTCCACACGCTGGTCCGTTCCGATGGCGTGCGCGTCGCGACTGCCGAGCAGATGCTCGTCCATGTCGATGCAGCCAGCGGACGTGGCGCATCCGCCACGGGTGTTCCGGCCGGACGCGTCGCTGCCCTGGCCGCGGCGCAGGCGGGGCTCGCTGCCCCCGAAGGCGCCGGCAGGCGCATCGCCATGCCACCAACGACAACCAGCTGATGAAGGAATAAGCGATGAAGCCCTGGATCGCAGCAGCACTTCTGGCGGGATCGAGCGCGGCCGCGGCGCAGGCCGAGCAGCCTTCGGTCCCGGCCATCGGCCCGATCCAGGCCGGCTTCGACGAGATAGGGGCGGCGGTGCAATCGCTGACCCTGCCGTCCGGCCGGATCGTTCATTTCACCGATACCGGGGAAGCAGGCTGGCGGCCGGTGCTGTTCGTGGGCGGCACGGGCACCAGCGCGCGGGCCGCGGGCATGACCGATTTCCTGAAGACGCTGCGCCGCCAGCTCCATCTGCGTTTCATCACCGTCGAACGGAACGGCTTCGGCGACACCGCCTATCAGGCCGATTGGGGCGTGACGGACTATGCCGGCGAAGTGAAGGCCGTGCTGGATTCGCTGAGCGTGAAGCGCTTCGCGGGTGTCGCGATCTCGGGCGGCGGGCCGTACATCGCGGCCGTGGCGTCAGCCATGCCGGAGCGGGTGATCTCGCTCCACCTGCTGGCCACCGCGGCGAGCAAGCCCGACGGTCCGCAGTGCGGCGTGCCGCTGGCGACGGTGAGCGCGCGCATCGCGCCGACCATCCAGAATCCGCAAAGCTGGTGGGACTTCCCGCAGACCAGCCCGACCCGCCGCATCCCGGGCTTCGCCGATCGCGCGTTCGAAGAGGGTGCCCGGACCTTCTTCATCCGCGGCCAGATGGGCGATCCAACCCCGGAGGCGGCCGAGATGCAGCGTTACTGCAAACCCGGTGCCGATGTTTCCAAAGTGATGGCGCCCGTCACCATCTATCAGGGCGGCAGCGATCCGCTGGTGACGATGGACCAGGCGGAATATTGGCGGAAGCATTATCCCAACGTCACCGAGCTGCGCGTCTATCCAGATGAAGGCCATGACGTGCAATATCGCCACTGGGATCAGGCGCTGATCGAGCTTGCCGGCTTCACCGGGCAGCGCGTGCTGTGCAGCGGCGGCAAGTCGATCACGGTGGCAGTAGCCGAAGCGGACAAGCGGGTCGCCGCCGGCGCGACGATCGGGATCTGCGCGTGGGCGCCGAAATGACCGCCTGATCAGGCTGCCGGCGTCTTGAGGTCGCCGGCGGCCAGATTCAGCGCATCCCATAACCACGGCGCGAACGAGCGCCAGGTCTCGACGCGGAAACGTGTGGCCGACTGTCGCCACAGTATGATCTCCACCGTTTCGAACACAGTGCGCGTCGCCCGGCCGACCGGGAAGGCCGGGAGCGAAAGATCGAGCGGGCAGCCGGTCTGGAGCAGGGCCGCGGCATTGGCCCCGTCGAGGATCAGGCCGATCGCGCGGTGGCTGACATCCGTGACGGCATGAACGCCGGCCGGGACCGGGGCAGGAGCGCCTGCCGACAGGAGCAACAGCCACTCGTCGGGCCCGAGGCACAGCGCCGTGCCATGGTCGATCTCCGCCGTCGACATGATCGCCGCGGGCAGGCCGGTGGTGTCCCGCGCGCGCAGGCTGAAGCGCGCCTGGGGCGCACCCGCGACGATGGTCACCCCGTCATGGACCGCCGGAGCGACGGGGACCGGAATCATCACCTCAACCATTCAACCGCTCGCCTTCGGGATCGTAGAAGACCGTGTCGGTCACGGTCGCCCGGTGCGTGGCGCCGGGCATCGGCACATGGATTCGCTGTCCGATCTTGGCCCGACCGCCGGCGACCAGCGCCAGCGCGATCGACCGGCCGACAGTCTCGCTCCAATAGGAGGAGGTGACATGGCCGATCATCGGCATCGGAATGGCGGCGCCGGGATCAACCACGATCTGGGCGCCTTCCTCCAGCACCAGCGCCGGATCGTCGGTCAGCAAGCCGACCAGCTGCTTGCGGTCGGGCCGCTGCAGTTCAGCGCGCGCCAGCGAGCGCTTGCCGACAAAGTCGGGCTTTTTTCGCCCGACCGCCCAGCCGATCCCGGCATCGTCCGGCGTCACGGTGCCGTCAGTATCCTGGCCTACGATGATATAGCCCTTTTCGGCGCGCAGCACGTGCATCGTCTCCGTGCCATAGGGCACGATATCGTACTTGCGCCCTTCGTCCCACAACGCTTCCCACACCATGCGGCCATAGCCGGCGGGCACGTTGACTTCGAAGCCCAGTTCACCGGTGAAGCTGACCCGGAACAGGCGGGCCGGTACGCCGCAGATCCGCCCCTGCGCATAGGCCATGTGCGGCACCGCCTCCGGCGACAGATCGATCCCCTCGACGAACGGCGCGATCAGGTCGCGGGCGCGGGGGCCCTGCACCGCGATCACGGCATATTGCTCCGTCGTCGAGGTAAGCCAGACATCTAGATCCGGCCATTCGGTCTGGAGATAATCCTCCATCATGTTGAGCACGCGGGCCGCGCCGCCGGTGGTGGTGGTGACGTGGAACCGGTCGTCGCTCAGCCGCGCCGCGACGCCGTCGTCAACGATGAAGCCATCCTCGCGCAGCAGCAGGCCATAACGGCAGCGGCCGGGCGCGAGCTGCTTCCAGGGATTGGTGTAGAGCCGGTTGAGGAATTCGGCCGAATCCGGGCCGACCACTTCGATCTTGCCGAGGGTCGACGCGTCGAACATGCCGACCGAGCGGCGCACGCCGCGGCATTCGCGGGCGACGGCGGCGTGCATGTCCTCGCTACCCTGCGGGAAATAGCGGGCGCGGCGCCACTGGGCGACATTCTCGAACACTGCACCCTTGCTCTCGGCCCAGCCGTCGATCGCCGTCTTGCGGACCGGCTGGAACAGCCCGTCCTTGGCGATGCCGGCGAGCGCGCCGAAGCCGGCGGGGGTGTAGGGCGGACGGAAGGTGGTCAGGCCGACCGAGGCCGGTGCGGCCTCCAGCGCCTGAGCCGCGATCTGCAGGCCGTTGAGGTTCGAGGTCTTGCCCTGATCCGTGGCCATGCCGTTGGTGGTGTAGCGCTTGACGTGCTCGATCGAGCGGAAGCCCTCCCGCACGGCGAGGCGGATGTCGCGCGCGGTGACATCGTTCTGGAAATCGACGAACGCCTTGACCGTCGCCGGATCGCGCGGGGAGGGCAGCATTGGCAGAGCGAGCCCGTTGCCGGGATCGATCTCGCCAGCGCAGGCGCCGACACAGGAAAGCTGCGCGACCGTGCCGGCCGGCACATAGGCGGCGAGCGCCTCCGACCAGGCGAGCGCGCCCTTGGCATGGCTCCACAGATGCACGGTGGGCGTCCAGCCGCCCGCCATCAGCAGGGCGTCGCAGGCAATGGTGCGCCGCTGCCCGCCACCATCGGCGGCGGCGACGGTGATCGCGCTGACGCGCTTGCCGCCGCGCGTGCCGATGACGACCTGGCCGGTCGCGAGCGGAATGCCGCGCCGGGCGCAGCGATCGACCAGCTCGGGCGCGATATCGGCCCGGGCGTCGACGATCGCGGCGATGGCGATGCCCGCATCGGCGAGGTCGAACGCCGCCGCATAGCCGCTGTCCAGCGTCGTCATCAGCGCGACGGCCCTGCCGACGGCGATGCCGTAGCGGTTGAGATAGGTCTGCGCGGCGCTAGCCAGCATGATGCCGGGGCGATCATTGTCGGCGAAGACCAGCGGCCGCTCGATTGCACCGGCGGCGAGGATGATGTGCTGGGCGCGGATGCGGTGCAGGCGCTCGCGCGGGCCGGTGGTGTCGTCGGGCGCCAGATGGTCGGTCAGGCGCTCGACCGCGCCGGCGAAGCCATCATGCCACAGGCCGATCGCGGTGGTGCGCGGCAGGCACTGGACGCCGCGCTCCTCCAGGGTGGCGAGCGTCGTCGCGAGCCAATCCCATTGATCCGGCTGGGCGAGCAGCTTGCCGCCGAACTCGGCCTGCTCGTCGAGGATCGTCACGCGGCCGCCGTTTGCGCTCGCTTCGAGCGCTGCGGTGAGGCCGGCGCGCCCGGCGCCGATCACCAGCACATCGACATGCGCATAGGTCGCCGCATAGCGATCCGGATCGATTGCGTCCGGCGCGCGGCCCAGCCCGGCCATGCGGCGGATCGCCGGCTCGTAGAGCTTCTCCCACGCCGAGCGCGGCCACATGAAGGTCTTGTTGTAGAATCCCGCCGGGAGCAGGCCCGAGAACAGGCCGTTGGCAGCGCCGAGATCGAAACCGAGCGAGGGCCAGCGGTTCTGCGTCTCGACTGACAGGCCGGGATGCAGCTCGATCGTCGTCGCGCGCACGTTCGGCGTGTAGCGCCCGGCACCGCGATCCACGCCCATCAGGGCGTTGGGCTCCTCCACGCTGGCGGCGAGCAGACCGCGCGGTCGGTGATATTTGAACGACCGGCCGACGAGATGGACTCCGTTGGCCAGCAGCGCCGAGGCAAGCGTATCGCCGGCGAGGCCCTGCAGCGCCCTGCCGTCGAAGGTGAAGGCGATCGGCTGGTTGCGGTCGACCCGGCCCTTGCCGGCCACGCGGTACGCGCTCACGCCGCGCCCCCGGTGTCGCGCGGTTCGCCGGCTTTATAGGTGCGCTCGAAATGGTCGCTCACCGTGTCGCGCACGGCGTTGAAGAAGCGGCCGCAGCCATGGATATGGCGCCACCGTTCGGCATGGCGGCCGCGCGCATTGGTGCGGATGTAGAGATAGCTTTCCCACTCCTGGTCGCTCAGCGAGTCGGGCCGCTCCGGGCGGGCGATATGCGCTTCGCCGGCATAGGCGAATTCGAGCTCGGGGCGGCGTTCGCCGCAATAGGGACAGTCGATCAGCAGCATCAGTGCGCCACCGCCGCAGCCGCGGCCTCGTCGATCATGCGCCCGTCGCGGAACCGCTCGAGCGTGAAGGGCGCGTTGATCGGGTGCGGCTCGTCCTTGGCGATCGTCCAGGCGAGCAGGTCCGCCGCGCCGGGCGTCGCCTTGAAGCCGCCAGTACCCCAGCCGCAATTGACGTACAGGCCCTTGACCGGCGTCTTGCCGAGGATCGGCGAACGATCGGGCGTCACGTCGACGATGCCGCCCCAGTTGCGCAGCATCCGCATCCGCCGGAAGATCGGGAAGATCTCGCAGATCGCGGCCAGCGTATGCTCGACGACATGGAGCGCGCCGCGCTGAGAGTAGCTGACATAGGCATCGGTGCCGGCGCCAATCACCAGCTCGCCCTTGTCGGACTGGCTCATATAGGCGTGGACGGTGTTCGACATCACGACACAGGGGAACACCGGCTTGACCGGTTCCGAGACGAGCGCCTGGAGCGGGAAGCTCTCCAGCGGGAAGCGCAGCCCGGCCATCTGCATGACGACCGAGCTGTTGCCGGCGGCGGACACGCCGATCTTCTTGGTGGCGATGAAGCCGCGTTCGGTCTCGACGCCCTCGACGGCACCGTCGGCGCCGCGCCGGATGCCGGTGACGGCACAGTTCTGGATGATGTCGACGCCCAGCGCGCTGGCCGCGCGGGCATAGCCCCAGGCGACCGAATCGTGCCGCGCGGTGCCGCCGCGCCGCTGCAGCGCCGCGCCCAGCACCGGATGGCGGGCAGTCGGCGAGATCGACAGGGGCGGGCAATAGGCCTGGGCTTCCTCGGGCGTCAGCCATTCATTGTCGACGCCGTTCAGCCGGTTCGAATGGATGTGCCGCTTGAAGCTCTGCACGTCGTGCACATTGTGCGCGAGCATCATCACCCCGCGCTTCGAGTACATGACGTTGTAGTTGAGCTCCTGGCTCAGTCCGTCCCACAGCTTGACGGCGTGGTCGTAGAGGAAGGCGCTTTCGTCATAGAGATAGTTGGAGCGGATGATCGTGGTGTTGCGCCCGGTATTGCCGCCGCCCAGCCAGCCCTTTTCGATGACCGCGACATTGGTGATGCCGTGCTTCCGGGCGAGATAATAGGCCGCGCCCAGGCCATGCCCGCCGGCACCGACGATGACGGCATCATAAGCGGGCTTGGGGCTGGCATTGGGGAATTGTTCGGGCCAGTCCTTGTGATGGCCGAGCGCCTTCGCGACCAGGCTGACCGCGCTGAACTTGGTCATGCGCGATTATGCTCCAGCGCGTCGCGCGAGCGGTCGACGTAAAAGTCCTTGAAGAACTCGACCAGCTTTTCCTCGGTCGAATAGGGACCTTCGCGATAACCGTCGCCGGCGATGCCCTGATGATTGATCTTGGCGAGATGGGAATCCTGCCGGTTCGTGGCGCGCCACACCGCCGCGAGATTATCCGAGTCATAATCGACGCCTTCCTCGGCATCCTCATGCACCAGCCAACTCGTGCGCAGCAGCGTCTTGTCGGCGGCGAGCGGCACCAGCGAGAAAGTGACGACATGGTCGCAGCAGAAATGGTGCCAGCTGTTGGGCTGAGTCCAGACCGAGAGGCTAGAGGAGTTGGGTTCGGTGAAGGGGCCGATCAGCTTCCGCGACGCGACCTGGCCATCCATCGTCTGGCTGAAGGCGCCGCCGGCCAGCGGCAGCCGTGCGACACGGTGCCACCACTGGTCGGGAAACTCGATCAGATCATGATAGATGCCGAGCTGTTTCCACGAATCCCGCTCGGCGTTGATCACCTCTAGGAACGGATCGACGCGCTCGCCACCGTCAACCACGTCCTCCGGCAGTCCCTTGCCGAAGCCGTTCGAGCCGAGACAGGCAAGGAGTTCGGGATGATTGGCCTCGCAATGGTAGCATTCGCGATTATTCTCCATCACGAGCTTCCAGTTGGCGTCCTCGATCAGATCGTCCTGCACCGCGACCTTGCAGCGCTCAAGATCATAGATCCCGATCTGGGCTTCGATATCGGCCTTCACCCGGTCGATCGGCGGCGGCGCGTCGCTGAGGCAGACGAACAACAGGCCGCCGATATTTTCGAGCGCGACCGGGATCAGCCCGAAGTCCTTCTTGTCGAAGTCCTCCGCCATCGAGCGCGCGGCCAGCAGCCGTCCGTCCAGGCCGTAGGTCCACATGTGATAGGGGCACATCAGGCGCGGGGCGTTGCCGGTCTGCGCGCTGCATACCCGCGCACCGCGATGGCGGCAGCTATTGTGGAACGCGCGCACCGTGCCGTCGCGGCCCCGCACGATAATCACGGAATTATGCGCCATCTCGAACAGGAACCAGTCGCCCGGCTTCTTCACATGCGCGACGGTGCAGGCGTAGAGCCAGACCGAGGGCAGCATCACCCGCGTGTCGAACTCGAAGGCTTCCTGGCCGACATAGAGCTGCTGGGGCAAGGTGTAGCCGGGGCGGACCTGCTTCAGCAGGGCCGGGATTGCATCAAAGGGCATCGTCATCCGCGAAGCCTTTCATTGGCTGGGTCGAACGGGGAGTCCGCGATCACCGTCGCGCGGTGGGGCGTGCCGAGGACGACGATCTCCACCTCGGTGCCGGGCGTCGCGAGATCGGGGCGGAGCATCGCCAGCGCCAGGCTCTTGCCGGTGCGCCAGCCATAGCCGCCTGAGGTGGCGCGGCCGACCAGCGCGCCGTCCAGCAGGATCGGTTCGGCGCCGCGGGCATCGGCATCAGTCACGTCATGCACTTCGAGCGTCACCAGCGTGTTGTTTTCGCCCTTTTCGCGGCGAGCGAGCAGGGCGTCGCGACCAAGATAGCCGGTTTTCTTTGAATCGACGAACCGGTTGAGGCCGCTTTCGAACGCCGAATATTCGACCGACAATTCGCGCGGGATCAGCTTGTAGCTCTTTTCCAGCCGCATCGAATCCATCGCGCGGATGCCGAACGGCCTCAGATCGTCGCCGCCGGCCTCGAACAATGCATCGAAGATGTAGTTCTGCATCTCGATCGGATGGTGAATCTCCCAGCCGAGTTCGCCGACGAAGTTCACGCGCAGGGCATCCACCTGCGCCACCCCAATGCTGATCCGCTGGCCGGTCAGCCAGGGGAAGGCGGCGGTGGAAAGATCGGCATCGGTGAGCTTGGCCAGGATATCGCGCGACCTGGGGCCGGCGAGGACCAGCACGCCCATCGCCGTTGTCAGGCGCTCGAAACTGACCGATCCGTCGCGCGGCATCGCCTTTTTGAGATAATCATGGTCGATCTTCTCATAGGCGCCCGCCGAAACGAGATAGAAGCGCTGCGGCGCCGTCTTGTAGACGGTGAATTCGCTGCGCACGCCGCCGTTAGTGGTCAGCAGATAGCTCAGCGTGACGCGCCCGACCTTTTTCGGCACCGCATTGGTCAGGAGGCCGTCGAGCCATGCCTCGGCGCCCGGCCCGCTGATCTCGCACTTGGCGAAGGCGGTCATGTCGAGCAGCCCGGCCTTGTCCGTCACATGCGCGATCTCGGCGCCGACATGCGGGAAATAGTTCGACCGGCGGAAAGACCATTGCTCGCGGATCGGCGCGTTGCCGTCGGGCCGGGGATAGTTGGCGTTGAGCAGGACGTCTGGGCGGACCAGATCGTCGGGCCCGAGCGCATAGCCCGTCGGCGCGAACCAGTTGGGGCGCTCCCAGCCGAACACGGTGCCGAACACGGCGCCCATGGCCTTCATCCGGTCATGGCACGGCGCCCGGCGCAGGCCGCGCGCGCCTTCGCGCTCCTCATCGGGATAATGGACGGTGAAGACCTTGGCATAGGCCTCCTCATTCTTGGTCTTGAGATAGCCGAAGCCGGCGTAATCGCCGAAGCGGCGCGGATCGACGCCCATCATGTCGATCGTCGGCTCGCCGTCGATGATCCAGTGCGCGAGCTGCCAGCCGGCGCCACCAGCGGCGGTGATGCCGAAGCTATGGCCTTCGTTCAGCCAGAAGTTCCGCAGGCCAGCCGCCGGGCCGACGATCGGGCTACCGTCCGGCGTATAGGCGATCGCGCCATTATAGATGCGCTTGATGCCGACTTCGCCAAAGGCGGGCACACGGTTGATCGCCGCCATGATATAAGGCTCTAGCCGCTCCAGATCGTCCGGAAACAGCTCATATTCGGAATCCGCAGACGGGCCCTTCGGATAGCAGATCGGCGCGCCGAGTTCGTACGGGCCGAGCAACAGGCCACCGGCTTCCTCCCGCATGTAATAACTCGCATCGCTCTCGCGCAGCACGCCCATTTCCGGCAGGCCAAGGCGCTTGCGCTCCATGATCGCGGGATGCTGCTCGGTCACGATATATTGATGCTCTACCGGGATGACCGGCACGTCGAGGCCGACCATCGCACCCGTCTGCCGGGCGAAGTTGCCGGTCGCGGAGACGACGTGCTCGCAGGTCACGTCGCCCTGGTCGGTCGAGACGAGCCACTCGCCGTTCGGTTGCCGGGTGATCGCGGTCACGACGGTATTGCGGTGGATCGCAGCGCCCATCTGCCGCGCCCCGCGAGCGAACGCCTGGCTGAGATCGGCCGGCTGGATATAACCATCGGCCGGGTGGCGGATCGCGGCGAGCACACCGCTGGTGTCGGCCAGCGGCCAGATTTCCTTGAGCTCTTCGGGCGTCAGCAGATCGACGTCCACGCCGATCGTCCGCGCGACGCCCATATAATAAAGATATTCGTCCAGCCGGTCCTGGGTGCAGGCCAGGCGGATATTGGAGACGTTGGAGAAACCGACATTGAGGCCCGTCTCCGCCTCGAGCGTCGGATAGAGGCCGACCGAATATTGGTGCATCTTGCCGACGGAGTAGCTGAGGTTGAACAGCGGCAGCAGCCCCGCGGCGTGCCAGGTCGAACCGGAGGTCAGTTCCTTGCGCTCGATCAGCATGACGTCCGACCAGCCGAGTTTCGCCAGATGGTACAGCGTTCCCAGGCCGACGACGCCGCCACCGATCACAACTACCCGCGCGTGAGTTTTCAAGGTTTCGTTCCCTCCGGGACGACGTCGGAGCACCCCGCCGGCATCGTGAGCATCGTTGTGAGGCGTATGGCGTCGATTGACGACATAAGTGTTGCTAATCGGATGCGCGGGCGGGAACCTCGACGATCGCGGGCACATGCCTCCATTCGGACAGCGCCCGTACGAGGTCGGCGCCGGCCAAGCCGATCGTCGCGGTGTTGCGCAGCGGATGGACATTGACCTGCCCGGCCTCGGCGACAGCCTTGTCCAGCACCACCGTCACCAGGCCGCCGCCGTCGTTGCGCGCTGCCAGCGGGGTGACCGATCCGGGCGCGATGCCGAGCAGATCCTGCAGGAACTCGGCGCTGCCGAAGGAGAGCTTGCGCGATCCGATAACGGCCGGCAGCGCCTTCAGATCGACGCGCATCTCGGCCGGAACCGTGACGAGCCAGAATCGTCCGCCGGCATCCTTCAGGAACAGGTTCTTCGTGTGGACGCCCGGCATCGCGGCGTGGACCGCGTCGCTCTCGTCGACGGTGAACACGGCGACATGTTCATGGGCATGCCAGGAGATGCCCAGCGCCGCGAGCGCCTCCCGCAACGGCTTGTCTTCATCCATCATGCGTTCATCGGCAGTCGGCGACATTTCAGTGGGGTCTCCCTCAGAATTATCCGGATGGCGGCGCCGTCCCGCGACGGCAAGTGTAGCGCTGCAGGATTAGCGTGTCTTATAGTATGACGTAGCGGCTGCGATCGCGCGGTGGCTTTGCAGGATTGGATCGGGCTAGATGAGCAGGTCAAGGCATCCGTTGGAGAGGGTGGTCGACGGCATCATCGTGATCGGAGGAACCCCCTCATGAAGCTGCCGTCCGGATTCGACCTTTCCTCGATCGAGGTCTTCATGCTGACCGCCGAACTCGGCGGCATGACTCAGTCGGCATCCCATCTGCGAATGACTCAGTCCGCCGTGTCGCAGACGATCTCCAAGCTGGAGGCGGCGCTCGACACGAGGCTGTTCGACCGGTCGATGCGGCCGCTCGCGCTGACCCCTTCGGGCAAATTGCTGTTTCGCGACGGATCCCGGCTGCTGTCTGCTGCGAAGGGGCTGATGCGCGAGGTCCGCGAGGGAAGCGCGCAACCATTCGATTGCGTGACCATCGCGATGGCCGAGAGCCTGGCCAATCACCTTACCGCGCCATTGCTCCAGGCATGCGGCAACCGGGTGCAGCGCTGGCGGATGCGGTCCGGCATTTCGTTGCTCCAGCATCACGAGTTTCTCGCCCGCAAGCTGGACATGCTGGTGACGGGCAGCAGCCAGCTGGAGGATGTCGAGGATGTCGAGCACCATCCGATCATGGAGGAGAGCTTCATCGTTATCGCGCCGGCCAGCTATTCCGGCCTGCTGGAGGGCATCGAGTATCTCGCCGATCAGCCGTTCATCCGCTACTCGCTGCTGTCGGCGATGGGCCAGCGGATCGAGCATCAGCTGACGCGCATGCGCCTGAAGCTGCCCAATGTGCTCGAAGTGGATTCGACGATGCAGCAGCTCAGCGCCGTGGTCGCCGGGCTGGGCTGGAGCATCACCACGCCCTTGTGCCTGGCCAGCCACCCGGACCTGCTCGACCAGATGGTCATCTTCCCGATGCCGCGCGCCCAGTTTCGCCGCCGCATCCAGCTCGTGGCGCGGCGCGGCGAATTCGGCGATCTGCCGCGCGAGATTGCAGCACACGCGCGCGCCATTCTCCGTACGAGCAGGGTCGGCGCGCTGGCGCAGCATTATCCCTGGCTGTCCTCGAGCGTTGAATGGCCGGAAGAGAGCGCTGCGTTGGCGAGCTAGTGGTCAAAACCTGATTTTGGTACCCGGCACAGTCTGGTCGCGAACGGCAATGAGTGATGGTCAACGGACATTGCCGAAGTTACCATTCATCCATGCGAGCGTTGAGCCTGATCGGAATCGCGGCATTGGCTGCATGTGGAGGTACTTCGCCGGGATTGTTTGAGAAACCCCGTGTCTCAATGCCCTTGCTCAGCCCGACTGGCGCCATCATGTCTCAAGGCGTTTATCGGCTGCCTTATGCCGATGGATCAAGAGTTTCAGTGTTCGATGATGCACGCACTCATCGCCCAGTCACTCGGGTCGATCTGGTAGGGGAGCCCCGGCAGGGACAGACGCATCGAATCGTCGCGGCCGCAGCCGGCACGGTGATGGCCATTCAAGATGGTTTTGCTGCACAGCAGAGCGGGCGAGCGGCGGCAGATTGCCGCAACAACTATCTCTGGATCGCACACCCCAATGGCGAATGGACGCTCTATTCCCACATGCGCCATGGAACGACCACCGGAGATGCCGGGCTCTCGGTCGGGCAGCATGTGAAGGTCGGACAGTATCTTGGGGACGAAGGTAGCGTGGGCTGCGCCATGCTTTCGCATTTGCATTTTGAAGTCGCAGTGCCTGCGAAAGATAATCCGATCGACGAAGGCGGGTTTATTACGGACAATCCGGAAAGCCGCCGCAACCGCGTGCCTCGCTTTTGCCTGCCCGAAACAAGGGAAGTGATAAAGGACGCAGTCTACTCGGCACTCAAGTGCGGGCGCTCGTCCCGCTGATCAGCGAGCGCCGGTTGGATCTCAACGCAGCCTAAAATAAGCGCCTGCTCTGTGGCGCTAGCGGTAGCATCCTGCTCGGGTATCAAGTTTCAGATTTTCACCACCAGCGGGCGGGCCCGTGTGCGGTACGAGGCCAGCGGTATCACGCGGACTAATGGGACAGTTAAGGGCGCGGCGGCTTCCCATCCGGCCCATCATCCCGTTAGGCAGGTTGGGACGATCAGGTGGAGCGGGATGATGAGCGAGGCACGCGGACCCAATATCCTGGTCCTGATGGCAGACCAGCTGGCCCCGGCCTTTCTGCCGGCTTATGGGCACCCCGTCGTCATGGCGCCGAACCTGTCGCGGCTGGCGGCCGAAGGTGTCGTGTTCGACAGCGCCTATTGCAACAGCCCGTTATGCGCGCCGTCGCGCTTCTCATGGATGGCGGGGCGCCTGCCCTCCGCCATCGGCGCCTATGACAATGCCTGCGAGTTTCCCGCCGACCAGCCGACGATCGCGCATTATCTCCGCTATCAGGGATATCAGACGATCCTTGCCGGCAAGATGCACTTTGTCGGGCCGGACCAGTTGCACGGTTTCGAGGAGCGGCTGACCACCGACATCTACCCCGCCGATTTCGGCTGGACGCCCGACTGGTCCGATTTCGAGGCGCGGCCGAGCTGGTATCATTCGATGGATTCAGTGACGAGCGCCGGGCCGTGCGTGCGCACCAACCAGCTCGATTTCGACGAGGAGGTGACGTTCGTCACGCGGCGCAAGCTGTTCGAGATCGCGCGCAGCAATGATGCGCGGCCCTTCTTCATGGTGATGTCGCTGACTCACCCGCACGATCCGTTCGCGATCCCGCAGCGTTACTGGGATCTCTATGACGATGCCGAGATCGAGATGCCGCGAGTGCATATTCCGGCTGAGCAGCGCGATCCGCATTCGCGCCGGCTGCGGCACGTGTGCGGCAACGATCTGGAAGAAGTGACCGACGCGCAGGTGCGCGCGGCGCGGCACGCCTATTACGGATCGATCGCGTTCGTCGACGAACAGTTTGGGGTAGTGCTGGATGCGCTGGCCGATAGCGGCCTGGCCGGGGATACGGTGGTGGTCGTGATCGGCGATCACGGTGAAATGCTCGGCGAGCGCGACCTCTGGTACAAGATGAACTTCTTCGAGGGCGGCGCGCGAATCCCGATGATCGTCCACGCGCCCGGCCGGTTCGCGCCGCGCCGGGTGGCGGAAAGCGTATCGTTGATCGACCTGTTGCCGACCTTCGTCGAGATGGCGGGAGCGCCGGTTCCCGAAAAGCTGATCTCGGCGGCGGACGGAACCAGCCTGGTGCCGCATCTGACCGGCGGCGACGGCCCGGACGGTGTGATTGCTGAGTACTTGGGGGAGGCGGCGCTCGCGCCGATCGTGATGATCCGGCGTGGGCAGTGGAAGTTCATCCATTCGCCGGTCGATCCCGATCAGCTGTTCGATCTTTCGGCAGATCCCGACGAGCTGCACAATCTCGCGGCCGATCCGGCGCAGGCCGAACGGGTCGCCGCATTTCACCGGGAAGTGGCCGAACGCTGGGACCTTGGCCGGCTGAACGAGGAAGTGCTGGACAGCCAGCGGCGCCGGCGGCTCGTCGCCGCGGCGGCGCAACGCGGCGCGCTCACATCATGGGACTTCCAGCCCTATCGCGATGCCGCGCAGCAATATGTGCGGGCGCATATGGATCTCGAGGATATCGAGGCAGCGGCGCGCTTCCCCCGCGTGCGGCAGGAATAGGCTCAGGCCGGCCTGCTGCCGGCGAGAGCGATGAGCAGGCTCTTGCGATCGCACACGCCGACGATTCCCTCGGGACCGGTCAGGAGGATCGGATGGTCGCGCTGGGCACACAGCCGCATCAGATCCCGGATCGGGGCATCGACCGGCGTGGAAATGATCCCATCGGGAACCCCCACGACGCTCAGATCCTCGACATGCGTGAAATCCTGCCGGGTCCCGTCCAGCGCGACCTGCGACAGGCTCTCGGTCAGGCGGTAACGCCCGACCCGGTCGATCACCAGGCCGAGATCGTCGCGCACGAGATCGGCGAGCGGCCGCATCACGGTGGCGCCGGTCATCACACTCATCGGGTTCATGTGCCGGACGAAATCGGCGACATAATTGGTTTCGGGACGCAGCACGATGTCCTCGCCGGTGCCGCTCTGGATGATGCGGCCGCCCTCCAGGATCGTCACCTGATCGCCGAGCTTGATCGCTTCCTCGAGATCATGGCTGACGAACAGGATCGTCTTCTGCACCTGCTCCTGCAGCGCCAGCAATTCGTCCTGCAGCCGGGCGCGGATCAACGGATCGAGCGCGGAGAAGGGCTCGTCCATCAGCAGGATGTCGGCATCCGTGGCGAAGGCACGGGCGAGCCCGACGCGCTGCTGCATCCCGCCGGACAGTTCGCTGGCATAGCGATCGCCCCAGCCTTCGAGGCCGACCAGCGCCAGCCGCTCGTCGACGATGCCGGCGATCTCGGCGCGGGATTGTCCGCGCAGCTCAAGCCCGAGCGCGACATTCTCGCGCACGGTGCGCCAAGGCAGAAGGGCGAATTGCTGGAACACCATCGCGATGCGGCGCCGGCGGATGTGGCGCAGCACACCTTCGTCGCATTCGGCGATGTCCTTGGCGCCGACGCCGTCCTGCACCAGCACTTGCCCGCGCGTCACCTTGTTGAGCCCGTTGGCCGCGCGCAGCAGAGTCGATTTTCCCGAGCCGGACAGGCCCATCAGCACCGAGATCTTGCCCTGCTCAACGGCAAGGTTCGCCCCCGCCACGCCGAGCGTGACGCGGAACTCAGCGGCGAGTTCGGCGCGCGTCGCGCCGGCGTCAAGCCGCGCCAGCGCCGCCGCCAGCTTCGCTTCGTGCTTCCGCCCGGCGCCCGGGCAGAACAGGATGTCGACATCGCGGAATTCGAGCGCGAGAGGCATCAGGCGGCTCCTGCCGGTTCGTTGCGCGTCATGCGATCGAGGATGATGGCGAGCAGGACGATCGCGAAACCCGCTTCGAAGCCCATGCCGACCTGCACCGTGTTGAGTGCCCGCACGACGGGCACGCCCAGCCCGCCGGCGCCGACAAGGGCGGCGATCACGACCATCGACAGGCTGAGCATGATGCACTGGGTGACGCCGGCCAGGATCGAGCCCGAGGCGGCAGGCAGCTCGATCTTGGTGAGCAACTGCCAGCGGGTCGCGCCGAAGGATTCGCCGGCTTCGATCAACGGCCGGGGCACGTTCATGATGCCCAATTGAGTCAGACGTATCGGGGCGGGCAGGGCAAAGATGACGGTGGAGATCAGCCCCGGCACCACGCCCAGGCCGAACAGGACCAGCGTCGGGATCAGATAGACGAAGGTCGGCAGAGTCTGCATCAGATCGAGCACTGGGCGCATCCAGCTGAAGGCGCGGGGCCGGTGGCCGGCCCAGATGCCGATCGGCACCCCGATGATCGTGGAGGTGAGGGCAGCGAACAGGACCAGCGACAGCGTTTCCATCGTGGCTGCCCAATAGCCCTGGTTGATGATGAACAGCAGCGCCGCTGCGACGAACAGGGCAAGCGGGATCGAGCGCCGCAGGACATAGGCAAGGACTGCGATGAGCAGCGCGCCGAGCACCGGCGGGACCGCATTGAGCAGGGCGGTGAGCCCGTTCACGGCCGATCCGACCACCAGCGTGACGAGCGCGAATATCTGGCCCCGGCCTTTGATGGTCTCGACGATATCGGCCATCCACGCGCCGACCGGGATTTTGTGGGCGGTGATGAAGTTGGTCGCGCCGGTCTCGCCGAGCTGGGCCGACACCGCGGCCAGCCCGGGCTGGCCATCGACGGTGGACACATCCTTCAGCCACGCCGCGAGCCGATCGGGATGCGCGGCGAGCCAGTGCCGGGCCGCCGCTTCGGGATCGCCGCTGGTAAGTCCGGCCTCCATCAGCGCATTTTCGTCGCTGACACGGAACGACAGGTTCTGCAGCAGGCGGCCGACATTGGGGCAAGCGGCCAGGTAGCCGCGGCGCACGGTGGTGTAGACCTTCGCGCCGCCGAAATTGGGGCCGAACACAGCGTCGCCACCCGACAGATAACGCATCGCGAAGCGATCGTTCATCGGATGCGGCTGCCAGCCGAGGAAGACGATCGGCCGCTTGTCGCGCACCGCACGCTCGACTTCAGCGAGCATGCCTTGTTCGCTGCTTTCGATGAGGGTGAATTTGCCGAGCCCGAACTGGTTCTTCTGGATCATCCCAAGCACCAGCCGGTTGCCGTCATTACCCGGTTCGATGCCGTAGATCTTGCCGCCAAGCTTGTCGGCGAACAGATGGATCTTCGAAAAATCCGTCAGGCCTGCCGCAAACAGATCGGCCGGCACCGCCAGCGTGTAGCGCGCCTCGGTCAGGTTGGCGCGAACCGTCTGCACATGGCCCTTGTCCCGGAAGGGCTTCAGGTCCGCATCCTGCATCGGCATCCAGTTGCCGAGGAACACATCGATATCGCCGGCTGCCATCGAATTGAAGGTGACCGGGACCGACAGGATCGTGGTGCGGGGCTGATAGCCGAGTCCCGCGAGGATCTGGCTGGCGACCGCCGTCGTGGCGGTGACATCCGCCCAGCCGACATCGGCCATGCGCACGGTGCGGCAGGCGGCCGGCTCCTGCGCTGAAGCGGGCGTGGCCCCCAATGTCATCGCGAGCAGTGAACCCAGTAACAACCAGAATCTCGGCACCGGCGTTCTCCCCGTCCCCACCGGGAGTTGACTGGACATTCAACGCGAGCGCAAGCCCTGCCTCATATTTTTCTTGGTCAGCGCGAAATAATCGCGCAAACGCTTGTCATCGTCGTTGAACGATCATTCAAGAGGTATGCATGACTCCTCCCGTCGCCACGG
Source organism: Parasphingomonas zepuensis (assembly GCF_036663735.1). Lineage (NCBI taxonomy): Bacteria > Pseudomonadati > Pseudomonadota > Alphaproteobacteria > Sphingomonadales > Sphingomonadaceae > Parasphingomonas > Parasphingomonas zepuensis. The sequence continues at coordinate 144,383 of NZ_JAXOJO010000006.1, read as the reverse complement.
CGACCCTTCCGCGCCCGATCGAGGATTCGCGCCGAGCGCAGGTGATCGAATCGACCATCGACAGCTTGGCCGAAGTCGGCTTTGTCGGCACGACGCTTGGGGAAATCGCCGGCCGTGCCGGCATCTCGGCCGGGCTCGTCGCGCATTATTTCGGCGACAAGAACAGCCTGCTCGAGGCGACGTTCCGGTCACTGATCACGCGTCTGGGCGATACCATGCGCGTGCGCCAGAAACTCGCCGAGACACCGCGCGAGCGGCTTCAGGCAATCATCGATGCGACTTTGGCGTCGGAATGTTTCGATCAGCGCACCAGCACCGCGTGGCTCGCCTTCTGGGGGCAGGTGCTCCACACCCCGGGTCTAGGGCGGCTGCAGCGCATCTATCAGAAGCGGCTCCTGTCCAATCTGCGCGAAGCCCTGCGGCCGCTGGTCGATGCGCCGGAGGCGCGGCGGCTGGCGACGATGATCGCGGCGATGATCGACGGCGTGTGGCTGCGCGGTGCCCTTTCGGGCTGGACCGAGACCGACGGTGATTCCGCGCGCCAGCTGCTTACCTCCTTCGTCGATCGCCACCTCGCCCTGGCGAAGGGTGCGGACCTTGGCGTGGCACGGAGCACGATCCAGCCCGTCGATCCCGCAACCGGGCGAGTGATCGCGACGCTGTCCGTGACGCCGTCGGAAGCGCTGGACGCGATGGTAGGGCGGGCTGCGGCCGGGCAGACGATCTGGGCGGCGATGACCGGGACCGAGCGCGGCCGGGTGCTGCGCCGCGCCGCGGACCTGTTGCGCGAGCGCAATGCCGACCTGGCGCTCCTCGAAACGCGCAATACCGGCAAGCCCGTGCAGGAGACGCTGGCGGTCGATGTCCTGTCCGGGGCGGATTGCCTCGAATATTATGCCGGCGTCGCCGCGACCATTGCTGGCCAGCATATCGATCTCGGCCCTGCCGCGTTCGGCTATACGCGGCGCGAGCCGCTCGGCATCGTCGCCGGCATCGGGGCGTGGAATTACCCGCTACAGATCGCCTGCTGGAAGGCCGCGCCGGCGCTCGCCTGCGGCAACGCCATGCTGTTCAAGCCGGCCGAGCAGACCCCTCTCACGGCAATCGAGCTGGAGAAGATCTTTCTGGAAGCCGGCCTGCCCGAGGGCGTGTTCCAGGTCGTGCTCGGTTATGGCGAGACCGGCAGCGCGCTGGTTCGCCATCCTGGGATCGCCAAGGTGTCGCTCACCGGATCGGTGCCGACTGGCAAGCGCGTGATGGCGGCGGCGGCCGAAGGGCTCAAGCCGGTGACGCTCGAGCTGGGCGGCAAATCGCCGCTGATCGTCTTCGCCGACGCCGATATCGGCAATGCCGTGTCCGGCGCGATGCTGGGCAATTTCTATTCCTCCGGGCAGGTCTGCTCGAACGGGACGCGGGTGTTCGTCCAGCGGGCGGTCCTCGATCCTTTCCTCGCCGATCTGACCGAGCGCACCGCGCGGCTGCGGATCGGCGATCCGGCCGATCCGGCAACGCAGATCGGCCCGCTCGTCAGCCGCGAGCAGATGGACCGGGTGCTGGCGCATATCGAGCGGGCGAAGCAGGAAGGCGTCACGCTTGTGGCGGGCGGCGCGCGGCTGGAATCGGGGGCGCTGGCCGATGGCTATTATGTCGCACCGACGATCTTCCTTGCCGCGGACGACCGCGCCTCGATCGTGCGCGACGAAGTATTCGGGCCAGTGATGACCGTCCTGCCGTTCGATGACGAGGATGAGGTGATCGCCCGCGCGAACGACACCGAGTTCGGCCTTGCCGCCGCCGTCTTCACCCACGATCTGACGCGCGGGCACCGCGTGATCGCGCGGCTGGATGCGGGCACGTGCTGGATCAACCAGTATAATATCACGCCGATCGAGTTGCCGTTCGGCGGCGTGAAGGGATCGGGCATCGGCCGCGAGAACGGGCTGGCCGCGATCGAGCATTATACCCGGATCAAGAGCGTCTACGTCGCCCTGGCCGACATCGATTGCCCCTATTGAGCCGATAGCGAGGATGCCGCGGATGGCAGACACATATGATTATATAGTCGTCGGTGCCGGATCGGCCGGCTGCGTGCTGGCGGACCGGCTGACCGAGGCGGGGCACAGCGTGCTGGTGCTGGAATTCGGCGGATCGGATCGATCGGTCTTCATCCAGATGCCGAGCGCGCTGGCGATCCCGATGAACATGGCCAAATATACCTGGCAATATGAGACCGAGCCGGAGCCGCAGCTGAACGGGCGGCGGATGCACGTGCCGCGCGGCAAGGTGCTCGGGGGATCGTCGTCGATCAACGGGCTCGTCTATATTCGCGGCAATCCGATGGATTTCGAGCGCTGGCGCGACGAGGGCGCGGCCGGATGGGGTTATGCCGATGTGCTGCCCTATTTCCGGCGCGCCGAGAACCGGCAGGAAGGCGGCGACGCCTATCGCGGCGATGAGGGCAAGCTGCACACGCGCTACGGCCGGCTGAAAAACCCGCTCTACGAGGCGTTCGTCGAGGCCGCGGGCCAGGCTGGTTATGCCGCGACGGACGACGTCAACGGCGAACGGCAGGAGGGCTTTGGCCGGATGGACATGACGGTGAAGGACGGGCGCCGCTGGAGCGCGGCCAATGCCTATCTGAAGCCGGCCATGGCGCGACCGAACCTGACCGTGCTGACGAACGCGCTGGCCAGCCGGGTGTTGTTCGAGGGCAAGCGCGCGACCGGCGTCGCCTATCGCCGCGGCGGAACCGATCATGTCGCGCACGCACGCGCTGAGGTAATTCTGTCGGGTGGGCCGATCAATTCGCCGCAGCTGCTCAAGCTCTCTGGCGTGGGACCGGCGGCCGAGTTGCGGCGGCATGGCATCGCGGTGGTGCATGATCTGCCGGGCGTGGGCGAGAATCTGCAGGACCATCTGGAATTCTATTTCCAGATCGAATGCACGCAGCCGATCACGCTCTATTCGTCGATGAACCCGCTGTCGAAGCTTGCGATCGGCGCGCGGTGGCTGGCGCTGAAGGACGGGCTCGGCGCGACCAATCATTTCGAGAGCTGCGGCTTCATCCGCAGCCGGCCGGGGATCGGCTATCCCGATATCCAATATCATTTCCTGCCGATGGCGGTCTCCTATGACGGCAGTTCGATGGCGGAGGGCCATGGATACCAGGCGCATGTCGGGCCGATGCGATCCAAGAGCCGGGGGCATGTGCGCCTCCGTTCGGGCGATCCGGCGGAAAAGCCCGAGATCCTGTTCAACTATATGAGCCATCCCGACGACTGGACCGAGATGCGCGCCTGTGTGCGGCTGACGCGCGAGATTTTCGCGCAGGCGGCGTTCGATCCCTATCGCGGACGGGAGCTCCAGCCGGGCGCCGATGTCGTAACGGACGAGCAGATCGACGCGTTCGTGCGGGAGAAGGTGGAGAGCGCCTATCACCCATCCTGCACCTGCAAGATGGGCGCCGATGGCGATCCGATGGCGGTGGTCGATCCGCAACTGCGCGTGCGCGGGGTCGAAGGGCTGCGCGTGGTCGATTCCTCGACGATGCCGTCAGTGACGACCGGGAACCTCAACGCCCCGACGATCATGATCGGGGAAAAGGCGGCCGACCATATCCTGGGGCGGCCGATGCTGGCGCCATCCAACGCGCCGTTCCACCGGGCGACCGGGTGGGAAACGGCGCAGCGCTGACGGCCTAATAGTCCTTCGAATAGCGCAGGTTGATCGCGGTGCCATTCGAGCCCCCGGTCTGGCTGAGCAGGCTGAGCGCCTTCGACAAAGCGATCTCGATCTGAGTTGCGGTGAAGCCGCGCGTATCGGTGACGATCTCAACATAGATGTCGTTGGAGATATATTGCCCGGCGGCGACCGCAGTGCCGCGACCGGTCGCTTCGTCGGCGCCGAGGATGCGAAGACGGTCGATCCCCGTCGCCGAGCGCAGCTTGCCGAGCGGATTGAGGCCACCGCCCGACCCACGCAGCCCGTTGAGCGCGGACGCGAGCTGGATCGCCTGAGTCGGCGACAACTCGGTGATCGAGTTGCCGAACAGGATGCGCGACAGCAACTCGTCCTGCGGCAGGCTGGGGGACGAGGTGAAGGTGATCTGCGGGTTCTGTGCGCGCCCGGCGATGTTGATGGTGATCGCCGTGCCTGAGATGGTCGAGGTTGCGGTCATCGACAGCGACGGGTTCGAGACGGGGCCGCCCTCGAAGCGGATCACGCTGTTCTGATCGAGATCGAAGCGCTTGCCGGCGAAATTGTAGGTGCCGCGGACGAGATCGACATTGCCGATAACTTCGGGCGCCGCCGATGTGCCGCCGACGCGGAGATCGGCGCTCCATTCGCTTTCCAGGCCCATGCCGCTGACGAACAATTTATTGTCGGCGCGGATGCGGAGGTCGAGCTTGAACAGGCCCGGTGGGCCAGCGGCGGCGGCCTGTTGCAGCGCCTGGGCGCGCGTAGTGCCCTTGCGGCGCACGCCTTGCAATTCGGCGATCTCGGCGGCACCCTGCCGGATGATTTCGTAGCGCACTTCCGGCAGGCGCAGCGTGCCGGAGATCAGCGCGCCGGCAGCAGCACTGTTGGTGACGGCGATGTCGCCCGATACCGTCGCGCCAAGCGCGTCGCTGCGCGCGAGTTGCGCGTTGGCGAGCGTGGCGCGAACGTCGATCGGGAAGCCGGCATCCTTGCCGAACCCGACGCTGCCGCGCGCGGTAACGGTGCCCTTGCCGGCCCGGCCGGTGAGCTCGGTGATCTCGAACCGATCGTTGGTGAAGCGCCCGTTGACCCGGATCGCGGTGATCCGGGTGCCATAGGTTTCGTTGTCATAGGTCAGTGCGTTGGCGCGGATGACGCCGGTCAATTGCGGGCTGGACAGGCGGCCGGAGAAATCGGCGGCGATGCCGATTGGGCCGGACAGCTGCTGGTCAGCGATGCCGGCGAGGCTCCACAGGACATCGGCCGGGCCGTTGTAGCGGATCCCGCCGCCGAGCGGCGCCTGCGATAGCGCCGTCGTCCACGCGCCGCTGCTGACAGGCTGAAGGCGAAGCTGGGCGCGGCCGATGACCGCACTGCCGCGGCGGATCACGGCGGCGAGCGTGCCGCCCTCGGGCCGCAGGGTGCCCTGCGCGGCGATGTCGACCGGGGTGGAGACGATCGCAGCGCCGGAGCGGGTAAAGCTCTTCACGGCGATCCGCAGATCGGCGCGAGGGAAGCCGTTGCCGGCCTGGGCGAAATCGAGGCTGCCGGTCGCGCGGCCGCCGATACCGGCGCCGGCAGCGAAGCTGTTGAGCACGGCTAGGTCGAAATTCTGGAAGCGGGACTGGAACTCCAGGCCGCTGCCATAGCGTCCGGCGACGCGCACCTGACCCTGGGGCAGGACGATCGCGACCGGCAGCAGCGTGTAAGTGCCGCGCGCCGCACGGATCGTGGCGGGCTGGGCGAGCCGGAAGGGGATCGCTCCGACCTGTCCCTGTGCGGCGACGCGATAGAGATCGGGCGAGAGCAGGGCATTCGCGGCGACGTGGAAGCTGGCCCCGCTCGATCCGTCAGCGACGAGCTGTGCGGTACCGCGGCCACCGCGGTAATTCACTTTCGCGCGGGCCGTCTTGAGCACGAAATCGCCCTGCTGGACGCCGGCAAGCTGCACGTCGGCGAGGATCTCCGGCGCGTTCGGATAAAGCGTGAGGGTCGCGTCGATGATCGCGCGATCGATGATGAGCTGGGCCTGACCCGGGATGTGCGCGCCATTGGCGCGGGCGGCGATCTGCGCGCGCTGGACCTTGCCGACGGCGCTCAGCGCAACCGTGCCGGTGACGCCGGAGCCATTGGCGGTGAGCCGTCCGGTGAACGGACCTGCCGCGCTTTGCTGCACCGTCCCGGCGAACGCGATTCCGGCGAACCGGCTGCGGCGGACGTCGATGGTCAGCGGGCCCTTGCCGGTGCGGACCAGGATGTCCGCGTCGAATGGGCCGTAAGGCGAGCCGCCGGTCGCAGTCACGGCATAGCCCGCGCCCGTACCGCGTACGACTGCCACCACATCGCTGAGCTGGACACCGACATTGGGGCGGCTTGCCCGCAGCGTCACGAGCGGCCGCTCGACCGTGCCGGACACGGTGACGGCCAGCGGACCATATTGATCGGAGCTGCCCCGTGCCGAAAAGGCGATCCGGCCATCGGGGCGGTAGCTGCCCTGGCCGCCCGACAGCCGGAAGCGCGGTGCCCCGACCCGGAGATTTCGGATCTGGAAGACGCCCTGCGGATCGAAGCTCAGATTGCCGGCGACCACGGTGCGGCCACCGAGGAACTCGGCCGCGGTGGCATTGTCGATGCGCACGGTCACTACGCCGAAACGGCCCTGGAGGCCGAAGCCGCCAGACGGCACGGTGACGAGGTTCATGTCGGTCGTCAGGTTCACGATACCGACGCCGTCGATGCGGTAATTGTTGATGCGGCCCTTGAGCGCACCGCGATAGATGCCGGTGGAGAGATCGGCGACGACGATCGCGGTCGCATCGATCTGGGGCGATCGGAGCCGGAGATTGTCGGACAGGATGGTATCGCCGCTGACCGCGAATTCGCCGTCCACCGTGACGTTGGTGAGCAGCCCGCCGGCGGCCGCGTTGAGGCCAGTCACGCGGGCGATGCGCGCCTTGACGGGCACCAGGATGCGATCGGCATCGACGCGCGAGCGGCCCTCCGCATAGAGGCCCTGAACGACGGTTTCGCCGAAGCCGATGGCCGCCGCGCTGATCTTGTAATCGACCAGCGGCCGCGCAAAGGCGCCGTCGAGCCGCAGAGAGGCGCGGACGTCTCGCCCGTTCAGCTCTTTCGCGATCGAGCCCGGGGTGAGCAGGCGCGCCTCGACCTGCAGGCCGCCGAAGCGGCTCTGGCCGAGATCGAGCAGGCCGTTGGCGGTCACTGCGATCGCATCCGACTTGAGGGCGAGGCGGGTCTCGGCGCGGCGCTGGTTGAGGGTCGTGGTGAGATCGACCAGCAGGGCGGGGGCGGTCAGTCGCTCGACCGGGCCCGTCATGATCAGGCCGGGATGGAGCGGGCCCTTGACCGTGAAGGTGCCGTTGCGCGCGCCCACGACAAGGTCGGCGAGCCGGCCATTGCCGAGCATCGCCTCGGCCTTGCCCTGCCAGTCGGCCCAGTTGCCGCGTCCGGTGATGCGGGCGACCAGCGGCTGTTTCAGGCCTGCCATGCCGGCCACGATCCCACCTGTCGGTGCGGTAAGGCGCGCGTCGAGGATCAGGCGGTTCTGGTCGGGCACTGCGTCGAGATTGAGGACGAGCCGGTCGCCGCCATCGAGCGCGGCGGCATTGCCGGTGATCTGGGCGCGTCCGTCGGCGATATGGGCGACCGTGTCCAGCGTCATCACCCGGCGTACGCCGGTGACTGGTGCGCCGAGGATCAGCCGATCGACCTTCAGCCGGCCGATATCGATGTCGATATCGGGCAGAAGCGGTGCGTTCGGGTCCGACGGGGTCGGCTTCAGCTCCGGCAGCCGGGCGAGGGTGACGGTGCGTGCGGTGGCGGAGCGGATGTCGGCATGGTTGCGCAGGAAGGCGAAGGGGCGCCAATCGAGATCGACCAGCGGCGCGGTGGCGAATACGCCCTTGGGATCGCTGATCCGCAGGTCGCGGATGGCGAGCTTGCCGTACAGCGATCCGTCGATCCCGCCGAATTCGACCTTCAGCCCGGACGCGGTTTCATAGCCCGAGAACTGGCTGACGACGAAGCGCCGGCCCGGCGCCGTGTTGAGGGCGAAGACCGCCAGCACCGCCAGGACGAGCAGGGCGGCGATGACGACCCCAAGCCATTTGGCGATGCGCCAGGCCAGGGGCGTCCGGCGCGGAGCAGGCTCCAGGGCGATCTCGTCGGTCATCAGAAGGCCTGCCCGATCGAGATGTAGATCGCCACCTTGGGATCGCCTGCACGCCGTCCGATCGGCGTAGCCACGTCGAGCCGGAGCGGGCCGAAATTGGTGTAGAAGCGGCCGCCGATGCCCGCGCCATAGCGCAGATCGGTGAATTTGGGCTGGGTCGAGCTATAGGCCTGGCCGACATCGAAGAAGGGCACGATGCCGAAATCGCCGAAACGGTATCGCGCCTCTATCGCGCCCTCGACCAGGCTGCGCCCGCCGATTGGATCATTGTCCGGATCGCGCGGACCTAGTCCCTGGAAGCCATAGCCGCGGACCGATCCGCCCCCGCCCGAATAGAGCCGCCGCGACGGCGCGATGGCGTCGCGCGGGGCTCCGGCGATCGAGGCGGCGCGGAGGCGCGCGGCGATGACGAGACTGTCCGAGACGGGATAATAGGTGCTGCCGTCGATCTGGGCGCGGACGTAGCGGTAGTTGCTGCCCTCGGTCTGCGAGGTCTCGGGGCTGAGGCGGATCATCGCGCGGAAGCCCCTGGTGGGGTTCAGCAGGCTATCCGAACTGTCGAACGCAAGCTGGCCATTGATGCCGCCGATCCCGTAGTTCTGGAACGCGCGGGTGCCGCGCGCCGGCTGGAACGTGTCCTCACGCGCGCCGAGGATCTCGAAGCCATAGGCCCAGGTCCATTTCTTCTGCCAGATCGGCGTCGAATCGAGCGAGATGCGGCCGTTGATGCCGACCGTCAGCGCGGTATAGGCATCGAAATCCTGGCGGCTCGCGGCGAGCGACAGCGAGACCGTCTTGTCGCGCCGGCCGGCATTGGCGCGGCGGAAGGTGCTGGACACAGCCTGTTGCTGCGTGCCCGCGGTGCCGGAGAAGGACAGCGAGCCTTCGGGCACGAACAGGTTGCGGTGAGTCCAGCTGGCGTCGAGGCGGAAGCCCTCGCCGGTCGAATAGCCGCCGGTCGCGGCCAGCCGGCGCGGCTTGCCGGCATTCTGGGTGACCAACAGATCGACCACTTCGGTGCCGTCGGCGGCCACGCGGCCGGTGCGATTGGGCTGGACCGCGACGCTGTCGAACAAGCCCGTCGCGACCAGCGCCTCGCGCAGATCGTTGACCCGGCGTTCGTCATAGAGCTCGCCGGGGCGGAAGCGGGCGAGCACGCCGACATGATCGGCATCGAAGGCTAGCTTGCCGGTGGTGGAGTAGGTGCCGAAGGACGAGCGCGGCCCCGGATCGACCGGCAGGGTATAATCCCCGATGTGAGTCGCGTCGTCGAGGACGATGTCGCGGTCGCCGACCGTCACGAAGGGGTAGCCCTGCTGCGGCAGCTTCAGCGCAATCGCGGCCTCCGCCGCCTCGATCGCCGCGGCGACGATCGGATCGCCGGTCCGCAGCGCAAGCGCATCCCGGGCGAGACCCGCCGGTATGGTCACGGGCCCGACCACATCGATGGTCCCGAGCGCATAGCGCCCGCCCGGCGACGCGGTGATCGTCGCGACCGCCCGGCCCGGCTGGTCCCGAACCGGCTCGACCCGCGAGGTGACGACACCGTCATAATAGCCTTCGGAGCGGAGCAGGCGCAGCGCGAGCCCTTCATCCTCGCGCGCCCGGGCGGCGATCACCGCGCCGTTCGCGCCCTTGCCATCGCCCTTGTCGAGCGCCGACAGAGCGCGGAAAGGCCCTTCCAGCTCCACCTTGTCGAGCCCGTCGACCGTCACCGAATAGCGGATTTCGGGGACCGTATCGGCGACGTCCGCCGCGGTGGCCGCGGGCGGCTCGACATCGAAGCCGGCGAGCGGCGGCAGCGGCTGATCGATCGCCAGATCGGCGGACAACGTGGCCGCCGTAGCTGAAGGGGCGGTCTGAGAGACCGGGGAGACCGGAGAGACTGGGGAACTCGGCGGTGCTGTGGCCGTCGCGGCAGACGCCGCGTCGTCCGGTAGGGCATCGATGCTCTCGATCGGGGCAAGTGGCGCAGCGAGCGCTGGATCGATCGGCGGCAATGCCTCCTGAAACTGGGAATCGGTGACGATCGCCTCGTCCGCCGGTTTCGCGGGCTCAGCCGACGCGCGGGCCTGCTCAAGCGGGTCCGCGGCCCGCTGAGCCGAGGCCGGTAGCGCCATGGTGCAGCCGAACGCCATAGGGAGGAGGGCAAGTGTGGACTTCAATCCCGGATCCCGAACAAAACGCGTGGATTACCCGCCCTAGTGGCTGTGGGAGCGATGGTCCATAAAGGAGTACAAAGACTTGGTTTCTGGAATGCGGGTTCATCCCGCTCCGGCAACCGATCGTCGCCGTCAGCCGACTGAAGGGAAGGGGCAATGGTTCAGGTAATCGGCATCGACCATCTCGCGATACGTGTCGGGGATCTGACGCAATCGAAGGTTTTTTACGATCGCGTGCTCGGGTTCATGGGGTTCGAGTGCGAGTGGGAATTCGGCGAGGTTGTCGGCTGGAACAATGGCGAGACCATGTTCTGGATCACCCAGGCCGACGCGGCAGGCCGGGGCCGCCCGCACCGCACCGGCGACATCGGCTATCACCATTATGCCTTCGAACTGGGCGCCCGCGAGCAGGTCGACGCGCTATATCAATTCCTGCTGAAGGAAGGGGCCGAGATCGTCGATCCGCCGGCCGAGTATCCCGATTATGGCGAGGGATATTATGCGGTCTATTTCCTCGATCCGGACGGCCTGAAGCTGGAAGCGATGCATTTCGTCGAGAAGGAGAAACGGCGGGCGCGGCTTGCCCGCCAGCGCGGCGCCGAAACCTGACAGGACGATCCGGCGCTGGTCAGCCGCGTAGCAGCCGCCGCGCCAATGCCGCCAGCTTCTTGCCGGGCGGGCGCAGGAAGCGGCTCGGAAAGGGGGTGCCCTTCGGCCCGTTGGGATCGCGCAGCTCGTTGCGTTCGCCCGCATCCGGGCTGAGCGGAATCTGCATGCCGCCAGTCTCTTCGAGCCGGGCAAAAAGCTTCTTGCTCATACGGTCGGCCAGCGCTTCATGGCCGGGGCGGGCGAGGAGATTGTCGGCCTCCATGGGATCGGCCTGCAGATCGTAGAGTTCGTCGATATCCCAGACGCCGTGGAAGTGGATATATTTGTACCGGTCCTCGCGCAGCGCGTGGACGGTCGGCGTTTGCGGGAAATTGCGCTCCCAATAATATTCGTAGAGCAGCTCCTTGCGCCACGGCACTGCCTTGCCTTGAGCGAGCGGCAGGGCGTTCGCACCCTCCATCGCGGCTGGCGCCGTCAGGCCGGCGGCCGCCAGCATGGTCGGCGCGACATCGATGTTCGCGACCACCTGGTCGACCGTTCCGGGGCCGAACAGCGCCGGGCACCGCGCGAGCATCGGGATCCGCATCGAATCCTCATAGGCGGTGCGCTTGTCGATCAGGCCATGCTCGCCGAACTGGAAGCCGTTGTCGCCCATATAGAGGATCAGCGTGTCGTCGAGCTCGCCGCGCTGTTCGAGCAGGTCCATGATCTGCGCCAGGCCTTCGTCGACCGCCAGCAGGGTCTCCATATAGCGCTTGTAATAATCGCCGATGTCGAGCGTGCCGTGATAGGGATAGTCGACGCCGTGCCAGCTGTTGCGCTGGTTCTCCACCCACATCGGACGCCCGGGCGCCCCGGCCTTCATCGTCGCCGGATAGCGGAAGCTCTCCTTCGCATAGCGCCCGGCATGGCGCGGTGCCGGGATGAATTCCGAATGCACGGCCTTGTGCGCGAGATGCATCATCCATGGCCGCTTGGGATCGCGCTTGCCGATCCAGTCGAGCGCATAGTCGGTCAGTTCGTCCGTGATGTAGCCGCGCTGGGGCACTGGCTTGCCGTCGACGTTCAAGCCGTCTTCGCTCGGCCAATAGGTTCCCTGGCCCTTGAAGCTGACCCAGCGATCGAAGCCGGGCTGCGGCTTGTCGGTCTCGGCGCCCATATGCCACTTGCCGATAAAGGCAGTCTCATAGCCCGCCGCCTGCAGATATTCGGGGTAATAGATCAGGCCCGGCGGGATCGGGTGGTTGTTGTCGACGACCTTGTGCTGGTGCGCATAGAGGCCAGTGAAGATCGATGCCCGCGATGGCGAACAGAGCGCAGTGGTAACGAACGCGTTGCGGAAATGGACTCCCTCGCGCGCAAGCCGGTCAAGCGTCGGCGTGTCGCCGAAGCTCTGCGCCTTCATGAAGCCCATGGCGTCGAAGCGATGATCGTCGGTGAGGACGACCAGGATGTTGCGCGGACGAACGCCGATGGCCCGCTTCAGCGCCAGCTGCTTGGGTTGCTGAACCGGCGTCGCCGCAGCGGCGGCCCAGCTGAACAGGCCGAACGCCCCGCCGCTTCCCGCCAGGAGGACGCCCCGGCGGGTTGGTTCGTCGCTCATCGTTGATGCTCCATATGCGCATAAGGATCGGTCTGTCCCGCCAGCCACGGGTCATGCGTCGCCGCGCGTACTGCCTGCAGCCGCCGGCGCATGTCGGCCAGCACTTTTGCATAGGCCGGATCGGCGGCGACATTGTCGATCTCGTCCGGGTCCCGGGCGAGATCGTACAGCTCTTCGGCCGGTCGCTTCAGATAGGCGGCCTGGCTGCGCTTGCCGAGCCGAATCGCCGGATCGGCGCTGATCGCCTTCCAGCTCGGCGATCCCGCAACATCTCCGGCTATCGGGTAATCGAGTGGGAAAGCGAGGTTCGCAATGTAGCTGTGGGTGCGCGTCCGCACCGCGCGCATCGGGTAATATTGATTGATCTCGTGGAAATCATGGCTGGCGAATACCGCATCGCGATCTGCCGCGCCGGTCCGGCCGAGTAGCGGCAGGAGCGATTTTCCGGACAATGGGTATTGGGTTGGCGCCGCGACACCAGTGAAGTCGAGCACGGTCGGCGCGATATCCACCCAGCTTACCATCGCGTCGTTGACGCTTGGCCGTGCCCCCGGCGCGCGGATGATCAGCGGCAGATGCAGCCCGGGATCGTAGAGATTAGTCTTGGCCCCGGGGAAGGGGCGGCCATTGTCGCTGAGGAAGATCACCAGTGTCTCGTCGGCCCGGCCGGTTTCAGCGAGATCGTCGAGGATCATGCCGACCCCGGTATCGAGGCGGCTCAGCGATTCATAATAGGCAGCGAGATCGCCGCGCACTGCTGGTATATCGGGAAGGTGCGGTGGGACAGGCACCGTTGCGGGATCATATGAGACGGGTTTGACGCCCGGCCAGGGCCGATCATTGCCGTAATCGACTGCCGCGCGGTGCGGATCGCTATAGGCGACGGTGACGAAGAAGGGCCGGTCGTCCGACGAACGGATGAAGCTCGACGCAGCGATCGCGAGCTCGCGCACGTCGCGAATGCCGGAGCGTTCCGGCACCAGCTCGACCTCATAGGGAAAGGCGCTGTCCGGCCCGACATGCTTCTTGCCGACCAGCGCGGTCGCATAGCCCGCGTGCCGCAGCATCGCGGGGAGCGTTTCGATGCCGTCGAGCAGCGACTGGTGATGAACGTCGTGCTGCAGGCCGTACATGCCGTTCTGGTGGGTGTAGAGCCCGGTGTTGATCACCGCCCGGCTCGGGCTGCAGGAGGAGACGGCAGCAAAACCCTGGCTGAACCGCGTCCCGTCTCGCGCGAGACGGTCGAGCCGGGGTGTCCTGATGGGCACGCCGTAGCAGCCGAGATCGAGGCCCTGGTCGTCGGAAATCAGGAGCAGCACGTTGCGGCGGGGCAGCGCGCCGGCCGCCCGGACGGCCGGAGCAAGTGCCGTTCCGGCGGCAAGGGCCGCGGCGCCGCGCAGGAGAGTGCGTCGATCCATACTTCCCCGTATCGCACTCCTGAGCTGCGCGACAGGGCGCCGGAAGCTCCGGCGCCCTGTCGCCTCAGAAGCTGACCGCAGCGCTGAACCGGAAGGACCGGCCGAGGATCGGGCGGGCGAGGATCGGACCAGATCCCTGCGAGCCGATGATGCGCGGATTGCCTTCGGTCAGCCCGATCTCGTTCGTCAGATTGTTGCCGGTGACCTGGAATTTGAACCGGTCGCCGACATTGACCGAGACGCCTGCATCGAGCTGGTAATAATTGGGCAGCAGCTGGTTGTTCTCCGGATCCGAAAAACGGTCGCCGGTATATTGCAGCGTCGCGAAGACGGACGGCTTCAGGCTGCCCACCTCCAGCTCATAGGCAGGCGTGACGCGCCAGGTCCAGCGCGGCTGGCGCTGCACCTGGTTGCCGGTATTGTCGATCGTGCCGTTGCCGGTGAAGAAGTCCTGATAGGTCGCGTCGAGATAGGTTCCCGCAGCGGTCAGGCTGAAGCCGCGGAACGGCCGCACGGCACCTTCGAGCTCGACGCCGGTGGCCTTGGCCCCGCCGATCGAGCTGGTCGGCACATTGTTGATGATCTGGGTCGTCGCCAGGCCGTCGAACTTGTTGTGGAAGACCGTCGCGTAGAGATTGGCGAAGGGCAGGGAGACCTTCAGGCCGCCTTCATAGGTATCCACTTGCGCGACGATCGTCAGGCCTTCGCGCAGATTGTCGAACTGCGGGAAGCTGTTGCCACGGCTGTAGCGCGCGAACACGCCGATCTGGCTGGTGATGTCGTAATTCGCACCCGCGGTCCACGACCATTCCGACTGAGCGTAGCGCACGGTGCGCGATGGGCCGAGGATGTTGGAGGCGTTGTCGTAGAGCGTGTTCGGATTGCCGTCCTGATCGACCGTGCCCGATGGGGTGCGGATCGTCGCATCCACGACGTGGCGCTGCCAGCGGACGCCGCCGTCGACGCGCAGCTCCGGTGTGATCTGGAATTCGTCCACGCCGTAAAAGGCATAGTCCTTGCCGGAATAATAGGCATCGACGAGGAAGCCGGCGCCGGACGAGAAGCCGTTGCTGGTCGCGATCCGGCCATCGCCGAGCGTGAGGTTGAGCAAGCGGGCGCTCGGCTCGGCGGTGAGCAGCACCTGGTTGCCCAGCGCCCAATTGTCGCGCGTATTATAGTCAGCGAAATAGAAGCCGCCGGTCAGCTTGTTGCTGCCCGAGGTGAATTCGAGGGCGACATCGTTGACGAACGAGTCGATCTCCTTGCGCACTTCCCAGATGCCGGCGCGCATGACTTGGGCGTTCGCGCCCCCGGCCACCGCGCCGCCGCCGTTGACATAGGTGAGGCTGCCGACGGTCGATCCGGCGCCGCCCAGCGCGACGGCGGTTGCCGTGGCGCTGCTCGGCGGGCCTACGGGCACGAGGCCGACGGTGTTGGCGCTGCCGCCGAGGTAGCTGAGGCGCTCGCGGATACGAAGGCCGGTCGCCAGCTCATAGTCGAAGCTGAGGCCGACATTTCCGATGTTCGCGCCGCGGCCGTCCGCCAGATCGACCGTGCGTCCGGCGAGGTTGGTGGTGACCTGCGTCTCGCGGCCAGCCAGCGTACCGGTGCCTGCGTCGAAGCCGGGATATTCGCTGATCTTGCTGCCGTTCTGAACGATCGGGATGGGCAGCAGCCACTGGCCGTGATCGTTGAGATAGCGCGCATAGATTTCGACCGAGCCCCGGCCGCTGAAATCGTGATGGATGTTGGCGGTGATCTGTCCGCCCTTTTCGGCGCGGAACCGGGGATCGCGGATGCCGTTGCCCTGGGCATAATAGCCGCCGACCATGAAGCCGGTATTTTCATCGAGCGGGCCGGAAATCCAAGCGTCGCCGCGCACTTCGTCATAATCGGTGTAGGAGATTTTCGCGAGACCATGCAGCGCGTTGCCGCCGGTGCGCTGGACCACGTTGACGGTGAGGCCCGGCTGGCCGTTCGAGAACAAGGATCCCGTGCCGCCGCGGACGGCCTCGACGCGCTGGACCGTCTCGTCGAGGCGGATCAGCTGCGAATTCTCGAGGAAGGACAGAGTCGGGGGCGGAAATATCGGCACGCCGCCGAGCTGGAAGGTGACGAACTGCGCGTCGCCGCCGGACGGATAGCCGCGGACGAAGATGTTGGCGCCGTTCTGGCCGCCCGAGCTCTCGGCGCTGACGCCGGGGACAGTGCGCAGCAGATCGGCCGTGCTGTTCGGGGCTGCCTGCGCGATCGCTGCGCTGCTGAGGGTGGTGACGGCAAAGGCCGCGTCCTGGCGGCGTGTGCCCCCGCCGGCGGTGCCGACGACGATGATGTCTTCACCCTCATAGGGCGTATCGACCGCGTCCGTCGATTCGACCTGGCCGGCGCTGGCGTCCGGCGTGGTCTGAGCCTGGGCGGTGGTAGCGAACAAGGCCAGCGGCGCGGCGCCGGCCATCAGAAGTGCAGTGCGGAGCATTTCATTCCTCCCCTGTGATTGGGCATGCTTGCCTCTCGAACCTCGATTCTAGGCAAATCTGAAATGCTTTTCAAGACAGCTTTCACAGATCCGTATTTCTGCCGCTTGCTACGAGGGCGGGGCCTGCTACGAAGGTTGCAATGAGCGAGGACAAGGCGATCAGACGGAGGGGAGGGGCGCGAGGCGCGGCGTCGCGACCGACGATGCACGACATCGCGCGTCTCGCGAACGTATCGACCCCGACTGTGTCGCGGGTGCTGAACAACAGCCCGCTGGTCAACGAGGAGACCCGGGCGCGTGTTCTCGAGGTCGCCAATACGCATGGCTATGCCGTCAACCGCAACGCGCAGAAGCTGCGGCATGCGCGGACCAACACCATCGCGGTGATGCTCGATTTCGGATCGCATCGTCACGGCGCGATCGGCGATCCGTTCATCTTCGAGCTGCTCGCCGGCGTTTCCGAGGCCTTGTCGATCCGCAACCAGGACCTGCTGCTGTCGCCGCCGGGGCTGGAGGATGCCCGGGCGTTTCGGGATTTCTTCCATGCCCGCGGCGCCGACGGGTTCATCGTGCTTGGCCAGGGCACGCGCGACGTGATGCTGCGGGCGCTTGCGCGGGAGGATGTGCCGCTGGTCGTCTGGGGCGCGGTTTCGGCGGATGCGGGCTATTGCGCGGTGGGCAGCGACAACCTGGCCGGGGGCAAGCTGGCGGGCGCGCACTTCCTTGCTCAGGGCCGGCGACGCTGGCTGTTCATCGGCGATATCCGGCACGAGGAGTTGCGCCTGCGCTATGAAGGGCTGAAGCTGGCGGCGGCCGGGCATGGCGATGTCACGATCGACCTGTTGCCGATCGAGTCGATGGCCTTCACCGCCACCGCGGAAACGGTGTCCGCCTATCTGGCCGGGGCGCCTGCTCCCGATGCGGTGTTCAGCTTTTCCGATACCGCGGCGATGGCGGCGATCGGATCGTTCCGGGAGCGCGGGCTGGTTTCGCCGCGGGACTTCTCGCTGGTCGGCTACAACAACATCCCGCCGACGGCGCATTTCAGCCCGGCCATCACGACGATCGACCAGAAGACCGACCTGGCGGGCGCGCTGCTGGTCGAGAAGCTGATGCAGCTGATCGATGGCGGGCACCCGCGATCGGTGGTGCTGCCGACCCGCGTGGTGGTGCGCGAGACCTGATCCGACGGCGTTTCGAGGGCCATAACGATCGCCACCTGATCGGCTCTTGAAATCGTTATCAAAGGTCCGGTATCCCCGCGGGCACAGAATGATCGGGGAGTGGATTTGTTGGGGCGCGAGCAAGGCCGGCTGGGTGCTGAAACCCTGAACTTCGTAGACGACGGCTGGACCATCACGATCGACGGCGACGATCCCGCGCGCGAAGGCTGGGCCGCGACGATGCTTGCCTTGTCGAACGGCGCGCTGGGCGTGCGGGGGACGATCGAGGAGCGGGCGCATGCCACGACGTTCCTGGCGCTCGCCTATGAGCAGAGCCCGATCCATTATCATGAGCGGTTGCACGGCTTTGCCGAGCGGTCGGATACGCGCGTGCCGGTGGCGGAGCCGCTTGGGCTGCGGGTGTTGGTGGACGGCGCGGCGGTTGACTTCGCGGCGGCGGGGATCGTCGAGACTCGCCGCGCGCTGGATCTGCGGTCGGGGTTGTTGCGGCGGGAGACGCGGTGGCGGCTGGAGGATGGGCGGATCCTCGAGATCACGGCGGAGCGGCTCGTTCCGGCCGACGGGACGCCGGTGCTGCTGCGGCGGATCGAGGCGCGTATGGACGGGGCGAGCGTGGTGCTGGAGCCGTATCTGAGCCCGGCGCCGCGGCCGGCGGACCAGTCGGACGATCCGCGCATCGGGGTGAACCTCGGCTCGGGCGGGTTCGTGTGCGAGCGGGCGGACGATGCGCTGGTGGTCGAGCGACTTCCCGGGAGCGGGATCGGGGTCGCCGCCGCGCAGCGGGTGGCCGGGGCGCTGGTGGTGACCGGGTTCGCGGTCGGGCAGGAGCCCTCCGGGGCGCTGGCTTCGGCCGCCACGGAGGTGGCCGAGCGCTATGCCTCGATCGGCTTCGAGGCGGCGCTGGAGGCGCAGCGGGCCATCTTCTCCGCTTTCTGGGACCGGGCGGATATCGCGATCGATGGGGACGCCCGGACGACCGCGGCGCTGCGGCTCAACCTCTATCACCTGTTCTGTTCGGCGGGGCGGGACGGGCTGTCGACGGCGGCGGCCAAGGGGCTGACGGGCGAAGGCTATGAGGGCCATTATTTCTGGGACACCGAGGCGTTCATGCTGCCGGTGCTGGCCGTGCTTGCGCCAGAGGTCGCGCGGTCGATGCTGGTCTATCGCCATCGCACTCTGGGGGCCGCGGTGGCCAATGCCCGGGCGCTCGATCACGACAGGGGTGCGCTCTACGCCTGGCGGACCATCGCCGGGCGGGAGTGCTCGGCGCATTACCCGAGCGGATCGGCGCAGTACCACATCAACGCAGCGATCGCCTTTGCGATCGGGCTGTATGTGGATGCGACCGGGGACGATGGCTTCCTGATCGAGATGGGCGCCGAGATGCTGGTCGAGACGGCGCGGCTGTGGCTGGTGCTGGGGGACTGGCGGGAGGGCGCGTTCCATCTCCACGGGGTGACGGGGCCGGACGAGTATACCGCGCTGGTCGACGACAATTGGTATACCAACCGCATGGTGCAGAAGCATCTGAGGCTGGTGGGCCGGACCGCCGCGCGGCTGGCCGCCGAGGCGCCGGCGGCGTGGCAGGCGCTGGCCGGGCGGATCGGGCTGACCGGGGCGGAGCTGGGCGAATTCGCCCGGGCCGCGGACGGCCTGCATTTGCCGTTCGACGAGGCGCGGCAGATCGATGCGCAGGATGCGAGCTTCCTTGGCAAGCCGCGCTGGGATGTCGCGGGGACGCCGCGGGAGCAGTTCCCGCTGCTGCTCCATTATCACCCGATGACCTTGTACCGGCACCAGGTGTGCAAGCAGGCCGACCTGATCCTGGGCATGGTGCTGGGCGGGGAAGAGGTGTCGATCGAGCGCAAGCGCCGCGCCTATGACTATTACGAGCCGATCACCACGCACGACTCCACCCTCTCGGCATCGACCTTCGCGATCCTGGCGAGCGAGGTGGGCCATCACGATGCGGCGCTGCGCTTCTTCAACGCGACCAGCTTCGTCGATATCGAGGACCAGCACGGCAATACCGACCATGGGGTGCATATGGCCTCGCTCGCGGGATCGTGGCTGGCGCTGGTATGGGGGTTTGCGGGCTTCCGGCCAGCGGGCGAGACCTTCGCGTTCCGGCCCACGCTGCCCGAGGCGTGGCGGGGATACCGCTTCGGCCTGCAGTGGCGGGGGAGCGAGCTGCGGGTCGAGATCGACCGCGAGGGTGTGCGGTACAGCCTGGTTTCGGGGTCTGACCTGGCGTTCGGCCATGGCGCGGCCGAGGTGACCCTGCGGACCGGCGAGAGCTGGTCGGGGGCGCTGGCATGATGCGGCTGCCGCGGGAGATCGATGCCGTCGCATTCGATCTCGACGGGGTGCTGACCGACACCGCGCGGGCGCACTTCCGGGCGTGGAAGCGGCTTGCCGACTCGATCGGCATCCCGTTCGACGAGGCGGCCAACGAGGCGCTCAAGGGAGTGGACCGGATGGGGAGCCTGGCTCTGATCCTGGGGGATCGGCTGGGCTTCGATGCGGCGGCGCGCGCCGACTTCGCCGCTCAGAAGAATGAATGGTATCTCAAGGAGATAGAGGAGTTCGGGCCGGGCGACCTGTTCCCCGGGGCACGCGATGCGATCGAGCAGTGCCGGGCGGCGGGGCTGTCCGTCGCGCTTGCCTCGGCGAGCCGCAATGCGCCGCTGCTGCTTCAGCGGATGGAGATCGACGAGCTGTTTGACGTGGTGGTCGATCCCGCCTCGGTCGCGGCGGGCAAGCCGGCGCCGGACATCTTCCTCGCCGCCGCCCGGGCGGTGGGCGCAGCGCCCGAGCGTGTGCTGGGCGTGGAGGACGCGCCGGCCGGAGTCGCGGCGATCCACGCGGCCGGCATGGCGGCGCTGGGCGTCGGGACGCGCGACGCGCTGCCGGCGGCGGACCTGATCATCGCGACGATCGCCGACTTCCGCCTCTCCGATTACCGGATTCAGGCGGGCGACTAAGCCGGCGGCTGAACGGGGGGGCGGGCGGCGGCGAGCGCCGCGGTGATCCGATCAAGCCGCCACAGCGCGACGGCGATGAGCGCGATGGGCAGCAGCACGAGGTAGAAGGCGGTCTGCCCCGAGAAGCGATCGAACACGAATCCCGTGATCAGCGAGCCGATCGTGCCGCCCAGGGCCGAGAAGATCACCATCAGCCCGACCATCGCGGCATGCCGCTGCTGCGGCAGCGCGCTGAGCACGACGGACGACACGATCGGATAGATCGGCGCCATGAACATGCCGATCAGCGGGAAGAGATAGGCCGCGAGCGGCGCATCGAACCAGGTGACGCCCGGCCGCAGCGTCAGGCCGCGGGTGGTGGGCAAGGTGAGCAGCACCAGCACCGCCATTGCGACGAGGCAGCCGAGCAGCAGGCGCAGCCAGCCGAGCCGCGCGACCAGCCAGCTGGCGCTGACCCGCCCCACCGCGAGCGCGGCGATGAAGATGCTCGACGCCTGGACGCTCATCGCGCTGGGCAGATGGAGGACCTGGTTGTTGAAGGTCGGCAGCCAGGTGCCGATGCTCTGTTCGACCAGCACGTAGAGGAAGATCGCGGCGAGGAAGGCGATGGTGGAGGGCAGGATGACGAGCGAAAGCATATCCCGCCGACTCGCCGCGGGGGCACCCTCGGGCTGGCGGTTGACGGTCTCGTCGAGCGGGGCGAGCCACCAGAGCAGAGCGGACAGCCCGGCGAGCGCGGCCACGACGCGATAGACCTGAAGCCATTCGCTGCCGGTGCTATCCCGGCCGATGAACCAGCCGAACATCCAGATGCCGAGCAGGATGCCGACCATGAACACGCCCTCTACCAGGCTGGTGAGGCTGGCATGGCCGGTACGATCGGGGCGGAGCAGGCCGATCGAGGCATAGGTGGCGACCTTGGCCGTGCCGAAGCACAGGCCGATCAGCACGAAGAAGAGCTGAGTCGCGCGGAAACTGTCCACCACCGACATCAGCAGCGCGCCGGCGGCGATCGCCAGCATCACGATGATCTGCGCGCGCCTGAAGCCGAAGCGCGGCAGGCCGACCGCGAACAGGAAGGACGCGACGACCACCGAGAGATCCTTGCACGCCTCCAACGTGGCGGCCTCCGGCTTGGAGACATTGTGGTGCGCGATCGATTGCAGGATGACAGCGCCGACGCTGTTCATCAGCAGGCCGAGCACGGCGTAGCTGGTAACCAATGCAATGGTGGCAAGCGTGCCGCGGCCCATGGCCCTCTCCCCGATCCGTTTTGCGGCAGCCTAGGCCGGTGCAACGGGAAATGGAATGCATTTCATAAGGCTTGTCGTGTTGCGTGTGCCCTCATGGTGCCGTCGGAGCGCCCGGCGGGCGGCGGGGCTAGCCATAGCCGCCGCCGGGACGGGAGAAGCGCTCGAACAGGGGGCGTGGGGCGGGAGGCGGGGCCGAAGCCGGCGACGGGGACGGCGGAACCGGGCGCGCGGGTGGGGGCGCTGATGGTGAGAGGGGGGCGGGGCTCGCCTGCGGGGGTGGGGCAGCGCCCGAGCGCAAAGCTTCGTCCGAGGGGCGGGGGCTTTCTTCCCGGTACGGATCGAACGGCGGATCTGGCTCCATGAGCCTGGCGAGTTCGGCGTAGAGTTGCTGATCGGGAGCGCCGTAGAACTGCAGATCGGGATGCGGCGTGACGCCTTCCGGCGGTGGCGCCTGGGCGTCGTCCGCGGCAGGGGCAGAGGGTGCGCCTGGCGGAGGGGTTTCGCGCGAGGCGGGGGTGGCTTCGACACGGGGCGGCGCCGACGCCGGAGCGGGCGCCGGGCGCTCGGCCGGGGCGGGTTGCGGTGCGGCGGCATTCGGGCGCGCCGGCTGTGGTGGTGACGGGGGCGCTGGCTGCGGTGGAGGTGGAGGCGGGGGCGCGGGGGTCGGCGCGGAAGGCTGCTTGCGCGGCCGCTGGGCGGACTGCCTGATCTGCTTCTCTCGAACGACCTCGTCCAGCTTCCGGTGGATGACCTCCTCCCAGACGTCATCGTCCCAGGCACTTTCGTCAAAGGGCTCTTCGGGCACGTCCTTGCGGACGCCCCATCTCTTCGGCCGGCGGACGCGGAGCCAGTGCAAGGCCGCCTGCGTATCGGGCGGCAGATGGTCCATATAGGTGGCATAGACCGGATCGGGATCGGCCGCCGTCTTGAACACCTTGGTGCGCTGAACGCTGCACCCCACGGCGCGGGAATAGAGCGCCCGCTCGACACGATCGTCGGCGAACTCCTTTCCGATGACGACGGCCTCGGCGAAGTCCTGATATTTGTTGCGCCAGCGATAGATGGTGCGGACGCGGACGTCGAAATGCTGGGCGAGTTCCTCGTCGGTGGCACCGAGGCGGCACATCATGCGGGCCTCGTCGGCGAATTTGGGTTTGTAGATCATGGGACGGGGATAGCGGCTGCGGGGGGTGGTTTGAATCGATGCGGTGGGAGCGAAAATGTCATGCTGGTTGTGACATTTGGCGATGGAGTAGATTTGTTAAATATATAGTAAAATCAATTATTTAGCTATAAGCTAAGTCCTCGGAAGATGTCAGCGCGAGTTGGCGTAGCTTGCGGATCCGGACCGTTGGTTGGATAGATTTTGGGGTCGGCGTACCAGCATGCCGAGGCGCAAGCGGGTTGAAGCAGATTCAAGGCTACAATTACGAATTTCTTTTATACAGGGATGTGCCGGGATTTATATCGAACCATCAGAGGGCAGTCATGTCGATCCCATCTTCAGGAACCGGGACCTTGGTCACTGCTGTCGGGTGGGTGCAGCAGGTGCTTCTAGGGTCGGCTGCCACCGCGATTGCCATCATCGCCGTCGCATCGGTCGGCTTCATGGCGTTGTCCGGTAGGATTGACCTACGTCAAAGTGTAACTGTCATCATAGGCTGCTTCATCCTGTTCGGTGCCCCGAGTGTCGTTGCCGGATTGCAGGCCGCGATCGCCGGCGGGGCTGGTGAGGTAGCGCGCAGCGTGGCGCCGCCGCCAGCCCCTGTGTTTCAGCCGCCACCGCGGCAACCCTTTGAAGCGCAGCCTTATGATCCCTACAGCGGCGCCGCGGTGCCGACGCGATGAAGTGGTCGCACCTGGGCTTCGTGCCCACGAATATTGTGCAATAGTTGGCGAAATAGATACTAGGCGATGTCGTGGGTTACCCGATTGCATTATTTTACAGATTATCTCGATAACGGTTATGCCCTAGCACTATCTGTCCGAACAGGTCGGTCTGCCCGCCAGCGCGGCTTATGTTTCGTCAAGGGTGCGGTTCACAGGTACTTAAACAACCCTCTTTTGTTTTTACTCGCGAATATTATAAGGCTATATACGCTGTAGAACCAAGGATTATTGTGTTAGGGGTAGTAATCGCATTTGTCGCTCAAATTATCTATGCTAGTCGTGATCTTATTAATTCGTTCTACATGTCCGATAGTGCTGATAGTAAACCTAGCGCAATACGGTATACTTGCGCCACCATTTTTTTTATCAAATACTCCGCTTGATAATAACGTAATTTGATTATTATCAAATGTCTCTAGCCTAATAATCCGAAAAGACAATTTATAACCGGGCGGCATCATTCTCACCAATTCCGCTGTCAACGCGCGATTTGGTGCATCACTTTTACTAACTACAACGGCCGAGCGGTTGGTCCCGATCTTGAAATATTCCAGGATCATATCGCCGGCACTGGGCTCTGTAACGAGAAGTAACTCTTTACTTCTGGGTTCCCAATTCGCGTATGCTTTTCTAGTGATACGCGCTATAATAGTCTTCGTCATTGTCTTGCAATTTATCAATGCAAGTGTACTATTATTATTTTCTCCTTTAATGTCAGGCGTGAGTTCAATTGACCAGGAACGGTCAGGGGACGTTAGAGCAGCCGCTCTGCTCCATTGCAAATCTATAGAGCGTTTAGGCGATGCAGTGCAAAACCGCAGCGGAGGTTGCTGGGTCAACAATGTTGCGAATACCGCGGCAATCATATTTCAATCCCTCTCAACAACGATTTCCGAGTTCAGTTGGATATTCTACCGTTGCATTTACAACTTTGTTACCATAGGTAAGCGCCTCTTTCGTGGTCGGAAAACGATAAATGTCGAACGCGTATCCCGCAGTCGCCTGAATATTGGGGTCGCCGTAGTCTGAAACGCTTAATCTGCCCAACGGGCCGCGCGTCGTGGTAAGAAGATCTTGGTTGCCCGGTGTCACGAATATCCTAGTCCCATATGTCCGGAATTGTCGTGTCGTGAGACCCAGGAACCCCTTCTTTACTGCCACTGTTCCGAACGTACCCCCCTTAATGGAGCCACCGGCTAACGCGGGATATTTTGAAAAAAAGGCGCCATCCGCGGTCGCTTGACCAGGCCCGACAGCACGGAACGTTGCGGTGATGTTGCAGGTGCGCGTACCGGACTTCTTCGCGTCCTGCTTCTGGCGGGGCGGATCTTTCGGCTTGTATTGCACTTTCGGCGGTCCACCGGAAAACAAGCCGAAGAAGCTACCTATGGCCGAGACAACAGTAGCTGCCACCTTGATGACTACCGGGGCAAGAAGCTTTCCGCACACGATTATCACCCCCGGCTCGGGAGCGCATGTGCCAGTCGGGTCGGTATTGTTGACCGGATCGCCGTGAGCGTAATCGTACAGGTTCATGCCGTCGTCATATCCGATCGGATCGGCCTGGATGAACCTGCCGAGTGTCGGCGAATAGTTCCTCGCCTTGTAGTGATACATGCCCAACTCGGGAAGCCAAGCCTGACCAGTATATTGGAAGCGAAGCGTGTTGTTGGCTGCGGGAATGCCGAATTCGTCATAACTGAGGATCTGGCTGGCGTTGCCAGCGTCGTCCGCAGCGGCGATGATCGATCCGCGCTCGTCCGCATACAGATATTGCCGACCCTGGGGACCATAGGTGAGCAGGTACTCGTCATCGCTCAGCCCTGGAATGTGGCGTCGAAGCAGTCCGCCGTTCACATCGAACTCGCTGATGATCTGGGTGCCGTCGTAGCCGAAGCGAGTGACGTTGGCGCCATTCATAGCGGTGTACGTAAGCCGGCCTTGCGCGTCATAAGCTAGCGCTGCCCCGGCGCTCGACGAGACAAGTTCGTTGAGCGAGTCAAAGGCATAGGAGGCGCCCCCGCTATCGGAGACGAGGTTGCCGCGACTATCGTAGCCAAAAGACGTCGATCCCGCCGATGTATATTGGTTCAGCGCATTGCGCCCGTAATTGCGCGTAGTGGATACGTAGCCACTCCACGAATAGGTCTCATTCGACCTGTCAGATACCGTAATTCGCCCAAGCTTGTCGCGGGTCAGCTGGGTAGTCAGGTCGCTCGCAGTCCCCGCGAGATCCTGCGTGAGCGAGGTCAACTGCCCCAGGGCGTCATAGCCATAGCCAGTCGAGGTACCGTTACCTCGTACCAGCCCAGTACGGCGTCCCAGGTCATCGTAGCTGTAAGTGGCTAAGGGAAGGCTGCCGTTCTCACGGACGTGCGTCAACTGGCCCGCAGTATTATACTCGTAAGATACGTAAAAGCCATCGAACCAGCCGAGCCGAGTGCGCCTGCCTGCCGCATCATATTGATACGATGTGGTTCTCGGCCCGATGCCCGCGATGGTACTTGTCTCCGATGTTAGGCGATCGAGCGCGTCGTAGGTAAAGACCGACGCGTTGGTCCACTGTGGCTGACCATTCCCATTGGATGCCGATATCAACCGGTCCTTGAGATCATAGCCGAACGAAGGGTTGCTATTTCCCCCCACGTCGCCTGGCAGCCATTGGCTCGTCAGCCGGCCCAGCCCGTCATAATTGTTGGTCACCGTACGGCCGTCGCGCTGGCGAACCGATAGGACGTCTCCGGCGCCATTACGATTCAGATACTCGTAGCTACCGTCAGCATAGGTCGTCCGTAACAGACGGTCGACGCTATCATATTGGTAGTTTGTAACGTTGTTGTTCGCGTCCGTGGCCGTCAGCACCTGGCCATTGGGCGAATACGTGTATTTCGCTGAGTCCACGCCATTCTGACGTATCGTCGAGACTTCTCCATCGCTGCCGTACACATACTCGGTTATTTTATCGGCACCCTCAGTGCCGACGTACTGAGCGCAGGTGTTCCCTACCGTTGCCACCCTTCGGACCTCGCATCGTACGCGCCCGTCGCTGTCATATTCATAGAAAGCCGCGCCGAGGATGGTGCCGCTTGCGGTCTCGACAACGGCGATCTTGCGCCCGAACCCGTCATAGCTGGTCGTGGCCACTTGCGCCGGCGCGAAGCCGCCCCAATCGGAGTCGCTTGTGCCCGCTACTGTGCCAAGCTCCGTTGTCTGCACGCGCCCGGCGCCATCGCGGGAATACCGCAAGGCCCGACGGCGGCGCGGCCCACCCAGATCTGGATCAGTTTCAAGGACTCCTTCCAGCTCGCCCGCTGCACTATAGCGATACACCGTCGCGTCATCTGTGCCGACCCTGGCACTCTGCAGTTCGCCGAACCAAGTGTAAGTGTTCACGGTAGTACTGGCGACGGAATTATCGCCGGCTCTGATCGTGATTGCAGTTGGCAACAAATTGTTCGGCTGGCCAGCCGATCCATAGTTGATAGAGGTGCGTGTCTCCTGTGCCCCACCAATGCACTGCGTCGCGGTCGCGCACTCGGCCGTCTCAACCAATTTCCAGATGGGTGAGGAGGCCTGCGTCAGCGCACCGCTGGCATCCTTGAACCGTGCATACAGCGCCTGATAAGTGAGCGTCTGTTCCCGTTGCGCTCCGCCGACGTCCGCTGCTGGCCGGGTAATGCGAGTCGGCTGGCCATGTTCGGCAGCGTACTGGAAGCTCGTCGTCGCTCCACGCTCATCCGTGATAGTGAGGGGTTGGTGACAGGTTTTTGGATTGCTGCAATCAACTGGGTACGTTGCGGATAGATGAGCGATTTCTTCGCCCCCCTTTCCGTAGCTCGTAACCCGCGTCACATTATCGTTAGCGTCATAGGCATAGGTCTTCTTGTCACCTTCAGCGGCGATCACCGCAGTGAGGCGATTCACCTCATCGTATTGAAAGTTCGTTATGCCGCTCGTGCCGATTTTCAAGCTGAGGAGCTTGCCCGTCGCTATTTGCGATACTGCGGTCGTGACCAGACCTGATGGCGAGGTAACGGTCGCGATCCGCTTTCCCTGATTGGGCTGGAACGAATAAAGCCAGGTCGATGATCCCTGGCTGTAGGAACTCACCCTGCCGTCCGCGTCATAGGTAATTTGGATGACGTTTGCCCCGGCTCCAGCCGGCGTGATCGTCACCACGCGTCCTTGCGCGTCAAAGCTTGCTTGCGTTTCGCGACCCGCAGCATCGATCCGGGACTCCACCGTTCCACTCCGGTTGTAGCGTGTGGATCGGAGGCCAGGCGTCGAAGGACCACAATTGGTCGGCGTGCAATAGCGATCCGCCGCATTCGAGCCCGTCACACTTGAGACGGCCATCCATCGGTCCACCGTCGTATAGTCGAGTGTATCCTCGGTATCATTAAATGAGTACCAGAAGGTCAGCCGATAGCCGTCATTGGAGGCGATGGCGACGGGCCTGCTCACCTGTCTGGCGATGCAATTCTGGCCTGCGCATTGCTGAAATTGACGCAGCGTGTACTCTACAGTTCTAGTGTGCCCATCGGGTTCGACGATACGGGTAAGCTTGGGAGTCTGGCCTTTATATATGCCATCGATCCACACATCGGCGTATGCGTCGCGTCGGAATTCGAAAACGGCGCCCTGAGAGGTAATGTAGGTATAGTTCTGGCCGTCTATAGTGAGCTTCGCCCCGGTCCCCGACTGGCTTTTTCCCCCTCCCGTAGAAAATTGATCCGAAATCGCGCCAATCTTGACAACGAGAGATATTAGGTTCGATCCGGGAAGGATCGACGAGTCATATTCATCCCTGTATCCTTGTACGCCAGTCGGGCGAAAGTAGCTGATTCCTCCGTCCTCTCCGCCGATGGAGATAGGGGCGGGGTCATAGCTAAGTCTTCCCGTAGTGAGATCGACACCGCGCTCGTCTAGCTGATAGTCGGTTGGCGGATCCAGTTGTGGCGAGCTCTGCGCATTGGCCATCGGTGCTGCCATCGCAATGGAAAGCGCAGACGCGGACAATGCCAGCGAATTTCTAAATCTCATTACCACATCCCCTATAGAGCTGCGTTGTATTTTGGATTGATGGATTTGAAATTTTTAGCAGTTATCGACAACGCTGATGTTTGCTGCGCCTCGTTCGATATGAGCATTTCCGGATTCTACAGAGATGGTAATCACGTAACTGTATCCGCCGCACCCCGATCCCGGGTTAGTGACGTACTTATATTCGTCTTGCGGAAGGAATGTTACTGTGCCGCTCTGGCCGTTGCGCTGATAACGGATTGTAACGGCCCCAGAACAAGTCCCGGTCCGTTGAATAGGAATGTCGAAGCTGAATTCGCTGTTGCCGCTGGCGTCTAGAACATTAAAGCCGCACCCTCCGCTCCCAGAAGAAGCAGTACTCGTTACCCGGTAGCGATTCCCAGCATCATCGTGTTCGAGTGTGACCGTGGCGCCACTGCTTGGTCCACCAGCATGGCTGACCGCATGTAGCCTTCCCTTAGAGTCATATATATAGGTAGCTCTATCGTTTGCTTCCGCCACTTGGGCACAAACGGGAATTGCAAGAAGGCATGCTGCTGTAAATCGCATTTCAGGCCCCGCTTTTCAATGATGAATAGCCGACGAGGTAAGGCTGCATTATATTCGTTAATAAATCCAGTACAAAGTATCTGAGAAGTCATCTCATTTTTCTGAAACTATGTTGAAATATATTTGTAACACATATTATAATATTGATACGCTGCCGAAATGAGTATGCCGGCTTGAAAAACACCTCGTCGCCCTTGCGGCAAAGCCCGAGGGGCGACGTACTTCCGGCAACTACCGGTTTGCCTGGTGCGGATGTCTCGGGCGTCGATTCAGTCGGCCGAGGCGTTCGAAGTTCAGCGCCCGGCAACCGGCAGGCGCGCGCTTGCAGAGCGACGGATGCCGGAACAGGTCCGGCATGACGGCCGGAACCCATGTCGCGCAGGATCGCGAGGCTTCCCCAACTGGACCCCGGCCTTCGCCGGGGAAGGGATAAAGATCACCGCCCCCGCACGCTGACCGCCGTCCCCTCATACACCACCCGCGTCGTCGCATTCTCCGCAAAGTCCGGCGCGACTGCCTTGCCCGGCCCGTAGAAGCGCACCGAGATCGCGCGCTTTGCCGGCATGCCCGCATAGCCGCCCTCGCGCGCGCCGATCGTCAGGGTGCGCGTCGCCTGGTTCCACGCGATCGGCACGCGCGCGTACTGGCCCTGGAGATAGGCCGGGCTCACCCCGTCGTCCTCGTAGAGCGAGAAGCTGGCGTCGGCGCCGGTGAAGATGTGGAGGACGAGCGGGCCGTCGGGTTGTTCGCGGGTGTTCTGCACGTCGGGGCCGGTGGGCAGGATGCTGCCGGCGCGGACGAAGAGGGGCATGCGCTCATAGGGGGCGGCGGCTACGATATTGCGGCCGCCCCGGTTATATGCGCCGGTGTTGAAATCATACCAGTCGGCGCCGGCGGGGAGATAGACCTGGCGGGTGCGGGCCCTGAATTCCGTCACGGGGGCGACGAGCAGGCTGGGGCCGAACAGATATTGGTCGTCGATGTTCCACGTCTTTTTGTCGGCGGCGAAATCCATCACCAGGCCGCGCATGATCGAGCCGTCCCTGAGGTTCGTGTCGGCGCCGAGCGTGTAGATATAGGGCATCAGCCGGTAGCGGAGCCGATCGTACCACAGCATCGAGCGCTGCATCGCCGGATCGTCGGCGGAGATCTCGTAGATCTCGCGCTTCGGCGTCTCGCCATGGCTGCGGAACAGCGGGCTGAACGCGCCGAACTGGAACCAGCGCAAATTGAGCTCGCGCCATTCGGCCCGGGCCTCGAGCAGCTGCTTCGTATAGCGATCCTCCACCGCGAAGCCGCCGATGTCGTGAGTCCAGTTGGGCAGGCCGGACATCGACACGTTGACGCCGGCCGAGATCTGATCGCGCAGATCGTCCCACCGGGCGGCGATGTCGCCCGACCACACCGCCGAGCTGGTGCGCTGCAGTCCGCCGAACCCTGAGCGGGTGAGGATGAAGGGGCGGACGTCCGGCCGGGCGACGCGCAGGCCATCCGCCACGCCCTGGGCGTGGACCAGCGGGAAGCTGTTGAACAAAGCGGCGCCGGGGCCCTTTGCGGTCGGGCCCATCGCGTCGATGCGTTCCTCGATCGAGAGGTTGGAGTGGATGTCGGGCTCGGTCGCGTCCATCCACCACGCATCGAAACCGAGCGTCACCAGCCGTTCGCGGACCTGGCGGAAATAGATTGCCCGCGCTTCGGGGGCATAGGGATCGTAATCGGTGTTGAGATAGCCGGGGCCGACCCAGTCCTTGCGCTTTGCATCGAGATTGCCGCGGTAGAGATAGCCCTTTGCGTCGAGCTCTTTCGCGTTCGCCGTGTTCGGGTAGAATTTCGGCCAGACCGAGATCATGATGTTGGCGCCGAGGGCGTGGACTTCGTCCACCATGCCTTTGGGATCGGGGAAGCGGGCCTTGTCGAATTCGTGGCTGCCCCATTGATCCTCCGGCCAGTAGAACCAGTCCTGCACGATGTTGTCGAGCGGGATGCGGCGCTTGCGATATTCGCGGACGACGCCGAGCAACTGCTCCTGAGTCTCGTAACGCTGGCGGCTCTGCCAGAAGCCGTACGCCCATCTGGGCAGCATCGCCGCCTTGCCGGTGAGAGCGCGGTAGCCGGCGATGACATCGTCCATGTCGGTGCCGCCGACATAATAATAATCGGTGGCCTTGCCGACATCGGACGACATCCACAGCGAGTGGCGATCGGGGGCGGGCAGGGGATCGTTATGGTAGAAGGCGATATAGCCTGCGTCCGGCTCCCATTCGATGCGGATCTGCACTGGCTTGCCGGCCGTCATCGGCAAGGTGAAATTATGGAACCAGGGGTTCCAGTTCTGGCGCCAGCGTTCCAGCACCAGCTTGCCGTCGGCGAAGACCTTCACATAGCTGGAGGAATAGAGGCGGAACTTGTGCTCGCCGCTTGTCTCCGGGGTGACGGCGCCGGTCCACACGACGCGCTGGGTCTGCACCGTGCGGCCCGCGGTGTTCTGGCCGCTGTCGGCTGACGCCACGGTCTGCGCCTTTGCCGCGGCGGGCCATTTTTCCTGATCGCGGATATATTCGTAGTTGATGACCGGTTCCTGGCGGGTGAGCGCGAGGCGGTTGCCTAGATAATAGTCGGCCTTCCAGCCGGGGCTGTTGCCGCTCGTCACCTTCAGCTTCGTGCCGACGAACGCATA
Organism: Parasphingomonas zepuensis; assembly: GCF_036663735.1. Classification (NCBI taxonomy): domain Bacteria; kingdom Pseudomonadati; phylum Pseudomonadota; class Alphaproteobacteria; order Sphingomonadales; family Sphingomonadaceae; genus Parasphingomonas; species Parasphingomonas zepuensis. The sequence goes on along the minus strand of NZ_JAXOJO010000006.1, from coordinate 112,644 downwards.
GGGGGTGGGGTTGCCGAAGCGGGTGATCGAATTGTTGTCCCACAGCAGGCCGTAATTGCGGGTGGAGACGAGGAAGGGGACGGCGATGGCCATATTGTGCTGGGCGAGCTCGACGTCCTCGCCATTGTAATTCATCTGGCGGTTCTGGTGCTGGCCGAGGCCGTAGAACCCCTCGTCCGTGCCGCGGTTGAACTGCTGGCGGGTGGCGAGCCAGGGCTGGCCGTCGACCGTGACGGGCTTGAAGGCGCCGCGCGCTGCCTCGTCGAGCACGAGCTTGCCGGTGGCATCGCGGAAGGCGACGTGGCCGTCGGCGAGGCGGATTTCCGCGGTGGCTTTGGCGGCCTTGAGGGTGACGAGGCCGTTCGCCTGGGTGATGGCGAGATCGCCGTGCGGCTTTGCCGTGACCATCAGGCTTTCGGGCAGATCGAGCGACGTGCCGGGGACGGCGGTGACGCGGAAGCTGTCTTCGCCATAGACGAGGATGCGGACGCGTCTGGCGGGGCCGCTATCGGGGGTGACGATGATGCCGTGATCGACGCGCTGGACGTCTGCGGCGGGGGCGCTGGCGGCGAGCATCGGGGCGGTCGCGATGGCCAGAGTCCATGCCAGGCGGTTCATCGGCATCCATGCTCTCCCGTCGTTTTCGGGACCTTATCTCCGCAAAAGCGATCTGGGGAAATGGGGTCAGGGTCGTAGTTTCATGATGCGGACGACCGGGCCGGTGCGGACGCCGGGCTCCGGGTGGAACGCGGCGAGTTGCCGGCCGCCGCGCAGGAGCCGGGCGTAGCTATCCAGCTCCTGGGGGAAATGCGCGGGATCGGCACGGTAGCCGTCATAATGGGAGAGGATGGCGATATCGGCGTGGCAGGTGGGGATCTGCGCGGCGTCGACATGAGCGAGATCGACCACGGCGCGGCCGGATCGCAGCGTCTCCACCTTCGAATAGCGGATCTGGCCGGTGAGGATCGCGCGGGCATCGACGCAGCCGGCCGAGCCGAGCGGGAAGAGGATGCGCCATGGGCCTTGCAGGAGATCGAAGGCGGCTGGCTCCACCACGATGCTGCTGCCGGGCGGGACATGGGCGCGAATCCAGGCGCTGGCGACCTGGCGCGTATCCACCGCGCGCTCGATCGCGCCGGTGCGGGCGGCCTGGAGCATCGGGATGAGCAGCAGCGCCGTCGCCGCGAGTTCCAGCCAGCGCAGGGGGCGATCGAGGCGGGTGCGCAGCCAGTCGGCGAGCCAGCAGAGGGCCGCCGCTGCGGCGAGGGCGGCGAAGGGGAGGACGGGCACGATCCAGCGCTCCCACAGCAGCGCCTGGCTGCCGATGACGACCAGGAAGGCGAGGCCCCCGGGCAGGACCGCCGCGGCGATGCGCGGGCGCCTCAGCGTGCCGAGGGTGCCGGCCACGACCAGCGCGAGGCCGGCGATGCCGAACGAGCCGAGCAACGGATGGCCGGCATACCAGCCGAGATTGGCAAGGAAGCCGCCGCCGGTCGCGCCGGGATGAGTCGTGCGCGCTTCGCCGGCGAGGTTGCGCATCACCGTGGCGTAATCGAGCAGCAGATAGGGCGAGGCGATAAGCAGCGCGGCGAGCGTGGCGACGGGCAGCAGCGCGAGGCGGCGCAGCTCTCGGCGATCGAGCGTGACGCGACAGAGGCCGGCGCAGAGCGGGTTGAGGAAAATGATCGCCGCGGGCCATTTGGTCGCGCAGGCGAGGCCGGCCCAGAGGCCTGCCATGAGGTAATCGCGGGCGCGTCCCTCGCGGGCGATCGCGACGGCCGAGCGGGTGCAGAGCAACATAAAGATGGTCGCCTGCACATCGGTGCGGATGATCTGCGAATAATGGATATGGACGGCGTTCACGGCGAGGAAGGCGGCGGCGATGAGCCCGAGTCTGGTGCCGCCCAGCCTTTTGCCGAGCGACCAGGTGAGCCAGACGCAGAGGATGCCGCAGGCGACGATGAACAGCCGCCCGGGCAGGAAGACGATGCCGGGATCGGCATAGGCGGCGGCCATCAGCGCCTTGCCGTCGGCGAAGCGCCCGGTGGCGATGCCGAGGCCGCCGACCGCGAGGCTGACCAGCGCGAGGCAATACAGGGTGGTGGTGCCGGGATGGCCGAACCAGCCGGGATTGAGGCTGTGGTTGCGCAGCATCTCCAGCGCGGTCATCACGAACAGCGGCTCGTCCGGATCGTTGAGCGCGGGCAGGCCGAAATCCACGCCGTACAGGCGCAGCGCCGCCGCCACGGCGAGGATCAGCAGCAACGCGCCGCGTCCGGCCCATCGACCTGCCCGTTTTTGGGCCCATCCGAGGAGCCGCCCGTTACGGGCCGGAGCGATCGATTGCGTCATGCTAATGAAGACATGACGTGGAGCGACCATGCGAACCGTAATCCTGGCTGGCGGATTGGGCACCCGGCTCGGCGAAGAAACCAACGTCCGACCCAAACCGATGGTCGAGATCGGCGGCATGCCGATCCTCTGGCACATCATGAAGATCTATTCTTCGGCCGGATTCAATGACTTCGTCATATGCCTCGGCTACAAGGGCTATCTGATCAAGGAATATTTCGCGAATTATTTCCTGCACACCTCCGACGTTACCATCGACCTGCGCGGGGGCAACGGCATGGAAGTGCATTTCGCGCGCAGCGAGCCGTGGCGCATCACTTTGGTGGATACCGGGGCGGATACGATGACCGGCGGGCGGCTGGCGGCGATCCGCCATTATCTCGATCCCGACGAGCCGTTCTGCCTTACATACGGCGACGGCGTGGCGGATATCGACGTGGCGGAGCTGGTGCGCTTCCACAAGGCGCATGGGCACCGCGCGACGATCACGTCGGTGACGCCGCCGGGGCGGTTCGGCGCGCTGGAGTTCGACGGCGACAAGGTGACCGATTTCCGCGAGAAGCCGGCCGGGGACGGCGGGCGGATCAATGGCGGCTTCTTCGTGGCCGATCCGTCGGTGCTCGATCTGGTCGACGGGCCGGAGACGGTGTGGGAATCCGGGCCTCTGGAGCAGCTGGCGCGGCGCGGCGAGCTGATGAGCTATCGCCATGACGGATTCTGGCAGCCGATGGATACGCTGCGCGACAAGGTGCAGCTCGACGAATTGTGGCGCGCCGGCAATGCGCCGTGGAAGCGCTGGTGAGCGTCTGGGCCGGACGCCGGGTGCTCGTGACCGGGCATACCGGGTTCAAGGGCAGCTGGCTGAGCCTGTGGCTGAACGCTTTGGGCGCCGAGGTGACCGGGTTCGCGCTGGCGCCGCCGACCGAGCCGAGCCTGTTCGAGAGCGCGCGGATCGGCGGGCTGGTGCGGCATGTCGAGGGCGATGTGCGGGACGTGGCCGCGGTGCGCGCGGTGGTGCGCGACAGCCGGCCCGAGGCGATCTTCCACCTGGCCGCGCAGCCGCTGGTAAGGCTGTCCTATGCCGAGCCGGTCGAGACCTATGCGACGAATGTGATGGGCACAGTGCATGTGCTCGACGCGGCGCGGCGCGCGGGCGGCGTGAAGGCGATCGTCTGCGTCACCAGCGACAAATGCTACGAGAATCGCGAATGGATATGGCCTTACCGCGAGAGCGATCCGATGGGCGGTCACGATCCCTATAGCAGCAGCAAGGGCGCGGCCGAGCTGGTGGTGTCGGCCTGGCGCCGGTCCTTCTTCGAGGCGGACGGGCCGCTGCTCGCCTCGGTGCGGGCGGGCAATGTGATCGGCGGGGGCGACTGGGCGGCGGACCGGCTGATCCCCGACCTGGTCCGTGCGTTCGAGGCGGGCGCGGCGCCGCTGATCCGCGCGCCGGACGCAGTGCGGCCGTGGCAGCATGTGCTGGAGGCGCTGGGCGGCTATCTGATGATCGCCGAGCGACTGCTGGCGGGCGAGCGGGCGTTCGCCGATGCGTGGAATTTCGGGCCGTCGGACGAGGATGCGCGGCCGGTGTCGTGGATCGTCGAGCGGATGCGCGCGGCCTGGGGCGGCGGGGCGGCGGATGCGCTGCCCGACAGCGGGCCGCGGCCGCATGAGGCGGGATTGCTGCGGCTCGATTGCTCCAAGGCGCGCGCGGCGCTCGGCTGGCGGCCGGCGCTGACGCTGGAGGAAGCGCTTGACTGGATCGTGGACTGGCACAAGGCCGTCGGTCGTGGGGCGGATGCGCGGACCGTGACGCGCGGGCAGATCGCCGATTATCAGGCCATGACCGGGCGCGCGCTTCGATCGGCCGCCTGAGCCGGGTTCGTCGCTAAAGTGCAATGGTCGCGGGCTAGGCGCGCCTGTGGCCAGTATCGCCCCGACATGTCGCAGCCCCGACCGCACGGGCCGCGGGCAAGCCATCGCGCGGCGCGAGGGGCGCCTGTTCGCTTATTCCTCAGGCAATTTCGGCAAGGCGCTGGTGTTCGCCGGGGCGGACATGACGATCCTGTTCCTGCTGACCGACCTGCTGGGCCTGACCCCCGCGGCGGCGGGATCGCTGATGCTGGTGGCGCTGGCGGGAGATCTCGTCTTCGACCTTCTCGCGGCGGCATGGGTGATCCGCCTGCGCCGGAGGGGGCGCGGCTATCGCTGGCTGGTGACGGCAGGAACGGTGCCGTGCGGCATGGCGTTCGCGATGCTGTACGCCATGCCTGCGGCCGGGTTGCATCACGGATGGCTGCTCGCGGGGGCGATGCTGGTGTTCCGCGGCGCCTATGCGGTGATCGACGTGCCGCATAATGCGCTCATGGCGCAGATGAGTGGCGACAGCCGGGCGCGGGGGCGGATTTCGGGATATCGGCTGCTGTTCAGCACCGCGAGCTCGCTGTGCGTGGCGACGGTTCTCACGCCGCTGGTGCAGCAGGCCGCGCGCAGCCGCGCCTTCGATGCGCTGGCGATCACCGGTGCGGTCGCGGGCGGATTGTTCGTGCTGACGATGCTGGCCTGCGTCATCGCCTCCGGCAACGCGGTTCGATCGGACGCCGATGCCGTGACGGACAGCGTCCGCGTGCCGCTGCGCGATCCGCTCGTGTTCGGCATGGGGCTGCTCGCGCTCATCACCGGCTTCGCCATGCCGACATTCGGCCGGATGATCCTCTATGTCGCGACCTATGTGATCAAGCGGCCCGATCTGGTGCGGGACCTGCTGCTGTCGATGACGATCGGGCAGTTCGCGGGTGTGCTGTGCTGGACCGCGATGACCGGACGCGTCGATCAGGCGCGGCTGCTGGCGATGGGGCATGGCGTGAGCGCGCTGGGGCTCGTGCTGTTCGCGACGTGCCTGAACCGGCCCGAGGCACTGGCGCCTTGCGCGGCAGTGATCGGCTTCGGGCTTGCTTCAGTGTTCATGCTGCCCTGGGGCCTGCTGGCCAATACGGTCGACTTCGTGGCGCTGCGGTACGGGCGGCGGCTGGAGACGGGGCTTTTCGCCTCCTACCTCGTCGCGGTGAAGGCCAGTGGCGCCGGGGCGACGGCGCTGATCGGATGGGGGCTTGGCTGGCTGGGCTATGTGCCCGGACAAGCGCAGACGGTGGCCGTCGAACAGGGCATGCTGGCGCTGGGGATCGGCATTCCGCTGGCCGGTTCGCTCTGCGCGATCGCCCTGTTGCGGCGCTTCGACACGGGCCATGCGCGGCACGCACGGGTGCGCGCCGCGCTGGAGCGGAAAGCTCAGTCCGGCGCCGAACCGGTTTCGGGATTGAACTTCGGATTGGCGAAGTCGATCGGCGACGGGTCGATCCTGGCGGGCGGCGCAGCGCTTTCGACCCAGGCGCGCTGAAGCATGTCGCGCAGCATCGTCGCGCCCGCGGCGGTGCGTTCATAGACCATCTCGCGCACGTCCTTGTCGGCGAAGTTGGCAAAGCCGTCGCGCTTTTCGAGTTCATAGACGGCGCCGACCTTGTCGCCCGACATATCGAGATAGGCGAGCACTGCCTCGAACATGTCGCCGGAGGTGCGGCCGGGCTTGCCGATACGGGGGGCGATGTCGGCGACAGTCAGCTTCATCCCGTCGACGAACATGCTTTCGAAGCGGCCATGGACGGTGCGGTCGGTGGTATAGCCGTGCGGGTTCGGGCCGCGCCAGCCGTCGCTGCTGATGGAATCATGCATCGGGTTCGCGCCGTCGCCGATATAATGGCCGAGCCGAACCACGTCGAAGGCGCAATTCTGCCCGGGAACGGCGACGTCGCCGCCCTCCGCCTGCGCTTTCCGCACCTGACGCATGCACACCACGATGCGATCATAGGCTTCGATCGCGGCGTAGGGGAGCGTGCCGGTCCAGCGGACATTGGTGCGCGCGGCGGTGGCGGGGTCGGTATCCTTGATGGCCTCATAGTGTTTGTAGATCGCGATCACGAATTCGTAGCGCGACCGGGGAACCGGTTTCAGGAAGGCGAACTGCTCCCGGAACCAGCCGTGATTGGGATCTTCCTCGATCTTGGAGAAATTCTCCGAATTGCCGCGCCACGTATCCGGGAGCAGCGAGGAAGCGGCGATATAATCCTCATATTTGCGCAGGAAGACGGGACCATCCTCCGGGATCGCCTGGATGGCGGCGCGGTCGATGGCGGAATGCGCCGTGCCGCCCCAGGCCATGGCAGGCGCGGGCGCGCAGGACAGCGCGAAGACAGTTGCGAGGAGTGCGGGACGCATCGGGCTTCTCCAGTTCACGGATCGAGCGGATCGCGCGGATCGACCCGCGCCGAAAGGGGCGAGGGACGAAACACCAGTTCCGTAGGCGAAATACGGGCGCCCACCGTGCCCGGCTGATAGCCCAGCTCGCGATCGTTGCGGCGCGCGAAATCGGGATTTTCGATCATCGCGCTCTGGTTCGGATTGCAGACGATCAGCGAGTCCCGATCGAGCGGCGCGCCCATCGTCATTAGCAGGCGCGTGGCATTGCGCAGGTTCGTCGTCGTGTGCCGCGCATAGGGATCGATGACGATCGCCTCGGCCGGAACGCCGTAGCGATCGACAAGGGCGCGGCGCATTTCCTCCGCCTCGGTAAAGCGAGTCTCGCGCGGGTGGACGCGGCCGCCGGTGAGGATCAGGAACGGCACATCGCCCGCGGCGAAGCGCTGAGCGGCGAGGCGCACATGGTATCTGCTATACGGGCTGAGGGGCATGCCCTCCACCTCCGGCCCGACGCCGGTGACGATGAGCGCGCTGTAGCGGTAGCGCTTCCAGTCAAGGCCCTTTGCGCGCTTCATGGCGGCGGCATTGAGGCCGCCGGTCAGCGGCTCGTAGCCGATGGCATCGGTGCGGCCTGAGGCGTCGAGCAGCGCAAGCGCGAAATCCAGGCTCGGGTCGAGCGCCTGCAGCGAACCGCCCCGCGGCGTCTGCGACAGCCACAGTGCGGCCTGCAGGCGCGCGCGGGTTTCCTGCGGATCGAGCATGCCCGCGCCATCGATCTGCGGATAGGGCGGGACCTGGCCCAGGCCATAGGTCCGGACGATCATGTTGACGCCGGCGATCTCGCGCGCGGCCTGTGCCGCGGGGCCATCGTCCGCGCCTTTCCCCGGCGCGGCGGCGGCGAGGATCTGCGCCTCGCCGTCCGTCCACAGCATCGCCTGCGCCGTGCAGACGAGATCACTGTCGCAGGTCCCGCGTCGCTCGGCGCGGGCGCGCAGCATGGCGGAGACCGCGGGGCGATTCCGCAGCGCGACAAGCGCCGCCGGATCGCGACCGACTGCCCCCAGCAGCGGAAACAGCCGCTGCGAGAGGGCATCCGCCACCGTGTCCCTGACGACGGCCCCGGCCTGGGCCGGGACCCCGGAAGCCGAAGCCGGCGCGACGGAAATCGCCGCGGCGACAATTGCCGCCAGTCCCAGCCCGCTCCGGATCACCACGACTTGCCGACGACGAGGCGGAAGTTGCGACCGAAGATCGGACGCCCGTAGATCGCCTCGGCAGTGCCCTGTCCCGCGAGGGAGTCAGTGCGGGTGTTGCCTTCGGTCAGGCCGTGCGCGTTGAACAGATTGTCCCCGACGACCTGCACCTGCCACGTCCCATGCTTCAGCGTCACGCCCGCGCCTACGGTGCCGTAAGACGGAAGCGCCGTGTTGTTGTAGAGATCGACATAGCGCTTACCCATGTAGGTGTAGCGGCCATAGATCGAGACGTCGCTGTCGGCGGCGGTGAAATCGAAGCTGGGGCGGATATTGCCGTAGATCTTGGGTTGGCGAACGATCTGATTGCCCTCGGCCTGCTCCGGATCGGCACCGGAGGCGCTTTTGAAATTCTTGTATTTCGGATCGCTGATCGTCAGCGCACCGTTCAGCGAAAACCATGGGGTCACCTTCCAGGCGCCGTCGAACTCGATGCCCTTGACCTGCGCCTCGCCGATGAAGGGCACGTTCACATCGTTGCGGCCGGTGTCCGGATCGTAGGCGAGGAACGACGCGTTGAGCGGATCGAAATTGGTGTAGAAGCCGGTGACGTAGAGATAGGAGCGGCCCCAGGCCAGCTTCAGGCCCGCCTCGAACTGGTCGGCGACGGTAGTAATGACCGTCGGAGTGATGTTCATCACAGTCTGGACGTTGGGCGGGGTCTCGAGATGCGAGGCGCGGCCGTACACGCCCACATGACCGCTGAAGTCGTAATTCGCGCCGAGCGTCCAGTTGGTGACGTTGGGCTTGCGCTTCTGGTTGAGGATCACGCCAGTGAAGGCGCGGGTGGTATCGTCGGCGATCGTGCTGGCATCCCCCAGGTTCGCCTGATCGGTAAGCGCGGTCCAGCCCTTGTAGCTGTAGCGTTCGTGGCGGATGCCGGCGTCGATCCGGAGGCCCTGCACGATTTCCCAGGTGTCGTTGACATAGAGCGCGATCATCTTCGCATCCGAATCGCCCTGGCTGAGCGTGGCGGCGTGATTGAGCACGCCATTATCCGTCACGCGGCCCAGTTCGACCCCGGCAGCGTTATAGGCGACCAGGTCGAGCGTGCGCGGCTGGCCCGCAACCTCGATCAGATAATTCTGGTAGAGCGTGCGGCTGTCCTCGCCATAGAGGCTGGCATAGACGCCCAGCTTCAGGTCGTGGCTGCCGATACCCGTCTCGAACTTCTTCGCGACCGACAGGTTGGTCTGGCCCGAATAGAATTTCGAATGGATGTCGCGGTACTGGCCCTGCATCACGAGGCCCGAGGCCGAATAGGGATCGTAGCGCGTGTTTGTGCCCGCGAGGGTGTAGCCGAAACGGTCCACTGCCCCGAACGCCGTCTTGGCGCGGGCGAGATAGCCGGCAGCGAAGCTGTTGCCGTCAGCCGGGTTGGTGGTCGAGTAGAAGGCCGAGAAATCCAGCTTGCCCTGTGTGTAACCGGCCTTGGCCGAGATCAGCCAGCCATCGAAATCGCCTTCATATTGCGCGCCGAAATTCACCATCTGCATGTGACGGCCATCGGACAGGTCGCCGTTGCGGCTCTGGATCTGCCCGTTTCCGTCACGGTATTTGAGATCGACATGGCGGAACGCCGGCGAGTTCATCGTGCCGGTGAAATAGTCGATGTAGGGATCCAGGCTGACGCTCGGATTGCGCGGATCGGCGGTCGGGATCGGCAGGTAGAAGGTATTGTGATCGTTGACGTAGTTGAGGTTCAGCTTGATGAACCCGTTCTCCGTCACGCGCTTGATGTTTGCGCGGATCTGGCCGCCCTTGTCGTTGGGGAAGCCGTTGTCGCGATAGCCGTCATGATAGCGCAGGAAGCCGCCCACGGCGTAATAGGTGTCCGTTCCGAGTGCACCCGCCTGATAGGCGTCTAGACGGTAGAGGCCGGTATCGCCCAGCGTCACCTGCGCCTTGCCGCGCGAAACGTCCCGCCCGGTGACGGTGATCGCGTTGATGATCGCGCCTGAATAGCTGGCATAGACCGGAGCCGGCCCGCCGCGCACGACCTCGACATGGTCGGTCATCAGATCCTGCTTCAGGATGGCGTCGCCGCGAAAGAAGACACCGTCATTCTCGTGGAACAGCGGCAGGCCGTCCTGCTGGAAATTGACGAAGCCGCCGTCATTGGGCAGGCCGCGGATGCGGTAGATATTCTGCACCTCACCGCCGGTAATCTCGGTCTGGAAACCGGGAAGCTGGCCGATCAGGTCAGCGAAGTTGACCGGGGCGATCTTCTCGAAATCTTCCTGCGAAACCGTATTGATCGCGTAGGACACGTCGAAGCGACGCTCGGCGCGGGTAGAGCCGGTGACGATGATGTCGCCGTCATTGTCTTCAGCGGCAACCGGCGCGGCGGGCGCGGCATCCTGTGCACTGGCAGGCGTGAAACCGGCGGCGAGCGCGGCAAAGGCCACGCCGGTGGCGAGAACGATCTTGAGCATAAGGCCCCCATGAATTGGTGTCGCCGGGAGAGGCGATGCGGGGGCCTGTGAACACGCTATGTGTCATTTTTAATTATTGTTATGAAAATAAATAAGGTCGATAGACCGAAGCGTGGTTACCCCGACATTCAACAAGGACCAGCGCCGCATCCTGCACCAGCTGCGCAAGGCCGGGGCGCTTTCGCGCTCCGCGCTGGCGGGACGGCTGGAGATGAGCAACACGGCGCTGACGCGCGTCTCGCGCGAATTGCTGGCGCTGGGTGTCATCGAGGAAGTGATCGAAGCCGGAGGCTATGGTCGCGGCCGCCCGGCGATTCCGCTGCGGCTCGCCGCGTCGGGCGGCTATGCGGTGGGCGCGACCGCCCACAAGGGCCTGCTCGATATCGCACTGGTGGATTTCGCCGGCGCGACCATCGCCACCCACCGCGAGACCACCGAGCCGCGCGACCCACAGCAGTTCGCCCGCCGCGTTCGCCGCCTAACCCACGATCTCGTCGACGGCCACGGCCTGCTCGGCCAGCGCATGCTTGGTATCGGGGTGGCCGTACCGGGCCCGGCGCTCTCGCCCGATGGCGAGCGCTGGAGCGTGGTCGACGACATGCCCGGCTGGCGCGGCGCTCCCTTGCGCGAGATCCTTAGCGCTGAGCTGGGATGGCCGCTGTGGATCGAGAACGACGCCAACGTCGCTGCCGTCGCCGAATTCTACATGGGAGGGCTGCTGCGCACGTTCTCGACCGTGGTGGTGCTTCTGCTGGGCTATGGAATCGGAGCGGGGGTGATCGTCGACGGGCGGCTGGTACGCGGCCAGTTCGGCGTCGCAGGGGAAATCGGTTGCCTGTTCCCGGGTGATCGGCCGCGGCCCAGCCCCCTCGACCTGCTCTCCGTCCTGCGCGTCAGTGGCTGCGAGCTGTCCTCGGTGGGCGAGATCGATCCAGCCTCCGCCGCTCAGCGGGCCACGATCGACGCGTGGATGGACCGTGCAGCGCACCAACTCGGGGTCATCGCCGACACCGCCTTTGCCTGGTTCGATCCCGGAGCGATCGTCCTTGCAGGAGCGGTGCCGGGTGCCGTGCTGGAGGGGCTCGCCACACGGTTGCGCGCAAGACCCGACGCCGCCTCCATCGATGGCCGCGGACCGCCAGTGCGCGTTTCGGGGCTGCGAGGATCGCCAGTGACGCTGGGTGCGGCATTGCTTCCGATCCACGCGATTGCCGCCGAAGGCTGAACCCAGGCACAGTCATCGCACCTGTCGGCAACGCGACTCGTCATCATCATCGATCGCCGCCCGAGCGGGCGCCGACGGACGCGTCGCACTCCCATTCGTCGTTCAGCGAACTATATCGAGGTGATCCGGATTCGCAGATTGTCCGGGCCGACGACGATGTCCAGATAATAGTAAATTCGAGGAAGGGGCGGCAAGATGCTGGTGTTCCACGAACTTTATTCCAAGAAGGAAGCGCTGGCCGCCAGGCCGATCACCAGCGGGAAGAAGGCGTGAGCGTCGATCTTCGGCCCCTCAGCCTTGCCGAAGCGCCGGCGGTGCTCGCGCTCATGCGCCGGGCCGAAGGCGGGCTTGGCCGTTTGCCTGACGAGATGGACCTGCCCTGGGTCGAAGAGGCGCTGTCGGGTGCGCTGGCGGGCGGCCTAGCCATCGGTGCGTGGGATGCCGCGCACCTGGCGGGACTCATCAAGGCGAGCCGCATGCCCTCCGTGCAGTTTCACCATGTGCTGTGGGATTTGACGATCGCGGTCGACCCCGAACGCCAGGGCAGCGGCATCGGCCACCGGTTGTTTGCGGAACTGCTTGCGAACGCCGCGACCTTGTCGCCGCGGATCGAGCGCGTCGAACTGGTCGTCAGGGAAGGCCTTGCTCATGCGATCCGCCTCTACGAACGTGTCGGGTTCCGTCAGGAAGGTCGGTTCGAACGCCGTTTCCGGCTGTCTGACGGGACTTATGAGGCCGATCTTCCAATGGCGCTGTTGTTGTAGCACCGCCTGGTTGTGCATGGCGGAAAGTGACGTGATTGTGCCAGAACCAGCTGCCGATAATCAGCAGCACGGTGAAGCCGAGCTGCGCGATCACCGGGGGCAGGCCGGCGAGCTCGACGAGCAGCGGCAGGGCGGCCCAGTTGGCGGCATAGTTGAACAGATAGAAGCTGGCGAAGGTGCCGAATTCGCGCAGGATGTTGCCGCGGGTGCGGAACACGCCGAGCTTGTAGGTGGTGAAGGCGAAGCACAGGCTGACCGCCTGGGCGATGCCGAGCGCGAGCAGATAATGGCGGTGGAGCGAGTCCGAGCTCCACAGCAGCAGCGGATAGATGGCGAGGCCGAACGCGGTGTTCGCCGCGCCCGCCACGAGGAAGCGGAGCGGGCGGCGCGTACGGGCGGCAATGCCGGCCGTCACGATTCCTCCCACAGCGCGATCCGCATATTCTCGCGCAGTACTTCGCGCGGGAGGAAGGGCGACAGATCCTCAAGCGCGGGCGAAGTGATGCGGCCGTCGGGATGCGCCTTTGCGCCGAGCTTGGGGGCGAAGGGGACGTGCTCATCGACGAACAGCTCGCACAGCACCGGGCCTTCCGCGGCGAGCGCGGCGGCGATGGCGCCGGGCAGCGCATTATGCGTCTCCGCCCGGAAATAGGCGAAGCCAAAGGCGCCGGCGACCTTGGAGAAATCGGGGAAGGTGACGTTGCTCTTGGGCCCGCCGCCGACTTCGACGCCATTGAAGAAGTTGCGGTGAGTCTGGAAGATCGAGACGTAACCGCTGTTGTTGATGAGGAAAATCTTCACCGGCAGGCCGTAGCCGGCGATCGTCTGCAGCTCCTGCAGGTTCATCATGATGCTGCCGTCGCCGGCGATGGCGATGACGCGCTGCTTGCCGCCGGTCGCGGCACAGACGCCGATCGCGGCGGGCAGCTCATATCCCATCGTCGCGCAGCCGGAATTGGTCCACAGCCGCTGGCCGCGCTTGATCTCGGCCGCCTGGAAGCTGACGACGCAGGCGCTGCCATTGCCGGTGACGATCAGATCGTCCTCGCCGAGCTGATGGAACAGGGTGTCCATCGCGACATAGGGATGCAGCAGCGGGCCGTGATCGTGATATTCCGGCAGCACGACCGGAAAGCGGCTGACCCGCTCGCGCGCCCAGGCCATCCATTCGCGGTGATCTTCATTGGGGCCGGCATAAGGCTGATCGAGCAATGCCGGGATGAGATCGGCGAGATCGGCCACTACGGGCATGTCGGGCACGACGTTGGGCTTGCGCAGCTCGATCGGATCGATGTCGACCCAGATTTTGAACGCCTCGCGTGCGAAGCTCTGCCAGTTGTAGCTGACCTGCCGGATGTTGAGCCGGCTGCCGAGCACGAGCAGCACGTCGGCGCTTTGCGTGACCATGTTGCCGGCGCGGTCGCCCACCGTGCCCGGGCGGCCGGCGTAGAGCGGATGATCGTTCCACAGCACGTCATGCGCGTTCCAGCCGGTCACGACAGGCACGCCGAGCTTGTCGATCAGCTTGAGGAAATCGTCATAGGCGCCCGACAGCCGCACCCCGCCGCCGGCGAACACCACGGGGCGTTCGGCGAAGCGGATCAGATCGAGGATCGTGCCGGCGACGTGCGACAGGTCAGTACGGGTCCAGGGCTCCTCCAGTTCGGCGGGATCGAAGCCGGGGAGGGTGTCGGGATCGATCTTCGAGGCCTGAACGTCGAGCGGGATGTCGAGCCAGACCGGCCCGGGCCGCCCGCTGGTCGCGAGGTAGATGGCCTTTTCGAGATGATAGCGGATCGACTGCGGATCGTTGACCATCGTCGCATATTTGGTGATCGGGCGGACCAGTTCCTCGATGTCGAGTTCCTGGTCGCCATATTGGCGAAGCGGCAGGCCGGTCGCGCGGACCGTGGTCTCGCGCTTCACCTGGCCCGACAGCACCAGCATGCCGATCGAATCGACAAAGGCGCCATAGACGCCAGTGATTGCATTGGTGCCGCCCGGGCCGGACGTGACGTTCACCACGGCGAGCTTGTTGGTCAGGCGGTAATAAGCCTCGGCCGCCATCGACAGCGCCTGCTCGTGATGCGTGAAGGTGGTGGCGAGGCCGGCATGCGTGCCGAGCGAATGGTTGAGGTGCATCGCACCGCCGCCGGTGAGCATGAAGACATGCTCGATGCCATGGCTGACGAGCTGTTCGGCCACCCAGTCGGAGAGTTTCATCAGGGTCATGGTGTCCATCCGTTCGAAAGCGCGGTGCGCCGGATCGCCTCGTCGAGGCTGGTCGTGGGGGTGAGGCCGAGCGATCCGCGGATCGCCGCGGTCGACGGCACGTAGCGGCCGGGGTTCCAGCCGGGATCGGGCCGGCCAAGGATCTCCACGGCCGGCGCGCCGAGCAGAGTCGCGGTGCGCCGCGCCAGATCGGCGACCGAGACGGCTTCTTCCGATCCCACGTTGAACACGGCGCCGCGATCGCCGGAGATCAGCAGGGTCCACAGCCAGACCGTGAGATCGGCGGCGTAGAGATAGGAGCGCACGGCCGTGCCGGCGCCTTCGACCCGGATCGTGCGGCCGGCGATCGCATCGCGGATGAAATTGCCGGCAGCGAAATGGATGTCGAGCGACAGCAGCGGGCCAAGCAAAGCGAAGATGCGGGCATTGACCACGTCCAGCCCGAACTGCTTGCCATAGATGGCGCAGAGCATTTCGGCGGCGCGCTTGCCCTCGCCATAGGCCGAGCGCGGATCGCGCTGGTCTGGGCCGCCCAACCAGTCCTCCGCCACATGCGTGACCTCCCAGGGCTGGGCGCCATAGACCGCGCCGGAACTGAGGAAGAAGAAGCGTTCGGCGCCGCGCTCCACGGCGAAATCGAGCGCGTGGCGGGTACCGGTGACGATCGTGTCGAACATGCGGCTCGGATCCGTCGCGTTGAGCGCGGCGCTGGCGTCCGTCGCGGCGTGGATCACATGGGTGAAGCGGCCGTCAGGCATGGCGAAGCCGGTGACGTCGCCCGCAACGAGCCGGAAGCGCCGGGCGAGATGCGGCACCCGGGCGGCGAAGGCGGCGGGATCGCGGCTCAGCACCGTCACTTCGATATCGGTGTCGGCGCGGGCCAGTGCCTCGAGCATCCAGCGGCCGATGAAGCCGGTGCCGCCGGTCATGAAGATGCGCGCGCCAGCCAGCCGCCACCAGAGCGGGGCGAGCGCGGCGTGCACCGCAGCCAGATCCTGATCGAGGATCATGCCGGCATCAGCCCGAGCGACGGGCGGTGGACCGCGTGCGCGCGGACCACCCGGACGATGCTGTCGAGCGCAAGCGACCAGAGGATCAATATGACCAGGCCCGGCCGGACGAAATGGCCGATGGCGAGACCGAAGCTCGGGCTGACCGGCCGGCCGCCGAGCCAGCTTTCGAGCGAGAGATCGAGCACCGTCGACAGCGGCCAGTCAGCCACCAGGCACAGCAGATAGGTGCAGACGATGGCGGTGATCGGCCCGACGCCCCGCCACGGCTCGAGCAGCACGAGGAACAGCAGGAAGGTCTGAGTATAGCCGCCCGGCGACTGCGTGACGAGGAAGGCACCGAGCAGGATCGTCGCGATACGGTGCGGCGGCAGCGCGCGGGGCTGCAGCCAGGCAGCGGCCAGCGCGAGCACCGCCACGCCCTGGCTGATGCGGATCAGCAGCGGCACGATCGTCTCGATCGTCTCCACCGTCCGCGAAGGCACGAAATCGAGCACCGGGATCTGTGCGTTCCGCACCTGGAGCAGGGGCGCATAGCTGGTGGAATAATGGATCTCGTTCCACACTTGGCCGCCCTGATAGACGACCCAGTTGGCGGTGTTCGATGCGATCTCGCCCGGCGTGCCGCTGCCGACGAGCGCGAGCGTGACGAGATAGAGCGCGATCGTGGCGAGCCCGGCCAGTTCGAGCCCGCGCCAGTCGCGCTTGACGGCCTGGGCCAGCACCGGGAGCAGCAGATAGGGCTTGAAATTGATCGTCGCGGCGGCGGCCAGCGCCCGCCACGCGCCGGACCGGACGAGCGGGCCGTGCGCGACGATGAAGCAGGGCAGGGCGACCAGGATCAGATTGCCGCGCTCCAGCGTGAACAGCAGCGGCAGGCCGAGCCCGAAAGCGATCGCGCGCATCGGCGCGGTGCGCGGATCGGTGCGGTGGAAGCTCCACCAGACCAGCACGACATTCAGCAGGTAGAAGGCAAGGATCGTCGAGCGGGCGAACCAGTCGCAATCGCGCGCATGGAAGGGCGAGGCGAGGTAGCAGCCCGGCAGGCTGAACACATCGAGGAAGACGAAGGAGAGCGGCGGATAGACCGTCCGCCACACCGAGAAGGCGCCGGGATGGTTCGCCCAATAGGCCGTGTTGAACCAGTCCATGAAGGTGTCGTTGGTGTCGAACACGAAGGGCTGGGGCAGAAAACCCGTCTGGTGGAAACGCAGCGCCGTCCAGCCGACGCTGGCCACCACGGCGAGCATCAGCACGATTTCGGGCAGGAGGCGCACCCGGCCGGTCATGGCCGGCGGACCAAAGTCCGGTCGGCGGGACGGGCGCGGCCGGCCGGGAAGTTCAGCCGCTCCTGCTCGATGACGAGCGGTACGTTGCGGCTGCGTTCGGCCAGCATGCGCACCTGCTCGCCGAGCAGGCCGAGGAACAGCAGGATGATGGCGAACATCGCGGTGGCGACCGTCAGGCCGAGCAGGGGCCAGACGGCGCCACCGATGAGCGCGGCCGCCACCGTCCCAACCGCCAGCGGCACGACCGCCGCGGCCGCCAGGAGCGCGAGCGGGATCGGCAGGCGCAGCAGCGACTTGCCCGATCCGGCGAGGCCGGAGAGGGCGAAGGAATAGAGCGCGGCGACATTGTTCTTGGTCTCGCCCGCCGCCCGCTCGGGACGGTCGAACGGCATGATCGCCATGCGGAAACCGCTTTCCACCAGCATGCCGCGGAAAAAGGGTTCGGGCTCGTTCCAGGCAGCGAGCGTGTCGACCACTTCGCGGTCGTACAGGCCGAAGCCGGTCGCGCCGGGGATCACCGGATAATCGCCATAGCGGCCCAGCAGGCCGTAACCGAGCCGCCGGATCAGCCCGAGCAGCGGCGATGTCCGCTCGGAACGCCGCTGGGCCAGCACGATCTGCGCGCCGGCGCGCCATTGCTTGACGAAGGCGCCGATCATTTCCGGCGGATCCTGGAAATCGGCGCACATGCCGATCACGGCCGCGCCCTCGGCCTGGTAGATGCCATAGGTCGGGGAGCGCATCTGGCCGTAATTGCGGTTGTTGAAGATCGCCCGGATATGGGGGTGTTCGGCACAGAGATGGCGCATCAGCAGGCGGGTGCGGTCCGTCGATTCATTGTCGATCAGGATGATCTCGTAGGACTGGACATGCCGCTCCGCCTCGGCGGCCACGGCGGCGCAGATCGCCTGGACATTCTCCTCCTCATTGTAACAGGGAATGACGATCGAAAGCTCGATCGCCCCGTCCGGGGAGGTCATCGCGCACCGTCCTCGCGGCGCTTCAGGCCCAGGTCGATGCCGGTTGCCGGCGCGTAGATCTCCGTGAACAAGGCCGCCAGGACGATCAGGATCAGCAGCGCTACCGCCGAGACGTTGTATTTGCGATCGGCGTCGACGCGCGGCGCCTCGATCACCTGAACGTCCGACGCGGTCTCCGAGGCGAGCGTCTCCACCGCCACTTCCTCGGACGAGCGGGCATAGACTTCGTACAGGGCTTGGGCGAAGCGATAGTCGCGATAAAGGTTCAGATATTCGCCCGAGACCTGGGACAGGCCGGCGACGTTGGGCCCGGCGGCACTGACGCTGGGCTGGGCGGTACGCCCGATCTGCGCGCGGATCGAGGCGACTTCCGACTGGACCGACTGGAGCTGTGGATTGTCCGGACCCTGGAAGCGCTGAAGCGTATCGAGCTCGACCAGCTTGGCCTGAAGCTGCGCCTCGAGCCCGGCGCGAAGCGACAGGGCGGAACCGAGCTGCGCCTCGGGCTCGGCCAGGTTGTTGCGCCGGCGGAAGCTATTGAGCGCGGCTTCGGCCGTCGTCACGCGCGTAGCGGCTTCCTTGAAGCGATCCTGCACGACGTCTCGCTTGCGGCGGACCCGGTCGCGCCCCAGCGCGATGATGCGGTCGCTGATCGCCTGGACATAGGCAGCCGTCAGTGCCTGCGCCTTTGCGGGATCGTGCATGCGCACTTCGACCTCGACGATGCCGCCGGTCAGCGAATGCACGTCCACCTTGCGGGCGAGGGCAAGCCGCGCCGCATCGGCGCTGGCATAGCCCTGCGGCCCGACGAGCTTCAGCCGAGCGACGACATCGTCCGTCACCTCAGTGCCGCGCGCGATGGCGAGATACATGTCGATCGGCTGCTTGGCGCCGCCGAGCAGCGCGGCGAAACCCTGAAGCTGACCGCCGAGCGCATTCATCATCGACCCGAGGCCGACGCTGTTGCTGTCCTGCGGGACCAGCTTCGCCCGGGCGACATAGGGCCGCGGGACGATGCACAGGATAGCCAGCAGCAGGGCGAGCACGGCATAGGCGAGACGGCGCGAGCGCGGCTCGCGCACTGCATTGGTGACGCGCGCGATCATGCTCATTGCACCAACGTCGCGATCGATGCCGCGCCGACCAGGCCGCCGAACAGGCTGCCGGTGATGTCGCGCAGCCGCGCCCAGAATTCCCCGCGATTCGAATCGATCGGGACATAGACCAGATCGCCGGGCAAGGCCGGCGCGCGCAGGACCTTCTTGCCGGTCGCCAGCACGGTGCCGTTCGCTCGCACGACGAAGATCTCGCCCTTGTCGCCCATTTTCTGCACGCCGCCCGCCGAGCGGATGAAGTCGCCGATCGAGCTGCCCGAGCGATAGGCGAAGGAAGCCGGGCTGGGCACGGCGCCGAACACGCCGACCGTCACCGGGCGGGGCGGCACATAGATGGTGTCGTTATTCTCGACGATGACCTCGCCGGGCAGGGTGGCCGCCGTGACCGGCAGATCGAACACCAGCCGGCCGCTCGGCTCGCGCGAGCGCAGCTGATCGACGATAGACCGTACCAGCGCGAGATTGCCCGGCTGGGCGAGCACCGCGCGATTGGCGGAGACGACCGGCTGGGCGGTGAGCTGGAACTCCATGTCCTTGATGGCGCGGTCGAAGCTCAGCTTCTGCTGCGCCTTGACGCTCTCGCGCGTGATCACGCTGGCATAGGGGAAGGCCTGGGTGGTCAGGCCGCCGGCCTGGGTCACCACGTCCGCCAGACTCGTGCCGGGGCGGAAATAATAGCGACCGGGCCGCGCCACCTCGCCGCTGATTGTCACCAGCACGGCTTGCCGTTCGAGCGGGCGCGCAATGCCGACATCGGACAGCACGCGCACGATATCGCCGCGCCGCGCCTTGCGATTGCGCGCTTCGGCGGCGGTGACCTGCTCCCAGCCCGTCTCCGACTTGCCCAGCGAATCGAGCACCATCAGCCGGCTGTCATCGGCCACGGTGTTGACGCCGCCGGCGTAGCGGACGGCGTCAGTGAGGGTCTCGCCCGGCGCGATCTCGAAGATCGCCTCGCGATTGACGCTGCCGATCACCGCGACCTGCTCGCCGGCCGGAGCGACATAGATGACGTCGCCATTCTGCAGGGCCGCATCGCCGGACTTGTCGCCTTTGAGCAGCAGGTCATAGAGATCGAAATCGGAGACGAGCCGCCCGTCGCGGCGCAACTGGATCGAGCGGAAGCTGCCGCCCGAAGCGGGGCCGCCAGCCGCCAGCACGGCGTTGACCAGGGTCGACAGGCTGCTGACGGTGTAGGACCCGGGGGTCGCCGCGAAGCCGGTGACATAGACGGTGATGCCGTGCAGCCGCCCGACCGAGACCTGCAGATCGAAGCCGCGATACTGGCGCGCGACCTGGCGGGCGATGACGTCGCGCACGTCGCCGTAGCGAACGCCGCCGACCGATATCGCGCCGACGCGCGGCACGAAGATCCGTCCCTCCTGATCGATCGTCAGGCGCAGATCGGCCGCCTGGACCGAGCCGGTCAGGCCGAGCAGCAGTTCGTCGCCTGGGTTGAGGCGATAATCCGGCGGCACGGTGGTGGTGGGCGCAACCGTGAAGTCGCGCGCGCCGGGCACGAGCAGCTCCGCCCCGAAACGACGCAGCGGCTTGCCGGCCGCCTCGGAAACGAAGGTTTCGAACTCGTTCGCCACCGGAGACGCTGGGCGCTTTTTGGTCACCGGATCGTCGCTGCTCGTGTCCTGCCGCGGCGCGGCGGACCGGTTGTCGATCAGGGTGGGTTCGAACGAGCGGATTTCCGCCTGCGGCACCGCGACCTGCCCGGCCGCAGCATCGCGCGAGATGGCGGCCGCGCCGCTGTCCTGCTGGCCGGACGACGACACCGGCGGGGACAGTTGCGCCCCCGCCGGTGTCGAGATCAGCGGCAGCGCCAACGCGCAGCCGAGCAGCAGTCGCTTCCGGGGGATCATCATGTCGTGCAATCTTCTCTTTCGATCAGGCCGGCCGTCGGCCCGAGCAGCAGCTCGGCGCCCGCCGCCCAGAGCCGTTCGTCAGCGGCGGCGAGGATGCCGCGCCCGCTGCCGACGCGGTACGGCGTGCCGGCCCAGTCAGTGACGACGCCGCCAGCCTCGGTCAGGAACAGGGCGCCAGCCGCATGATCCCAGGGCAAAGTGCGCTGGAACAGCACCAGATCATTCTGGCCGAGCGCGAGCCGCGGATAGCTTTCGGCCGCGCAGCGCGGGACGGGCACCAGCTCGAAGCGTTCCGCGGCAATTTCGTGGACGTGCGCGCGCCGCTCGGGCGTCATGAAATGCGTGCCCAGCGCCGCGACCGGCATGGCGCCGCCCGTCGGCCGGCTACGGACGGGGGTACCGTCACAGGTAGCGCCGGCGCCGCGTTCCGCGTGGCACAGCCGCCCGCTGAGCGGATCGAGGATCCAGCCGGCGAGCGGAACGCCGTCCTCGACCAGCGCCACCATCATGCCGAACGGCGCGCGGCCCGCGGCGAAATTGGCGGTGCCGTCGAGCGGATCGACCAGCCAGACCAGACCCTCGCCGATGCCGTCGAGCAGCTCTGGCCGGTGCTCGGCGGCTTCCTCGCCGACGATGCGCGCGGGAATGCCGAGCAGTTCGAGCCCCTCGTACAACAGGCGCTCCGCGGCCCGGTCGACGCTGGTGACGACCTCACCGGCGCTCTTCTCCGCGATCTCGCTGGCGGCGAGCATACGGAAGCGCGGCGTCACCGCAGTTGCGGCGACGCCTTGCATCAATGCCGTGACTTCGTCCCTGAGCGACATCCGGTCAGGCGGCGACGCTGGCCAGACGTCCGCGCGGCGGGGCTGCCATACGCTCCTGGATCATGCGGATGCGCGCCAGATCCTCGTCGGCGATGGTGCGATAATAATCGCGCTTGTTCTCGAGCCAGGCGAGTTCGAAGGCGACGGCATTCCCGATCGCTGCCTCGAAGCCGGGCATGTCGGCCGCGCCGCCGTCGAAGATGACCTTGCGCGTCTCGAACCGATCGAGGCGAACGCGGCGCATCTCGCGCAGCGCCGGCCCGGATTCGACCGCCACCGATCCGCCGACCACCAGTTCCAGGCCATGCGTGGCGCAGGACCGTGCGACGGTGAGCACTGCGTCAGTGATCTCGCGCTGGTTGATCGCGCCGCGCGGCAGCCCGCGCGACAAAGTGAAATCGACCCGGCCGAACACGATGCCGTCAAGCGCCGCCTTGGCGAGCGGCAGCATCGCATCGAGATTGGACAACGTCGTTTCGGTCTCGAGGTTGAACAGGAACTGCGTGTCGGTGTCGTCGCCATAGACCTTGGCCCGGGCCTCGACGAACTTCGACAAGGCGTAGGGCGTCTCGACCATCGGGGCGATGATGTAGTTGGCGCCGTAGAGTTTCGAGGCATAGAGATCGGAAACGGCCTCGCAGCCGCCGATCTTGAGCGCGACCTTCAGATCGGCGCGGTAAGCGAGTTCGAGCAGGCGCAGCAGCTCGTCAGGACGCGTGCCCTCGGCCTCGAATTCCGCCTTTACCGCGACGACGCCGAAGCGGTCCCGGCCTTTCTTGAGCATGTCGAGCATGCGGCGTTCCGTCGAATTCACCCTTCGCCTCCTGAGTTGCAAGCGTTGTCGATGAACTGAAGGACGGAGCGCCCCGGGCATTCCCGCAGCCGAAAAGGGGTCGGAAAAAATAATTGAATCGGGCTTACGGGATCGGCGGGAGGTCTCCGTCCTTCAGAGATAATGCCAGTGTTTTCCGTCCTTCCGCTGAGCGGTATCCTGTTGTTGGGCGGCCTGGGCGCGGTGGCGGCCGGTGGCGACAGGCTGCCGGGCGGACAGGACGCGGTGTTTCGCCAGCCCTCGAGCGAAGTAGCTCAATCCCCGAGTGAAGCGACCCAACCCCAGCGCGAAGCGGCTCAGGCTCCGCATGAAGCGGCTACGCCGGCGGCGGCGAAAGCGCACATCCCGAGAGGCCTGCTGCGTCTTTCCTCGGGTTTCGGCTGGCGCCGCGATCCGATCCTCGGCACGCGCGCCCTGCACAGCGGCATCGACATACCGGGGCCGCTCCGGTCCCCGGTGTTGGCGGCAGCGGGCGGCGTGGTGCATTTTGCAGGCAAGGCCGGCGGCTATGGCAACATGATCGAGGTCGATCATGGCGGCGGCCTGGTGACGCGCTATGCGCATCTGTCGCGGTTCCTGGTAGCGTCCGGCGCGCGCGTCGAACGCGGCCAGGAGATCGCCATGATGGGATCGACCGGCCGCTCGACCGGCAGCCATCTCCACTTCGAGGTACGCCTGAACGGCGCGGCGACCGGCCCACTTGCCTGGTTAACCGAAGACTCCGCGATGCCATCGGTTTCGTCACGGCTTTCGCCGGGTGGGGGCGAACCCCATATCTCTGCTTTTGCCCGCGTCCGCGCGGAGACGGAGTCGGTGGTTGGAGCAGGTCTCTGATGGTCGTGGAGGGGTTCGTCCCGTCCAAGCGGCAGGGTGTCCCTGCCGAGCGACGGCCGGGCTTGGCAGACCCGCCGGACAATGCTTTGCGGTGCGCCATGGAAGGTGATTCCATCGATGGCCTGCAGCGCGTCATCCTGAACGAGCGCGCGCGACTGCTCCGTTTCCTGGCCGCGCGCGGCGCGGGAGACGAGGCGGAGGATGTGCTGCACGATCTGTGGCAGCGCGTTTCCGTCGCGCCCGCTCAGCCCGTGGCCGATCCGGTCGCCTATCTGTTTCGCGCGGCCGAGAATCTGATGCGCGATCGTCGGCGATCGCTGGTTAGCCGCGAGCGCCGCCAGATGGACTGGCACGAGGCCGGGCCTTCACCCGAGGACGAGCCGCTGGGCGAGCGTGTGCTGATCGCCCGCCAGCGCGTGCGCCAGGCCGAAGCGATGCTGGCGGGGCTGGGCCCGCGCGTCGATCAGGTGTTCCGCCGCTATCGCCTCGACGGCATGGGGCAGGCGGCGATCGCGCGCGATCTGGGGGTCAGCCTCAGCTCAGTCGAGAAGGACCTCCAAAAGGCCTATCGGGCCCTTGCCGAGCTCAAAATGCAATTCGATGCGGAATAGCCTTAACGGGTACGTCATGTCAGGGAGGTGGCATGATGGAACATGAGTCCGGCATTATTGGAGAAGCGGCGCGGCTTTGGGCGATCCGCGCCCATGAGGCGTCCTTCGCCGATTGGGACGGGCTGACCGAGTGGCTCGAACGCGATCCCCGGCACCTGCCGGCTTATGAGGCTGCCCTGGAAGACGATTCCTGGGCGGCTCAGCTATTCGCCGCGCGTCCCCCCGTCGCGGCGGAGACAGCGCCCGCGCAATACCCCCTGCGCGGGCGCTGGTTTGCCATGGGTGGCGCGATGGCGGCGGCGCTCGTGGCGGTGGTCAGCGGTACGGTGCTGTTCCGCGACGCGCCCGTGCACGAAGTGGCGACCGCGCGGGGCGAGCACCGGACGATCGATCTTGCCGATGGTTCGCGCGTCATGCTGAACGGCGATACGCAGATCACGTTCGATCCGGACACGCCGCGCCAGATCGCGCTGGCCCGGGGCGAGGCGCTGTTCGACGTGAAGCATGACGCGAAGGACCCGTTCGTCGTGGTCGCCGACGGCACCCGGCTCGTCGACATCGGCACCGTCTTCAACGTCATCCACCAGGACGGCGCCATCGATGTGGCCGTCGCCGAGGGTGCGGTGGATTATGAGGCCGGCAAGCAGCGCATCCGGCTCAACCAGGGCGATGCCTTGTCCCGGGCCGACCGCGATGCCGCGCCGGCGCTGCGCAAGGCCAGCCCGGAAGGAATCGGCAGCTGGCAATCGGGCCAGCTGCAATATGACGATGCGACGCTCGATCAGGTCGCGCGCGATCTCTCCCGCAATACCGGACGCTCGATTCGGGTCGCAAACGGGGCAGCACGCATGCGCTTCACCGGCACATTGGTCCTGCGTGGGCCGCCGCGCGAGGTGCTCGCGCGCGCTGGACCGCTGCTCGGGGTGACGTTTGCCGAGCAGGGCGACAGCTGGACGATGACCCCAGCCAATGTCCGGCGGCGCTAACACCGCTCTCTCCCTATCATTAGTCGCCGCAGCCCTGCTGATCGGCGCGCCTGCGCACGCCCAGGAGCAGGCGGCGGACGTTGACGTTCCCGCCGGCCGCCTCGACCGGTCGATCCGGCTGCTCAGCCGCCAGAGCGGCGCGAGCATCGGCTTTCGCGATTCCCGCCTGGCGACCCAGCAGGTAAAGGCCGTGCGCGGAAAATTCACCGCGGCGCAGGCGCTCGAGCGGATGTTCCTGGGGACCCGGCTCGTGGCCCGGCGAGTCGCGCCGGGCACCTATCTGATCGAATATGTGCCGGTGTCCGAGCGCAGCGTCGTGCGGCCGGCGCCGCGCCAGCCCGCCACGCCACCGGACGAGACCATCACGCCGGACATCGTCGTGACCGGCAGCAAGCGCGGCGTGCCGCTCAACGTCTATCCCGGCGGCGTCCAGATCATCGACGGCGACGCGGTGTCGAAGGCCGATGGTGCGCGCGGCACCGACGCGATCGGCGCGCGCGTGGCCAGCGTCGTCTCTACTCATCTGGGCCCGGGCCGCAACAAGCTCTTCATCCGCGGCATCGCCGATTCGAGCTTTGTCGGGCCGACCCAGGCGACGGTCGGCCAATATTGGGGCAATAGCCGGATCACCTACAGCGCGCCCGATCCCAGCCTGCGGCTCTACGATATCCGCAGCATCGAAGTGCTCGAAGGGCCGCAGGGCACGCTCTACGGCGCCGGATCGCTGGGCGGGGTCGTCCGCGTCGTGCCGCGCTCGCCCGACCTGACGACCACCGGCGGGACGATCTGGAGCGGCGCGCAGGCCGTGCAGCATGGCCAGCCGGGGGTAGATGGCGGGGTCATCTTCAACGTGCCGATCGTCGACGACCGGCTGGCGTTCCGCGCGCTTGCCTTCGGATCGATCGACGGCGGCTATATCGACGATACCGGTCGTGGCCTGAAGAACGTCAACGACGTCCACACCATCGGCGGCCGCGCCGCCCTGCGCTTCGCGCCGGGAAACGACTGGACGATCGATCTCAGCGGGGTCGGCCAGCGCATCGATGGTGCCGACAGCCAATATGCCGAACGCGGCGGGGACGGCCTGACCCGCGCCAGCAACATCGCCCAGCCTTATCAGAACGATTACTGGCTCGGCGACCTCGTCGTGCGCAAGCAATTGGGTGCGCTCGAGCTGACCTCGTCGCTCGGCTATGCCCATCAATATGTCTTCGAGCAGTTCGAAGGGGCCGAACTGGGCGATGTGGCCGACCTGACGGTGAAGCCGATGGCCGATGCGGCCGCTGCGGCCTATGTCCAGACCGACCGGATATCGATGATCACCGCCGAGACGCGGCTGGCCCGGCGCGGGCCCGACGGAACGGGCTGGGTGATCGGCCTCAGCGTGCTGCACAATGTCGCGCGGGCCAATCGCCTGATGGACATCGGGCCGTATGACATCCCGCTGACCGGGGTGCGCAACCAGGTGGACGAGCAGACGCTGTACGGCGAGGCCTCGTTCGAGCCGGTCGACCGGCTGACGCTGACCTTTGGCGGGCGGCTCACGCACTCCCGGCTCTCGGGCGATTCGGAGGACGTGCTCCGCACCGTAGCTTTCCGGGTGGATCCAGGCGCCAACAATGCCAGATCGGAAACGCGGCTGCTGCCCTCCGCCGCGCTGGCCTGGCGCGCGACCGACCGGCTGACCTTGTTCGCGCGCTATCAGCAGGGCTTTCGCCCTGGCGGGATCGCCGTTCGCCGCGATTTCGTCCAGCGCTTCAAGGGCGATCGGGTCGCGACGAGCGAAGCGGGCGCGCGCTATGGCGATGGTGCCTTCAGCCTCTCGCTGAATGCCTCCCTGTCGCGCTGGAAGGACATTCAGGCCGATCTGATCGACGGGTTCGGCTTTCCCACCACCGCCAATGTCGGCGACGGCCGGGTCCTCTCGGTCGGCGTGTCCGGGCGCTGGCAACCGGTTCACGGCCTCTCGTTCGATGCGTCGCTCTATCTCAACGATACGAAGGTCACGGCGCGGACTCTCGCCAGTTTTCCCACCGACCTCGATGCGGGGGATTTCGAGCGGCTGCCCAATGTGGCGGACGCGACCGGCAGGTTCGGCTTCGCCTATGTCACGCCGCTGTCGGCCAAGCTCGATTTCGAGGTGAACGGCTTTGGGCGTTATGTCGGCAAATCGACGCTCGGCATCGGCCCGATCCTGGGGCAGCTTCAGGGCGATTATCTCGATACCGGCCTGGAGTTCAGGGTCGGCAGCGCGCAACGCGCCGTGACTCTGTCGCTGACCAACCTGCTCGACGCGCGGGGCAATCGCTTCGCGCTCGGATCGCCGTTCCTGATCCGGGACCGCAACCAGATCACCCCGCTCCAGCCGCGCAGCCTGCGGATCGGCTTCGACGCGGCTTTCTAAATAAGGGCGCGCTGTTGCCCGGCATGCCTCTATGTCGTCGGATCGTCAGCCGTAGTCGGCCACTTCTCCGGGTAGCAATGCCCGGAAGGACTCGGCTCCAAGTCCGCGCCTGGCCAGTCCTGCCGCCAGATCCTGGGCGGGTTCGCCGTGCGGCTCGTCGGTCAGCTTGAAGGTTCCCCAGTGGAGCGCGATCGCGCTGCTCGCTTCCAGGTCGAGCATGATCTGGATCGCCTCTTCGGGATCGGTGTGCTGGGCGGACATGAACCAGCGCGGATCATAGGCGCCGATCGGCAGCAGGGCGAGATCGGGTCGACCGAACCGTGCGCGCATCGCCCGGAAGATGTCCCCGGTGCCATATCCCGTATCGCCGGCGAAATAGATCAGCTTGCCGCCGGCCCGGAGCATGAATCCGCCCCACAAGGCCATGCGCCGATCGCGCACGCCGCGCGAGGACCAGTGATTGGCGGGAACGATCGTTACCTCGGCATCCGGGCGGATGGCGATCGTGTCGCCCCAATCGCCGGTATCGATCCGCGCGGCCGGGATGTGCCGGCCGACGATCGAATCATTGCCGAGCGGGGTCACGATCTGGGGCGCATGATCGGCGTGCAGCCGGCGCAATGTGGCGATATCGAGATGATCATAATGGTTGTGGGACAGGAGCACGGCGTCGATCCGCGGCAGATCGGCCAGTGCGATCCCGGGCGCGGTCACGCGCTTTGGCCCGGCGAAGGAGAGGGGGCTGGCGCGATCGGACCAGACCGGATCGGTGAGGATGTTGAGCCCGGCCACCTGGATCAGCGTCGTCGCGTGACCCACCATGGTAACCCGCAGCTCGTGCACGACGGGGGCCGGCACCGCCGGCGTTATCGGGATCTGCCGGGGCCAGACCGTTCGGGGCGCCTCGCGGCGCCAGCGGAGAATGTCCCGGAAGCTACGGTCCGAGCTGGGTTCGCCGGGATTGAAAAAGCGGACCCCGTCATAATGGTCGGAGACCGGGCCGTCATAATGGATGTTCTTCGCTGGCATGCGCTGACGATTCCCTGTTCGACCGACCTGTTACGCGGCGCGCCCGATTTGCGCCTGCGCTTTCTTTCAATGCCGATTCTTTCAATGCCGATGGGGGGCCGTTAAGGCAGCGGCATGAAAGCCGTCATCCTGAGCGCGGGCTATGGTTCGCGATTGTTGCCCCTGACTCTCGAAATCCCGAAATGCCTGGTCCCGGTGCAGGGACGCGAGATCCTGCTGCATCAGCTCGATGCGCTGGCGGCGGCGGGGGTGAGCGAGGCGACGATCGTCGTCGGCTATCGCCATCGACAGATCGAGGAATTCGTCGCCATGCGGCCATTGCCGGTGTCGGTCGACCTGGTGTTCAATCCCTTCTGGGCAGTCGCCAACAGCATCGGCAGCATCTGGGTGGCGCGTGGGCACCTGCTCGACCCGTTCTGCCTGCTTAACGGCGATACCGTGTTCGAGGCCGGAATGCTCGCCGGCGCCCTGGCCCGATCGCCCAGGGGCGTGGGATTGCTGGTCGAGCCGGACACCGGGCCGGAGCTCGACGACATGCGCGTCGAGGTGGCCGCGGGGCAGGTGGTGGCCGTGGCCAAGGACCTCCCAACGGCGCGCACGACGCATCGCTCGCTGGGCGTGGTGGTCAGCAACGGCGCCGGCGACGCCTATCGCCATGCGCTGGAGGAGGTCATTGCGCGCGAAGGCGGGGCGAATTCCTATCATCACGCGGTGGTGGCGCGACTGGCCGAAACCGTCGGGGTCGCCGCGATCGAGCGCGACGCGGGCCACTGGCGCGAGATCGACCGGCCCGAGGATATCGACGCCTGGAACGAGACGCATCGGCAGGGACAAGCGTGAAGCAGGAACGCGTCGCCTTCCTGTTTCTTGGGGAGACGCTGCTGATCCCGCATCTCTACCCGATCGTCGAAGCGCTCGCCGAGCTTGACCCGAATGTGGCGATCGACCTGTGGGTCAGCACGTCGCTGCACGAAACGATGCTGGGCGGCTGGGCTGCGGCGTTGCCGGCACAGGTCCGGGTCCGACGGGCACCGGGATTCCGGCATGTCAGCGCCCGCGACGGCGTCAATCCGGCGTTGCCGCCCAAGCTGCCGATGCTGCTGCGGCTCGCGCCCCGGCTGGTGCGTGTGCCCGTGGTGGTCTGCGCCGAGCAGACCAGCCTCTGGCTGCCGACGCTGCTGCCGCTGCGCGCGCGCTTCGTGAAGACGTCGCACGGCGTTGGGTCGATGAGCGCGCGCGACGATCGCCGGCGCCGCGCGGCATGGCGCACGCTCGTGCCCAGCGAGCGCGAACGCCGGACCTATCTCGACCGCGGCATGGCGCCCGATCGCATCGTCGCTACCGGCTATGTCAAAAGCGGCTTTCGCCAGCGCACGGGCACGGCGCCCGTGTTCGCCGAGCCGCGGCCGGTGATCCTCTACAACCCGCACTGGCAGGCGCATCGTTCGTCCTGGTGGCGTTGGGGGCCCGAGGTGGTGCGACGCGTGCTCGCCGACGGGCGCTGGAACCTGATCTTCGCGCCGCACCAGCGACTGGTGGAGGGCGCGCCCGAGGTTCAGGCGCTGTGCGCCGAACTGGCAGGGCGCGGCGACGTGCTGTGCGACTATGAGAGCTTCGCTGCGGTCGACGGCAGCTACCCGGCGGCTGCGGATATCTATCTCGGCGATACGTCCAGCCAGCTGCTCGAATTCCTGACGACGCCGCGGCCCTGCCTGTTCCTCGATGCGCATGGAGTCAGCTGGGAGGGAGACCCGTCCTACGCGATGTGGGCGTGCGGCGACGTGGTCCCTACGCTCGACGCGCTGCTTCCGGCGCTCGATCAGGCGCCCGCGCGGCATGGCCGCTATGCCGCCGTGCAGGCGGAGCTGGTGGCGGACTCGCTCGGTGACACCAGTGGCGATGCGCCTGCCCGGGCGGCAGGTGAAGTTCTTCGTGCCTTGCGCGGATAGAATGGGCTACGCCTCACTTTCGCCACGCGGACAGCTATCATGGTGGAAATGAACTCAGATTATGCCACGCCGGCGATGGTGTCGGTCGGGGCCAATCCGACATTGCTGTGGGGCATGACCAATGCCGAGCGCGTGCGGCGGATCGCCGTCGCGCGCGGCCTGGCGACGGGCTCGGCGACGGACGGGCCGGCGATCCTCGCCAATCTCGCCTTTGCGTTCGACCCCGCCTGGATCGGCCATCTCATGAGCCGGCCGGGCACCATGGTCACGCGCGATGGCGTGCCGGCGCTGGCCCACGTGACCAGCGTGGATCAGCGGGAACGGGTGATGCTGGCGATGGCCGAGGGGACGCCGCTGGCAGGCGGCGACCTGGAGGAGATCCGCGCCGAATCCGAGCAGGGCATCTTCAACGAAGCGTTGCGCAAGCGCGAGCAGCCCTTCGTCGAACGGCTGGTGCCAGCGTCCGTGCCGGCGATCGAGCGCGCAAGCTATGTCGGCGCGTACAAGGGCGTCACTGACCTGCTGACCAAATATCTCTGGCCCGAATGGGCGTTCGTGCTGACGCGCATCGCCGCGCGCGCGCGCATCACACCCAATCAGGTTACGGCGGCCGGGACCGTGCTGTGCATCATCGCGACCATCGCCTTCTGGTATGGCTGGTTCTGGACGGGGCTCGCGACCGGCCTCGTGTTCATGGTGTTCGACACCGTCGACGGCAAGCTCGCGCGGTGCACCATCACGTCTTCCAAGCTGGGCGATGCGTGGGATCATGGCATCGACCTGGTCCATCCGCCGATCTGGTGGTGGGCCTGGGCCGAAGGGTGCACTGCCTATGGCCGGCCGCTCGAAGCGAGTGTGTTCTGGGCGGTGATCGGGACGATGCTGTTCGGCTATGTCGTGCAGCGCCTGATCGAGGGCGCGTTCATCGTGCGCTTCGGTATGCATATCCATGTCTGGCAACGCTTCGACAGCCGTTTCAGGCTGGTCACGGCGCGGCGCAATCCCAATATGGTGATCCTGTTTTTCCTGCTGCTCGTCGGGCTGCCAGACTGGGGGATCATCGGCGTGGCGATATGGACGGGAGTGTCGCTGATCGTCCACGCGGTTCGCCTGGTACAGGCGATGGTCGCCCGGGCGCGCGGTGAAAGCATCACGAGCTGGCTCGCGTGAGCGAGGCCGAGGCACGCGGGCCCCGCAAGGGGCTGGCGAACGTCGCGCGCAATCTCGGCTGGATGCTCGCCAGCCGCGGCGTGACCGCGCTGCTCTCGCTCGTCTATCTTGCGATCGTCACGCGCACATTGGGCGTCACCAATTTCGGTCGGTTCGCGATCATCACCGGCGCCTCGCAGGTGCTGGCGGTGCTGGTCGGATTCCAGACCTGGCAGATCATCGTGCGCTACGGCACGGCGCATCTGGCGGCAGGCGACAATGATCGGCTCGCGCGGCTTTTCCATGCCAGCGCGGCGCTCGATGCGGCAAGCGCGGTGGTCGGCGCGGCCTTGTCGGCAGTGATCCTCTTCATGTGGGGCGACATGCTCGGGATCGGGCCGACGCTGTGGCGCGCCACCCTGGCCTTCACCATCGTCCAGCTGCTGTCGCTCCGGTCGACTCCGCTTGGTATCCTGCGGCTCCACGACCGCTTCTCGCTCGCCGCCATTGCCGAGAGCACCACGCCGATCGTGCGGCTCGTCGGGGCAGGGTTGATCGCGCTGCTCCACCCCACGCTCCAGGGCTTCCTGGTCGCATGGATGGCGGCCGAGCTGCTGACGGCCGCCGCTTATTGGCTGATGGTGGCGCGGACCGGACGGTTTCGCCCGTTCGGCAGCGTTGGCCGGGGGCTCAAAGCGGTGTTCGCCGACAATCCGGGGATCATCCGCTTCGCCATCACCACCAATGCGAATTCGACGCTCAGCCTGTCGGGCAAGCAGATTCCGCTGCTGCTGGTCGGCGCTTTCGCCGGCACCACCGCGGCGGGCGAGTTCCGCCTCGGCGCGCAGCTCGCCCAGTCGATGACCAAACTCTCGCAAATGCTGACGCGCGCGGCCTTCCCCGAAATCGTCCGGTCGATCGACGCAGGCGGGCTGCGGCGGGTCGGACGCATGCTGGCCCGGTCGGTGGGCGTGGCGAGCATCATCGCGGCGCTGGTGTTCGGGCTGGTGCTGCTGATCGGACGGCCAGTGCTGGGGCTGGTCGGGGGCCCTGCGTACGTCGGGGCCTATCCGATCCTGCTTTGGCTGTCGGCGGCCGGGTGTGTGGATCTGATCACCGTTGGCTTCGAGCCGGTGCTGATGGCGGCGGGTCGCACGGGCCGGGCGTTCCTGATCCGCCTTGCCGCCACCACAGCGCTGGTTGCCGTTACCCTCATGCTCGCGCCGGAACTCGGGGCGGTGGGCATTGCCAGCGCGGTGCTGGTCTATTCGGTCGTGATGGCGCTGTTGTTGGCCCTGCTGCTGGCGCGGACGGTGAACGGCGACACATCGCGCCGGGCGCCCGAGCCACAGCCGGAGCCGCGCTGACGCCATGTGCCTGGAGTCTTGCCGGTGGTGGCGATCAATCTCCGGTACATGCGTCGTTCGTTAGGGGAATGGCTTCACTGCTCGGGAATCGGTTCGTGTCGTTCAAATTTCATCTCCTTGCCCTCGCCACTTTGTCTTCGGCTGTCGCTGCCGCGCCGGCATGGGCGGCCGAATGCGCCGGGGCGCCGGGCGCGGGCAACGTCAAGCTCGAGGTCAGCGCGACCAATGTTCGCAATGGCGCGGGAGAGGTGGCTTTCACCCTTTATCCCGACGACCGCAGCCGCTTCCTCGCGAGCGGCGGCAAGCTGCTGCGGGTGCGCGCGCCTGCGTCGGCACCGGTGACTCGGGC
Source organism: Parasphingomonas zepuensis (assembly GCF_036663735.1). Classification (NCBI taxonomy): domain Bacteria; kingdom Pseudomonadati; phylum Pseudomonadota; class Alphaproteobacteria; order Sphingomonadales; family Sphingomonadaceae; genus Parasphingomonas; species Parasphingomonas zepuensis. The sequence goes on along the minus strand of NZ_JAXOJO010000006.1, from coordinate 79,527 downwards.
CTGTTTCTGGGTGAGACCCGGCCATTATGCCGTCGCCACCTACCATGACGAAAATGGCGATCACAATTTCAATCGGACGCTGCTTGCGGTAAAGGAGGGCTTCGGCTTCTCCAACGACGCGCCGACGACGCTTGGGCTGCCGGCATTCGCCGCCGTCCGATTCCCGGTGCCGGCCGGAGGCGCCGCGATAACGGTTAAAACCCGTTATAACCGCTAGGGCTACCAGTAAAAAAACTTAAACTAAATCATCATTGAATTGAAACTTTCCAAAATATCCCTAACTCCGTCCGATTGACAGACGGAAGTGCGCTCGTGAACAAAGCTTCGACCCTCCCCACCGGGCCGATCGGGCCGGTCAAGCACGGCCTTGTCGCACGCAGCGATGTGGGGATCGCGGCCAACACGCGGCGCGCGATCCAGCTGCGCGCGCTGCCGCGGATCAAAGAGCAGCCGCGTCGCGTCGGAATCATCAGCAACGTGCACAGCCATCGCAACCGGACCGGTGCGTTGGGATGGGGCGCCGCCAAGGGCAAGGCCTGGGATATCCTCTATCGCGCGCCGCGCACGCTGCCCGATCTTTCGATGGCATTGCTCGATTTTGCCGAAGCGGGCGTCGACCTGCTGATCGTCGATGGCGGTGACGGCACCGTGCGCGACGTGATTACCTGCGCGAGCAGCATCTTCCCGAACGGCCTTCCGCGCGTGGCCGTGGTGCCTTCGGGCAAGACGAACGCGCTGGCGCTCGACCTCGGCATTCCCGCCGACTGGACCATGCACGACGCCCTCGAAGCCGCACGCAACGGCACGATCAGGGAACGCGCACCGATCGAAATATTGCGGCCCGGATCGACCATTCCCGATCTGCGCGGTTTCCTGTTCGGGGCCGGCGCCTTCGTGCTGGCGACCGGCCTTGCGCAGCGCACGCACAAGGCTGGCGCGTTCAACGGGCTCGCCGTTGGCCTCTCGCTTGGCTGGGGTGTTGCGCAGACGCTGTTCGGCCCGCGCGACAATGTCTGGCGCGCCGGCGAGGAAGTCCATGTCAGCGTCTGCGGGCGGGGCGAGACGACGCGGCGCTTCTACATGCTCTTCGGCTCGACGCTGGAGCGGCTGCCGCTCGACCTCAAGCCGTTCGGTGCCTTGAAGGAAGGGCTGAAGATATTGGCCATTGACGCACCGCCAACGAAAATCCTTCGCGCCGTGCCGCAGTTGCTGTCGGGATCAGAGGCTCCCTGGCTGGATGAGGCTGGGTATCATCGCGGCGCATTCGACAGCCTCGACCTCTCGCTCAAGCGCGGCTTCATCCTGGACGGTGAGCTCTACGCCGGCGGCGAGTTGACCGTTCGGCGGGGGGAACCGATCCGCTTTGTCGTGCCGTGAGCCTGGCGCTCCGTGCCTTCGCCGCGGACGAACTCGGCACCAGCGTGCGGCCGGAAATCGCGACGGCCGTGCGCGTCATCGGTGAGCGGCTCGGCGGCGTGGCTGTGCTCTTCTACGGATCCGTGCTGCGTACCGGCGACCTCGACGGGCTGCTCGATTTCTATGTGCTGACCGACCGGCCAGTGCATCGCGGGCTGCGTGGGCTCGCATCGCGGCTTTTATGGCCGGACATCAGTTTCGAGGAAGTTGCGTTCGGCGACCTTCGGGTACGCGCCAAGGTGGCGACGATGCCGCTCGACACATTTCGTCGCGCGGCGGCGGGCGAGTTCATCGATACGACGATCTGGACTCGCTTCGTCCAGCCCAGCGCTTTGGTGTGGAGCAAGGGCGCGGCGGCGCAAACCGTGGTCAATGCCGTCGCCTCCGCGGCCGTGACGGCGGCGCGCTTTGCGGCGGTGCTCGGACCGATGGCCGGGTCGCCCCGTAGCTACTGGAAGGCGCTGTTCCGGCAAACCTATGAAACCGAGCTTCGCGTCGAGAAGCCCGGGCGCGAGGAACAGATCCTCGACTTCGATCCTGGCCGTTATGACAGGCTGCTGCGGCTCGCCTGGGACGCCGGCGGGATCGCGTATCGCGAGAATGGATCGGAATTGCGGCCGGTGGTTTCGGAACGGACCTGTCGTCAGCTTACTCAGGCCTGGCTGGTCCGCCAGCGATGGGGACGTGCGCTCAATGTCGCGCGGCTGATAAAGGCGGCTTTCCTTCTCCAGGGCGCCGCGCGCTATGCCGCGTGGAAGATCCAGCGGCATACCGGCACTCAGATCAAGCTCACGCCCTGGCGCGAGCAGCATCCGCTTCTCGCCACGCCCGCCTTGCTCTGGCAGGTCTGGCGGGCGCGATGAGTTTCAACGCATTGATCCTGGCCGGATCGCGCGGAGGCCGTGATCCGGTGGCGGAGGTTGCCGGTGTCGACGCCAAGGCGCTGATCGTGATCGCTGGCGAAACGATGCTGGCGCGCGTGATCAACGCCGTCCGGGCGGCGGGGGCGGCGCGGATCGTCGTCTCGGCATCGCATCCCGATGTGGTGGCGCAGGCGTTAGCGCTTGGCGCCGAGACGCTGCCGGCCGAGGCGGGGCCCAGCCGGAGCGCGCGTGCGGCGCTGGAACGGCTCGGCACGCCGTTGCTCGTCACCACCGCCGATCATGCGCTGCTCCAGCCCGAATGGATCACGCGCTTCCTGACCGACACGCCTGCCGATGCCGATGTCAGCGCGCTGCTCGCGCGGCGCGACACGATCGAGGCGGCGGTGCCGGACACCCAGCGCACCTATCTGCGCTTCGCCGATGGGGCGTGGTCGGGCTGCAACCTGTTCTGGCTCGCAACGCCGCGAGCGGCCGCGGCGATCGCGCTGTGGGAAGAGGTGGAAGCCGATCGCAAGCGGCCCTGGCGCATCGTGCGGCGGCTCGGCCCCGGCATGTTGCTGCGCTATGCGCTTGGGCGCCTGACGCTGGCCGATGCGCTCGCCCGGCTTGGCGCCGTTGCCGGCGTTCGGGCGAGGGTGGTGGCCAGTCCGTTCGGGCTTGCCGCAGTCGATGTCGACAAGCCGGCCGACCTGGAACTGGTGCAGCGGCTGGTCGCCGAAGGGGTCATCTGACCCCGAACAGCACCGAGGCGGATTGCCGGAACCAGGCGCGGGCGTTGCGACCGAGCACGTTCCGGGAGAGGGGCGATCCGAGCCAGGCCCGAACCGCGGCCCCGCGCCCGGACGCCGGAATGGCGGACCGGCAGGCGAGCAGCCAGAACCAGCTCGTCGCGAAGGCCAGGCTTTCCGGCTCCACATAGCGGCTCTCGAGATTGCGGGCGCGCATCGTGGACAGCCAGTCCTGCGCCCAGGCGAGGAAATCCGGCGGCGGATTGGCCCCTTCGAGGCTGGTCTTGCCCAGCATCGTATGGCGGCGCAGATCCTCCGCGTCGGCCGACATGCCGAGCCGTGCGAGCGGATCGGCATAGATAACCGCCTTGACTTCGCGGATGCGCGCCTGCCGTTGTCGCACCGTCTGGTCCGGATGGAGGCGGCGATCGATTAGTATCTCGGGCAGGTTCGCCAGCTGATGATCTTCGGCGAGCCGGAGGAAGACGTCGAGGTCTTCGCACACGTCGAATTCGGGGCGATAGGGAAAGCGTTTCAGCACTTCGGCGCGGCCCATCACCGAGGATTGCTGAAAGGCGGAGCGAAACAGCAGCCAGGCCGCGATATCGGTGGGCTGGCTCGGGGGAATGCGGACGCCGGATTTGCGCCGCCCGTCCTTGCGGATCTTGCCGGCGGCACAGCCCAGCATCGCCACCGAGGGATGAGATTCCAGAAAGGCGAGCTGGCGCTCGAGCCGGAGCGGGCGGGCGATATCGTCGCTGTCCAGCCAGGCGATGAAGCGGCCGCGCGCTGCCTCCAGACCAGTGTTGCGCGCGTGCGGGATGCCGCGGTTCCGTTCGTGGCGGACGATGCGGATCCGGGGATCGCCGAACGCCTCGACCCGCTTCATTGAATCGTCGGTGGAGCCGTCGTCGACGACGACCAGTTCGAAATCGCGGAAGCTCTGGCCGAGAATGCTGGTGATGGCATCGCCGATCAGGGTCGCGCGATTATAGACCGGGATCAGGACGGAAACCGTCGGCGTCTGAATATGCTGCGTCTGGCCCATATGCTGGCGCTACTGCACTTTGGCTGGAGGACGTCAACATCGAACGCGCCGTGGCACGCGGCTACCAGCCTCAGTCGCCCGATATGACCCCATCATAGGAGATCGCCTTGGCGGCTTCACCGGAGAGGATGAACCCGATCGGCCGCTCCGACTCCTCCTGGAGATGTCCGACCAGCCCGGCGGTGCGCGCCAGCAGGGAGATGCCCTTGAGTGCCGCCAGCGGGAAGCCCGCGTCGAGCATCACGGCCGGGATCGCGCCGTTGACGTTGATCGGCAGCGGACGCCCGATCGCCTCGGGCAGTATGTCACGAATCGCGTAGAGCATCTCGATATGCTTGCCGGCCATGCCTTGCTCGCGGGCGATCTCGATAAGCCGGAGCGCGCGCGGATCGCCGCCGGAATGCTGGGGATGGCCAAAGCCGGGGATCGCCTTGCGCTCGGCCCGCAGCGCCTGCACGCCGCGCAGCCCGGCGTCGGCGGCCGAGCCGGCCTGGTCGTCGGCAACGCATTGGGCAAGAAACCGACCGCACACCTCGGCGCTGCCGAGCACGACGGTGCCGCAGCCGAGCAGGCCGGCGGCAACCGCGCCCTGGAACGCTTCCGGCGCGGCGGCATAGGTCATGCGGGCGGCGATGACGCTCGGCACCAGCCCATGTTCGGCGATCGCGACCAGCACGGCGTCGGCTATGACCCGCTGGCGCTCGCTTGGCTGGGCGCCGGTGACGAGCAGCCAGAAATAGCTGGTGAAGTCGATCCGGCCGATCAGGTCCCGGCAGAGATCATGGCCGCGGACAGTGATGCTTTCCGCGTCGGACGTGCAGATCGCGCTGAATGGGGCATCCTGTTTGCCAATGCGCATTTTTGTATCTCTCCTGCGGGCGATCCGGAATCGCGGCGCCTCATGAACGGCTAATACTTCGCATTTCGAAGTTGCCTTCGTTATTCGAAAACAATATGGGACTGTCAAGACGTCCGACGGCCTGGCTGCCGCCGCGCATCGTATCGGTCCCCGTCGGGGCTGTCGCAAGTCGCCCATAGATCGGGGCCGGGGGAGACGAAATGCCCAATCCGCTGAAGGACGTCACCGTCCTGGAAATGGGAACCTTCATCACGGGGCCGGCGGCAGGGATGCTGCTCGCCGATCTTGGCGCCAATGTGATCAAGGTCGAGCAGCCGGGCGCCGGCGATCCGTTTCGCGCCTTCAAGGGCGGCCTGTATAGCCCGCATTTCCAGACCTATAATCGCAACAAGCGCAGCATCACGCTCGACCCCAAACAGCCGGCCGACCTGGCGGCGCTCGATGCGCTGGTCGCGACGGCCGATGTCTTCATCCAGAATTTCCGGCCGGGCGTCGCCAAGCGGCTGGGGGTTGATGCCGAGCGGCTGCGCGCCCTCAATCCGCGGCTGATCTATTGCTCGATTTCCGGCTTCGGCGCCGACGGCCCCGAGCGCGACCGGCCTGCGTTCGATACGGTGGCGCAGGCAGCGAGCGGTTTCCTGCGCCTGCTGGTCAACCCAGAACACCCCCGGGTCGTCGGGCCGGCGATCGCCGATGCGCTGACCGGCTTCTACGCCGCCTATGGCGTGCTCGGCGCGCTCTACGAGCGCGAGCGGACGGGGCAGGGGCGCCTGGTCGAGACGTCGATGTTCGAATCGATGGCGCATTTCAACCTGGACGATTTCACGCACTTGCTCTCCGCCGGCGAAGTGATGGGGCCGTATAGCCGGCCGCACGTATCGCAATCCTATGTCTTCCAGTGCGCCGATGATCGCTGGATCGCGCTGCACATGTCCTCGCCACCGAAATTCTGGGAGAATCTCGCCGCGGCGGTGGGGCATCCCGAGATGCTCGACCGGCCGGAATTCGCCAGCCGCGACGCGCGGATTGGCAATTACGAAAATCTCATCGGATTCCTCGCGCCGATTTTCCGCGGTGCACCGCGCGATCACTGGGCGGCGAGGCTCGCCTCGCTCGAGGTGCCGCATTCGCCGGTGCTCGATTCGCAGGAAGTGCTGGAGACCGAGCAAGCGAGGCATCTCGGGCTGATGGTCGAGACGGACGGGCCGCATGGCCGCTTCCGCACGATCCGCTCGCCGGTCAGCTATGACGGGGTACATGACGAGAGCGTGATGGCGCCACCGACCCTCGGCCAGCACAACGCCGAGATACTGGGCAGAGATACCGACGCGGCACGCACGCTCGACGCGGCTGAATAGCCTTTGGTTGCGCGATACGCCTGCGCGCGATAGCCCATCGCCGATGGCCGCCAAGGAACCCAAGGACCCCGAATATCTGTCGACGCTCGAGCGGGGCCTTTCCGTCCTGCGGGCGTTCGATCAGGATCATCCCGAAATGCCGCTGAGCGAGGTCGCGGTCGCGACTGGCCTCAGCCCGGCGGTCGCTCGCCGCTGCCTCAATACGCTGGTCAAGCTCGGCTATGTTGCGCAGCATGGCCGGCGGTTCCTGCTGCGGCCCGAAGTGCTGGTGTTCGGATCGGCCTATCTCTCGTCGATGAATATCGAGCAGGTGGCGCTGCCCCAGCTCCAGATCCTGCGCGACGAGACCGGCGACAGCTCGTCGCTTGCGGTGCGATCGGACCAGCATATCCTCTATGTCGCGCATGTTTCGACGAACCGGCACATTCGGCTCGGCGCCAATGTCGGCACGCGGTTCCCGCTGCACGCGACGTCGCTCGGCAAGGTGATGCTGGCATTCGAGACCGACGAGCAGATCGACGACATGCTCTCGCATGCGCCCTTCGCCCGCTTCACTGAGCGGACGGTCATCTCGGCCGAAGCGATGCGCGAGCGGATCGCGCTGATTCGTGAGCGCGGGTATGATTCGGCTCTGGACGAGCTCGATTATGGCATCGTCTCGATCGCGGTGCCGGTGTTCGCGCAGGACCGCACGGCGATCGCGGCGATCAACTGCTCGACCTCGACGACGCGCATCTCGCAGGACGAACTGGTCCGCACCCGCCTGCCGTTGCTGCAGGACGCCGCGCGCGAGATCGAGGCGGCGCTGCGCCGCTGGCCGGTGCTCGCGCACTCGCTTCGGCGCGCCTGATCTCCCTCCCGGTCTGAAGGCTCTCGCGCATCGGGGATTTGCGCGCTTTTCTCCGGATATCGAACTTGACTTCGATAAACGAAGATTATAGTCCGATCAGCGCGGGAAAGGCTGTGCTCATACGAGGCAAAGCAGTCGCTCGCGGACAGACCAGATTCGGGAGGGGATGGTCATGAAATGTGCACCGCAGTCGCGTCGCTTTGCTGCCTTGCTGGGCGCCACCGCCCTGGCCGTCGCCCTGTCGGCGCCCGCCTTGGCGCAGGACACCACCACCGCTCCGGCCGAGCCCCAGACCGTTCCCGAGGAAGCGCCGCAGGGCGGTGACATCATCGTCCGGGGCCTGCGCCGCGACGAAGCGCTGCAGGATACGCCGGCGGCGATCACTGCCTTCACCAGCCAGTCGATCGAGAATGCCGGCATCGAGAAGCCGGCCGATTTCATGGCGCTGACCTCGAACGTGAACCTGGTCGAGACGCAGAACGCCGGCAACGCCTTCGTCATCATTCGCGGCATCACCCAGGCGCGCAATTCCGAGCCGTCGGTCGCCGTCGTGGTCGATGGCGTGCAGCAGGTTAACCCGGCGCAGTTCAACCAGGAACTGTTCGACATCGACCAGATCGAGGTGCTCAAGGGGCCGCAGGGCGGTCTGTACGGGCGCAACGCGATCGGCGGCGCGATCATCATCACCACCAAGCAGCCGACCGATGAGTTCCAGGGCAAGGTGAAGGTCGGGATCGACAATGGCTTCGGCTATTCAGTCCGCGGCGGTATCAGCGGGCCGCTGGCCGAGGGCATCAAGTTCCGCGTGGCGGCGTCCTATGTCGACACCGACGGCTATATCTATAACCCGTATCTCAAGGAGGACGCCGATCCGTATCGCGACTTCGCGATCCGCGGGAGCCTGTTGTTCGACCCCGCACCGGGCCTGAAGATCGATCTGCGCGGTTCAGCGGCGTTCCTGCGCACTCAGGCGCTCTATTTCAACATCGTCTCCGACGTGAACGACACGCATCTGCCGGTGCGGGTCAACAATGCCGGCCAGAACGATCGCGACATGTATAACGGTGCGCTCAAGATCGATTACGATACGGGCGCGGGTACGCTCACCTCGACCACTTCCTATGATGCGCTGACCGAGGTGCTGACCGGCGACGCGTTCAATTTCCTGCCGATCCCGGAATCGCTGTTCTTCGGCATTTTCGGCTTCGATCTGAACCAGAGCCAGTATCTCAACACCAAATCCTGGAGCCAGGAACTGCGCTTCGCCTCGCCGAGCGGCCAGCCGTTCGAGTGGATGGTCGGCGCCTATGCGATCGGCACCAAGCGCTTCATCTCCACCGGCAACATGATAGATACGGGCGCGGGCGTGTTTCCCGTCTATCGCACGCCCAGCACGCGGCCGGACAATGCGCAGTTCAGTTTCCTGTCGGATTCGCAGAAGAATTTCGCGTGGTCCGGGTTCGCCAATGCCACCTACAAATTCTCCGAGCAGTTCCGCGTCGACGCATCGCTCCGCTACGACAAGGATACGCGCAAGAACACGACGCTGACGCCCGCGGGCTTCATGAACGGGCCGGGCCAGCCCAACGGCACTACGGGCGAATTGCGCAAGCGCAGCTTCGACGCCTGGCAGCCCAAGGCGACGCTCACCTGGGAGCCGACGCGCGACCTCACTATTTATGGCGGTTATTCGCGCGGTTTCCGCTCGGGCGGTTTCAACCAGACCGGCGTGGGCGGGGTCGCGCTCGCCAACGGCATCGTCGGCGTCAACGATATCTTCGAGGCGGAAACCGCCGACACGTTCGAGGTCGGGCTGAAGGCGCAACTGCTCGATCGGCGCGTGACGTTCAACGCCAGCGCCTACACCACGACTTCCAAGAACGGTTATTTCTTCGTGTTCCTGGCAGCGAACTCGACGCAGAATCTGGGCAATGTGCCCAAGGTACGCCTTCAGGGCTTCGAGCTGGAGGCCACCGCGCACCCGCTGCCCGGGCTCGATCTCAACGCCGCGCTGGGTGTGACCTATAGCGACATCAAGAAATTCCCCGATCCGACGATCATCGGCAACGAGGCGCCGCTGATCTCGCGCTACACGCTCAACCTGGGCGCGCAGTACAAGAAGGAAATCGGATCGAGCGGGATCTCGCCGCTCGTGCGCATCGACTATCGCCTGATCGGAAAGACCTGGTTCGACGTCCAGAATTCGACCGTGCGCCGCCCCGTCGGGCTGGTCGATGTGCGCGCCGGCCTCGACTCCGGCAGCTGGACGCTGACCGCGTTCGCAACGAACCTGCTCAACAAGAAATACAACGCCGAATTCTCGCCCGGCGGCTTCGTGTTCAAGGCGCGGCCGCGAATCTACGGGCTCGAGGCCGGCTACAAATTCTAGAGGGAAGAAGCATGACCCGCGTCCTGGTGCTCTATTATTCGAGCTACGGCCATATCGAGGCGCTGGCGCGCGCCATTGCCGAAGGGGTGGCCGAAGTGGCGGGCGCCGAAGCCGTGGTGAAGCGCGTGCCCGAACTGGTGCCCGAGGATGTGTGCCGCGCGTCGGGCATCAAGGTCGAGCAGGACGCGCCGTTCGCCGATCCCAGTGAGCTGGGCGATTACGATGCGGTGATCATCGGCACGCCTACCCGCTTCGGCAACATGGCGGCGCAGATGCGCAACTTTCTCGATCAGACCGGCGGGCTGTGGATGAAGGGCGCCCTGGTGGGGAAGGTGGGCAGCGTCTTCACCTCCACCGCGAGCCAGCATGGCGGGCAGGAATCGACGATCCTTTCGAGCCAGGTGACGCTGATGCACCATGGGATGGTGATCGTGGGACTGCCCTATAGCTGGTCGGGAAACGCCCAGATGGCCGAGATCAGTGGGGGGCACGCCCTATGGCATTTCGACGATCGCCGGCCCCGACGGATCGCGCCTGCCGAGCGCGAACGAACTGGAGGGCTCGCGTTTCCAGGGGCGGCATGTCGCGCAGATCGCGGCCAAGCTGGCGCAGTGAACAAATAGCGCTTCGAATAACGAAGATAGTTTCGACAGACGAATTGTGCCGCGGGCGGCGTTTTGATATATTTGGACAGAGTTAACGGCACGTCGGCAAGAGCCGCACCATGCCAGGAAAGGACGGGATAGCATGACTGCCAGACTGCCGGAACGGCTGCATCACACTGCCTATGTCACCAAGGATCTCGAACAGACCCGCGCCTTTTACGAGGATGTGATCGGCCTGCCGCTGCTCGCGACCTGGTGCGAGAAGGATGTGCTGTTCGGAAAAGAGCGGACCTATGCGCACTGCTTCTTCGGCCTTGCGGATGGCAGCGCGCTCGCTTTCTTCCAGTTCGCCGATCCGGCGGACCAGGCCGAATTCGGGCCGCAAATGCCATCTTCGCCGTTTCATCACATCGCGCTGAACGTCGACAAGCAGACTCAGGCCGAGCTTGAAGCTCGGATCGTGGGGGCGGGCTATGAGGAGCCGACGACCTATATTCTCGAACATGGTTATTGCCGGTCCGTCTACATCACCGATCCCAATGGCATGATCGTCGAGTTCACCTGCGACGAACCGGCTGCGGCCGCGCAGGATGCGGCCAACCGGGCCAAGGCGCATGCCGAGCTCAAGCGCTGGCTGGCGGGCGACCACAGCACCAACAACAATTTCCGCCCGCACGAGGAAGCGGCCTGATCCTCCGCCGGCGGCGGAGGGCCAGGTGACACGCGATCTTCCTGAACGCTTCGGCGGTATCGTCGCCGAAGTGCCGGTCCATGGCGGCACGCTTCAGGCCGAAGCGCTCGGCGACGGGCCGCCGGTGCTGCTCGTCCATGGGTGGACGCTCGACCGCCGCGTATGGCGGCCCCAGGTCGAGGCGCTGGCCGCGCGGTTTCGCGTGATCGCCTGGGATCGGCGTGGTTTCGGCCGCTCCACGGCGCCGCCGGATCTGCTGCGCGAGCCGGACGACCTCGCGGCTGTCGCCGATGCCTTTGGGGCGGAGCGTTTCGCGCTGGTCGGCATGTCGCAGGGCGCGCGCGTCGCGCTCGCCTTTGCCGGCCGTCATCCCGAGCGAGTCAGCGCGATTGCGGTGCAGGGGGCGCCGCTGTCCGACGTGGATTCCGGGGACGGAGAGGACGAGGCGGCACCGGGCGCCGAGATGACTCGCCTTGCTGCCGCAGGTGAATTTGCGGCGATGCGGCGGCTCTGGCGCGCCCACCCGCTGCTGGATGTGAATGGCGCTCAGGCCAGTCGCGCGCTCGACGCGATCATCGGCGACTATGCGGCGCGCGATCTGCTCGCGCCCGGCTTACCGCTCGACGTGACCACCGCGGATCTCACGCGCTTGACCATGCCGATCCTCGCCATCACCGGCAGCGACGAGCCGGTGTGGCGGCACAAGGTCGCCGACCGCCTTGCCCGCATGGTCCAGGCGACCCGCCTGGACATCACCGAGGCCGGGCATTTGTGCAATCTCTGCCGGCCCGACTTCTACAATCAGGCGCTGATCGGGTTCCTCCAATCCGCGCTGACGCCGGCCTGACGCCAAGGGAGGATGACGATGCTGCTGCCGACTTCACTCGTGGGTTCCTATCCCCAGCCGGACTGGCTGATCGACCGGGTCAAGCTCGCCGGGCGCTTCCCGCCACGCGTCAGGGCGAAGGAATTGTGGCGCGTGGCGCCCGACTGGCTCGAACAGGCGTGGGACGACGCCACCTTGCTGGCGATTCGCGATCAGGAGCGGGCGGGGCTCGACATCATCACGGACGGGGAGATGCGACGCGAAAGCTATTCGAACCGTTTCGCCACCGCGCTCGACGGCGTCGATCTTGATAATCCGGGCATGGCGCTCGATCGTTCTGGCGAGCCCAATCCGGTGCCGCGTGTGACCGGCCCGATCCGCCGACGTCATGCCGTCGAGGTGCGCGACGTGGAATTCCTGCGGGCGAACACCGACCGGCTGATCAAGATCACCGTGCCGGGTCCCTTCACCATGGCGCAGCAGGCACAGAATGATTTCTACGAGGACGAAGCCGAGATGGCGCTGGATTACGCCGCCGCGGTGAATGCCGAGATCAAGGACCTGTTTTCCGCCGGCGCCGATATCGTCCAGATCGACGAACCCTATATGCAGGCCCGGCCGGACAAGGCGCGCCAATATGGCGTCGCGGCGCTGGAGCGGGCGCTCGCCGGCGTCTATGGGCGCACCGCGCTGCATATCTGCTTCGGCTACGCCGCGCTGATCCACGAACGGCCCGAAGGCTATAACTTCCTCCCCGAACTGGCGCATACCCATATCGGCGAGATTTCGATCGAGACGGCGCAGTCGAGCCTCGATTGCTCGGTGCTGGAGAAGCTGCCTGGCAAGACGATCATCCTGGGCGTGCTCGACCTGTCGACCTACGAGATCGAGACACCCGAACTCGTCGCCGAGCGGATCCGCCGCGCGCTGCCGCATGTGCCCGCCGAACGGCTGATCATCGCGCCCGATTGCGGGCTGAAATATCTCCCGCGCGCGGTCGCCTATGGCAAGATGAAGGCGATGGTCGATGGCGCGAAGCTGGTCCGCGCCGATCTCGCTGTCGGGGTGGCATGATGGCTGACCGGTTTCTGACGACTCATACCGGCAGCCTGCCAAGGCCCGAAGGGCTGAAGCGGATGATGTTCGCGCGCGGCGAGGGAGTTCCCGTTGACGCGGCCGCGCTCGAGGACGCGGTCGACGCCGCGGTGGCGGAGATGGTCGCGCGCCAGGCCGCAGCGGGGATAGACGTGATCGGCGATGGCGAGATGTCGAAGCCGAGCTACGCCACCTATATCCAGGATCGGCTGACCGGCTTTGGCGGGGAGGGGGCGTCCTACGCTTTCCAGGACCTCGACGATTATCCCGGCACCAAGGCGAAGGTGTTCGGCGACACCGGCCGCGCCCGGCGCCGCGCGCTTGCCTGCAACGGCCCGATCAACGTCAAGGACATGGATGCGCCGCGCATCGACGCGGAACGTCTCGTCGCCAAGGCGGGTGGCCGCGCCACTTTCATGAGCGCGGCTTCGCCGGGCGTCACGGCGCTGTTCTTTCCCAACGATCATTATCCCGATCACGAAAGCTATCTCTTCGCCATCGCCGAAGCGCTGCGCCACGAATATGAGACGATCGCCGCGGCCGGGATCACACTCCAGGTCGATTGCCCCGATCTCGCCATGGGGCGGCACGTGCAATATACCGATCTGGACCTGCCGGCGTTCCGCCGGGCGGTCGGCATGCATATCGCCGCGCTCAATCATGCGCTGTCGAATATCCCGGCGGAGCAGCTGCGCATGCATCTGTGCTGGGGCAATTATCCCGGCCCGCATCATCGCGACGTGCCCCTGGCCGACATCATCGACCTGGTGTGGGATGCCAAGCCGGCGACGATCCTGTTCGAAGCCGCCAATCCGCGCCACGCCCATGAATTCACGCTGTTCGAGCAGGTCGGTGTCCCGGAGGGCAAGATCCTGTGCCCGGGGCTGATCGAACCGCAATCGACTTATATCGAGCATCCCGAACTGATCGCACAGCGCATCGGCAAATATGCCGATCTGGTCGGGCGAGAGCGCGTGATCGGCGGCGTCGATTGCGGGTTCAGCATCCATGTCGGCAGCGGCGGGCTCGACCCGGACGTGGTCTGGGCGAAGCTCACGGCGCTGGCGCAGGGCGCGGAGATAGCGAGCGCGCGCTATTGGTAGTGGAGCACTATGCGCGCTTCCACGGATGCCGAGCGGTGGCCGATGATCCGATCCAGGCCGTGGTGGCGAGAAGGCAGTAAGCCCAAGCCGGGTTCCACCCCGCGCGTATGGCCGCGCTCGCGGAATTTCGCTGGACCGGGCTTACGCATGCCGCCTAACTATCTCGAGTATCTTCGAACCAGCCGGGGCCATAAGCAGTGCAAATCGACAAAGCCGACCTCGACCAACTTGCGAAATCATTGACTGGGGCACTGGAGCAGGCGGAACCGGATCATGACAGCCCGGATGTAAGCTCCTTCGTAGTGAAGTTCGTGCTCCATTATATCCGGGGCGAAGCGGTGACGATGCTGCCGCTGGTTCGCCTCCATAACATCCGTGACTGCATCTTCACTGCGGTAGAAGAAGGAATTCCGGGCGACGTAATCGAAACCGGGGTCTGGCGCGGGGGCGGCTGCATCTACATGCGCGCGTGCCTCGATGCGTTGGGTGCCCAGGATCGCACGGTCTGGCTTGCCGATTCCTTCGAAGGCCTGCCAGATCCAGATCCCAGCCGGCAAAAGGAATCCGAGTTCCATCACAGCAAGATGATGCAGGGGCATTATGCCAAATTGGCCGCCAGCTATGAGGAGGTGGTCGGCAATTTCGAACGCTATGGCGCCATGGGGGACAATGTCCGGTTTCTGGTCGGCTGGTTCAAGGACACGCTCCCGACCGCGCCGATCGAGAAGCTCGCCGTGATGCGGCTCGATGGCGATTATTACGAATCCACGATGGACGGGTTGACCGCGCTCTATCCGAAACTGTCGCCAGGCGGCTTTGTCATCATCGACGATTATGGCGAGGATCTGTGGACCGATTGCCGTCAGGCAGTCGACGAGTACCGCGCGGCGAACAACATCGATGCACCGATGACGGCAGTGGACTCTAAATGCGTCTTCTGGCGCAAGCCCCTGTAGAACTTCTGCCGCTACAGCTTTCTACGTCGACGGATTGGCGGCCGCCGCCGAACGGTAGACCGCATCTGTGGGCATTCGTTCGCGATTCAGGTGCCGCTAGAACTGGAAGTAGATGAAGGGCTGGCCGTTCTGGATGTTGAACAATCCCAGGAACAGGACACAGCCCATGGCCACGGCCCAGCCCAACGTGAAGCGGATACGGATGCTCGGCTTTTTGGGCTGAGGATGCGGATCGATGGCGGGGTCGAAATTGGCCATCAGCTGCTGGGTATTGGGCGCGAGCCACGCGACGGCCATGCTGGCGGCGACCAGCAGCAAGTCGATCGAATATACCGGCGGGGTGATGCCCGTCGTGCTGAACCCGATCATTTCGGACAGGATGGTCGCGGAGCGATCGAGGGAACTCGCGCGAAACACGATCTGCGCGACCAGAACGCAGAGATAGACCAACAAGCCGTACAGGAATGTGCGTACGATCCGGGTGAGCCCGGTGGCGTCTGCCAAATTCTTGGGTCCGAATGTCCGCCACGCGTGGTTCGCGGTGATGTAGATCCCGTGCAGCGCCCCATAGACAATGAACTGCAGGCCCGCGCCATGCCAGATGCCGGCGAGTATCATCGTAATCCAGGTCGGCAGTGCGATCAGCTCGAGAAAGCCAAGGACTGACTGCGACGCCCGCTTGGACGTGCTGAGTCCCCGCCGGGCACGGCGCCGGACCAGCGCGAGTGCTACCGGATTATAGACATAGGTCGTCAGGAAGCGCGTGAGCGTGATATGCCAACGCTGCCAGAAATCGATGATGCTGACTGCCTTGTAGGGCGAATTGAAATTCACCGGGAACTTGATGCCGAACATGCGGGCGAGCCCGATCGCCATGTCGGAATATCCCGAGAAGTCGAAATAAAGCTGCATCGAATAAGCCAGCGCACCGACCCAGGCCGTGGTGAAGCCGGTCGAGCCATCGAACATGCGTTCGGCGATCCCCGACACATTATCTGCAATGATGGTTTTCTTGGCCAGGCCGATCGTAAAGATCGTCAGCCCGATCGCCATCTCATAGGGCTGGAAATGGTAGTTTCTGTCCTCTTCGAACTGCGGCATCAGTTCGCGGTGATGCACGATCGGGCCGGCGATCAGGTGCGGGAAGAAGGTGACGAACAGAAAATAGTTGGTTGGCGTGTATTTCCCCCTGAGGCCCTGGCTCGAATCGACCAGGAAGGCGATCTGGGTGAAGGTAAAAAACGATATGCCGATCGGCAGCGCGTCGGACGCCGGAATCAGCCCCCCGGCATCGAAGAAGAGCAGCACCGCGAGCAGATATTTATAATAGACGATGGCCGCGAGGTTGACGGTGACGCCGAGGGCCAGGAGCACCCCGCTGCTCCTCTCCTGTTGAGCACGCGCGATAATCGCCTGTCCGACCAGATAGTTGAACCCAATCGAGATCAATAGCACTGGAATCCAGCGCAGCTCCCACCACCCATAGAAGATAATCGAGGCGAGGCAGAGCCACAGCTTCGCCCAGTGATGGCCAAGGCGCGACAGCAGCCAGAAGCCGAGCAATGTCGTGGGCAGGAAGCCGAAAATGAAGATGAAGGAGCTGAAGACCATTTAGGGTCGCCGCGCTGCGCGAACTTGGTCAGCGATGAAGGCCGCGAGACGCTGTCGGCCCGCTGCGTTGAGGTGAGGGCAGGCACACCATTGCTGAATGAATTCCGCCTGCCGGAATTTTGCCGAAAGGTCGATCGTGTTTATGCGCTGCGCCGATAGGTCGGCAGCCAGGCGCCGTTCCCCGGCTTCGACGCGCGCCCGCCAGCCGGCATCGAAGCGCCCGATCAAATCGACATTTGCCGGCAGCAGCACGACGTGCAGGCGCTTCCCGCGCGCCTTCAGGTCGGCGTCCAGGCGCGCGACCAGCGGTACCAGCGCGCTGTTATGCCCGGTTGCGACGTAATTTTGCCAGTAATAGGCGCGC
Organism: Parasphingomonas zepuensis; assembly: GCF_036663735.1. Lineage (NCBI taxonomy): Bacteria > Pseudomonadati > Pseudomonadota > Alphaproteobacteria > Sphingomonadales > Sphingomonadaceae > Parasphingomonas > Parasphingomonas zepuensis. Next base: position 62,744 of record NZ_JAXOJO010000006.1, on the reverse strand, counting down.
GTGAACGCCATGTTGTGGCTGATACCTTCAGGGCATGTTTCCAGACTGCGTTCGCGACCTAGTTCGGTGGCTGTAAGTGTCTGATAATCGCCATATTCCCGGTTTTCGAAGCGAAACCCCTGAAAATGCCGCGGCAGCTGATTGCTGAGGCCCTGCCACAGTTCACCGATGTTGGCCGCCGCCGCGCCGTTGAACGAGGGCGCCAGGGCCCGATACATCAGGAGCTTGCGGTATGGCGGAACCAGCGACTCGTCAGCACTGACGAAGCTGATCGGCAGGACTACGTCCGTTACTGACGGCGCCCGCCCGCTGAGGCCGGCCAGATTGATTCCGTCGCTTAGCCCCTGTCCGCCACTCGAGAGATTGACGACTTTGTCGCCGGTTGCGGTCGCCAGCATCTCCGCCACGGTGCGGCGGTCATTGTCGCATTTCGAATAGGCGTCGATCGTGGACGGCCCGGTCACCGCGATGCTCGCATCGGTCGAATGGACCTTGCGTAGCTGACGAACGTCCAGGCTTCTCGGATACGGCGTCGCAAGGAGCAGGAGCGCAACCGCGAGCAGCACCATCGTGAAGCCGCGAGCACCCAGACCTCGGCCCAGGAAGCGAAGCCACGCCGGGCGAGCTCTCGTCATGATCAGCTTTTTGCGTCGAGCTTCTGTGCGATCAATGCGACGAAGTCCCCGACATTCTTCAGTTGCTCGACCTGAGCATTGCTGATCTTTATCCCGAAGCGCATCTCGACCGAAACAACGATATTGATATGATTGGCGGAATCCCAATCCTTGATATCAGCGGCAGTCGTTTCGGGCGTCAGTTCGATGTCGTCATCATCGAGGATGTCGCGGAATATCGCAGTCAAGCGCTCCAGGATTTCATGGTCAGTCACGCTTCAACCCTATGTTAGTTTCCAACGGATTGTAGTCGGCCAGGTCGAGCGACCAGCGTGACGTACCCCCGGATTCGCCGATAAGCGAGAAACCGAGATCGGCATAGAGCTGTTTTACCATTCCGTTCCGTTCGCTTGGGATATATTCCCCCACGATCCGGGAAGCGCCGGCCTGGTTGGCGGCCTCGACCAGCACATTGAGAGTGGCGTGTTCGACGCGCCGGCCGAGGACGCGGCAACTCATCAGCCAGGTATCGATCGTCAGCGTCTCGCGGGCGTCGTCGAGCAGCCCGATGACGACTGCAATCAGGCCATTGTCGCCGAAACGGTCCGATAGCCTGAAACGCCGGGTTATCGCTGCCGGGTCGTCGATGAGCCTCGCAACGGCCGGCTCGAGATAGCGCTGGGTCCTTAGATTGAATTGGTTGGTCTTGTTGATGAGCTGGACGATGCGGGGGAGTTCAGCCGCGGTGAACGGGCCGGGATCGAGCTGCATGTCGAGCGCGGCCAGATAGCTGTCGAGATCGGTCTCCTCGGCCAGCAGCGACTGGCGCTGGCGGTTGGAGCGATATTGTTCGGTCTTGGCGAGGTCTTCGCCGGTCAGCGACGCACTTTCGAACCAGCCGCTGTCTGCGATGGCCTGGGCAAATTCGGCGGGCTCCTCGGAAAGCTCAGGCACGTGCACCTGCGGCAGATCGCGACGCACGAGTTCCCGCTCGAACGGGTTGTCGTCGACGAAGACCAGCGCATCCAGGCCGATGTTGAGCTCATCGGCGATGCGGCGCAGGTTGGTCGCCTTGTCAGCCCAGTTCGCGACGAAGCTGGAGAAATCGTCAGCCCGCAGCAGCATGTCCGGATGCTGTTCGAAGGGCGTCAGCGCGACGGCATGATCGTTCTTCGAGCAGACCGCGAGAATGATACCGCGCCGCGCCAGCAGCTTCGCATAGCGTTGGAGCGAGAGATGACCCTCGCCGGCGGCAGACCCTTGGCCAATGGCGATGCCTTCCAGGCCGTCATCGCCGATCACGCCGCCCCACAAGGTGTTGTCGAGGTCCAGCACGAGGCACTTGGCCGAGCGGCCAAGCCTCGCCGCGATCACCCGTGCGACGATGTCGCCGAACAGAGGCGTGATCGCAGGATGAATTTCCTGCTTGCTGCGATGCCAGAGGGCGGGGGAGTGCCAGGCGGCCAGGCCGTGGCGCTGAGTCCAGTGCGGCAGGTCGATCAGATCCACCCCGTCCTCGGCGGCGGCCAGACGCACCTGCTGCTGGAACGACGCGATCAGCGACGCCGGCGCGCCGGGGAGGCGAGGTTCATTCTCACCCAGCAGGCGCTCGAACGGATTGAACGGCAGTTGCTGGATAATATGGGAGTCGAAGGCGCCCCGGGCGCGTTGCCACTGCTCCCGCAACAGCGCGATCGCATTGGCCACGTCAGCGGCTGCCTTCTTGGGGTCGTCGACCGGCCCGGCATCCGTGCCGAACAGGGAATAGGGATCATTGGCGAACAATATCGTGGTCGGGGCGAAGGCATGCAGCTGCGAATCCGGCCGGGCGATTTCCTGAAACACCTGTCCGAAGGCCGGCTCGTACAGATTTATGGCCAAATTTCGCCCCAGGCCCGCCGCACGAATCGCCGGTGCGAGATGACTGGTGGTGGACGTGCTGAGCAACGCCAGCCGAACCGGCTGGAAGCCGTCCGGAACGGGCCCTTCAAGGGAGGCGATGACCTTTTCGATGGTGCGGCCGAGGCGGGTTATGCCTGCGAAGTCGTGATTCTGGTTGCCAAGTGTCCGGAGCGCCCGAAGCTGCGGGTGGCCTGGCTCGAGCGCAAGTGCCTGGCGGATGTCCGCGACGAGATCGCCTCCCTTGGGAAGCCAGTGTCGGTGCATCGAACCTCCATGCGAATCTGGTCAACTCGGCAGCGGCGTGCGCCTCGTCGCGTGCAGCGCACTCCTGCCGCGCGCTAATAGGCAGAGCCTCCGGTTGCTGGCAAGCGGCGCCGGGGAGCGACGATTCAACACGATTGTTCGGAAACACCCCCAATGTTAAGCGCCCGTGCCGGGGGGATAGCGCGGGTGAAAGCAGGACAATCGGGAAGCGAGCTTGGCTATGTCGCCGCGATCGACGGGTTGCGTGCGATCGCGGTGGTTTCAGTGATCTTCTATCATCTTTGGCCCGGTGTACTGCCCGGCGGGTTTACCGGGGTGGATATCTTCTTCGTAATTTCCGGGTTCGTCGTAACTGAATCCCTGAAGAACCGGCACGCTGACAGCCTGGGGCAGCTGCTGCTGTATTTTTACGCGCGGCGCTTATTGCGGATCATGCCGGCGCTTATCGTCATGTTGCTCGTGACGATTTTCGCCATGCAGTTGTTTGTCCCGTCCACCTGGCTCAATCACAGCGCGCTGCTGACCGCCGAGGCAGCCTTTTTCGGGTTGAGCAATGTCGTCCTGGCGCTCGACAGCGATACGTATTTTGCGACGCAGGCGTCATTCAATTTCTTCACGCATAGCTGGTCGTTGGGTGTGGAGGAGCAGTTCTATTTCCTCTTTCCATTCCTGCTGTTCCTGCAATTGCGAACGCCGCAGCCAAGCTGGCGCCTTCCGGGCGCACTGCTTCCGGTCGCGGTGCTTACAGCGGTGTCGCTCGTCCTTGCTGCCATGCTTTCGGCGTTCAGCCCGAAGCTCGCATTCTATCTTATCGTTTCGCGCTTCTGGGAACTGGGCGTCGGGATGTTGCTGTCGCTGACGCTCGCGGCATGGCGCCCGCGCGTGGCGGCGTTCGGCCAATCCGGCCAGGCGGTTCTCCTCTTCGCAAGCATGCTTCTGATGGCGGCGGGCCTCGCCCTTCCGGTGACCCGCGGATTTCCCTTTCCGCTTGCCCTGCTGCCTGTGCTCGGTGCGGCGGGTGTCATCGTAACGGTCTGCGCCCTGCCTATGTCGCGTCCCGCACGATGGCTCAGTCGCGGCGGGCCGGTGTGGATCGGCCGGCTCTCCTATTCGCTGTATCTCTGGCACTGGCCGGTTTTTGTGTTTTTCCGCTGGACGATCGGCCTTTCGGGGCTGCTGGAGCAGCTTGCCGCGCTCACAATCGCGGTAGTGGCGGCAATGGCCTCTTATCGATTCATCGAGCAGCCGTTCCGGCGACATCGCCGGGTGACGGCAATGCCGCGCGGGCGCGTCGTCGGGAGCGCGGTGTGCAGCATCCTGGCGGCTTCCGCCGTCGGGCTGCTGCTTTTCGCGGCCCATGACCGCATCTCCCTGAGCGTCACGCGCGATCATGCGCTCTGGTACGCCGAGCATGACCGGCCGCTCGACGCGATGGCGAGCCATTGCACTCTGAAAGAACAGGAAACCGGGATCGGGGGCGGTACGGTGCGGTCGTGGACGCCCGATGTCTGCGGTACGCGCCGAGCGGGATTCGCCATCTATGCGTTCGGCGATTCACACAATGTGGCGTACGCTCCCGCCTATCGTCAGCTGGCCGGGGAGCTTGGGGCACCAGTTCGCGCGTACTCCCTCAATGCCTGCCCCTTCCTGACGCCCAATAGTCGCGGCCCGGTGAGCGGTGAGCGGTGTACGTTGTTTCACGCTGCCGTGCTCGACGATCTGCAGAGTCGTCTTCGTCCCGGCGATGTCGTCTTCATGCCGGGGCTGAGGCTCACCCGCTTCGTCGGCCAGTTCGGTGCGGTCGATTTCCCCGGGGGACGGCCAGGTGATGCCGTGTGGCCGGAAGTTCGCGCGGACGTTCGCGGTAAGCTGTCGAATTTGTCGCGGACCGGTGTGCGATTCATTTTCGAAGCGCCCAAGCCGATCTTTCGCGTTCCGGCGTTTCGATGCGCCGACTGGTTCAACCGAACCAACCCCGATTGCAGCGCCGGTTTCGCGATTGCGAAGCCGGAACTGGAGCGGCTGCGGCTGCCGGTTCGATCCGCGATGGTCGATCTCGCGGCCGAAATACCTGCGCTATCGGTTTGGGATCCTTTCCCGGTCCTGTGCCCGTCAGATCCCTGTCGTGCGCTCGATCACCGAGGGCGCCCTCAAGTCTTCGATGGCGATCATTTGAGTGGTCACGGCAACGATATTCTATATGCAAGCCTGCGCGACGCGATCCTAGACCGGGCAAACGGTGGTGGTGTGTCGACCGTCTCTTCCAGTGCCGTTCTCGACGAGGGACGGCCGAAAAAGATTCAAGTACGGTAAAATCGAGTTCCCCGAGGCCACGCCAAGTCTGTGGGAATAGGTCTGCGCAACCGGGCACCCGGGCAAAATTATGCTCGGGTACCCGGCGAACAGCGCCAATAGTCGCGAGTGTCAGGCCTTGAGGCCCTTCGCCATGTTGAGATGGGCGGTGACGGTCGGGACCAACTCGGCGGCAAAGGCCTTCAGTTGCGGAACGTCGCCACTAGCCGAATAGGCCTTTAGCGCATCGAGCGTCGCCTGATGACCGTCGACCTGCGCCGTCTTGTAGGCCTGGTCGAAATCCGCCCCAGTCTTCGTCTTGAGTGCGTCAAGCGTGGCCTGCTGCTCGGCGGTGAGGGTAGGATCGGGCGTGAGGGCCGGGGTCGCGGTCGCCGCAGCCGTCTTTAGCTTGGCGGTCGAGCCGGTGTGCGCCTCTATCATCTTGGCGGCGAACGCCTTGATCGCCGCGGACGTCGAGGTGGCCTGGGCAAGTTGCGACGTCGCGATCTCGAACGCGTCGCTGCTGGCCGCCGCGTTCGCGAAGGTCTGTCCGGCGCTGGCGGCGGGCAGGGCGGCCGGCACAGCGGCATTGGTGGCATCGCTGCTGACGATGGTCGTATTGTCGATGCTGGTCGTTTCCGTCTTCTTGCCGCAGCCGGCGAGAGCCAGCGCTGCCGTCGAGGCAATGATCAGGGTTCCGTAGCGCATGATATCCTCCTCCTGTGTCACGCTTGTCGCGTCGGCCGAACAACCGCCGGGGCGTGGCAACGTTCCGGCCGACATCACCTTCGTTGGTCTCAAGAGGTGCCGAGCCCCGCCTGCATGGACCTTTTCGACCGCTCCGCGGTTCATGGTCCAGCCCGGTTTTCCGGCCGACAACGATCATGGGAGAGTGACATGGGTATCTTCGGCAGCATCATGGACAAGATTTTCCACCATGGCAGCAAGCCCGCCCCGCAGGCTGCTCCGGCTTCTGCCGCACCCACGCCTGCGGCTCCGGCAGCGCCCGCGGCGGCCCCAGCAGCGGCTCCCGCCAGTGTCGATGTCGGCGCGGTGTTGTCCGAAATGGCTTCGCTCAAGGGCGGCGGGGGCAATTACCAGACGTCGATCGTCGATCTCCTGAAACTGCTCGATCTCGATTCCAGCCTGTCGGCCCGCAAGGAACTGGGCCAGGAACTGGGCGTCCACGCCGGCGCAGATGGCAGCGCCGAGCAGAACATCGCGCTGCACAAGGCCGTGATGGCAAAGCTTGCCGAAAATGGCGGTGTGGTGCCGGACAGCCTGCGGAACTGACACGCCCTGTATCAATCACGTCGTCACCGATCCGCTGATCGGTGACGACGGCAGGCCATGCATATTTAGCTTGTGGTTCATTTAGTGCTAAATTAATGAAACGCCATCATCCGGGCTTCAGCTCGGCCCGGGCCATCAATAATGAGCGCCGGGTTCGGGAGAGGACTTACCGAAAGGCGTTTCCACAGTGTCACATGACGGTATCGCGCTGGGCTCGATCCTGGCGCACCATGCCCGCCGATCCCCTTCCCGAACCGCCTTGATCATGGGTGACGTCGCCGTCGGTTTCGACGAGCTGGACGCGCGCGCCAACCGGCGCGCGCGGATGATGGCGGCGCACGGCGTCGGGCACGGCGATTTCGTGACGGTCGCGCTGCCGAACGGCCTGGAATTCTACGAGACCAGTTTCGCCCTCTGGAAGCTGGGCGCCATTCCGAACATCGTCTCCGCAAAGCTCGCGCGTCCGGAAATGGAGGCGATCCTGGATATCGTCAGGCCCAGGTTATTCGTTGGCTCGCCGCACCGCCCTGGCATCCCCACGCTTCCGGGAGATCGGTCCGCGCTCGACGCCTATTCGGCCGATCCGCTACCGGAAGCGGTTTCCCCACATTGGAAGGCGATGACGAGCGGCGGCTCGACCGGGCGGCCCAAGGTCATCGTGGATGCCATGCCGGCGCGGTGGAATCCCGAAGAGGGCTTTCTCGGTCAGCATCCGGGCGACGTCATCCTCAACCCGGGGCCGCTCCATCACAATGCGCCGTTCCACTGCGTTCACATGGGCCTGTTCGTTGGCGCCACGATCGTCGAGATGGGCAAGTTCGATGCGCTTCGCGCGCTCGAGTTGATCGAGGCTCACGAAGTTAACTGGGTGACGATGGTTCCGACGATGATGCACCGCATCTGGCATCTGGGACCCGAGATCCTGTCACGCTTCACGCTGCCCAGCCTGCGCATGATGCTCCATATGGCCGCTCCGTGCCCAGCGTGGCTCAAGGAGGCATGGATCGGCTGGCTCGGGAGCGAGCGGGTCTGGGAATATTACGGCATGACCGAGGGCACGGGGTCGACGATGATTTCGGGCACCGACTGGGTGGCGCACCGCGGTTCGGTCGGTCGCGCTCGCGCGGGATATGAGATCGCGATCCTGGACGAGGCGGGGCGGCCATCCCCGACCGGCCAGGTCGGCGAAATCTATTGTCGCCCGGAGAAAGGTCCCGGATCGACCTATCATTATCTCGGCAGCACCTCGAAGCGCCTGGGCGATTGGGAAGCGACCGGCGATCTGGGGTCGCTGGATGCGGAAGGCTATCTCTATCTTTCCGACCGTCGCAACGACCTGATCATCTCCGGCGGCGCGAACATCTATCCGGCCGAGGTCGAGGCAGCGATCGATGCGCATCCCGATGTGCGGACCAGTGCCGTGATCGGGCTGCCGGACGAAGAATGGGGCGCGCGGGTCCACGCCATCGTCCAGCCGATCGACGGCGCGGTGCTGGACCAGGCCGAGATCCTGACCTTCCTGGCCGAGCGGCTCACGCGGTTCAAGCTGCCCAAGAGCATCGAGTTCACCAGTGATCCATTGCGTGACGAAGCCGGAAAGGTCCGCCGGGCCGCGCTGCGCGACGCGCGGTTGAACGGCGCCGTGAGGCCGGCCGTCCTGTCGTGAAGGACAGGACGGCGTGGCTCAGGCCGCAGCCGGCTTCCTGCTCCTGTAAACCGCGTCCAGCCCGCCGGCCATGAAGGTGACGAACCGATCGCGAACTGCCTCGAAATCGTCCGAGGCGCATAGATTGTCCGACAGGCGATCGATGCGGCCAGTCCGCGACAGGATCAGCGAATAGGCGCCGGAGGTGAACTGGAAACTCCAGAACAGATCCTGGGGTTCGGCATCGGGCAGGGCCTTTTGCAGCAGGCCGATGAGGCGAAGCACCAGGGGATCGAAATAGGTGTCCATCTTTTCCGCGCCATAGCCGGGCGCGTTGTTCACCTGGGAGAAGATCCGGCCGAAGTTGCGCCAGCCCTCATCCCCGTTGATGTAGACGTCGAACGCCCCATCATAATAGGCCCGCAACGCACCCTCGACGGTCGGATGATCGCCGACCTCGGCTTCATATGCGTCCAGCCCGGCCGTCCGCGTGACGACCGCATAGTCCACGCGGCGCTCGAAGACGGCATCGAACAGCGCTTTCTTGCCGTCGAAATAATAATGGATCAGCGCGGGATGGATGCCCATCTTGTCGGCGACATCCTTGATGGTCACGCCGAAATAGCCGAGCTGCGCGAACAGGTCCTCGCTCGTGTCGAGGATCAGCTTCAGGGTGCCCGCCCGCTGCTCCGCGCGCGTGCGGCGGCCTTCTGGTTTTTGCGCTGCTGCCATAATCTCCGGCCTTCCTGATCGGACGTGTCCGGGGAGGACGCCATCCACCGGTTCATTCACCGGGAACGATGGGGCGGCGGCCTCATCGGGTCAAGCGACGGCGGCGTTCCGCACAAATTTCATTTAGCACTAAATCAATGAACTTGACAGTCGGAGACACGGCCGTCTAGCGTTGCCCAACGAGACAAGGATCACGGGCTGCACGCCGGCATCAGCGCGATGCCGAATGGAAGCCTGTGCGATCGCGAGGGGATAAGGCCGACCATGTCACGCAGGCTGATAGCGACGGGTGCGATCCTGCTCGCGGCGCTGCCCGGCGCCGCGCTGGAGGCCCGTAGTGCATCGCCTTCGCCCGCCGCGGCCGTTGCGGGGGAAGCATCGCCGCAGGCAGTGCAGTCGCTGCTCGATTCCTATGTCGCATCAGGCAAGGCACCGGGCATCGTGGTGGCGATAGGTTGGGGCGATGCGCCGCCGGTTTTTATTCATGCCGGCAAGATCTCCGACGATACCGGGGCGCCCGATACAGGCCCGGATAGCCTGTGGCGCATCTATTCGATGACCAAGCCGATCACGGCGATCGCCGCGATGATGCTCGTCGAGCAGGGCAAGATCGGGCTCGATCAGCCGGTCAGCGATTTCATCCCGGCGTTCAAGTCGGTGCGCGTGCTGGATGCGCCGGAAACGTCGCTCGCGAGCCATCCGGCGGGCCGGCCCGTCACGGTGCGGCACTTGCTCACCCATTCGGGCGGCCTTGCCTATCAGTTCCTGGTGAGCGGGCCGGTGCGCAAGGAATATGAGCGGCTCGGCCTGCTCGGCGGGCGTGCCGACGCGGTGGCGAGCAAGGTGCAGCCGGCAACCCTGGCCGAGTTCGCGGACCGGGTCGCCAGCGTGCCGTTGCTCGCCGAGCCCGGGACCAGATGGAATTATTCGGTCGGCGTGGATGTGCTCGGGCGCGTGATCGAAGTGGCGTCGGGCGAGCCTTTCGATCGCTTCGTGCAGGCGCGCGTTCTGAAGCCGCTCGGCATGACCTCGACCTACTGGACGGTGCCGCAATCCGAAACCGCGCGCCTGTCGACCGCCTATGCGTGGGCTGGGGAGCGCCGGGTGCCGATCGATGCAGGCGCGACGACGGACTGGCTGCATCCGCCAAGGCTTCCTTATGGCGGCTCCGGCCTCGTTTCGTCAGCGCGGGATTATGATCGGCTGCTTCGGATGCTCGCCGGCCATGGCAGTCTCGGCAAGGTGCATCTGCTGCGGCCGGAGACGGTCAGGCTGGCTCTGTCGAACCTGCTGCCCGAGGGCGTGCACGTCGTCGCGAACGGCACGCCCGACACTGCGCTTGCCGAGGGCTTCGGTGCCGGCGGGTGGGTCTATCTCGCCGACGTGCCGCACGGGGTGAGCGCCGGAACCTATGGCTGGTTCGGGGCGGCGGGCACCATTGCCTTTCTCGATCCGGCGAAGGGGCTGCGGGTCACGGTGATGACCAATTATTTCCCGGCGAACAAATGGCCGCTGTACGGCGATGTCGTGAAGTCACTGTATTCAAGCCAAAAATAGAATTCGAAATGATAATAGAGAGGGAGGATTTCATGGCGAGGACCTGGAATATCAGCAAGCGGATCGCGCTGTCCGGCACGGCGTTGGCGGCCACCGCGCTTTTCGCCGGGGCGCCGGCCTGGGCCCAGACGTCGATTGCGGGGCAGCAGGGTGAGGACGCGGCGGCTGACGCATCCGAACAGACCCCCGACATCATCGTGACCGGATCGAGCATCCGCGGCGTGCCGCCGACCGGATCGAACCTGATCAGCGTGACGCGTGAGGACATCAAGACCATCGGCGCCACCACCACGCCCGATCTTCTCGCCAGCGTGCCGCAGCTGAACAGCTTCAACACGGCGCCAAGGGCCGCCAATGGCGGCGCCGGCTCCTTCGCGCCCGGCCTTCGCAGCCTGCCTGCCGCAACGACGCTGGTGCTGATGAACGGCCACCGTCTGGTTGCCGGCGGGGCGAACGAAACCAACCCCGATTTCCCGCTCATCCCCGATCTGGCGATCGAACGCGTTGAGATCGTCGGAGACGGCGCATCGTCAGTCTATGGTTCTGACGCGATCGCAGGCGTCGTGAACTTCATTACCCGCAAGCGCGCTTCGGGCGTCGAGGCCAATGTCCGCTACGGCATGTCGGACGATTTCCACTCCTTCAGCGCGAGCGGCCTCGTCGGAAAGGACTGGGGAAGCGGATCGATCCTGGCCGCATATCAATATGCCGAGAACGGCAACATCACCGGCGCCGATCGCCGCTATCGCGTCACGGATTTCCGGCCCTTCGGTGGAGTCGACACGCGGGGGACGAGTTGTCCGTCGCCCAATGTGCTGGTCGGCGCGACCGTCTTTGCGGCACCCGCGCTGGCCCCGAACACGGTCAATTATTGCGACAATGGCGGGCCGGTCGATCTGTTCCCGAAAACTCGCCTGCACAGCGCATTCCTGACCGCCCGGCAGCAGATTGGCGACAGCGTCACGCTCTGGGGCGACATTCTCTATTCGGACCGCAAGGACACCGTGCAGGCGGCGATCCCGCCGCAGACGGTCGTGCTCACCGCCGCCAATCCCTTCTTCCGCGCACCACCCGGGACGGGCGCCCTTTTCGAGACGATCTTCTACCGCCCCGACAATATCGTCGGGTCGGACCATTTCGACCAGACCTATCGGGTAAAGACGGGCAATTCGTCCGCCGGCGTCGATGTGAAGCTCGGCGATTTCAACCTGAGCGCATATGGTACGTATGACTGGGCGAGGCATGACGCGTTCCAGCCCATGATCAACCCGGTTGCGATCGCCGTCGCGGCGGCAGGCACCACGCCGGCCACGGCGCTCGACCCGTTCGGCCAGGGCACCTCTCCGACGGTCGCCAATGCCATCACCAATTATTCGACCAGCGTTACCATCCAGCAGCGCACCAAGCTGGGCGCGATCAAGATCGACGGGCCGCTCGCCGATCTGCCCGGTGGCCAACTCAAGATCGCGGCCGGCGCGGAATATCGGCGCGAGACGTTCCAGCAGCGCGGCTTTGTCGGCGCGACGCCGGTGCCCGAGAATCTCGGTCGGGACATCAAGTCGGTCTATGGCGAGATATTCCTGCCGATCTTCGGGGCGGGCAACGAGGCGCCGCTGCTGCATCGCCTGTCGGTATCGCTGTCCGGTCGATACGATCACTACAGCGATTTCGGATCGACCAGCAATCCGAAGGTCGGGGTCAACTGGGATCCGCTCGAGGGACTCACCCTGCGGGGCACCTATGGGCGCTCGTTCCGGGCGCCGGGCCTGCGCGATGTCGGTGCCACCGTCGGCGCCTATTATCTCGATGCCGCCACCGCCGCCGTCGCGGCGCGCGATCCGAGCCGGGGTGCGGCACAGGTCAACACCGTCTATCTGCTCGGCGGCAACAAGTCGCTCCAGCCCGAAAAGGCCCGCACCTATTCGTTCGGCATCGACCTGCAGCCGCGGTTCCTCCCGGGCTTCCATGCCAGCGCGACCTTTTACGACATCAACTTCACTGACGTGATCGGAACGCCGCCGACGAGCCTGGTCTTCACTGATCCCACCTTCGCCTCGGTCGTCTATCGCGATCCGTCCACAGCGCAGCTCGCCGGCCTGTTGGGCATCGCAGTCCCAGTCAATCTGCCGACGCCCCTGCCGGCCATCGGCAATGCGCTCGATCTGCGTCGCGGCAATTTCGGCGTGCGCAAGACCAACGGCATCGACTTCGATATCGGCTATCGGCGGCCGACGGGCTTCGGCGCTCTCTATGTTGGCGTGACCGGCAATTATATCCTGAAGTTCGACACGCAGCTTTCGCCGACAGCGGCCGTATCGAACAGTTTGAAGCTTGGCGTGCCGCGCGCTACTTTCCGCGCCTCGCTGGGCGTGACGGCAGGGCCGGTGAATACCGCCGCGTTCATCAATTACCGCGATGGCATCACCAACCTCTACGCCACGCCCACCGGCACGAGCAGCTTCACGGCCGATCCCTATACCACGGTGGATCTGCGCCTGGGGGTGACGCTCCCCGATGTCGGCTTTGCCAAGGGGACGTCGCTGGCGCTGCAGGTCAATGATCTGTTCGACAAGAAGCCGCCCTTCTTCCCGGCGACGGACGGCATCGGCGGCACCTACAACCCGATCGGACGCTTCGTCGCACTCAACCTGCGAAAGGCCTTCTGATCCTGTCCGAACCATGTTTGCCGGAGGGGAGGGCGACCATCGGTCGGTCCTCTCCCACGCCACCCGATGTTGACCTCTGTGCGGCCGGAGCGCCCCATTTCATGACCAGTGATGCTGTGCGCCGTCCCCAAGGTTTCGATCCAGCGAAGCTCGCCGGCATCGGACCCGCCCTGCAGGCGTTCGTCGATTGCGGCGAACTCGCCGGGATCGTGACGCTCACCTCGCAGGGCGGCGAGATCGTCCAGTCCGACGCGATCGGCTGGAGCGATATCGAAACCGGCATCCCGATGCGGCCCGACACGCTATTCCGCATCGCTTCGATGACCAAGCCGATCACATCGGTCGCGGCCCTGATGCTGGTGGAAGAGGGCAGGATCGCGCTCGACGATCCGGTCTCCCGCTGGGTTCCGGAACTCGCCGACCGCCGGGTGCTGCGCGATGCCGCCGGGCCGATCGACGATATGGTGCCCGCCCGGCGCGCGATCACCGTCGAGGATCTGCTCACCCATCGCTCCGGCATCGCCTATGCGCCTTTCTCGGAAGGTCCGCTCCAGCAGGCCTATGAGACGGCGCTCGGCAATCCGGGGATGAACCGGCTGACGCCCGACCAGTGGCTGGCCGCGCTCGGGACGCTGCCACTGGCGTATCAGCCCGGCGAGCGTTTCCACTACGGCCATTCGAGCGACGTGCTTGGCTTCCTGATCGGTCGGGTTGCGGGCAAGCCGTTTCGCCAGGTCCTGCAGGAGCGGATATTCACCCCGCTCGGCATGCGGGATACCGACTTCTGGCTCCCCTTCGAAAAGCGGAGTCGCCTTGCCAGCCTGTATGGATTTAATGAGGAGGCGGGCAGGCTCGCGAAGATCGAACCGGAGATGTACGACGAACCGCCGGGTTATACGCCGGGCGGCGGCGGGCTGATTTCATCGGCATCCGACTATCACCGGTTCGCGCAGATGCTCCTTGGCGAAGGCGCCCTTAATGGGGTCCGTCTGTTGCGCCCCGAGACCGTGCGCCTGATGGGGACGAACCGGCTGACCGATGCACAGCGCCAGATACCCTTTGCCGGCATGCCGCTTTGGCAGAAATCCGGATTTGGGCTGGGACTCTCGATCGCCGAGGACCTGATCGACAATCCTTATGCGTGCGGCGCCCCGGGCTCGATAACCTGGCCGGGCATATTCGGCACCTGGTGGCAGGCAGACCCGGCCAACGACCTGATCATGATCTACCTGATCCAGCATCAGGTGCCGGTTTCGGCCCATTCGGGATCGACCATCGCCACGGGCCGCGGCGCAGCCGGCCGCCGCGCTTTGCCAGTATATCAGCGTGGCATCTATGACGCGTTGGGGACGACGCCCTGGCCCGCGCCTGTACCGGCCGGGCCTGGACGATAGATGCACAAGGGAATTTCCCAGGAGGGCGCCGTGGCCGGACAATCTGCCAGCCTTGTTGACGAAGAGGCTGCACAGGCGGCCCGGAGCGTGCCGCTGACGCGGCGCTTCAAGGCGGCCTATGGCGCGGGTTCGATGGCCGACGGTATCGTCACGGCTGGATTCGGCTTCTTCCTGCTGTTCTACCTCACTGCCGTTTGCGGCATGTCCGGGACGATGGCGGGAACGGCGAAGATGATCGCGTTGCTGGTCGATGCCTTTGCGGATCCCGCAATCGGGCTGGCCAGCGACCGGATACGGTCGCGCTTCGGGCGCCGGCTCCCTTTCATGGTCGGCGGTCTCGTGCCGTTCGCTGCAGCCTTCGGCATGCTGTTTTCGATGCCCGCGCTGAGCGGCGGCGCACAATTCCTCTATGTCACCGTCTGCCTCATCGCCTTGCGGCTTTCGCTCTCCTTCTTCGTGCTGCCGTTCACCGCGGTCGGCGCCGAGGTGACCGACGATTATCGCGAGCGCGCCAGCATCGTGTCGTATCGCCTTTCCTTCCAGAGCGCCGGCATCCTGTGCGGCGTTGTGCTGGGGCTGGGCGTCTTCATGTCCGGCGCGTCGGGGCTGCTGGAGCGCGCCAATTATGTGCCCTTCGCCTGGTCCTGCGCGGCGGTGATGATGGTGACCGGCCTGATCGCGATCGGCGCGGTGCGGCGAGCGCTGCCGCGGCTGCACGGCGCCCGGCCTGACGATAGCTCTTTCCTTGCCGGTTTTAGCCGCGAGTTGGTGGAGCTGGCGCGGAACCGCTCGTTCCTGCTCCTGTTCGGAACGGTGCTGATCTATTTTCTCGCCTATACGACATGGACCTCGCTCGCGCTGCACGCCGCCCGCTATTTCTGGAAGCTCGATTCGTTCGCGATCCAGTGGGTCGTGCTGAGCGCGACCTTCGGGCCGCTGCTCGGCGCGCCGATCAGCGCCATCGCCTTGCGCCATATCGAGAAGCGGACGCTCTCGATCGGCGCCTTCCTGGCGATCGCGCTGCTGCAGATGTGGCCGCCGCTGTTGCAACTCTACGGCCCGGCCCCGCTGGCACCTGCGACCGCGGCGGTGATGCTGTTCGTGAACGGCCTACTTGTCGGCACCGCGATCATGGTGGGCGGCGTCGGCTTCCAGTCGATGCTCGCGGACACGGCCGACGAACATGAGTGGCTGTTCGGCGTGCGGCGGGAGGGCCTGTTCTTTTCCGGGCTGACGCTTGCCTACAAGGCTTCGGCTGCTTTGGGCGGCCTGATTGCCGGCGTGGCGCTCGACGCGATCCGCTTCCCGACGGATCTCGCCTCAAAGGGACCGGCGGTGGTCATCCCCGGCGAGGTGCTGGCGAAGCTGGGGCTGATCGCGGGGCCGCTTCCCGCGGCCTTCGCCGCGCTCGCACCGCTGTTCCTGTTTGGATACCATCTGACCCGGAAAAGGCATGCGCAGATCATCGCGGATCTGGAGCAACGCCACGCGAAGAACGCCGGGGCCTGAGCAGCGCGTATCTTTTGTGGTCCGCGATCACGAGCCGGCCAACAAATGCGTTGAAGGTGGACCAGATGACGCAGCGGATCGATCTGAATTGAAGGGTGGCGGTCGTCACGGGGGCAGGGGGCGGCCTCGGCCGTTGCCATGCGCTGCTGCTGGCGAGCCGCGGTGCGCGCGTCGTGGTCAACGATCTGGGCGGGAATGTTGCCGGGGTCGGACGATCATCCGAAGCCGCCGAGGCCGTCGCAGCGGAGATTCGTGCCCTGACGTGCACCTGATGGGCGCGGTGATCTGTACCAAGGCGGTGTGGGATCACACGCGCCAGCGGGATTATGGGCGCATCGTCTTCACGACCTCCTCGTCCGGGCTGTTCGGGAACTTCGGCCAATCGAACTATGGCGCCGCCAAGATGGCCATGGTCGGCCTGATGCAGACACTGGCGATCGAGGGCGCGCGATCGAACATCCGGGTCAATTGCCTCGCGCCAACGGCCGGCACGCGCATGCTGGAGGGAATATTGTCCGACGAGATCCTCGCGGTACTCACGCCGGAATTCGCAAGTCCGGCGATCCTGGCGCTCGTCGCGGAAGACGCTCCGACACGAACGATCCTGTGCGCGGGCGGAGGCAGTTTCGAGCAGGCACAGGTATCGCTGACGCGGGGAATCCATATTGGCGGCACCGATGGAGAAACCGCGGATGCGCTGTTGGCGCGGCTCGACGAGACGGCGTCAATGGAAGGGGCAATCATCCCGGGCGACGCCTTTGCCCAATCCCGCCTGGAACTTGAAAAGGCAGGTTCCGCGCGGGGCCGGGAGGAAAATTCCTGAGGCAGCGCGACGCCGCGGCGTTGCTCGACCTAAGGCGCAAAAAGCTGGCCGACATACGCGACAATTAGTGATACCGGTATCTCGAAATAGCGATCTTTGTGTAGCATGGGTGAAGCGTTAACCTCCTCGATCCGGCGGATATTATTAGCGATCTGACCGAAATTCCGCCTAAGCGACGCACGTTCGAAGCGGCGGTGAAGGGGGCCGAGGGATAGTATTTCTCCCCTTTTAGCAACGCGCACCAGAACCACTGAAGCTCAGGGATATTTTGGTACCGGTATCTATCTTGCTCCCGGCAAGCTATGCTACGGCCGCAGGAAGTCGGCGATCCAAGCCGGCACTGACCTGGGAGGAGAGGGAATGCGCACTTTGCCGGAAGGGCGCGCGCGGTGGCTGGCGCGGAACGTGCTGGTGCATGAGCCCGCGCTGCGTTCCAGGCTTGCGCACTGGCGTTTGCCGGATGGGCTGGATGCCGACGATGTCGTGCAGGAATGCTACGCGAAGCTGGCTGTGCTGCCGGACGTTTCGGGCATTCGCGAGCCAAGGGCCTATCTGTTCCAGGTCGCCCGCTCGATCCTCCTGATGCACATTCGGCGATCGCGCGCCGTATCGATCCAGGCGGTCGAGCGGATCGAGGATCTGGGTATCGCCGCTGACGAGGTGAGTCCGGAGACCCAGGCGTCCGACCGCGATCAGTTGCGGCAGCTGGCGATCGCGATCGCCGAACTGCCCGAGCCCAGCCGGACGGCGTTCAGGCTCAGGACGATCGAGGGGCTGGGACACCGCGATATTGGCGAACGGCTCGGCATGTCGGTAAATGCGGTGCAGAAGAACCTGGCGAAGAGCCTGGCGTTGCTGTCGATTCGGTTGGGGCGAGGCGGAATCCTGCCGGCTGATGCATCTGGTACCCATAGTGTCCGGAATATAAAGAACGACGATGCCCATGCGCGAGAAGGCCGCCGACATTGATGCAGCCGCAGCCGAGTGGGCGATCCGCGCCGAGGATCCGTCGTTCGGCCCGGATCAGCAGCGCCGTCTCGATGCGTGGCTGGAAGCGGACATCCGCCATCTCGGTGCCTTTGCCCGCGCTCAGGTCGTGCTCGATCATGCCGCGCGGGCACGCGCTTTAGGCCCGTCCTACCGGCCCGAGGATTTTCTGGCGCCGGAATTCGAGGATGACGGGACCAAGCTGATGTGGACCCGGCGCAAGGTAGTCGCGGCGGGCGCCGGCGGGGTGGCTGTGGCTGTGGCGACCGCGCTGGGGATCAGCACGCAGGCGGCCGCGAAGACTTTCCGTACCGAACGCGGCGAGGTGCGGCTGATCCCGCTGGAAGATGGATCTTCGGCGACCCTCAATACCGATTCCGAAATCTCGGTCCTGTTTGGGGCCGTGCGCCGCGCCGTCACCGTCACGCGGGGTGAGGTATTGTTCGACGTGGCCGGGGATTCGGCGCGGCCGTTCGTCGTGGATGCCGGCAATGCGCGGCTGATGACGGACCGTACCAGCTTCACCGTCAGCTGCATCGCGCGGCGCCCGGTCGAGATCCTCGTCCGGCGCGGCTCTGTCGCCGTCAGCCGCCGGGCCGGCGCCGCGGCACCGCTGCTGCGGGTCGATGCCAACGAGAATGCATCGATCCCTGCCGACGGCGCGATCACCATGCATGCGGTCGCGCCGCAGGAAGTGACCCGGCAGCTTGCCTGGCAGGAGGGCATGCTCTCGTTCGACGACGTCACGCTGCGCGAGGCTGCGGACGAATTCGCGCGCTATAGCGACCAGCATATCTATTTCGCTGACGACAAGGTCGCGGCTGAAACCGTGACGGGGCGCTATGCCGCCAACAATCCGCGCGAGTTCGCGCGCGGGGCGGCGCTGAGCCTTGGCCTGCAGGTCGAAACCCGGCCGGACGGCGTCCTGCTGCACCGTTAGATCGCATCTTTTTTCGACCCTCGGCGCCGCGCGGCGGCTGATTGGCCGCGGCTCGCGCATCCTACCATCAACACCGCAGGCCCCGCGCCGCATGACCGGTGAACGAGGGAGGATTGATTGTGACCGAGATCGCCAAGAGACTGGCCTGTGCCGCCGCGGTTGGGGCACTCATCTGGTCCGTGGATGCAGCGGCGCAGCAGCGCGTCTTCGACATCCAGCCGTTGCCGGCGAACAAGGCCGTGCTCGAATTCGCCCGCCAGGCCAATGTCCAGATCGTCGCGCCAGGCGGCAAGATCCGCGCCGTCCGCACGCGCCGGGTCAAGGGCGTGCTCGAGGTGATGAGCGCGCTCGAGACGATGTTGCGCGGGACGGGACTTCGCGTCCTGGCGCGCAGCCCATCGACGATCACGCTTGGCTACGTCCCGGGGGAGGCGGAGACACTCGCGCCGACCGGCCAGGTCACGCCGCCAGTGCCGGCACCGTCACCCGAGCCCGTGGATCAGGTGGAGCAGCCGCAGGCGGACATTCTGGTCACCGGATCGCGTATCGTGCGCAGCGGCTATTCGGCGCCGACCCCGCTGTCGGTCATCAACAGCGACGACATCGAGCGCCGCGCCGCCTCCAGCATCGGTTCAGTCCTGCAGGAAACGCCGTCCTTCCGGCCGAGCCAGAATCCGACCGCGGCGCGGACCTTCACCAACAGCGGCTATTATGCCGATCTGCGCGGCCTCGGGGCCAATCGCACCCTGGTGCTGGTCGATGGCCGGCGGTTCGTGCCGACATCGTCGGTCGGCACGGTCGATCTCAACATGGTGCCGACGATGTTGGTCGATCGCAGCGAGATCGTGACCGGCGGCGCATCGGCGGCCTGGGGTTCTGACGCCGTCGCGGGTGTCGTCAACGTCATCCTGAAGAAGAAGCTGCAAGGGGTGATCGGCGAGGTGCAGGCCGGTATTTCTGAAGTTGGCGACGGCTTCAACACCAAGCTCTCGCTGGCCGGCGGCAGCAGCTTCGCGGGCGGCAACGGGCACGCTATGCTCGGCGTGGAATATACCACCGACGACGGCATCGGCGACAATTACACGCGCGACTGGGGCCGTGAGGAATGGTGGTTCGTGCAGAACCCCGGCTTTGCCACCAACGGCAAGCCGGCCACGATCTGGACCAAGAACGTCCATTATTCTTCACAGACTCCGGGAGGCCTGATCGCCACCGGCCCGCTGCGCGGCACCGCTTATGCAGCGGACGGCACGCCGTACCAGTTCGGCTTCGGCGAGGTGTATGGCGACGACCAGATCGGCGGGGACGGCTACGGCATCAGCTCCTGGACCGGCGTCAATATCCGCCAACCGATCAACCGCTTTGTGGCGCTGGGGCGGGTCAGCTACGATATCGGCGACACCACGCTCTTCGCCGAGGGCAATTACGCCAAGATCCACTGGAAGGTGCCGAGCGTCGGCACGCGCAACTTCGGCACCCAGGCGCCCAGCACCAGCGCCTTTGCCCCGATCGTGATGCGGACCGACAACCCGTTCATTCCGGCCGCGACCCGCGCGGCGCTGAACGCGCTGCCGGTGCCGATCGCCTCGTTCCAGGTAGGCCGCTTCGGCACCGAGAATTTCCAGCAGATCACGACGAAGGACAATGAAACGGTCCGCGGCGTGACTGGTGCGGAGGGCAAGATCGGTGATTTCAAATGGGACACCTATGCCCAATATGGCCACAACATCTTTCAGCGCGGGGTGGTCGGCCAGCGCGTCGAGGCGAACTGGCGCCGCGCGATCGATGTGACGACGGTGATGCAGGGCGGGGTCGCGGTGCCGATCTGCCGCGACCTGATCAGCCCCAACGCCGATGTGCGCGCGGCCGCGGCCGGCTGCGCGCCCTATGACATCTTCGGCACCCAGGCGGCGAGCGCCGCCGCCAGGGCCTACGTCACCGGCCTGTCGGAGCAGCGGCAGAAGACGTCGCAGGCGGCGTTCGCCTTCAACGTCCAGACCAGCCCGTTCGATATCTGGGCCGGGCCGGTCTCCGTCGCGACCGGTGTCGAATATCGGCGCGAGGCGTTGCGCAACCGATCGAGCCCGCTCGAGCAGGCGCGGGCGTTTTCGAGCGCGAACACGGCCAATGTGGACGGCAATTTCAACGTCAAGGAAGCCTATCTCGAAACGCTGATCCCGCTCGTCCGCGACGTGCCGCTGCTGAAGGCGGTCGACCTGAGCGCCGCGGTGCGCCTTGCCGACTACAGCACCAGCGGCCGCGTCACGACGTGGAAGGTCGGCGCGACGTGGGAAGTCAACCGGGAACTGCGCTTCCGGGCGACCCGGTCGCGTGACGTGCGCGCGCCCAATCTGACCGAATTGTTCACCCCGGCGACCTCATCCAATGCGCGGGTGATCGATCCCTTCCTCAACACGGCCTACACCGTGCGGACCTATTCGACCGGCAACACCAGCCTGGACGTGGAAACGGCCGACACGCTGACGGCAGGCGTGGTGTTCCAGCCTGGCTGGGCGCCGCGGCTGCAGGCTTCGGTCGATTATTATTCGATCGATATCGGCGGCGTGATCAGCACCTCCGGCGCGCAGATCGTGCTCGACTCCTGCTTCGCCGGGCGCACCGATCTGTGTGGCCTGATCTCGCGGCCGACGCCGACCGGGAACATCGTCCAGATCGACACGCCGTTCCTCAACCTCAACCGCTTCAAGACCAGCGGGATGGATTTCGAACTGTCCTACCGCCTGCCGCTGTCGGACATCAGCTCGCTGCCGGGCAATGTCGGGCTGCGGATGCTCGGGACCTATGTGTGGGATTTCACGCTGAGCGACAGCAGCGGATCGATCGACCGGTCGGGCCAGAACCCGACGCCGGTCACCGGGACCACGACCGGCGTCGCCGATCTGCTGGTGAACACCACGCTGACCTACGACACCGATGATTTCGGCTTCAGCCTGCAGGCGCGGTACATCAATGGCGGCAAGATCAACAATGCGGCGGTGCCGGGCACGGCGACCAGCCTGAACATCAATTCGATCCCCAGCCGCACCTATTTCAACCTGGCCGGGCATTGGACGCTGATCGAGAACCAGGACAGCAAGCGCAAGGTGGAGCTGTTCGCGACGGTCGACAACCTGCTCGACAAGGACCCGCCATTCCCCTCGTTCGACGGCATTTATTACGACCTGGTCGGGCGCGCTTATCGGGGCGGAATCCGCTTCCGCTACTGAGTTTCCGTACACGGGAACACTGAATCAGCCGCTGATCTGTCCGGAAATTCTTGGGAAAAAGTCCATGAAAAACAGATGGTTATTGGGATTGTGCGCGATCGCGTCCGGTAGCGGTGTGGCGCAGGCGCAGGCGCAGGAAGTGCAGGACGAGGCCGCCGAGACGGCCGGGGACATCATCGTCACCGCCAGCAAGCGGGCGCAGAATCTGCAGCTGGTGCCGATCGCCGTCACCGCCGTTTCCGAATCCCGGCTGCAGTCGCTCAACCTGACGAGCCTGTCCAACCTGTCGGCGGTGGCGCCGAGCATCGTGTTCGTGCCGGCGCCCAACCCGCATGTCGTGCAGTTCGTGGTGCGCGGCATCGGCACCTATGCCAATGCCGATACGCTGGAACAGTCGGTCGGCGTGGCGATCGACGGGGTGCCGCTCGGACGGCTGGCCGGCGCCGTGGTCGACGCCGTCGACGTGGCGCGCGTCGAAGTGCTGCGCGGGCCGCAGGGCACGACCTTCGGCAAGAGCGCGACGGCCGGGCTGATCAGCGTCGTCACCAACAAGCCAGAGCTCGACGCGCTGTCGGGCAGCGCCCGCGGCTTCTACGGCGAGACCAAGGAATTCCGCGTCCAGGGCACGCTCAACGTTCCGCTCATCACCGACACGCTGGCGGTCCGCGTCAGCGCCTGGGATTTCAGCCGCGACGGCTATCTCTACGCGCCCAACCAGCGGCCCGACCGCAATATCGGCGATTTCCATAACCGCGGCGGCCGCATCAAGCTGGCGTGGCAGGCGACGCCGGACCTGCGCTTCGACCTCGGCGCGGAGATCAGCGACAACAGCAACGACGGGCTGCTCTACACCACGCGCAGCTATCTCTCGAGCGACCGGATCGCGATCCCCGGCGGCCGGACGATCGAGTCGCTCAACACGGCCGAGGGCGTCATCCCGGGCCCGCGCAACCTGACCGTGTCGTCCGAGGCCGAGCTTGGCGGCTATGTCCGCCCGCGCTTCTACACCGCCGAGGCGAACTGGGACCTGGGCGGCGCGACGCTGACCGCGCTGACCGGCTATCGCACCGTCACATCCAAGCAGCTGGCCGAGTTCGACTATAGCAACAGCGTCGCCAACAGCTACCAGACCTATCAGCGATACCAGTCCGGATATCACCAGCTGACCAGCGAAGTGCGGCTGGCCAATGCCGGATCGGGCCCGTTCCAGTACACCGCCGGGCTGTTCTATTACGACCTGGACGTGATCGACAGCACGATCGAGCAGACCTATCTGCGCAACCCGACGCTGACCGCCGCGGTCAATTATTCGGCCGGGCGGCGGCTGGTGTCGAACATGAACACCAAAAATTACGCCGCCTTTGCCGATACCAGCTACAGGATCGGCAAGCTCAAGCTGATCGCCGGCGCGCGCCTTTCCCGCGAGATCAGCACGGGCACGCTGGTGCGCACGCTGCCGATGGACGGCTCGCCCACGGAAGGTGATCTGTCGCTCTATATCCCGGGATCGCTGACCCTGAACGGCTATACGCCGCTCAACCTGAAGACCCGCGTGACCTATACCGATTTCTCCTGGCGCGCGGGCGCGCAGTTCCAGGTGGCGGACGAGGTGATGACCTATGCGACGGCGAGCCGCGCCTATAAGGGACCGGGGTTCAATTTCGCCAACGACCTGACGCCGGCGATCTTCGCGATCAACCAGGGCAAGGTCGATCCGGAAATCGCGCATTCCTATGAGGCCGGGGTGCGCTCGCGGCTGTTCGACCGGCTGATCACGCTGAACCTCAGCGCCTATTACACGACGTTCGACGATTTCCAGATCACTGCCGCGCTGCCGGGCACGGCGGGCGGGCTGAACTACACCGTCATCAATGCCGGGCAGGTCACCACCAAGGGCCTGGAGGCGGAGTTCGGCATTCACCCGCGCGGCGCGCTCACCGGGCTGACCTTCGACGGCAACGCCTCCTATACCGACGCCTATTACAGCGATTTCACCAATGCGCCCTGCTATGTCGGGCAGCCGACCACCAACACGCCCACGACGACGCCGGGCGTGTGCGCGCCGCTCGTCGCCGGATCGACGGCGCGGCTGCAATCGGTCAACGGCTTCCGCACCGTCGGATCGCCCAAATGGCAGCTCAACCTGTTCGCCGGCTATGACCGGCCAGTCACGTCCTCCATCAACGGTTTCGTCCAGGCGCATTATTTCTCGCAAAGCGATCTCCAGCTGGCGGTCGGGCGCAATCCGCTCACGGTGGTGCCGGGCTATCATACGGTCGATCTGACGCTCGGCGTGCGCGCGCCGGACAATCGCTGGAAGCTCAGCGTCATCGCGCGCAACTTGTTCGACCAGTTCTTCATCACCCGCCTCGTCACCAGCAATCCGGGCCTGGTGCAGGTCGTCCCGTACGAGGCGTTTCGTTCGGTCGGCGTCGCGCTCGACGTGAAATTCTGACAGGAGCCAATCGATGAAACGGCATTTCCTTCCCGCGCTTCCAGCCCTGGCCGCCCTGCTGCTGGCGACCGGCGCGTTCGCCGCCGACGAACCGCTGCGCATCTATGGCAGCGAGACCGTGCTGGAGATCGCCCCGATCCTGATCGCGGTGCGCGACGGCGGGCAGGGGGCCGCGACCGTGCATAATGGCGGCGTGCCGAATTTGTGGAACGTGGCCGATCCGGTGCTGCTGGCGTCGACGCGCCGCGACCCGGCGGCCCCGCCGCCGACCTTTGCGGGCCTTGCCGATCTGGCGGCCAATGCCGAGACGCAGGTGCTGCGCATGTCCGTCGCGCATCCCGACGTGCGCATCATCATGACGGTGACGGAGGGGCTGTACGAGATCGTGGGCCGCCGCTCCTCGGGCATCGCCGCGATCGCCGACCTGAAGGGCAAGCGCATCGCGACCTATGGCAACACGTCGGCCGCTTTCTACCTGCGCGAGCGGCTGGCCGAGGCGGGCATCGCCGAGAGCGAGGTGACGATCGTATCGCTGAACGCCGCCGGCAGCGCCCAGGCGCTGATCGACGGGAGCGTGGACGCGCTGGCGATGTGGGAGCCGGATGCCGAACGCGCGCGGGCCGCGCTTGGCGACGATGCGATCGAACTGGCGAAGCCGGACGGCTACCGCGAGCTCTACAGCCTCAGCGCCCGGACATCGACGCTCGCCGATCCGGGCAAGCGCCGGCAGATCGTGGCGCTGGTGAAGGGCGTGATCGCGGGCTGCCGGGAATCGGTCGAGGCGCCTTCATGGGTGCAGGATGCGCTCTCGGCGCGGACGCGCCACCCGACGGCGCTGATCGCCGCATCGTGGAAGCATCACCGCTTCCCCTGCGCGATCCCGGCCGACCTGGTCGATACGATGGTCCGCGAGGAAGCGTGGCTTGCCGCGCGCGACAAGCGGGCGCCGCGATCGAAGGCTGAGATTGCGGGGCTGGTGGATACGAGCGTGCTGGCGGAGGCGCGGGGGCGGTAGCGCCACCCCGGCAGATGGCGTGACGACGGCCCCGATGGGAAACGGGCGCCATCCCGTGACAGTGACCCCGGTGACGCTCCTTCATTGTAAAGGCCCCTGTCGTAGCGGGCTGTCGACCAGACTGATATCCTGCCCGATCCGACCTTTCTCAAGGCGTATAAGGCGGTCGAAGCCGACCAGACTCTGTTCGCGGTGAGTCACGAATATCACCGTGCGTGTGCGACACAGGTCGAGCAGACGTTTCAGCAACGCCGCCTCCGTCGCGAGATCCAGGTGCGCGGTCGCTTCGTCGAGCACGATCAGAGCGGCGTCGCGGTATAGCGCGCGCGCAATCCCGAGCCGCTGGCGCTGGCCGCCGGACACCAGCATGCCCGCCGACCCGAGCCGCGTGTCGACACCTTCGGGCAGTTGCTCGACCCACAGGGCCAAGTCGACATCGGCAAGACACGTCCGCAACCGTGCGTCGTCCCTTGGCCCCTCACCGCCGATGAGCCGGGCGATGCTGAGGTCGGGTACGTAGAGGTCCTGTGCCACCGCGGCTATCTGCTGCCGCCACCCGGCGACCCGCCCGGCGTCACCGGCAATCGAGACCCCGTCGATCAGCAGATCGCCAGCATCGGGCGGGATCAATCCCAGCAGTACGTCGAGCAGCGTACTCTTGCCCGATCCGCTCGGGCCGACGATCGCCACCTTCTCTCCCTTCCCGATCGTCAGGACGACGTCGTCCAGGGCCCTGTGGCCGCGATCGTAGCTCACCCTGACTTCAAGCAGCCGGATGTCCTGGGCGAACGTCACGGGGACCGGCACTGCATCGTCGTGCCGGATCGCTGTCGTCGCGAGCCGCAGCAATCGCGCAAGGACCGGGATACTGCCCTGCAACAGGGCAAGCGACGCGGTCAGAAGGTTGGTGGCCTGCAATATCCGCAGCAGCGCCGCAGCCAGCGCCGCCAATGCCGGTATCGCCTGATCGATTCCGCCCGGCCTGCGCAGCAGCAGCACGATGGTGGCGAGCCCAGCCACCGTCAGCAACGGTTCGAGAACGGCACGCGGGACGGCGCCGAGCAGGCGGTGACGCAGCTGCAACTGCGCGACGGTGCGTGCGCTGTCGGCGAAAGCCTGACGCGCGACCGTTTCGGTGCCGGTTAGAAGCAAGTGGCGATAATCCGCCTGCGCCTCCTCCACGATCCGTCCCCGGTGCCGGCGTGCCGACGCCAGTGCCGCCCCGACCCGGTGCAGAGCTTCCCGATTGCGCGCAACCATTGCCCAGTAGGTGATCAGCATGATCGGCCCGAGCACCGCAAAGATCCTCCAGTCGATCGCCATGATCGCAGCGGCCATCGCGCCGATCACCACGAGCGCTCCACCTGCGTTCAGCAGCGGCACCACGGCCGTGTTGCCGATCATCCGCGCCTCTTCCAGCGCGACGCCGATCTCCTCGGCGCGTCGCCGGCGATGGTCGCCAAGCGATCGCTGCATTGCCGCACCGAAGATCGCACCCGCAATGTCGTTCGCCACCAACAGGCCGAGCGATTCCTGGCCGCGGAGCGCCGCCATGCGAAGGGCAGAAAGCGCCGCCGCCAAACACGCAATGGAGAGCAAGGCAGGCCAGGCGTCGGTGCCGGCGGCCGAGGTCATATGATGGAGCAGCACCATCAGGGCGTACAGGAATGCCAGCTCGGCCATGGCGAGCGTGACCGTCAGCGCTACCGCCGTGAGCAGCAGCCGGCGATGCCCCTGCCAGGCCAGCGCCGCCAACGGGCGGACCGTGCGAACCAGCGAGGCGGCAGGCGGACCCGGCCCGATCATCCGGCGGTGTATCGACGGCGCCGGGCGGTGTGGCGAAGTGCCTGCAACAGAGCGCGGTTCCCCATCGGATCCATCAGCGAACTGTTGCCGGCATGCACCCGCTTGACCAGCACCAGCTGAGGCACGGTCACCATCCGTATCCCCATATCGCGCGCGCGGGCGATCCAATCGACATCCTCCGCGGTCGACAGCCGTTCATCGAACGGCCCGACCTCCCCGAACACCGTCCGTCGCGCGACCATCGTTTCCATGACCGGGCCAGGCACGACGCGCCCGATCAGATCGAGGCGGAAATTCGGCGCAGGCGTGCCGGCCAGCTCGTGGCGCAAATGGCCGAACACGATCTGGGTGGCCGGTTGCGACGCCAGGACAGCCAGGCGCTGGTCGAGCCCCCCCGGCGTCCACACATCGTCGCACGACAAAAACGCGATGATCGAGCCCCGGGAAGCGGCAATCGCCTGGTTATAGGCGGCTGCTATGCCCATTCCCTGCTGTCGCACCAGCCGGACAAGGGGGTTGGCGCGGGCGATCCTGTCGCTTCCATCAGTCGATGCGCCATCCAGCACCAATATTTCGCGAGGCCGGCGACCTGCCCCGGCAATACTGTGCAGCGCCACGGCAAGGTGATCAGCACCGTTGCGAACCGCCATCACCACCGAAACGTCCATCTCTTCCATGGCCGTCCCGTTCATAATTGAGCCAATTTGCCAGTAACGAGAAGACGTTTGCCCATCCAACCGAATTTTGCCAGAGCAATCGCCAGCAGCAGGGGAATGATTGCGTGATTGACGAGCCTGTCGCGATAGTTGTGAACCGCCCGATCGTCGCCAGCGAGACTCGGGACGGCGAGGCGATCATGATGCATCATGGTACCGGCACTTTTTTCGACACTGACGGCAGTGGCGGCTATTTGTGGGAAATCATCGAAAGCGGCAGCACAGCGGCGGGATTGTCCACCGCGCTGGCGGACGCCTACAATCTGGCGCCGGATGTCGCGACGGACGCGGTAGAAGCTTTCCTGGCAGAGCTCAGGCGACACGATCTGGTGGTGGAGGGCGGCAGCACGACCGGAGGGAATGCGCCAGTGCCGACAGGCGTCTATTCCGCCCCGGAATTGCGGGTTCACACCGATCTTGCCGACATGCTGCTGCTCGACCCGATCCATGATGTCGACGAGGCCGGCTGGCCGATCGCCGCCGGACGCTGAGGAGTGTTGGCCGCGGACGTCAGTGTCGTCATTCCATGTTTCAATGCCGCCCGGCATATTGGGGCAGCGATCGAATCCGTGCTGACCCAAACGTCCCAACCGCGCGAAATCATTATCGTCGATGATGGATCGAGCGATGCCAGCGCGGAGATCGTCACAAGCCTGGCCCGTAAAACGCAGCTGCCGATCCGGCTTCATCGTCAGGCAAATGCCGGTGTATCCGTGGCGCGGAACGTCGGGGTCGGGCTGGCAAAGGGATCGGTCATCGCGTTTCTGGACGCCGACGATCGGTGGCCCGAGAACAGTCTGGCAAGCCGGCTGGCTTCGCTGAATCCCGAGGTCGAGCTGGTTTTTGGCCGGGTTGCCATCGTCGTCGAACAGGAGGGCCGGCTGGCGGCGACCGGCCTGCAGGCACCGGGTCGCCTGGCCGGATCCATGCTTGTGCGGCGGACCGCGTTCGACCGCGTCGGTGGTTTCGATCCGGCCCGGCGAAGCGCGGAAACGATCGGCTGGGTCGCGCGCGCCGTCGATCTGAACGTGGCAATGGCCGAGGTCGACCACGTCGTCCTGTGGCGCATCGTGCACGGCGGCAACATGATGCTGGCTGAGGGCGGACGTGTGGCGGACCGGCTCCAGGTCCTGCGGGAGACTGCCCGCCGTCGCCGGAGCGCGACCGCGTGACGCTGCGCCCGGATCCGCAGCAGCTGCTCCTGCTTCATGCCGCACTCGACGATGGTCCTGCCGCCGGCGCGGCGTTCGCGCAGTGGGCGGAAGGCGTCGATCTCGCAGCGAATGTCGAGGTGAACAGCTTTCGTCTTCTGCCGCTGGCCGCCGCCAATATGCGTCGGACAGGGACCGAGCATCCGCTGCTCGCCCGGCTGGACGGGGTCCATCGGCATTTCTGGGCATCGATCCAGCTATTGTTTGCCGCCGTGGCCGAACCGCTGCGCGCGTTACGCCAGGCAGAGGTTCCGGTCATGGCGAGCAAAGGTCTCGCCCTCGCCACCGGGTTCTACGCCAGTCCGGCGCTGAGGCCGATGGCAGACATCGACATCCTCGTACCGACGGACCGGGTCGCGGAGGCGGGCGCGGTGCTGAACGCCGTCGGCTGGCGTGAGGTGCGCGAGCGGCGGGCGGGCACGACGTTGGCCACCAAGCTCGCCACCCAGCATGCGATGACGTTCGCGGACGCTTCCGGCCATGAAATCGACCTGCATTGGCGGCCGGTGCAGGAGCTGGGCTCGGCGGCGGCGATCGCGCAAACCTGGCGTGAAGCGCAGCCGCTCGCCATGTTGGGCGTCGAGCTGTTGCAGCCCTCCGCAGCGCATCTGCTGCTTCACGCAGTCCTGCATGGCATCGGCCAGGATTCGGACGGGTCCGTGCGCTGGATCTCCGACACGGCGATGATCCTGCAGAGCAGGGGCGAGGAGATAGACTGGTCGCGTCTGATCGCTTTCGCGCGCCGCGAACGCGTCGCCTACAGGCTGGCCCTGGCGCTGGAATTCGTCGCCGAGGAATTCGCGCTCTCCGTGCCGGCGTCCGTGCTGACAGACCTGCTGCGACAGCGCGTGGGCCTGTTCGAACGCATCGAGTACCGCCTTCATCAGCGCCCTGCCGCGCGGCCGCGGCGCGTGGTCGACCGGCTCCATCTGGCAATGCTGCTGCGCATAGTTGCGGACGGGCGCGCGTCCGCCCTGCCGGCGGCAACGGTCAATGTCTTTGCCACGCGCCTGGCCACCATCCGATGAGCAAGGCCATCGCCGATACGGTAGCAATGCCCGCCGACCTTTCGCCACGATCGGAGGCGGACCAGGCGGCGTTCTTCGCCGACGTTCTGGCCCGGACCGAACGGGCGATGGCCAGTGGCGAAACGATCCGACGCGACCTGATGGTCGTCGGGCAGCGCATTCGGCTGCACTATGCCGGCGCCGCTCTCGATCGATTGCTGACGCCGGCCTTCGCATGTGTCGTTGCCTGCGACGACGGGCTGGAACCCGACCTGACGCTGTTCTTGTGGGACAGCGCCACCAGTGGCGTCGACATGGCACCGCCGCCGGTGCCGCAGCATTGTTTCAGCGACCGCGGCGACCTGTGGACCTTTGGCAGCGAACGTTGGAGGAGCGCATTTCATTTCGGCGAATATTCGCTGGCTCTGCTCGACATGGCGCGCGGTGTTGGCGTGTTCTGGGTGCGCGATTCCGCCGCGCTGCCCTATTGGACGAAAGCAGCGCCGCTCCGTACGCCACTGTCCTGGTGGCTGACGGCGCGCGGCGCGCAGCTGGTTCACGGTGCGGCGGTCGGCACCGATGACGGCGGCGTGCTCATCGTCGGGCGCGGTGGGGTGGGGAAGTCGACGACCGCGCTCGCCTGCGTGGGGGCAGGCATGCGCTATTGCGGCGACGACTATGTGGTGTTGACCGGCGGTCCCCAACCGGCCGCGCACGCTCTCTACCGCACGGCGAAGCTGTTTCCGGAGGTTGCCGCCCACTTTCCAGAGCTTCGCGGCGCGTTGACGCCAGGCGCCGAGAAGATGGTACTTCGCGTCGGCGATGAAAGTCCCGAGGAGCTGGCATCGACGGTATTGCTGCGCGTTGTCGTTACGCTGCGCTTCGGCGCTGGCGCTGCAACGTCGGTCGAGCCAGCCATGCCAGCCGCGGTGCTGGGCTCAGCCATCTATACGACGATGACGCAGCTCCCGCATGCGGGCAAGCGCACCGTCGACCTTATCGAAGACGTGCTCAGCCGCCTGCCATGCGTTACGCTTGTCCTGGGCAGCGCGGTGTCCGAGGTGCCCATGGCCGTCGCAGCACTGATCGCCGATCCGCCCAGTGCCACCGCCCTGCTTCCTTCCCATCCGCAACCGTTGATCAGCGTGATCGTACCGGTCTTCAACGGCCTTCACTACCTTCCGGAGGCCGTCGCCAGCATATTGGCGCAGGACTACCCCAAGCTCGAAATCATCGTCGTCGACGACGGCGTAATCGGGGATGTCGACGCAGTTGTTGCCACTTTACCGGTCCCCGTAAGATTGTTGCCCAAGCGGAACGGCGGCGCGGCGGATGCACGCAATACCGGCATTCGCGCTGCCACGGGCGACCTGATCGCGTTCCTTGATGTCGATGATTTGTGGCCAGCGGGCGCGCTGGCGATGTCGCTTGCGTGGCTGAACGACCATCCGGACAGCGACGTGGCGATAGGTCAGTCACAACTGCTCTGCCGATCCGAGCCCGACGGCCCGTTTCTCTTCGTCGGCAGCCCGGCCGAGACATTTCGCTATTCTATCGGAGCCGCATTGTTTCGGCGCCGCGCTTTCGATCGCAATGGCGTTTTCGATTCTCAACTGCGGCTGGCCGAAGATACCGATTGGTTCGCGCGTGCAGCCACCCGCGGTATCGTGGTCGACCATATTGCCGAAGTGACGCTCCACGTCCGGCGTGACGCGGATAACACGACGTTCGGCCGCACAACCGCCGAACGCATTCCCCTGAAACTGGCGCGCAACGCGCTTCGCCGCAAGCGCGGGCTGCCCGAGTGACCGAACGGCGCGGCTATGTCGTGCTGGGTACACCGCGCTCCGGGACGTCCCACCTGTGCAGCTTGCTGGCAGGCACGGGCGTGCTGGGTCGGCCGCGGGAATATCTCAATCCCGATCGGCTTCATCTGGTGACCGGCGAGATGGCAGCGGCACCCGGAAATCTGTGGGAGAGCATCTGCCTGACCTCGCTTACGTCGAACCGCGTCTGGGCGCTCAAGACGTTCCACGAACAGCTTGTCGACAGCGATGTGTGGCGACACGTCGTCTCGAGCAATATCGTGTTTGTCAGCCGCAACGACAAACTGGGGCAAGCAATTTCGCTCGCCCGCGCCCGGCAAACCGATCAATGGGATGCAACCACACCACCCCGTGCCGCTCCATTTTATGACGCAAGCAAGATCGACCAGGCATTATATGATATTCTGTTGCAGGAGGCGACGCTGCGGCAGATGCTTGCTCAAGCCGGTACCAATGTACTCTGGCTGATCTACGAGGACTTCTGCCTGAGGCCTGATGGAGCTTTATCGGCAATAGCCGCATTCGTCGGCGTCACTGAAAGATTGAACGAGCAGCGTGCGATCTTGTCGATTCAACGCGATCAACTAAGCGAAGATTGGCGGCAGCGTTACCTTGAAGATCGCGCCAACTTTGCAGACTTTCCCCTTTTCGAACCAGGAGACCGCTGGTCACGATTGGGACGGCGGCTACGCAAGGCAAAGCGATCGCTACCGTTGGTCCGGAAATGGTAAGGTGGGGCAGGCTCTCCGCAGCGACACGCATGCGGGTCGATCGCGATGGCAGTGAGATGAGCGGAAGCTCGGTCACGATTGAGCCTGCCGTGTTGCTGACAGGCGCAGGTGGCCGCCTGGGCTCGATGCTTCGCCAGCCGCTGCTGGATCGAGGCTACGCCCTTCGGCTGAGCGACCGTCATCGCATTTCCCCGTTAAGATCCGGCGAAACATTCAAACGCGGCAATCTCCAAAGCCGTTTTGCCGTGCGACGTGCCTGCAAGGGCATGGACATCATATTGCATTTGGGTGCTGTCGCGAACGAGGCAGGCTGGGACGATCTGGTTTCAGCCAACGTCGTTGGCCTGACTCGTCTGCTGGACGCGGCGCATAATGCTCGCGTGCGTCATTTCATCTTCGCAAGCACGATGCACGTCCTTGGCATGTACCCGCGCGATCGGGCGATCGACGAGAATTGCGAGCTCGCGCCGGACACGCGCTACGCGGTGACGAAGGCGTTCGGTGAAGCGGCGTGCCGATATGCCGCCGAGAAATATGGAATGACCGTCACGGTAGTGCGCATTGGGCACGTCGTCGAAGAAATCGGCACGGCTCATCCGGGGCAGGGGGTGACCGCCAACGACCTGAGGCGACTGGTGCTTGCGATCCTGGCCGATGATACGCCAGGCTTTCGCCTCGTTCATGCCGTGGCGCCTTATCCGAACGACAGTGCGACCGACGGGCGGCTCGAGCGCTACTACGGCTTCTCGTTCGAGGATCGCGGGTCAATCCCTGCGACGTATCCAGATGCGGCATCGACCCCGCAATCCTCTGGCCGACGCGGCCATTTACTGCGCGGCGGGACCTTTGTCGATCTGCCTTGAGGCGTGTTTGCCTTGAGCCGCTAGCTCGGTCAATCTATCGCATTGGTTGATATGACACGTTGCTATTCACCAGTCGTCGCGACGCTGCTTGCCCTGGCGCCAGCCGCAGTAACCGCGCAGCCGGCCGTCCATACGCCTGCTCCCGGCAGCGCCGAGCGCGCGGCGATCGTCAAGACCCTTCACGCGGGCGACGATAGCCCGCAATCGCGTTTCACGTTCCGCGCGTTTCGCGTTCTTTCGGCAGGACCAGGGGCGATTGCCTATGTTCGCGCCGAAGGGCCGGTCGGTACCTTCCAGGCCATCCTGAAGCGCGACGGCCAGGCTGGGTGGCGCAAAGTGTGGGGAGAGGGTGATGGCGGCGGCAACAGCTGCGACGTCGGAGCACGGCATTATGCCTGGGCCTTGCGGCTTCTCCGGACGTACACGGCCACCCCGGACGCGATCTTTCCGGGCATCGTCTCGCGGACCGGGGAATTGAAACGCATGGCGAAAACGGACCCCGACCTGCAATGCGTCGGTGATCTGGACGGCGGGCCCGGCTGACCGGCGGGCGCTGGCGAGAAACCCCTGGCGTTATCGATCGGAAGCAGCGCTCGGTGCAGCCTCCACGACGGCCGCAGCCTGTTTCACCGCTCCCGCGCGCTCAAAGCGGCGCCCCGTCCTGTCGAGCATCTCAAACCGGTAGCTGCAGCCGTAGAAGGTCTTGCCGGGATGCGTCGTGGCGTTGGAGATGGTCCGCGCCACCCCGCAGCCGGCATTTGCCAGCAGATGCGCGGCGCCAGCCCCGGAACCGGACGCTCGTTCAGCTGAGCTGCGTATCGCAGTCGCGCGGTGTCGCGGCGGTCAGGCCGCATCCTCCCAGATGTCGGGCGCGAGTTCGAACAGACTGGTGAGCGTCCGTCTTCCGAGGGGGGTGACGATGACCGCGCGCGACCCGGCGACGGTGCGAAGCCATAGCTTGTCGATCGAATGGTCGAGCAAGGCTCTCCCGACCGCGCCCGCGATGTGCGGACGGCGCTCGCTCCAGTCGAGGCATGGCCGACAAAAGGCCCGCCGGCCCCGGCGACCAACCAGCCGGGCAATGTCGATCCCGACGCCGTTCAACCGACGCGCGCCGAGAGCGGTCAGTTCGCCGCCATCGATGCCGAACCGGATCTCGCCGCGCGCGACCATCCGGTCGGCGATCCCCACGGCCACGCGCCCGGCCAGATGATCGTAGCACGTCCGGGCGTGCCGCATCGCCAGGTCCTTCGGCCCGGTCCGGGGCGCCGCGCGACGACCGGCGGACCCGGTCGCAGCGACCGCCATCATGCCCTCGATCATCTGCGCGATCGCGGGCGTCGCCACGCGGTGGTAGCGGTGTCGGCCCTGCCGCTCCACCGCGAGCAGATCCCCGGCAACGAGCCGCGCGAGATGGCTGCTCGCGGTTTGCGGCGTCACGCCCGCAACGGCTGCGAGTTCGGTCGCGGTCAGCGCTCTGCCATCCATCAGGGCGATGAGCATGCTCGCCCGCGCCGGGTCGCCGACGAGCGCGCCGATACCGGCAAAGGCATTGGTCGTGAGCATGCAGCCCTCCTTATGATCGCCCCACGCTACCACATGGCGTGCCGGGACGCTTCGATCGCGCCCGAAGCATCCGACCGCCACCCGAGCTAAACCGCGGCGAGCGACGGGAGAAACGCCAATGATCACATGCTTCATACGATACGAGATCGACCCCTACCGCGTCGACGCGTTCGAGCACTATGCCCGCAACTGGGGGGAAGCTATCCCACGCTGCGGCGCCGACCTGATCGGATATTTCGCGCCACAGGAAGGCTCGGCGACCACCGCCTATGGCGTCTATTCGATCGCCGACCTGGCAGCGTACGAGGCCTATCGCGCACGCCTGCGCGACGACCCGCTCGGCCGCGAGAATTACGACTTCGCCAGGCGCGAGCGATTCATCACGCGCGAGGATCGCCTCTTCCTGCGATTGGCATCGGCGCCGCATGCGCCGCTGGTGGCAGCGTGATCGCGGTCATCTTCGAGGTCGTTCCCGCCCCGGGGTGCAGGCAGCGCTATCTCGATCTCGCCGCTGCCCTCAAGCTGGAGCTTGGCGCTGTCGATGGCTTCATCTCGGTCGAGCGGTTCCAGAGCCTGAGCGATCCGGACAAGATGCTCTCGCTCTCGTTCTTCCGGGACGAACAAGCCGTCGCGTGCTGGCGCAACATGGCAGCCCACCGCGCCTCCCAGGCGCGCGGTCGGACCGGCGTGTTCACCGACTATCGGCTGCGCGTCGCCGACGTGGCCCGCGACTACGGCATGTTCGAGCGCTCGCAGGTGCCGCCAGACAGTCGCGCGGAGCCGGGACCGATGTCGTAAAATCATGGGGCCGGGCAAGCCGATCCAGCTCCGGATGGGGTGAAATAGCACGCGTGGCAGTCAGATGCGGCTGACTGGGCAGCGGCGCGCGGTCATTTCCAGCCTCATCGATTGTCGTCCGCAAAATGCTGCTCGCCACGGCGCGATCAGGCCGGGCTATCGCCCATGCGTTCGCCGAGCCGCACCGGTCGCTCCGGAGTCCAGCTTTCGTCGAATAGGATCGTTCCTCGCCGAAAGAGCATCACGATCGTCGAGCCAAGCAGAAAGCGGCCCATCTCCGCACCCTGTTCCAGAACGATGGCCTGATCGTCATAGCGCCATTCGGCCAACGCGCCGGGTCGCTGTGAATTGACGACGCCGTGCCATGCCGTAGCCATGCTCCCGACGATCGTCGCGCCGACCAGCACCATCACGAACGGGCCGTGCTCCGGGCTATCGAATACGCAGACGACGCGCTCGTTCCGCGCGAACAGATTGGGCACGCCGCGCGCGGTGACCGGGTTTACCGAGAACAGGCTGCCGGGAATGTAGATCATGCGGGTCAGCCTGCCTGCGCACGGCATATGGAGACGGTGATAATCCCGCGGCGACAGATAGAGGTTCGCGAAACTGCCATGACGAAACTCTGCCGCCAGCGTGGCGTCTCCACCTATCAGATCAGTGGTGGTGAAAAGATGCCCCTTCGCCTGCACGATATGATGATCGTCGATCGCACCGAGCTGGCTGATCGCGCCATCCACCGGGCAGACGAAATCGGCCGGCGCCAGCGGGCGCGCGCCGGCCTTTAGCGGGCGCGTGAAAAAGTCGTTGAAGCTGGCGTAGCTGGTGATGTCCGGGTCCGCGGCTTCGCTCATGTCGACGCCGTATCTCGCGACGAACCAGCGGATCAGCCGGGTCGTGATCGTGCCCGCCCGCGCCCGGGCGATGCGGCCGGCCAGAACGGTCAGGCGCCGTTTCGGCAAGGCATATTGCAACAGGACGCTGAAGCGATCGGACATCTTGGACCCTCGGGTGACGGGCGGCCGCTGTAACAGTCGAATGCGCCGTAACGCGAGTTTTTCGAAGGCGCGCCCACGCTGGCAGCGCCGAAAAAGCTTGTGGGCCGCCTCTCGCGAGACGACCCACAATCCAAAGCACTATCTTCTGCTGAAGATCAGAAGCGGAAGCGCAGGCCGGCGCGGCCGCCATAGCCCTGATAATCGCCGCCATCGGCATAGCGACCCTCGAAGAACCCGCTGACCGCGCCCTGCTGCGACCCGATGTTGAGGCCCACAAGGCCCTCGCCATAGTCACGCAGCTTGCGATCGCCGAACACCACCGTCTGGGTGCCGCTGGTGAAGGCAACCTGATCCTGGCCCTTGAACTCGTGAACATAGTTGCCGCCGCCGTAGACGGTCACCTTCGAGCCGCCGATGTCGGTGGTGTAACCCACGCGCGCGCCGCCCTTGCCGCGAACGCCGTCCTGATCGTTGAAGGCGAAGGTGCCCGAGGCCACACTGAAATCATCGAAATCGGAGTGGGTGTAGGAAACGCTCGCCGCCGGCTCGATCCACAGGCTGTTGCCGATGCGGAAACCCGCCTCGGCCTTGCCGCCATAGACCGATCCCTTGGCCTTCTGCCTGTAACGACCCGAGATGCTGAGATTGTCGCTCCAGTAATAGTCGTATTTGCCGAGCGCGTTGAGGAAGAACATCCCCGAGCTGTAGCTGGCATAGACGCCGCCGTTGATCGCATCGAAACTGATCCGGTCCGCCGAGTTCGCGAAGTTCAGGTCAGAACTGATATAGCCGCCGGTCACGCCGAAGGCGAACTCGCCATTGCCGGCAGGCGCACCCATGTCGAGGCCGATCTGGCCGCCGAAATAGTCCTGCTTGTAGCGCATCGACACTGGCGTGTTCAGGCCGTTGTACGCGAAGGTGCGGTCGCCGCCGCGCTCTTCGACTTGGCCGATCGCCTGCATCCAGAAACGCCCACCGGCATCGCCGGGGCCGTTGGCCGCGACGGTGTCGCGCAGTTCGCGCATATGACCCGACCAGCTGTCGCTCGACTGCAGCCACAGGTTGCGGGCGCCCTGGGCGAACAATGCGGTGCGGTAAACGCCGGCACCCGGGGTGGCGACCAGGCTGTAGGCGAAGGTCGTCGGGTTGTAGACGATGCCGTACTGGATCAGCCCCTGATCGACATTCGCGCTGTTAAGCGTGAAGGCCGTTGCCGAGGAACCCGCGCCGGCCTGCGCCACGATGGTGCCGGCGCTGGTGCTGAGCACGGCGGGAGTCGAGTTGAGCGGCGTGATCGACACGACCGTCGAGCCCGTCGCCG
This sequence comes from Parasphingomonas zepuensis, assembly GCF_036663735.1. Lineage (NCBI taxonomy): Bacteria > Pseudomonadati > Pseudomonadota > Alphaproteobacteria > Sphingomonadales > Sphingomonadaceae > Parasphingomonas > Parasphingomonas zepuensis. The sequence goes on along the minus strand of NZ_JAXOJO010000006.1, from coordinate 24,586 downwards.
CGCCGCCGACCCGCAGCTGATCGCCGGTGAAGACCGAGGAGCCGAGATTGACGTCGAGGCCGAGCTGGGCAGCACCGCTGCCCGTATAGGTGCCCGGCAGGGCCAGCACGTCGCCGACATGGCCGTTGCGCAGATCGACCAGGCCGCTGTTGTTGAACGTCTCCAGGCCGGTCAGCGTGACCGTGCCGGCAGTCGTCGACTGGCCCAGCACGCGCAACGTGCCGCTGTTGTTGAACACGTCGGTACCCGCGCCGAAGTCGCTGCTGCTGTTGGCGTTGAACGTACCGCTATTGTTCACCGTATCGCCATTGGCGGTCAGCAGGACGCGGCCGTTGATCGTGCCGCTGTTGTTGACCGTCGCCGCGCCGCCCGTGATCGCGAGCGCATAGTTGCCGCCGTTGATCGTGCCGGCATTGGTCACGGTGGTGCCCGTGCCCGAGACGATCGTAGCACCATTGTTGGCACCCGAGAGCGAGCCTGAGTTCAGCGCGAGATTGGCGGTGGTCGCCGCCGCGATGGTCGTGCCGTCGAGGCTGGCCGAGCTGTTGGTGCCGCTGAGCGACACCCCGACCGGACCGGTCGCGCTGTTCGCGACGATGCCCGTCGCTGCTGCGCCGGTGGTGGTGACGCCCGTCGCCGAAACGGTGACGGCGCCGCCGCCATTGGCGACGATTCCACGGCTGTTGGCCCCGGTCGTCGCGACCTGGCCTCCAGTGATGGCGATCGTGCCGGGCGTGACGATGGTGATGCCATCCGAATTGGCGCCCGTCGTGGTGATCGCGCCGCTGTTGACGAAGGTCACCGGGCCGGTGCCCGTGATGGCGACCGCCGTGCCGGTGCCCGTGGTCGCTGCGCCGGCGACCGTGGCGTTGATCGCGCCGGCACCGCCGGTGATGCGCAGCGCGTTGGCACCATTGGCGGTCTGCTTGCCGCCGGTGAAGGTCACCGCGCCGGTGGTGTTGACGACCGTGCCGGTCGCGCCGGCCTGAGTCGCGGTGACGGCGCCGGTGGCGAGCGTGACGGCGCTGGTGCCGGCATTGACGGTCAGGCCGTTGCCGGTGGTGGAAACGGTGCCGACGATCAGGTTGACCGGGCCCGTCGAGGTGATGATCGCGCCCTGCGCGCCCAGACCCGTCGTGGTGATGTTGCCCGCGTTGATCGAGACATTGCCGGTCTGGGCGACGGCGTCGATCCCGGTGCTGTTCGCGCCGGTGGTGACGATGTTGCCGGTCCGCAGCGTCAGGTCGCCGCCTGCCGTCGACAGGACACCGGAGGACGTGGTGCCGGTGGTCGAGATGTTGCCGACCGTGACGGTGGCAGCCTGGCCGGGAGTGTTGAGCAACACGCCATGTGCAGCGATGCCGCCGGTGGTGGTGAGGTTCACCGGAGCGGTGGTGCCGGTCGGGGCGAAGCTGAGCGCGCCGCCGGTCGAGGTCATGTTGAGCGCGGTGACGCCCGTCGTCGAGATCGGCCCGGTCGCGGTATAGGTGGTCGTCGCGGGGCCGGTCGTGTCGATGGTCGTGAGCCCGGCACCCGGAACCGTGACGTTGCCGGCAGTCGTCGTCGCGGTCAGAACGGTGGTGGTGCCGACGACGCACGTGATGGTGGTGCCTGCGGGCGCGCAGGTCGTTGCCTGCGCTGCAGCCGCGTTGGGAACGAGGAACATCGCCGCAGCGGTGGAAACACTACCCAGCAGGGCAAGGCGACGTTTGGTAGTCTGGGTGGCGGACGCCATCACATGCGCAACGAACATTAAAACCGGTCTCCTGGAATGAGCCCCCGAGGGGGTAAATTTGCGCTTAGGCGCAACCTTCTGGGGGCGATACGCGTAGGACTACTAGGCCAAGTGAATGATTTGCGGGCTGAAATGGCCAACGAGAATGGCCCCCGAACGGAGAGAGTGTTATTTCAGCCATCGCACAACGGACCGCCGCCACGTCCACTGAGGCCCTTTCGACAGACCTGCTCCATGCCGCATTCAGCCAGTCCTCGGTCGGCATAGCCCTGTGCGATGCCGACTTCGCCGTGCATGTCCGAAATCCGGCGATCGAGCGGCTGATCGCTCCGGTCCCGGGCAATGGAACGGGCGCACTGCACGGGCTGACGCTGATCGGGCTGCTCGGCATCGAGGTTCCGCCACAGGCGGAGATCGTGTCGCGCGGCGGCTGGCGGGGCGTCGGCGAGCTGGGGCCCGGCCGTAAAATCGCCGGCGGCGAGGTTCACGTGACTGTCGAAGCCTTTCGGGGTCAGAACCAGGCGTCGGGATGGCTCATCACGGCGCGCGAGCAGATCACCCAGCTTGCACTCGCCGTCGTGACCGAGCGCCAGCTGATCGCCCGGTCCGACAAATTGACTCCGCGCGAACGCGAAGTGATGCTGGCTCTGCAGGAAGGAGCGGGCAACAAGGCAATTGCGCTGCGCCTCGGCATCAGCCCCCGCACGGTCGAGTTCCACCGCGCGCGCATCCTGCAGCGCTTCGCCGCCACCTCCATCGTCGATCTGGTGCGCAAGGTGACCAGCGACGTGAAGGGCTCGATGGGATTAGTCGTACCGTCTCACCATTAGGTAACGGGCGAACATCGCTACCATGCGCTCGATGACGTTGCGCTGCTTGTAGATTTTCGGATCGCAGTCGAGTTGAACCTTGCGATTGCGCTTGGGCGGGTCGCCGGCGATAGGCATCGTCACTCATGCTCGGCTTCCCTGAACGTGGCGTTCTGCCGGTGCCTGGGAGGTGTCGCACCAAGCCCGTCCTCCGAAGTGCGTCACCGGCGTGCCAGCCGCTCAGTGCGTCGCGGGAGCTGGATTCCAACCGCCGCCGAGCGCCCGGAACGAGGCGACCGCTCCGCGGGTCGCGGCGGCGCGCGCCTGGATCGCTCCATCGCGCGTTTCGAGCAGCCTGCGGTCGGCATCGAGCACTTCGATCAGACTGGCGACTCCGCCCTTGTAAGCGGCAAATGAGGCGGACCGCGCGCGCGTCAGCGACGTTTCGCCTTGCGCCAGGACGGCCGCGCGCGCCTCCTGCTGAACCAATGTCGAGAATGCATCTTCGACATCCTGTGAGGCACGAAGAACGGTCAGGCGATAGGCAGCCAGCGCCTCGGCATTGCGGCCTTTGGCGGCCTTGATCTCGGCATCGACCCGACCGAAATCGAACAGGCGCCAGCGCAAGCCGAACACGCCATTGGCCTGCGTCGCATTCCCCGTGAAAAGCCCACCTGCTGAAGTCGTCGCGGTGCCGAGCAGGCCGCTGAGCGAGATCTTGGGGTAATATTCCGAAACGGCGACGCCGATCCGCGCATTCGATGCCGCAAGCGTTCGTTCGGCCGCGATGATGTCGGGCCGGCGTCGCAGCAGCGCCGCCGGCCCGCCCGCCGTCGATATCGTCGGGGGAACCGGTATCGAGGCGGAAAGGGTCAACTCGGCTCGCGTCGCTCCGGGCTGCATGCCGAGCAGCACGTCGAGCGCGTTCATCGCGATGTCGAGATCGTTCTGCAGCGCCGGGATTGAAGCCCGCACCTGCGCCAGCGCGCCTTCCGCCTGCCGTAGCTGAAGTTCGGCGGCGATCCCCTTGCGATACTGCAGGGCGATCAGATCGACGAGTCGTTGCTGCGTGTCGGTTTGCGCGCGCGCGACGTCGAGCCGCGCCTGCAACGTCCGGATCGCGATGTAGGTATCGGCGGTCTGCGCCGCCACCGCGAGGCGGGCGGCTACCGCACCCGCTGCCGAAGCCTGCCAGTCCGCACGCGCCGCATCGCGGGCGGCGTCGCGGCCACCGAACAGGTCCAGTTCCCAACTGGCGCCAAGACCGAGTTCATAGGTTTCGGTCGAACGCTCGAACTGCGGGAACGCGCTGCCGAGCCGCCCGATCGGAGTCTCCCGAGACTGGTAGATCTCGCCAGCCTGGCCGCTTATCTGCCCGGACGGCAGGAGCGCGGCATTGGCGTTCTTCAGCGCAGCGCGTGCCTGGACGACCCGGGCGCCCGCCTGCTGCAGATCGAGATTCTGGGCGAGAGCGCGCTCGACGAGGCTGGTCAGCAACGGATCGTCAAACCCGCGCCACCAGTTGACCAGGTCAGCCGTCTGTGCCGCCGGTCTCAGATCGACGGCGGGACCGCCGACGAAAGCCGGCGGCGCAGACGAAGCGGGTGCCACATATCGAGGCCCGATGGCACAGCCGCCCAACAAGGCGGCCGTGGCCAATAACGAAACTGCGGTGCGGACATATCGCATATTCGGCCTTCGAGAGATTGGGTTTGGATTATGACTAATGGTCGTATCGGTCACTATTTGTCAATCCCGGCCTGATTGCCTAAGGAGTGTCCATGACCAAGGCCCTAACCCAATCGGCTCCGACCCGCGGGCCGGCCGACCACAATGTACGCGACCAGATCGTCGAGGCCGCGAACGAGTGTTTCGCCCGCTATGGCTATGGCAAGACGACCGTTTCCGACCTCGCGCGTGAGATCGGCTTCTCCAAAGCCTATATCTATCGCTTTTTCGAATCGAAGCAGGCGATCGGCGAGGCGATCTGCAGCGGACGTCTCGAGCGCATTCTCGCCGAAGCGCGCGGCGCCATCGACGAAGGCGGTAGTGCGACCGATCGCCTGCGCCGCATGTTCAAGAGCGTCACTGCGTTGAGCGTCGCCTTGTTTTTCGACGATCGAAAGATCTTCGAGATTGCCGCTTTGTCGGCGGCGGAGCGCTGGGCATCTACCCGGACCTATTCCGAAGCGCTGAAGGCGATGCTCGAAGAGATCATCAGGGAGGGCCGCGACAACGGCGAGTTCGAACGGAAGACGCCTATCGACGAGATCTGCCGATCGATCTTCTATGCGATGACACCCTTCATCGATCCGCTGCACCTGGAACGGAACCTGGACCTGCTTCCCGAGGCGCAGAGCGAGGTGATGAGCCTCGTCTTGCGGAGCCTCGCTCCCTAAGGGGTGATCCTGCGCCCGCTATGACCTATTGCCAGATTGGTCACTAGACACTACGCGATTCCCATTGCTTCGGAGGAATCAGACGTGTCCCATCGCTACTGTCATATAGCCCTGTTCCTGCCCGCCCTGCTTTCGGTCGCGTTGGCCGGCTGTCAGCGCGCTGGTTCCGATCCGAGGACCATGCCGCCGCTGGTGCGGGTGACGACCCCGACCCTGGCCAATGCTTCCACACGGGAGCTCACCGGCATCGTAGCGGCGCGGGTGCAGAGCGATCTTGGCTTTCGGGTCGGCGGGAAAGTCATCGAACGTCTGGTCGATGCCGGACAGGTGGTTCGCCGCGGACAGCCGCTGATGCGGATCGACCTCACCGATCTCGCGCTTGCGACCCGCGCTTCTCAAGGAACCGTCGAGGCCGCGCGGGCGCGGGCCGAGCAGACTGCAGCCGATGAGAAGCGTTACCGCGATCTCGTCGGCGCCGGCGCCGTATCCGCCTCTGCTTACGACCAAGCCAAGGCGGCGGCGGATTCGGCACGTGCCCAGCTTACAGCGGCACAGGCGCAGGCAAACGTGGCGCGCAACGAAACAAATTATGGCGTACTGCTTGCCGATGGCGACGGCACGGTCGTCGAGACGCGCGCAGAGCCTGGACAGGTGGTCGCGGCCGGACAGACCGTCGTAAGGGTGGCGCGATCAGGACCGCGCGAAGCGCTGGTGCAATTGCCAGAGACGCTGCGTCCGTCGCTGGGCTCGCTCGCGCAGGCACGCACTTATGATGGCGCGGCCGGCAACGCGACGCTGCGCCAACTTTCGGACTCGGCCAATCCGACTTCGCGTACGTTCGAGGCCCGCTACGTCCTTGCAGGAGCGGTGGCCCGGGCGCCGCTCGGATCGACGGTCACGGTCACGCTGGCATTGCCTGGCGATGCGACTGCAACCGAGGTTCCGCTCGGCGCACTCTACGACGCAGGAAGAGGCCCCGGGGTCTGGGTCGTCAGCAGCGGCGCACAACCGACCGTCGCTTGGCGTCCGGTACGCGTGTCCGCTCTTGGCGAGGAAACCGCCACCGTGACAGCCGGGTTGAAGTCCGGCGAACGCTTTATCGCCATGGGCGCGCATATGGTGCACCAGGGCCAGGCGGTCCGCGTGGCCGCGGCCGCGTCAGGCGCCTCGCGATGAGCGGCGACATCAGGGAGCCGAGCCGCTTCAACCTGTCGGCGCTGGCCGTCCGCGAACGCTCCGTCACGCTGTTCTTTCTAATCGCCATCATTTTGGCGGGCACCGTCGCGTTCCTGAAGCTGGGGCGTGCCGAAGACCCGGGCTTCACGATCAAGGTCATGACGGTGGTTACCGCCTGGCCCGGTGCGACCGCACAGGAGATGCAGGACCAGGTCGCAGAGCCACTCGAAAAGCGCCTGCAGGAACTGCGCTGGTATGACCGCAGCGAAACATTTACCCGCCCCGGCCTGGCGTTCACTACGCTGACTCTGCGCGACACGACGCCGCCCGCCGCTGTGCAGGGTGAGTTCTACCAGGCACGAAAGAAGATGTCGGATGAAGCGCCCAATCTTCCGCGGGGGGCGGTCGGCCCCTTCGTCAACGACGAATATGGCGACGTCACCTTCGCGCTCTATGCCCTGAAGGCCAGGGGCGAGCCGCAGCGGCTGCTTGCCCGTGAGGCGGAGTCCTTGCGGCAGCGCCTGCTCCACGTCCCCGGCGTCAACAAGATCAATATCGTCGGCGAGCGCCCAGAGCGCATCTATGTCGAGTTCGAGCAAGATCGGCTCGCGACCCTTGGCGTATCTCCGCGTACCATCTTCGCTGCGCTGGCGGCGCAGAACCTCATAACGCCCGCGGGCGCGATTGAAACCAAGGGGCAGCAGGTGGTTGTGCGCCTTGACGGTGCGTTCGACGATCTGTCGAAGATCCGCGATTTGCCGATCGTCGCTAACGGCGCCACGCTGCGCTTGTCCGAGATAGCCAAGGTATCGCGCGGGTACGAAGACCCGGCGTCCTTTCTTATTCGCAGTCAGGGCGAGCCTGCACTGTTGCTGGGCGTCATCATGCGTGAAGGGTGGAACGGCCTGGATCTTGGCAAGGCGCTAAAGGCAGAGATCGCGAAGATCAGCGAAGATCTGCCGCTCGGCATGAGCCTGACCGCCGTTACCGATCAGTCGGTGAACATCTCCGAGGCGGTCAACCAGTTCATGCACACCTTCCTCGAGGCGCTGGCGATCGTGATGATCGTCAGTCTTGTGAGCCTCGGCTGGCGCGTCGGCATCGTCGTCGCAGCGGCGGTACCGCTGACGCTTGCCGTCGTGCTCGTCATCATGTGGGCCACTGGTCGCGTGCTCGACCGGATCACGCTTGGCGCGCTGATCCTGGCGCTCGGCCTGCTGGTCGACGATGCGATCATCGCGATCGAGATGATGGTGGTGAAGATGGAGGAGGGTTACGACCGCATCCGCGCCTCGGCCTACGCCTGGAGCCATACCGCATCGCCTATGCTGGCCGGTACGCTCGTCACTGTGATCGGCCTGATGCCGGTCGGTTTCGCGCAATCGACCGCGGGCGAATATGCCGGCAACATCTTCTGGGTCGTCGGTTTCGCCCTCATTGCCTCATGGTTCGTCGCAGTAATCTTCACGCCGTACATGGGGGTGAAGATGCTCACCGACATCAAGCCGGTCGAGGGTGGGCACGCCGCCATCTACCGGACGCCCCGCTATGAGAAGGTCCGCAGCGTCATCGGCTGGGCGGTGCGGCGCAAGAAACTGGTCGCGCTGGCGACTCTGGGTGCGTTTCTGATTGCAGGCGCCGGCATGGCGCTGGTCAAGAAGCAGTTCTTCCCGGCGTCCGACCGGCCCGAAGTGCTGGTCGAGGTGCAGATGCCCAAAGGCACGGCGATCGCGCGAACCAGCGACGCTGCGAAAGAGGTCGAAAACTGGCTGCGCAAGCAGCCCGAGGCGAAAATCGTCACTGCCTATGTCGGCCAGGGAGCGCCGCGCTTTTTCATGTCGCTCTCGCCTGAATTGCCCGATCCTTCTTTTGCGAAGATCATCGTCCTCACGGCTGACGAGACATCACGCGACACCCTGAAGGCCCGACTGCGCCAGGCTGCCGCCGACGGCCTCGCGCCGCAGGCGCGGGTCCGCGCGACACAGCTCGTCTTTGGTCCTTACTCGCCTTTTCCAGTCGCCTTCCGGGTCAGCGGACCCGACCTCGCGACGGTGCGTAGCATCGCCGCCAACGCGGAGAAGATCCTGCAAGCCGATCCGATGATGCGGACCGTGAACGCCGACTGGGGCGACCGCGCGCCGGCCCTGCACTTTGTCCTCGAACAGGATCGGTTGCGCGCACTCGGCCTGACCTCCAGCGACGTTGCCGAACAGCTTCAGTTTCTGCTGACTGGCGTGACCGTCAGCCAGGCGCGCGAGGATATCCGCACTGTCGAGGTGGTGGCGCGTTCCGCCGGCAGCGATCGGCTCGATCCGGCGCGCATCGGCGACTATATGCTGACAGGAGCAAATGGAGAGCGCGTGCCGGTGAGCCAGATCGGCAAGCTCGAAGTGCGGATGGAGGACCCAATCCTCCAGCGCCGCGACAGATTGCCGACGATCACCGTCCGTGGCGACATCGCCGACGGCCTGCAGCCGCCGGACGTCTCGACCGCCATGTTCAAGAAGCTCCAGCCGATCATCAGGGATCTGCCCGCCGGTTATCATATCGCCATGGCGGGTTCGATCGAGGAGGCCGAAAAAGCCAATTCGGCGCTCGCGCCGATATTCCCTATCATGATCGTGCTGATGATGATCGTGATCATCCTTCAGGTGCGCAGCCTTTCGGCGATGGCGATCGTGCTGCTGACCGCGCCGCTGGGGCTGATCGGCGTCGTCCCGACGCTGTTGGTCAGCGGCCAACCATTCGGGTTCAACGCCATCCTCGGCCTGATCGCGCTCGCGGGGATCCTGATGCGCAACACGCTGATCCTGATCGGCCAGATCCGCGACAACGAACAGGCGGGAATGGCCCCGTACCATGCCGTGGTCGAGGCAACCGTCCAGCGCTCGCGGCCCGTAATCCTGACCGCGCTTGCGGCGGTCTTCGCGTTCGTGCCGCTGATCAGCTCGGTGTTCTGGGGTTCGATGGCGGTGACGCTGATCGGCGGAACGCTGGGTGGCACGATCCTGACCCTGGTGTTCTTGCCCGCGCTTTACGCGCTTTGGTTCAAGATCAAGCCACCGGTCGTGGAAGACCGACGCGACGCTCCGCCGTCCGCGCTCCCGGCAGCAGGGTAACGCGGGCCGACGCTACCCGCGGCTCCGCACGTCCGGCCAGGACGCCGAACAGCGCTGGCCACTACCATCCCATCCATCGCCAGGTCCGAGGTATCTCGCTGTTGTGCTCGATCGGGCCGGAGTTCCCCTTCCGCCACCGCATACATCTGTCGACAAATTCAAGGGAGGCGGGCCTTGCAACGCACCACGGGCGACCTAGGGCTATTGGATGTCTTTTGCCCCCACACTCTCTAACCACCAGAAGCCGGCTTCAGCCAAGGCCGCGGCGTGGGCCATCGTTCTGCGGTTGTCGCTGGTGGGCTGTCTCGCCTTCGGCAATCCAGCCGTGGCGCAGGAAATCGTGGCCGACACGCCCGGCGACGTGGTCCAGGCGCTCGCCGAGCCTGTAGGCGTTGCGGCGGAGATCATCCCGCCCTGCGAAGCGGATGACGCCGAGGCCTGCGCCGCGCTCGGGTACCGGTTGCTCGAAGGCGATGGCGTGCCGAAGGATGAGGCCCGGGCGGCCGGAATCTTCGCGCAGGCTTGTCATTTCGGGAGCATGCGGGGGTGCACCATGGCCGGATATGCCTATGACCAAGGGCAGGGCGTGACGGCAGCGCCCGAGCGCGCGGCCTCCTATTATGCCTTTGCCTGTTATGGCGGGGAGGGGACTGCCTGCTCCAATCTCGGGCTTGCCTATGTGAACGGGCGCGGCGTTGCCGAGGACCCGGTCCGCGCCACCGCGCTGTTCAGGGAAGCGTGCGACAAGGGCGCGAGCGGGGGGTGCGCCAATCTGGGGGCATCCTATTCGCTGGGCCGGGGCGTGCGGCGCGACCAGCGGCAGGCGGCGCGGCTGTTCCGGCAGGCGTGCGACAGCGACGATGAGCATGCCTGCTACAATCTCGGCGTGCTGTACCGTGACGGCCTGGGCGTCTCGCGCGACTACAAGCGCGCCGTTGCCTTGTTCGAGCAATCCTGCGCCGCGCAGGATGGCAGCGCGTGCGGGAATCTCGGCCTGATGGTGGATGACGGGCGGGGCACGGCCCCGGACCGCCAGCGCTCGCTGGAGCTGTTCGACAAGGCGTGTGGCCTTGGCGAGGCCGAGAGCTGCTTCTCGCTGGGCCGGGCGTATCAGACCGGGAATGGCCGCGAGCGCGACGATGCCCGCGCTATCGTGCTGCTGGAGCGGACGCTGTCGCTCGACCCGGGGACGCCGTCCGCCGCTGGCGCCGCAAAGGCGCTGGAGATGGCGCGGGCGGCCATCGCTGCTCCGGAAAAGGCGGGGCCGTGACGGCCGGTTGACCGTGGGGATGACGATGATCGGCCGGGGGGCGGCGACACTCGACTTTCCGAACGCCGTCCCAAAAGCGGTCTTCCGGATCGTGCGCGACCTCCACGCCCGCTCCGAAGACTAGCCGTCTGCCGCGAAAACCCCGTAATGCTCGCGCCATGCGGCCACTTCGTCCTGCAGATGCGCGGGGGCAGCTTCTCCCGAGAGGACGAGTTGGGCGACGTCGTTATCGGGATGCATCAGCATCTTCTTCGACCCGTCGCTGAACCAGACGGGGATCAGCTGATCGCACAGGCTGTCGAGGATCGTCGCGGCCATGCCATTGTCTATCGCGTCGCTGCCGGCGAGCACACGGACGTTGATCGAGACGCCTTCGAAGCAGTTGCGCGGCGCCTGTTCGAAATTGAGCGATACGAGCACCCCTGACCGGTCGGGCCGGGCTCCGTCGGGCATGGCCGATACCCTTCGCCAGGCGCAGAACCAGGTCCGGCAGATATGCGGGCGCACGGCGTGGATAGTGCACCCATGCGGACCGAGGTGCGTGCAGGGCGTTCCCGCCGGTTTTTTGAAATCGGGCGTATCCACGGTGAGGACGGTGCAGCATGCCACGCAATCGCCGCAGGCGCGATCGGCGAGGACCGGCCCCAGCAAATTGGTTTCCAAGTCTGTCCCGGTGCGCATCGGCGCAGGGGGTGCCTCGGCCCCGGCGGGATTACAAGAGTCGGGAGCGGAATGGACCGGGTGCGGCCCATGGCCGCACAAGGGCGCGGGGTTCGTCGCCGCTTCCGGCAAGCCGTTCCGTCACCCGGCGGCCGACGCCGCCGGCAATGCCAATGATAAAGACCTTCATTTCAACGCTCCTTACTGGGTGGGGCGCTAGCGACGGGAGGAACGGCGGGCCACTTCGAGACTGCCACAGGCGGCGTCACGAAGCGCCCGAGTTCCCGCGTCCCGGCCTCGATCTAGCACCGCGAGCCGTCGGCGGCTTCGATGAACAGGGCGACTTCGTCGGGGTGCGACATCATCACGGCGTGGCTGCTCCGGATTTCCGCGATCGTCGCGCCGCTGCGCCTTGCCATGCTGCGCTGGGCCGTCGGCGGCACCATATGGTCCTCGGTTGCGACCAGATAGTAGCTGGGTTCAGGCGACCGCCACGGGAGCGAGCGCCAGGGCAGTACGGTCCGCGAGATCGTTGATGGCGGAAGCGTAGGTCTGGAAATGCGGTGTCGCGCGGTGCGCGGCGACCGCATCCTGGTCCGCATAGAGCTCGTCGAGGACGAACCGATCGGGATCGGCCTGGTCCTGCCAGAGATCGTAGCGCAGATTGCCCGGCTCCTCGCGGCTCGGGGCGAGCATGTCTTCCAACAGGCTGCGGAGTTCTCCGCTTTTTCCCGGGCGTGCGACCAGGATGGCGATGATTTTCACCGGGATTTTCACGGGGACTTTCACGGGATTGGACATGGTGCTGTTCCTTGTTCGGTTGATGGCGCCGGCGGGGCGCGGACGAAGCGCACCGCCGGTCATGCGCGTGCTCACAGGATTGCGTGGTCGCGGTCGAGCGCCTCGATCAGGCTCGCCGCGAGCAGGTGGTCCGAGCCGGGGTTCTGACCAGTGATCAACTCGCGATCGACGACCAGATTGGGGGCGAAGTCGACCGGGTTGGTCGTCACGTCTCCGCCGGCCAGCCGCAATGCCCTGGGCATGTCGAAGTAGAGCTTGCCACCGAGCAGGCTTTGCTCGGCCGCGGCCTCCTCGCTGGCCGAGAAAACCGTCATGCGATAGCCTGCATAGGCCCATCCCCGTGCCAGGTCCGCGGCCTTCGCCTCGTCGCCCGAGACCAGAGCGGCGCGGAACTCGCGGGCAGCCGGCAGGGCTGCGACGATGGCGACCGGGCCATGGCAGAGCAGAGCGGTCGGCTTCGCGGCCGCATGGAAGTGGCGCAGGATGATGCCCGTCTCGGCATCCTGCATCAGGTCCACGACCGGCGCGTGGCCGCCGGGCACGAACAGGCCGGCATAGGCATCCAGCCCGGTGTCGATCACGGCGCGCAAGGTGCGCACCTGGTTCATCGAAGGATGATCGGCGTAGAAGCGCCGGGCGCGCGCATAGGCGCCTTCGTCTCCGTCGAAATGCCGAACATTGTCCGATGCCTCGTCGATATGCGGCTTCGTCCCGTCGGGGGTGGCGAGCACGACTGCGTAGCCGGCGTCGATCAGCGCCATCGCGGGCACCACGGTTTCGTTGAGATACTGGCCGATTTTGGCGGAGCCGCCGCCCTGCAGGTCGATCCGGGTCGCGTTGAAACCGATCACGAGCACATTTGCCTTGGTCATTCGAGCCTCCGTCGTTTGCCTGTCCGCTGGGGACGAATGCAACATGGGCTCAGGGAAGTTATTCGAGAACTTTATTTCCTTGATTTCAGTTATACTTCAGACAGTATATGTCATGCGCTACGATCTGAACCTGTTGCCGATCTTCGTCGCCCTGATGGAGGAGCGCAGCGTCACGCGCGCGGCAGAGCGGGTCGGCATGACTCAGCCGGCGCTGTCCAACGCGCTCGCGCGCCTGCGCACCATGCTGCAGGACCAGCTGTTCGTTCGCGAGCGCTACGGCATCCAGCCGACGCCGATCGCGCTGGAGCTTGCCCCGATGATCGCCGAAGCCCTGGCGAAGCTCGACGATGCGGTGCTTGGCCAGCAGGACTTCGATCCGGCCAAAGCCGAGCGGCTGTTGACGATCGCGCCGAACGGTTATGTCGAGTTCGTGCTGGTGCCGGCGATCGTCGCACGGCTCCAGCAGGTAGCACCCGGCATCAAGCTCAGCCTTACGCCCTATGGCAATGATCTGGTGGAGACCGGCGTCATCTCCGGCCTCACGGCCCTGGTGCTGGGCCGCATCGTCGATCCGCCCGACAATCTGGTCGTGCAGCATCTGATGGACGAAGGGTTGGCCTGCGTGGTGCGGGCGGATCACCCGGATATCGGCGACACTATCAGTCGCGATCAGTTCGAGCGCTTGAAGCACGTCAATGTCGTGCCACCCGGTCGCATGCGCGCCGGGTTGTTTCAGGCGCTGGCGCAGCAGCACGTCAGGCGCGAGGTAGCGGTGTCCGTCACCAATTTCTTCGCGGTTGCCGAGATGGTCGCCGTCACGGACCATATCGCGACGCTGCCCAACCTGATCTGCCGCCGGCTCACCCATGATCCGCGGCTGAAGGTATTGCCGGCCCCGATCGACCTCGGGACCTTTCCGGTCGAGATGGCCTGGCACGTGCGTTACCGCCACGATCCTGCCCATCGCTGGCTGAGGTCTCTGATTGGCGATGTAGCGGCGACGCTGACCGCATCGAGCTGATATCGCGGCTCTCCGCCGGGCATGGCTTCTGCCCTCATCGCCTCTATGGGACAGGGGTGGCGAGGTGGGAGCGAGTGATGAGCAATCCGAAGGCATGGGATGGGGAAGCGGTGCGTAAATGGCTGGAGCGCCGGTTGGCCGCAGCGAAGCTGGATCAGGCGGCGGCGGACAGGCGCGGCTATGAGGCGCAGGACGATTATGACAAGGCCGCCGCGGAGGAATGGGTGTGCCGGGCCCTTCAGGCCGCGGATTGCGCGGGCGAGCAGGCCGTGTTCGCCAGGCGGCTCAAGGACCTGATCGGCCAGGAAGACTATCCGGCGACGGGGATCTATGACGATATCCGGTTCGAGCGGCATGTTCGCGGTCAGCTCAGGAAGCTGGCCAGGATGACCAAAGCGAATGAGGGGTTCGAGAAAACGCTGCGCTATCAGTGAACGCGGCGCGGCGGTCTCGTGGAAAAGTTGCCGGCACCTTTCCGGAACGCATCAGCCCGACCGCTGCCGGTCGACCGATCGCGCATCGGCTTTCGGTGGCGCTCCGAAGGTGCGTCGGTAGGCGTGGCCGAAGGCGCTCTGCGACGTGTAACCGATGCTGCGGGCGATGCCGGCGACGCTTGAATCACCGCGCGCCAGCGCCGCGCGGGCGCGCGTGAGACGCCATGTCCGCAGATAGGCGAGGGGTGGTTGCCCGACCCGGCGAGCGAATTCGGCGGAAAAGGCGGCGCGCGACATGCCGGCCACGGCAGCGAGCCGGGCGACCGTCCATGGCTGCGCGATATCCTGATGGATGGCCCGTAGCGCCCGGCCGAGCCGGGGATCGGAGAGCGCGCCGAGCCAGCCCGTTTCGGCCGGGCCGGCCTGCTCCGTATAAGCGCGGATCGCCTCGACCAGCAGGACGTCGGCGAGCCGGGCGCTCACGATCGCGCTGCCGATCCTGTCCCGTCCGATCTCATCGTTCATGAGCGCGAGGATCGTCGCGACCGCGCCGGATGCGGGCGACGACCGGGGAACGACCATGAAATCCGGCAGCATATCGAGCAGGAAATCGCCGCTGTCGGCCGCGAAGGTGACCGTCCCGCCGATCCCGATGACATCGTCGCCCCCGCCGAGGCGCGCGACATCGGCGTTCTCCGCATAAAAGGCCCGGCCGTCGATCGGCCTTTCCTCGGGGTGGCTGGCCACAGTGTAGGCCGTCGGCCCGAGCAGGCACACATCGCCTTCGTCCAGGCGCTGCGGCGCCCGCCCCGGCAGCAACATCCACTGGCTGCCGCGCATAAGCGCCACGAACTTGAGACGGTCGATGGCGGGGAAGGCGAGGGCCCACCGGCCCGCCGCCTCGAGACGGGTGCGCCGCGTCACCCGCGCGCCGAGCACCGCGAGGATGTCGGACAGCGGGTCGAGCGGTGCTTTGGACGATCGCGACAAATCCATGGATGAAGGAGCATAGATCATCTCGCCATTGATGCCCACTTCCATCGCAGAGGAGATGACGATGGGTATCGAAGGCAAGGTGATCGCCATCACGGGCGCGAGCAGCGGGATCGGCCGCGCGACCGCGAAGTTGCTGGCCGGGCGCGGTGCGCTGGTCGTGCTCGGTGCTCGCACCGAAAGCGCGCTTGCGGTGGTGGCGGACGAGATCATCGCCCGTGGGGGCAAGGCCATGTTCCGGGCGACCGACGTCCGGCGCCGAAGCGATATCGAGGCGCTCGTCGCGCTCGCGGTCGAGCAGGGCGGGCGGCTCGACGTCATCGTCAACAATGCCGGGATCGGGCCGATCTCGCGCTTCGATGCGCTGCGGGTCGACGACTGGGATGCGATGATCGACGTGAATTTGCGCGGCACGCTGTACGGCATCGCCGCGGCCCTGCCGGTGTTCGCGCGACAGGGCAGCGGGCATGTGGTCAACGTCATCTCGACGGCTGGCCTCAAGATGGTGCCGACGATGGGGGTCTATGCCGCCACCAAGAATGCAGTGCGCACGGCGACCGAGGTGCTGCGGCAGGAGGCGGGGCCGAACCTGCGCGTGACCGAGGTCTCCCCCGGGATGATCACGACGAATTTCGGCGACGGCATCACCGACCAGCCGACGAAGCGGATGATCGAGGAGCAGCTTGGGGAGATCGGGATCGCGCCGGAGGCGATCGCGCGCGGCATCCTTTTCGCGATCGAGCAGCCGCCCGAAGTGGAGGTCGGCAGCATCGTCATCCGCCCGACTGCTCAGGGGTGAACGGCGAACGTCGCTCCTTGGTTCACAACCGGTAGATGAGCTGGTCGATCTCCAGCAGGGCCGACCCGGGCTCAGGCACTGAAAAGCGAAGCGACAGGCGCCATTCGGCTTGGGTCCGATCGGGATCGGCGCTTGCCAGCCAGTCGTTCAGCGTCGCCGCGATGGTGCCGGCCGTGTTTCCGTCGAGAACCATCTCGTTTACCAGCGCTACCGGCATCTCGCTCATCAGCGGATCGGGTCCGGGCACCAGGGCATAGGCGTAGGACAGGGAAATCCTCGTGCTGAGGTTCGCCGGCCGGCCAGCGGGCGGCAGCAGCGTATCGAACGCGGTCTGGAGCGCTGCCGCGACGGTTTCACCCTGCAGCAGCAGCGGATCGGTACGGACGATTACGGGGGCCACGATTCCGGCGGCTGCGGCGACGCCGGTGTGGAAGACGAACGCGTCGGCCGTGGCCGGGCCGTCCGGGCCGAGCAGATCGCGGTTGCGCACCGCCGCGAGCGTGGCGCGGGCGTTCTGCGCGCTGACGTTGGGCACGGGCCAAGTCAGGGCGATGTTGGGCGAGGCGGCGACCGGCACCGAAACGCCGTCTGGCGGGAAATAGCTGCGGCGCTGGCCGTCCGGGGCTGCGCCGGGCAGTGGGCTCCATTGCCCATCCGCGGCCTCTACGGCGACGTCGGGCCAGTCGACCGCGCCGCCGGTCGCACCGGGGAGCCGGGTGAGCGTATAGGCGGCGAGGTCACGCGGCGCATCGGCCGTGTAACTGATCCTGGCCGAGAGGGGACAGGACGAGCGTGCACGCCAGTCGTCGCCGCCCGGGCCGGCGCCGCCGCCGGCGTTGCGAACGCCCCACAGGCTGGCGATATCGGTCGCAAGCCCGGCAAAGGTCGCGACTGCGGCCTGCGTCTTGCCGATGTCCTGGGCTGGCCCCGGGGCGACCAGGCCGGCAAGCAGCGTGTCGAGCTCGTCGGCGACCTGGACATATTGGGCGAGGGCGGTGAACAGGTCTCCGCTCGCCGTTGCACCGACCGTGCGTCGCGGTGCCGCCGAGTCCAGATTGAATTCCGCTGTGACCAAGACCTCGTCCTGCGCGGCATGGCTGTGCGCGTAAACGATGCCGAACAGCCAGCGGGCGGCGCCCGCCAGCGTCGCGGCGCTGGCCGGATCGGCCAGGGCGGTCTGCGAGACGAGGTTGGGTGTTTCGGGGGCGGTGGTGAGCGGCAGCGGGACGTCGATCGCAGCGACCTTCGCGCTGAGGGCGGACGGGAGGGTGCTGCCAGCCAGCACGGGCATCATCGCCAGTCGGTCGGCCTCGCCGGCGCTGCGCTGAAGCTCAAGACCGGAGACCCCGTAATCCGGGATGAAAGCGAGGTGGGACCGCTCGCCGGGATCGTCCGCCGAGAGCAGCAGGGTGAGGAACGACGCCTTTTCGGCCAGAGGAAGCGGACCTGCCGCCAGCCGCCAAGCCGCCATGGGGTCATGCTCCCCGGCCGGTGATGGCGTGAAAGCGGCGTCGCCCAGCAAGGCCGCGGTTTCGTCGGGATGAGGATTTTGGGTCCAGCCGCTGTCGACCGCGGCGTCGAACTGGACGATTGCCCTGGTCGCCCAGGCCGAGGCCGGCGACAGGTCGGCGGATTGGGCCATCGTCCGCTGCGCCGCGGCGAGCCCGGCCGCGAGCCGGGGATCAGTGACGGCGCGGGGATCGGTCTGCCCGGCGTCGGGGACCGTGAAGATGGCGGCAAGATCAGCCGGGATGGCGGCCTGAAGAACTGCTGCGGCGCGGGTGAGGGCCTCGGCCTGCGGCTTCAGTTCCGGCACCGCGTCGATTGCTGCCGCCATGGCCGGGCTCAGCAGCCGGTCGAAGGCGCCGAGGAAGCGGACCGCCCAAATCTCGACATCGACGGCGTGAAAGGCAAGGCCGACGGCCTGACCGGGGTCGAGGCGACCGTCGACCAGCGGCGCGATCGGGACTCCGCGCGTGATCCGTTCGTGGTAGAGCGGCGCCCGCCCGATCATGCGTGGGATCGGCTTGGCGGCGAAGCTGGCGCCGGGGGACAAAGCGACCGACTTGATGCCGGCGGCCCCGAAATCGACGGCCCAGAGCTCGCTCGCCTGGTCGTCAGCGGTCGCCACGGCGAAGCGCAGATCGGGCAGCGCGGTCACCAGCGCCTGCCCGAAGGCGTCGAGCGTCAGCGCGTCGTGCAGGAGCGGGGGAACCGTGCCGCAGGCCGTTGGGGTAGCGCGCGTTACGACGAGCTCGACCGCGAGGGGGAAGGCCGGGCCCGGATATGGACCGCTGGCGGCGATCGGGCGCGACAGGATTATGTCGGCCGGCGGAAGCAGCGCGCGGGCGCCGGCTGCGAAGAGCGGGACGTCGCCATTGGCGGCGATCAGGTGCGCGATCGTCACGGGCTCGCCGCCGCCATCGCGGGACAGCGCGTTGAAGCGGCCGACCAGGGCATTGAGCGAGTCCCGGGCGAGCACCGTCACGGCCGGCGCGCCGGGCTCGGGCGCGGCGAGCATCGTTCCCGCGATCAGCAAGCCGGTCATGCCGGCATTGGCCGCGGCAAAGGCGGCGGCCGGGACGCCGTATAGCGCCGGAATGTCGGCCGGTGCGGTGGCGGCGGCGAACAGGACCGGCGGTGCGACGAGCAGGCCGCCCGGGGCGAGCCGGCCGGGCATGTCGAAGGCGGCGGCGACATCGGCCATGACGGCGTCAGGCGCGGTTTGCCGAACGGCGGACAGCACCGCCGCGAAGCTGAACAGGCCGGCAGTGTGAACCGGCACCTGAGTGCCGCCGACGCTCACGGTGAAGCTGATGTCCTGCGCCACGGTGCCGGGCAGATCGGCGTTGCGCGCGGCGAGGTCAGTTGTCTTGTCCGGGGCGTCAGACAGATCGAAGCCGGCGGCCACGCCTGACAGGGTGTCGTCGGCACGCAAGGTGTAAGGCACCGCAACCGCGTTCCAATCGGCCAGCGCGACCGCGCCCGGGATGGCCAGACCAGTGTCGGGGATCACTTCGAGCGCGGCGTTCGCGGCCAGGATCTCGGCGGTGGTGCAAAGGTGTCGCCTGGCGAAATCGGCGAGCGTTTCTCCGGTCGCCGGGACAATCGCGGGCGCGATGCCGGTGCCGAACGCACCGAGCCAGAGCAGCGTGCCGGGCTCGAAGAGGTCGGGCGTGGCGAGGTTGGCGGCGATCAGATCGGCGCTGGCTGCCCCGCCCGGATTGTCGGCGAGTGTCGCCGTTCCCGTCACGACATAATGCGCGCTGTGCGCGGTGGCGCCGGCGATCAGCAGGCCGGGGGCGTCGGCATTGACCTGGCCGAGCTCATAGGCCGTGATCGCAACGCCGAGATCGGCGAAACCGCGCACTGCATCTGCAAAGGTCTCGATGATATAGGAACTTTGCGGCATCGGCCGCGCGCCAACGACGACCGTGGCATTGCCGATCGTGAAGGTGAAGCCGGCAGACAGGATCGCATTCGTGCTGCTGTCGGCGGCAAGCCAGCCCGGATGCGTCGCGGCGGCCGTCGCCACTGTGGCCAGGGTGAGCGCATCTTCGGGCAGGATCACCGGGCGTGGCGGGCAGGCGAGGACTGCGCCGAGTCGTAGCGGCAGGGCGGCATTTTCGGGGGCGTTCAGAATCTCTGCCGCCGTAGGGGCTGGCGAGCCAGCACGCGGCGCCCCGGCGATGCTTGCCGCGCTGTCGCCTTTTGTGGCTGCGACATAAGCGGGGACGGTCAGCCCGACCGTTTCACCGAAAATCGCCGACAACGGCACTGCGGCGTTGGCAGCGGCGAGCGCTTCGAGACTGATGCCATATTCAGCGACGATCGCGCCGAGCGCCGCCGATGCCGGGGCCACCGCCGTAAACAGGGCGGCGCTTGCCCCGGCCAGGTGTCCGCCACCCGCGAGAGTTAGGAGGCCTTCGACGCCCTGCGGGTGCGGCGCCGGACCGGTCTGCAGCGAGGTCTCGATCGTGACGGCCAGCCCGGGCTGGGCATAGTGATCGTAGATGGCGGCATAACGATCGCGCTGGCGCTCGGCGGCCGCGACCAGTGCGTCGCCGCGCTGGTCCGGACCGGGCATCAGCGCCTCAGCGGCAAGGGTGACGCCGAGCGTGACCGTGCTTTTCGCGGCGATGATCACATAATGGCTGGCGACCGACGGCCAATGGGTCGGATCGGTGAGTGGATCGCTCTGGCGGGCTGGTTCGGAAGGCGTGTCGCTCGCTCCACCGGGGGCGATGAGATCAGGCGTCGCCGAGAAGGAGCCAAGGCGGGAGAGCGGCAGCACCATCTGACAATTCCAGTTTTTCGGAGATTCGCCCCGAGCCGTACACGGGTTATGTGCGCGTGGATATTTCCCGCCAGCCCAATGCGGGGCCCCGGAACGGGTTCATGGCTGCGTCGGTTCTGTCCGGTGGCGATCGGCATCCAAGCGGTGAGCCGATCGCAGGAGGCCCATGGCGATGACGAACAATTTGGCTCAGACGGCTGTGCCCGAGACGGCATGACGGAGATCGCATCGATATTCGATGGGCTGGCCTCGATGGAGGCGAAGCTGGTCGACGCGTTGCCCGACGCGCCGGGCTGGCAGTTCGAACCCAAATGGGACGGGTTTCGCGGACTGATGCTGCGGGACGGCGATCGGGTCACGATCAAGTCCAAATCCGGCAAGCCGCTCGACCGGTATTTCCCGGAGCTGGTCGCGCTGCTCGCCGGGATCGCCGACACCAGCTTCATCCTCGATGGCGAGATCGTGTTGCCGCAGGGGGATGTGCTGTCGTTCGATGCGCTGCAGGCGCGGCTTCATCCGGCCGCGAGCCGCATTGCGCGGCTGGCGCAGGAGACGCCGGCGCAGATCATCCTGTTCGATTGCCTCTGGATCGGCGGGCGAGATCTGGGCGGAGAATCACTGGCGGTGCGGCGCACGGCGCTGGAGCGGTTCCATGGGCTTCATGGGAGCGCTGCGCTGCGCCTGTCGCCGATCAGCCTCGAGTTGAGCGCCGCACGGGACTGGCTCGCCCATAGCGGCGGGGCGCTGGACGGCGTGATCGCCAAGCGGCGCGACGAACCCTATCAGCCAGGCGTTCGGGCGATGCTCAAGGTCAAGCAGCGGCGTACCGCCGATTGCGTGGTCGCGGGCTTTCGGCACGCGTCGGACAGCGACGCGATCGGATCGCTGCTGCTCGGGCTGTATGACGATGTGGGCAAGCTCAACCATGTCGGCTTCATTTCGGGGTTCGATGCGGCCGCACGCGCCGAACTCACTGCGAAGCTCGCGCCGTATCTGGGCGGATCCGGTTTCACCGGCAAGGCGCCGGGCGGCCCGAGCCGATGGAGCAATGCCCGGTCGGCCGAATGGGTCCCGCTAAAGCCAGAGCTCGTCGTCGAAGTGCTCTACGATCAGGTGACCGGCGACCGTTTCCGGCACGGGACGCGATTCCTGCGCTGGCGTCCGGACAAGGCGCCGGCGCAATGCACGTTCGATCAGCTCCTGCATGCATTGCGGCCAGCCGAGATCGAGACGCTTGCCTCGACCAGTCTCCGCCAGGCGACTAAGCACGTCCCGCGATAAGGGGCCCGCGACTCCAGGACCGGCACTTCGCAGCGTGCCCATGGCGCTGCCCGCGGATCGACGCAATCGGGGGCGGGGCGGGCGTGCCCGGCTAGGTGCCGGTGTTCCAGTGAGGGGGCCAGGATCGCAACGCAGATCACGCCAAGGAGACCCATCGTCGCCAACAAGGCTCGCATACGCATCGTCGACTCCCGGGAGGGACCGGCATGTCGGCGCCGGTGTTCGGTGGTGGGAGATGTCGGTGGGGGCGCCTGTCGGCCCGTAACGAGGGCCGACAGGAACCCCCGCCGCTAGAAGATGTAGCGCACGCCGGCGGTGAGGCGGGTCGAGCGGTAGGTGGTGCCCAGGACGGAATCGAGCGTGCCGGTGGTCAGGTTGAAGCGTTCCACCTGATGCGACCCGACCTTGAAATAGCGCACGTCACCGGTCAGCTCGATACGGTCGGTCAGGCGGACGGAAGCGCCGCCGATCGCCTGATAGGCGAGACGACCGGACTCGTTGGTCGAGATCGAGATGGCCGGGCCCGCGGCGGCGACGTTGTACTGGACGTCATAGTCGATCGCCGCGAGGCCGAAGCCGACGCCGGCCGTGAAGCGCAGGCGATCGAAGAAGCGTGGCGTGTCGTAGGCGACGTTGAGCATGCCGGCCGTCACTGACTTGCGGCCGCGCACCAAATCGCGCGGTACCCCGTTCAGCACCAGATCGGTGATGTCGTTCTTGCTGCCCGAAAGCTCGGCCTCGGCGCGGAAGCGGCCATAGCTGGTTTCGGCAACGATCACGCCGATCGCCGCGCCGCCGATCACACCGTCCTTGGTCGGCGTCCGGATGTCGCGCGGTGCGCCGCCGACCGTGGCGCCGCTGAACACCTGTCCCCGGCCGAGATTGTCGCCCACGAACACGCTGAGATAGATGTCGCCGCTGCCTGCGCCGGGGCCTGAGGTTTCCTGTGCCTGAGCCTGGGCTCCGCACAGGAGCAGCGTCGTGGCGAGCAGGCAGGCTGAGAATTTTTTCATGATTAGGTCCCTCTATGCGCTTCAGTGGCGAACCATCCGGTTCGTCGCTGGCGATCTAGGGAGCGCGGATTTCAGCAATATGTGCCGATGGTTACGACTGTCGCAAAGGGACTACAGGTGAGGCAGATCTTCGCCTGCGGACGGCTGCTGCTGACAAGTCCGACAAATAGGATAGAGGAAAGTCGAGCGTCGGCCGAACCCGCGGTGGGATCGGAGCGGGACCGCCTGCCCGGAGTGAAGCCGTGAATCCCTCCAGTATCGAACGGGCCGGCGCCTTTATCGCGGTCGATTGGGGGACCACCAACCGCCGCGTCTTCCTGATCGAGCAGGGCAAGGTCACGCGGACCGAGCGCGACGGCCGGGGCGTGACCTCAGTGCAGGACTTTCCCGGCGCCGTCGCCGAGCTGCGCGCGGATTTCGGGGACCTGCCGGTGCTGCTCGCCGGAATGGTCGGATCGAATATCGGATGGGTGCCGGCGCCCTATGTGCCGGCCCCGGCGGGTATTGCCGAACTCGCGGCGGGCCTGCTGCGCATCGATGCGCGCACCGCGATCGTCCCCGGCGTATCAGTGCGCGACCCGGCCGATGTTATGCGGGGCGAGGAAGTCCAGCTGCTCGGCGCGGTCGAGGCGGGGCTGGTGCCGCGCGACGCGCTGCTCGTCCAGCCCGGCACGCATTGCAAATGGGTCGAGATGGTGGATGGCCGGATCGCCGGCTTCACCACCGCGATGACGGGCGAGCTGTTCGCGCTGTTGCGCACGCACGGCCTGCTGGCGGCGCAGCTGGGGGGCGAGGTCACCGCCGGCGCTGCTTTCCTCGCCGGCGTCGACGAAGGCCGCAAGCGCGACCTTGCCGCGTCGCTGTTCGGCATCCGCGCCGCGAAGCTGCTCGGCCAGCGCGACGACCGTGACGCCGCCTCCTTCGCCAGCGGCTTGCTGATCGGTGGCGACGCGGCGGCACGGCTGGCGCAGTCGGACCACGACACGGTCCATATCCTCGCCGACCCAATGCTCGGCGGCCTTTATGTCGCGGCGATCCGCCACCTGGATCGTGCGGCGCAGCTCGTCGACAGCCATACGGCCTTCGCGGCCGGGATCATCGCCATCGGAAACCCGTCATGACTCATCTCGACACCTTCGACGCCGCTTTTGCCCAATGCCCGCTGGTGGCGATCCTTCGCGGTGTCGCCCCGCAGGAGATCGACGCCATCGGCGATGCGCTGGTCGATGCGGGCTTCACGCTGATCGAAGTGCCGCTGAACTCGCCCGATCCGCTCGACAGCGTCGCCCGACTGGCCAGGCGCTTTGCCGGGCGCGCCGTGATCGGCGCGGGCACCGTGTTGCGGGTGGAAGATGTCGCCGCGGTCGAGGCGGCTGGGGGCACGATGATCATCTCGCCCAACGCCAATCTCAAGGTGATCGCCGCGAGTGCGGCGAAAGGGCTGGTCTCGCTGCCCGGCATCGCGACGCCGAGCGAAGCCTTTGCCGCGCTCGACGCCGGCGCCACCGCGCTCAAGCTGTTCCCCGCCGAGGGATCGAGCCCGCAGGTCCTGAAGGCGATGCGCGCGGTATTGCCGAAGGAGGTGAGGGTGCTTCCGGTCGGCGGCATCGCCCCCGACACCATGGCGCCGTGGATCGCGGCCGGCGCCGGCGGCTTCGGGCTGGGATCGGCGCTCTACAAGCCCGGCATGTCGGCCGAACAGGTCGGCATCAACGCGCGGGCCTTCGTCGCCGCGCTCAGGTGAGCGGACATGATCCCTACATTCTCGCGATGCGCCCGGGTGGCTAGAGCGGGATGACTTTAGCTAGACCCGTTCGTTTCGAGCGAAGTCGAGAAACATTGGTGGAGGGCTGCTTGGCGGTTTCTCGACTTCGCTCGAAACGAACGGAGAGGGAAGCCGATTCCAC